>NZ_JADYTS010000016.1 GCF_021531355.1 Leyella stercorea | reverse complement strand
TTTTATTTTTTTTCCCCTAAATTTCTTTAAAATTTCGTCGGTTTTTTTTTCGCTTTTTTTAAACCTTTAAAATTCCCCCCCCCCCCCCCGATTTTATAAGCGACTGATTGTTAGATAGATACGACTTGGCATATATACTATACCCCTACTCTAAGCCTACTCATTTTTATTTATTATTCCAAATTATAATACCTTTGCACAATAAAATCCGGTAGGCTCGAATGCTATACTTAGACGTGTTCGATTTTAATTAAGTGAAACGATAATATTTAACAAATTAACGATGTCAAAGAAATTTTTCAGGAAAATTTGTTTTGTCGCAACTCTCTTGCTCTTTGCTCTGCCAATGGTTGCCGCAACCATAAATGGCGGAGGCAAAATAGAGAAGAAGGTTTGGCAGGATTTAGACCCTAACACGGAGAATTATTTTAAAAACCGTCGTGCTCTCGTAGGACCCGGTTGTATGATCAACAGCCTTTTCGATGGCGTTAAAGTGCTATCAGGAACAAAAGACCTTCAGAACATCTGTAATGATAATTTGGATGATTATGCTACGATTCCGGCGCTTGTTGATGCTACCGTTGTAGGAAGTCCTATTATCAGCGTTAAGGACAATCAGCATTATTATGCTGGTGGTACAGAGGCAGGTTTTGTTATTTGTGCAAAATCAGATGCAAGCATCCTTACTCTCAATTTGGCAGATTACTACAAAATACAGTTCCTTAAGGACGGAGTAGCGGTTGGCAAACTCCAAACTATCTCTGCTGGCAATTCTGTCACTGGTCTTGGTTTGTCGCTGCTGACAATCCCTGGTTCAGGTCAGGTCAACAAATTGTACACGGCTAAAGCTCCCGGTAATTTCGATGAAATCAAGCTCGTTCAGTGTGGAGTTGAAGCCAAGTTGGGTACTGCTATAAATATCAAGTATGCTTTTGTAGGCAATGCTCGTGAGTATACTATTACCAACAACAAGGAGAATGGCATCAGCAAATATGCTCAGGAACAGGGGCGTGAGGCGTTCACACTGGAGGCGCATGGCGAAAAGCCAACTAAACCATTATTGGCAGAGGCATCACGCGGCGACGTGATTGATGAGGATCTTACCAATGGCTATGCTGCTGTTACAGCGGTATTAATACCAGTATCAACCCCAGTTACAGTCGTTGCCAAACCTTCTGACAATGAGGAAGCATTTCCTAAGGGAACAGAGGTTGGTTTCAAGATTAATGGTCTTGATGTGGCCAAACTTTCGATAGGCGATGGTGCTGAACTTACGCTTTTCAACAAGGAGAATAAAAAAATAGACACATACAGACTCTCGAGTTCCGTTTTGGGCCTTGGAGTGCTTAAGGCGGATAAGGATGGTGAAATTGTAATTAAGGCTCCTGCAGCCTTTTCTGCAGTAAAGATTTTCTTTACGGGAGTCGGAATAAAAATTGGTGGTACTACTGTTAACTACGCCTTTGTGCGCATGGCTCCCGATGCAGCTTCTCATCATTGTCCAATCAATGCTACATCAAGCCGTGATGTATGTGGATGCGAGAATGAATTCCAGTTACAGCATAACGATGCAGTATCTGTAACATGGCAAATCAAAGAACAACCATCTGACTCAAATGTCACTTTGGATGAAACAACTGGCAAGGTTACAAATCTCGTTGTTCCGGGCAAGTATGTTTTCGTTGCTACAGCTACTGATGGTTGTGCCGAAGAAGTTACTCTCAACTATGCGCCATATTACAATCCTGAGGAGCACGGAGTAAATATCCTTGTCAATAAGGAAGGTGAACCCGCTAAATATAAGTTAAGTGATAATAACGGCTTCAGCGCCGTGCAGATTGCTGATGGTATGGATAATAGATCTGCTATCCTTACACCTACACTTAATGACTTTGTATATAGTAAACCAGGTCTTAGTTTGATAAATAATAAGGGGCTTGTCGGTATTAAGACGGTAGATGGCTCTTTGCTTAGCAACGGCTTTAATGGTAAAATGGAGGTTGGCTTCGTTGTAACGACTAAGGCAACCGGACTCAGTGCCGATGTTCTTAATCTCTACAACATCAAACTTTATTGTGACGGACAGGAAGTAACAGAAAAAATAACTACCTACTGGGATGCAATCTCTGCAGGACTTATCGGTAGTGGAGATGTTCGTAAAATGCGTCTCAGAGTAATTGCACCACAAGGTTGCAAATTTGATGAGGTAGTACTCTATAAAACCGGAGTGGCTAGTGTTGACCTTTCGCAGCTTAATGTATACTATGCATACGTAAGCGATGCTAATATAGTTAACGCTACTACTGATATGCTTTATGGTGCTGAGGTGGTATCTTTTGAGAATACTAATGCTTCAATTGACTTCGAAAATACTACGATGTTCCAAGTAGCTAACATTGGCAACGGCTACAACGAATTGAGCAACTTGGTAGATAGTAGTTTGGATACACACTTGACACTCCCTATGGGTGTAGACTTGGGTGGAGCTAATATCTCTGTCAATATAGGTAAGACAGTAGATAAGGGACAACAACTCGTAATGGTGACAGATCATCTTACATTAGGATTGGGTGCAAGTCTCGGTGAAGGTCTGGAGTTGACAACTTGGCTTGACGGTAAACAGCAGGAAAAATTGACAAGCTGGAAGGTTCTTGGTGCTGACGTAATTGGTGGTAAAGCTAATGCTTATGCAGTGCTTAATCCGACTCTGCCATTCGATCAGGTTCGTATTAAGCCAATAAAGGTTTTGACAGCTCTCAATAATCTGCAGATTAAGGGTTTCGCTCTGCGCAGCAACATGAACGACGACGGAACACTCAACGGATGTGACGACCTGCTGATTCTTGACGAGGACTCTACTCTCAACGTAACCAAGACATACACAGGTGCCAAGATGCTGCTCCACCGTACATTCACCAAGAATGCTACCAACGACAAGAAGGGATGGAACTCTATCATTCTTCCCGTTGATATGACAGCAGCTCAGGTTAATGAAGCTTTCGGTGATGGTACAAAGTTAGCAAAATTCAATGCCTTGGAAGACAACTGGATAAAGTTCTCTACAGTAGACGTAGCCGGTGAGGACGTAGTGCTTGAGAAGAACACTCCTTATATAATATATCCTACAAGGGAGCCGCTTGGCAACTATACATACACTATCGACCGTGAGACTAAAACCCTTAATGGTCCGGTATATGTAGCCAATGGTATCAACTATCAGGATCAGACATCTGCAATGACACACACAGTAAATGGCGGCGGAGACATGACCTACACTGGTTCGTACAGCAATCCGACTGCGGTGTCAAAGGATTCTTATATGTTCAGCAACGGTAACTTGGTTCACACAAATAAGGATCATAACGTAAAGGCTTACCGTTGCTGGCTTAAAGAAGATGCACCTTCTGGCAGAATGTTGATGTTCTCGCTTGATGGCAACGGTATGGGCGGTACAACCGGCATCCACGTGATTGAGGAGAACAAGCAGAATACAAACACCGGCATCTACAACCTTGGCGGTGTGCGTATGAACACCAACAATGTAGACAAGTTGTCGAAGGGTGTGTATATCGTTAACAACAAAGTAGTGGTAAAGAAATAAAAAGTACGACAATATGAAAAAGAAGAAATATATTGCTCCTGAGATTACCGTTATCGAGATGGAGCCTTCACAGATAATGACCGCGAGCGGCTGGACTCCCGACGATGACAAAACCCATGGATTCGGCATCGTAGAAGAAGGGGATGATGATTACAGTGATGAAGATTTCTAAACTATAGACAACCAAAAAACTCACTATTTTATTAAAGTTGAGCGCCCTGCAAGAGTGAAAGCATTAACCAATTCAGTGCTTTTGCCTTTGCAGGGTGCTTTATTTTTGCCCTACTCACTCTGCCTTTATTTATAGTAGATTGAGTGGATACGGCAGGGATGCCATACCCTCCTATGGTTTGCTTTATGGTCACGAATTACCATGAATTATCCATGAATGTTTGTGACTAAAATAATTCGTGAATAATTCGTGTGCATTCGTGACGAAAATTATATTTGCATTTTTAACCGCTCAAAACTGTGAGTTGAGCGCACAACAAAATCTTTTGCTCTAAAATCGTGAGTTTTGCGCGTGCAGCGATTATTATGTTAGTATTCAGCGGATTGTGATGATGGTGGGTGCTGGTGTGCAATAGTAAGCCGTGCGAAAACCCTACATTTTATTTCAAAAGGATTATATTTGCACTGCAATATGGCTTCCGTTGCATTGCAATTAGGGCCTACTTGCACACCAAATGTAGTCCTTTTGGAGTGCAAGGAAGCTCCTAATTAAGAAAAAACGACTGAAAGACCCCTCGTCAACCTATAAAAATCGCTTCAGAAATCTCTAAAATCAATTTTTTGTTTGTAACACTTTTTTACTGCCAGTACAATATTTGCATTCTCTAAATTAATGTTATTTTGTAGCTAAACGTCCGTTATCTCGTCAATAATCAGTATTTTTGCAGATTAATTGTATAAGAAACATAAGATAACGACAATAACAATATGGTGAAAATAAAGATAGTGAACCGTGGCCGTCAGCAACTGCCGGCGTACGCTACCGAGCTGAGCGCAGGCATGGACTTGCGTGCCAATATCGACGAGTCAATCACGCTCAACCCAATGGAGCGCCGCATCATACCCACAGGTCTGTACATTGCGCTGCCTCCGGGATATGAGGCTCAGGTGCGCCCACGCTCAGGCTTGGCACTGAAGCACGGCATCACTGTGCTCAACTCGCCCGGAACCATCGACGCCGACTACCGTGGCGAGATAGGCGTGCTGCTCGTCAACCTCTCTACAGAGCCGTTTGTCATCACCGAGGGCGAGCGCATAGCACAGATGGTGATAGCACGCCATGAGCAGGGACAGTTTGAGGTGGTTGAGCAACTCGACCAGACCGAACGCGGTGAGGGCGGATATGGCCACACCGGAGTGAAGTAAAGCAGCAAACACACAATAAGCAATGAACCCATACAAGAATCAGATAATCGGCATCGGAGCAGCCGCCCTGCTCGCCATTGCCCCAGCCATTGCTACGGGCATCGACAATCGTACGCGAGGCGTGGCTCAGCGACTCGATGCCGACACGATGACCATCAGCGCCAAGGAACTGCTCGACGCCACACCGTTGGCAGACAGGCTCTTTCTCGATGCGGTGTGCAGCCAGCTCAGGGGCGACGACTCTACAGCCCTTCGCCTGCTCGACTCGTGCCGAGAGGTAAATCCCAATGCAGCCGAAGCCTACTATCGGCTGGCACAACAGTACTTCGATACGGGCAACGACTCTATAGCCACGAAGTATATGGAGCGTGCCGCACGTCTGCAACCAGCCAACGACACCTATCAGGAGAGCGTAGCCGCAACGTACATACAGCAGCGCGACTACGACAGCGCCATCAAGGCTTATGAGAATCTCTACTCGCACCACCGCGAGCGCACCGACGTGCTCGACATCCTGGCGCGTCTGTACGGTGCCAAGAAGGACTATACACGCATGCTCTCGACCATAGAGCGCATAGAGAAGATTGACGGCGAGAGCGACGAGCTGACATTTATGAGGATGAATGTCTACGAGATGCGCCACGACACCAAGAATGCCTACCGCATGCTCAAGGCCCTGAACGACGCCCATCCCAATGAACCCAACTATAAGGTGATGCTGGGCAACTGGCTGATGAACCACAGCCGCCGCGACGAGGCATTCAAATGCTTCCAGGGCGCACTTGCCGACGACCCGCAGAACGCCTTCGCCCTCAACTCGATGTACGACTACTATCGTGCCGGAGGCGACAATGCGGCTGCCGACGAACTGCGCGAGAAGATACTGTTCAGCTCGCAGACCGAATCGAAGACCAAGGTGACCATGCTGCAGCAAGCCATAAAGGAGTCGGAGCAGAACGGCGGCGACAGCGTGGTGGTGCTCAATCTGTTCGATCGCACCATGGCAGCATCGCCCAAGAATGCCGACATATCCAACATGAAGGCTATGTACATGAAGCTGAAGGGCATGCCCGTCGACTCCGTTAATGCCGCCTTCGAGCACACGCTCACCTTCGAGCCCGACAACAACCTGGCTCGTATCAAGCTGATACAGGACAAGTGGGAGAAGAAGAAGTGGGACGAGGTGATAGCCCTGAGCACTGCCGGAACGCAATACAACCCCGACGACATGACCTTCTACTACTTCCTCGGACTCGCCTACTTCCAGAAGGACGACGACGACCACGCTCTCGACGCCCTGAAGCGTGGCGCCGACGAGATAGACGACCATGCCGACCCCGACATGGCAAGCGACTTCTACGGCGCGATGGGCGACATCCTGTTCAAGAAGAAACAGCAGGAGGAGGCATTCGAGGCTTACGACAAGAGCCTGAAATGGAAGGAGGACAACATCGTGGTGCTCAACAACTATGCCTACTACCTCTCCGAACTGCGACGCGACCTGAAGCGTGCCGAGCAGATGAGCTTCAAGACGGTGCTGGCTGAACCCACCAACGCCACCTATCTCGACACCTACGCCTGGATTCTGTTCCTGCAGAAGCGATATGACGAGGCACGTGCCTACATCGACCGCGCTCTGCAGAACGACACCGACACCGTGAACGGACCGAGCGCAGTGGTGATAGGACACGCCGGCGACATCTACTGCATGTGCGGCGACACCGACCGTGCCGTGGAGCTGTGGCAGCGCGCGTTCAAGGCAGGAGGCGACAAGGCGGTGCTGACACGAAAGATAAAGACAAAGAAACTGAAGATTGAGGAACAATAAAGAAAAAAATGAAACGACTAATAACGATAATCTCTGTAATCGTCTTGCTCGCCTCGTGTGCAAGCAAGAAGGCTGTGACCGACGGCAGCGCCACAACGGGGCTGGCCAAGACACAGAAGTCAGAACAGCAGGCGTTCATGAAGCGTGTGCTCGACAATCAGGTGCAGGCACGCAACATCGTGGCAAGCGCCGACTTCCGACTGGTAGCGGGCAACAAAGACCTCAGCTGCGACGGCAAGATAAGCATGCGTCGCGACGAGGTGATACGTCTGCAGCTGTTGCTGCCCATTATACGTACGGAGATAGCACGCATTGATTTCACACCCGATTATGTGCTGCTCGTAGACCGTTTTCACAAGGAATATATCAAGGCATCGTACAAGGACGTGAGCTTCCTGGCTGACAACGGACTGTCGTTCTACTCGCTGCAGGCTCTGTTCTGGAACCAGCTGTTCCTGCCCGGCGAAAAGACGGTGGGCGAGCAGATGCTGCAACGATTCACGTGCAGCCTGACCGACGTGGCTACAACAGTGCCCATGGGCTACAAGAGCGGCAAGATAGAATATCAGTGGAAGGCATCGAAGGCTACAGCGCTGATAACAGGTGCCGGTGCCAACTATGAGAGTGCGGGCCACGGCAAGTCGTCGCTCATATGGACCTACGACAACTTCCGCACGTTTGCAGGCAGACAGTTCCCGCTGTCGCAGCAGTTTGCCGTGACCACCGACATCACCGGACGCCAGCAGGCAGCGCAGCTGACGGTGAAGATGTCGTCGCCCAAGAACTCAGCCGACTGGGACGTGGAGACTCAGCTGTCGGGCAAATACAAGAAGATAGAGGCACAGGACATACTCAAGAAACTCATGTCAATACAGTAAAAGCCAATGAAGCAATTTATAATGGCACTTCTTGCCACAGCGATGCTTGCCGCTCCTACGGATGCCACGGCTCTGACGCTCATGCAGCAGCGCCAGCACACCACGACGCAGGCCAAGAAGAAGCAGGCGGCAAAGACGCCAGTAAGAAGAAAGACCAGCACAAAGAGAAAGACTACCGCCAAGAAGACCACCGCCCGAAAGAAAACAACCAAGAAGGCGGCACGCCCCACTTACTCTACAGCCGAGATACGCGGACTGCAGAGCAAGCGCACAGCCATGCAGAAGGAGATAAAGAAGCAGGAGGCCGCGCTGCGTGCCAATCAGGCGGATGTGAAGAAGCGTCTCAACGACCTGCTCGTCATCAACAGCGAGATAGACAAGCACCAGAAGAACATCGACGGCATACAGAAGGACATACAGCACATCGACGGCAATATCGGACTGCTCAACGCACAGCTCACGACATTGCAGAAGCAGCTGCAGGACCGCAAGGCTAAGTATGTGAAGTCGATGCGATACATCAACCGCCAGCACACGTTGCAGGACCGACTGATGTTTATCTTCTCGGCGAAGAACTTCGCCCAGATGTACCGACGACTGCGCTTTGTGCGTGAGTATGCCTCATGGCAGAAGGCGCAGGGCGAAATGGTGAAGGTGAAGCAGGCGCAGGTGAACGAGAAGCACGCGCAGCTGCAGCAGGTGAAGGGCCAGAAGAACAACATGCTCTATCGTGGACAGCAGGAACGAAAGCAGCTTGAAGGCAAGCAACAGGAGCAGCAGCAGGTGGTGAACTCGCTGCAGAAACAGCAGAAGACCATACAGCGCGTCATAGACAAGCAGCGCAAGGACGCTTCGGCTATCAACGCTCAGATTGACCGACTCATTGCCATCGAGGTGGAGAAGGCTCGTGTGCGTGCTGCCGAGGAGGCAAAGCGCCGTGCGGCTGCGGCTGCCGCTGCCAAGAAACGCCGTGAGGAGGAACTGGCACGCAAGCGTGCTGAGGCTGAACGCGCACGTATAGAGAACGAACGCCGACTGCGTGAGGCACGCGAGGCTGAGGCACGTGCCAAGGCTGAAGCTCGTGCTGCACAGGAACGTGAGGCTGCCGCCCGTGCCGAAGCACAGCGCCAGCGCGATGCCGAGGCTAAGAGAAAGGCGCAGGCTGCGGCTGAGGCTGCGGCACGCGAGGCTGCCGAACAGAAGGCTGCCGCCGAACAGCGTGCACGCGAGGCTGCGGCTCAGCGCGAGGCTGTGGAGCGTAAGGCACGCGCCGACGAGCAGCGCTCCACCAAGGAGATAGCCCAGGCACGCAAGGAAGTGGAACAGACCGCCACCATGTCGTCGGTAGATCGCATGATGTCGGGAGGATTTGAAGCCAACAAGGGTCGTCTGCCAATGCCTATCACGGGCAGTGCACGCATCGTCAGTCATTACGGACAGAACTCCGTGGCAGGACTCAAGGGCGTGACCATCGACAACAAGGGCATCAACATCATGGGTCAGCCGGGCTGTCAGGCACGCGCGATATATGATGGCGAGGTGAGTGCCGTATTCGGATACGGCGGTTCGTACGTGGTGATGGTGCGCCATGGTGCCTACATATCAGTATATTGCAATCTGCGCTCGGTGGCTGTGCAGCGTGGACAGAAGGTGTCTACACGTCAGAGTCTGGGCACAGTGGCACAGGATAATATCCTTCAGTTCCAGCTGCGCAAGATGCAGAACCGCCTGAATCCTGAGGCGTGGATTGGAAGGTAAAAAGGAAGCCCCACAAAGCCCCACAAAGCCCCACCCCCAGCCCCTCCCCCGTAGGGAGGGGAGTAGTATGCACTGCAAACTTGCATGTTTTTGTGGTTATTGTTGTTGTGTATCGGCTTTTTGGGGACTATAGAATAGAAAATGTAGTAAATATTTGTGTACGTTGCAGAAATTTAGTAATTTTGCATCGTTCAGTGGAATGAGGGGCTCCGAGAGAGCTCCTCATTTTTTATTCTCTAATGTATTTATATGATAGACAAAAACACCGTAAAAAGTATTGTTAATGAGTGGCTCGACGGCAAGGAGTACTTTCTTGTCGACGTGGAAGTAAGCCCCGACGACCGCATCGTAGTTGAGATAGACCATGCCGATGGCGTGTGGATTGAGGACTGCGTGGAGTTGAGCCGTTACATCGAAGATCATCTGAGCCGCGACGAGGAAGACTACGAACTCGAAGTAGGTTCGGCAGGATTGGGTCAGCCCTTTAAGGTGCCGCAGCAGTATCACTGCTTTGTGGGCAAGGACGTAGAGGTGCTTGATGCCGATGGACTGAAGTACAAGGGCGTGTTGAAGAGCGTCGACGGCAATGACTTTGTGGTGACTGTTCAGGAGAAACAGAAAGTGGAAGGCAAGAAGCGCCCGCAGCTTGTGGACGTAGACCGCACATTCCAGATGGATAAGGTGAAATATACAAAATACTTAATAAATTTCAAATAAGCTATGGCAGCAGCAAAGAAAGACGACATTGTGAGCATGTTCGACTCGTTCAAGGAATTCAAGGAGACCAAGAACATCGACCGCACCACTTTAGTAAGCGTTCTGGAAGAGAGCTTCCGTAACGTTCTGGCAAAGATATTCGGCAGCGACGAGAACTTCGACGTTATCGTCAACCCCGACAAGGGCGACTTCGAGATTTACCGCAACCGTGTGGTTGTAGCTGACGGCGAGGTAGAGGACGAAAACAAGCAGATAGCCTTGACGGAGGCACGCAAGATAGAGCCCGACTACGAGGTGGGTGAGGACGTATCAGAACGTGTTGAATTCGCCAAGTTTGGCCGCCGTGCCATACTCAACCTGCGACAGACCCTCGCATCGAAGATTCTTGAGCTTGAGCACGACTCGCTCTACAACAAGTACAAGGACCGCGTAGGACAGGTGATCGCAGCCGAGGTTTATCAGGTGTGGAAGCGCGAGGTGCTCGTAGTAGACGACGAGAACAACGAGCTCATCCTGCCTAAGGCAGAGCAGATACCTGCCGACCAGTATCGCAAGGGCGAGACAATACGCGCCGTCATTGAGCGTGTAGACAACGAGAACAACAACCCCAAGATTATACTTTCGCGCACAAGCCCAATGTTCCTGCAGCGCCTGCTGGAGGCTGAGGTGCCCGAAATCGCTGAAGGACTCATCGCCATCCGCCGCATAGCACGCATGCCGGGCGAGCGCGCCAAGATTGCCGTTGAGAGCTTCGACGACCGTATCGACCCCGTAGGAGCCTGCGTAGGCGTGAAGGGCAGCCGCGTACACGGCATCGTGCACGAACTGTGCAACGAGAACATCGACGTAATCAACTACACCGCCAATACAAAGCTCTTCATCCAGCGTGCGCTTTCGCCCGCTAAGGTGTCGACCATCAAGATTGACGAGGAGAACCACAAGGCTGAGGTATATCTGAAGCCGGAGGAGGTGAGCCTTGCCATCGGCCGTGGCGGTATGAACATCAAGCTCGCGTCAATGCTGACCGAGTACACCATCGACGTATTCCGCGAGGTGAGCGAGGAGGATGCCGACGAGGATATCTATCTCGACGAATTCTCTGACGAGATCGACCAGTGGGTGATCGACGCCATCAAGGGCATCGGTCTCGACACCGCCAAGGCCGTGCTCAACGCACCGCGCGACATGCTTGTTGAAAAGGCCGACCTCGAAGAGGAGACCGTAGACAACGTGCTGAAAGTGCTCCGCGCTGAGTTCGAGTAAGCTGATATTGCATATAAGGGGGCTTCAGAAACCGCGAGGTTTCTTGGAACTCCCTTAGCGAGTATCTAATAGGAACTCAAGTTTGGCATGTTGCGGACATGCTGTAAGTAATTAATAATAAAACCCTAACAAAGCAAAAGGAAAAGACGTAAATAGAGTAGCGACAAAGCAGAGGTAGGTAGACGTTTTACTTTTTTACTCTTTTACTCTTTTACTTTTAAAACAGATAAATATGAGCATCAGGTTAAACAAAGCATTACGAGAGTTGAATATAGGACTCCAGACGGCAGTGGAGTTCCTTGAGAAAAGAAGCGAACTGGGAGAAGTGAAGGCAGAGCCGAGCTTCAAACTGAGTGACGCTCAGTACAATGCCCTCGCCGGAGCATTCCAGCAGGACAAGGAGGTGCGTTCTCAAGCTGAAAAACTCTTGCAGAAAAAGCCGAAAGAGAAGAAGAAGGACGACACACGTGCCGAACGAATCCTTTCATCGTCTACCCAGCAGCAGTACAAGCCGTTGGGCAAGATTGACCTTGACAGCATCGGAAAGAAGCCTTCCGAGCTGAAGCCAGCTGCACCTGAGGCTCGTAAGGAGCCTCAGGCCAAGACTGCTGCCGTAAGTCAGAAGCCGGCAAACAACAAAAATACACAGGGCAGCGAGGCTACTGCCAGCAAGACTGTGGAAAAGACGGAAACAAAAAAAATACAAAAGCCAGTGGTTCAAGACAAAGAGAACAAACCCAAAGTGAAGCAGGAGCCTACTACGGCTGCCACAAAAACGGATGCGAAACCAGCCGCAACCACCGAACAGAAACCAGCCGCTGAGACCACTAAGACGGACTCAACACTGTTCACCACCAAGAGCGAGAAGAAGATGCTCAACACACCTAAGGTGAACGTACTCGGCAAGATCGACCTCAACGCGCTCAACCAGAGCACACGCCCCAAGAAGAAGTCGAAGGAAGAGAAGCGTAAGGAGCGCGAGGAGAAGTCGCAGCAGCAGCGCGGCGACAAGAAGAAGCGCGAACGCATCAACAAGGTGCGCGTAGACATCAATGCTGCTGCCAACCAGCCTGGCGGACAGGGTGGCAAGAACACCAACGCCGGAGGCAACGGTGGCGGAAGCGGCAAGAACAAGAAGAAGAATCGCGGACGCGGACAGCAGAAGCCTGCTGAGGTGAACGACGAGGACGTAGCACGCCAGGTAAAGGAGACGCTTGCACGACTCACAAGCAAGCAGAGCCAGAACAAGAAGGGTGCCAAGTATCGTAAGGAGAAGCGTGAGGCTGCTCAGGAAAAGATGAATGAGGAGCGTCGCGAGGAGAAGAAGGAGAGCAAGACACTGAAGCTGACCGAGTTTGTGACTGTTTCGGAACTGGCTACGATGATGAACGTATCGGTAAACCAGGTGATCGGAACACTCATGAGCGTAGGTATCATGGTGTCGATCAACCAGCGTCTGGATGCCGAGACCATCAACCTCGTGGCTGAGGAGTTCGGATTCAAGACCGAATATGTCAGCGCTGAGGTGCAGGAGGCAATCACCGAGGTAGAGGACGACGAGAACGACCTCATCCCGCGTGCGCCGATTGTTACCGTGATGGGTCACGTAGACCACGGTAAGACATCATTGCTCGACTATATACGCAAGACCAACGTTATCGCAGGTGAGGCTGGTGGTATCACACAGCACATCGGTGCATACAACGTTCAGCTTGAGGACGGACGCAAGATAACATTCCTTGATACTCCGGGTCATGAGGCGTTTACCGCCATGCGTGCCCGTGGTGCTCAGGTTACCGATATCGCCATCATCATCATCGCTGCCGACGACGCCGTGATGCCTACCACCAAGGAGGCGATAGCACACTGTCAGGCTGCCAACGTACCGATGGTGTTTGCTATCAACAAGATAGACAAGCCGGGCGCTAATGCCGACCGTGTACGTGAGGAACTCTCTGCCATGAACCTCCTCGTTGAGGAGTGGGGCGGTAAGTACCAGTGTCAGGAAATCAGTGCCAAGAAGGGTCAGGGCGTTAACGACCTTCTGGAGAAGGTGCTGCTTGAGGCAGAAATGCTTGACCTCAAGGCCAATCCTAACCGCAAGGCTACAGGCTCTATCATCGAGTCGTCGCTCGACAAGGGTCGTGGCTATGTTTCGACAGTGCTCGTAAGCAACGGTACACTGCGCGTAGGCGACAACATCATCGCCGGAACATCATGGGGCCGTATCAAGGCTATGTTCAACGAGCGTAACCAGCGCATCGAGTCGGCAGGACCGGCTGAGCCGGCTATCATCCTCGGTCTCAACGGTGCTCCTACTGCAGGTGACTCATTCCACACTCTTGAGACCGAACAGGAGGCACGCGACATTGCCAACAAGCGTCTGCAGCTGCAGCGTGAGCAGGGTCTGCGTACTCAGAAGCGTCTTACACTGTCGGACATCTCTCACCGTATCGCACTCGGATCGTTCAAGGAGCTCAACATCATCGTCAAGGGCGACACCGACGGTTCTATCGAGGCTTTGTCGGATTCGTTCATCAAGATGTCTACCGAGAAAATCAAGGTGGACGTTATATACAAGGCTGTGGGACAGATTTCGGAGAGCGACGTTACGCTTGCCGATGCTTCCGATGCCATCATCGTAGGCTTCCAGGTGCGTCCTTCGGCAGCAGCACGCAAGCTTGCTGAGCAGGAGGGTGTAGAAATCAATACCTACTCAGTCATCTACGACGCTATCGACGACGTCAAGTCAGCCATGATCGGTATGCTCGACAAGGTGAAGAAGGAAGTTATCACCGGTCAGGTTGAGGTACGCGAGGTTTACAAGATTTCTAAGGTCGGAACCGTTGCCGGATGTTACGTCACTGAGGGTAAGGTACACCGTGCCGACAAGGCCCGCGTCGTACGCGACGGTATCGTGGTTCACACCGCCGAGATTGCAGCCCTCAAGCGCTACAAGGACGACGTTAAGGAGGTTGCCACCAACTTCGAGTGTGGTATCTCGCTCGTCAACTTCAACGACATCCAGCAGGGTGACGTGCTCGAGACCTTCACCGAGATTGAGGTTAAGCAGACTCTGTAATAATACTTACATAAGCAAAATTGCCGTGTTGGGAATTAGTTCCTTGCACGGCAATTTTTTGTTATAATAAAATAATGTATATTTTTCGTTAAATCACTACGGATTTAGTAATTTTGCATTTTAAAACAGAACGTCGGAATGCACGGCTCAAATGAGCGCCCGGCATCCGGCTAACTTACTGCAAAAATGGAAAATAAAGATACAAAAAATGCCTTTGTGCGCCAGGTGGCAGAGCAGAAATACGAATACGGCTTCACCACCGACGTGCATACCGACATCATAGAGAAGGGACTCAACGAGGACGTCGTGCGCCTGATTTCCCAAAAGAAGGGAGAGCCGGAATGGATGCTCGAGTTCCGATTGAAGGCGTTCCGCCACTGGCAGACACTCGAACAGCCCACATGGGGACATGTTCATCTGCCCGAAATCGACTATCAGGCAATATCCTATTATGCCGACCCGCTCGCAAAGAAGCCCAAGGACGAGAAGAAGGAGATTGACCCGGAGCTGATGAAGACATTCGACAAGCTTGGCATTCCTCTTGAGGAACGTCTCGCACTGAGCGGCGTTGCTGTAGATGCCATCATGGACTCAGTGTCGGTGAAGACAACATTCTCACAGCATCTTGCCGAAAAGGGCATCATATTCTGCTCTATCGGCGACGCCATAAAGAATCATCCCGACCTCGTGAAGCAGTATCTCGGTTCGGTAGTGCCGTATCGTGACAACTTCTATGCAGCGCTCAACAGCGCCGTATTCAGCGACGGTTCGTTCGTATATATCCCTAAGGGCGTGCGCTGTCCGATGGAGCTGAGCTCTTACTTCCGCATCAACGCCCGCAATACGGGTCAGTTTGAGCGTACTCTCATCATTGCTGATGACGATGCATACGTTTCGTATCTTGAAGGATGTACCGCTCCGATGCGCGACGAGAACCAGCTGCACGCCGCTATCGTGGAGATTATCGTCAACGACAACGCCGAGGTGAAGTACTCAACTGTGCAGAACTGGTATCCGGGTGACGAGCATGGCAAGGGCGGTGTGCTCAACCTTGTTACAAAGCGTGGCGACCTGCGCGGTGTCAACTCAAAACTGTCGTGGACTCAGGTGGAGACAGGTTCTGCCATAACATGGAAGTATCCGTCGTGCATTCTGCGTGGCGACGGTTCGCAGGCAGAGTTCTACTCAGTGGCAGTGACCAATAACTATCAGGAGGCAGACACTGGAACGAAGATGATTCATATGGGCAAGAACACCAAGTCGACAATCATCTCGAAGGGTATATCTGCTGGGCACAGCCAGAACTCATACCGTGGACTGGTACGTGCCACAAGCAATGCCGACAACGCCCGCAACTATTCGTCGTGCGACTCGTTGCTGCTCGGTTCCGACTGCGGAGCACACACCTTCCCATATATGGATATTCACAACGATACTGCTGTAGTAGAGCATGAGGCTACAACCTCAAAAATCTCAGAAGACCAGCTATTCTACTGCAATCAGCGTGGCATACCGACTGAGCAGGCAGTAGGACTCATCGTAAACGGATACGCCAAGGAAGTGCTCAACAAGCTTCCGATGGAGTTTGCCGTTGAGGCTCAGAAGCTGCTGAGCGTATCGCTTGAGGGAACAGTTGGATAAAAGGAGTTTTGAATTTTGAGTTTTGAGTTTTGAATTATCGGCAGAGCCGATTTTGAATTGAACATTTTTGAATTTTGAATTCAAAATTGATAAAATTCAAAATTGATAAACTCAAAATTGCGGCTTGCCGCAACAATTCAAAACTCAAAACTCAAAATTCAAAACTCAAAATTCAAAACTCAAAATTCAAAATTCAATATGTTAGAAGTTAAGAACCTCCACGCCACAATTGCTGGCAAGGAAATACTACGAGGCATCAACCTCACAATAAAAGACGGCGAAATCCACGCCATCATGGGACCTAACGGTTCCGGTAAGTCTACTCTTAGTGCTGTGCTCACCGGCAACCCTCTCTATGAGGTCACTGAGGGCGAGGCTTGGTTTAACGGCAAGAACATCCTTGAGATGAAGCCTGAAGACCGCGCACACGAGGGACTCTTCCTCTCGTTCCAGTATCCGGTGGAGATACCGGGCGTGTCGATGACCAACTTCCTCAAGGCTGCTGTCAACGAGAAACGCAAGTATCAGGGTCTGCCCGAACTGAAGGCAGGCGACTTCCTTAAGCTCATGAACGAGAAGCGCAAGATTGTAGAACTTGACTCTAAGTTCACACGCCGCTCTGTAAACGAGGGCTTCTCGGGCGGAGAGAAGAAGCGCAACGAGATATTCCAGATGGCAATGCTCGAACCGAAGCTTGCCATACTCGACGAAACAGACTCAGGACTTGATGTCGACGCAATGCGCATTGTTGCCGACGGTGTAAACAAGATGCACAATCCCGAGACATCAGCCATCGTAATCACTCACTACGAGCGTCTGCTCGATATGATCAAGCCCGACGTTGTGCACGTGCTCTACAAGGGACGCATCGTGAAGACTGCCGGACCAGAACTTGCCAAGGAGATTGAGCAGAGAGGATACGACTGGATTAAAGCAGAGATAGGAGAGGAGTAATAATGAACAGCGAACAACAATACATCGACCTATATCGCGACACACGCGAACAAATCTGCGCACACAGCGCCGACGCACTGAACGCCGTGCGTGACGCTGCTTTTGCTGATTTTGAGCGCTTGGGTTTCCCGTCGCGAAAGGTTGAGAGATATAAATACACAACCAACGACAAGCTCTTCGAACCAAACTACGGATTGAACATCAACCGTATTGAAGTGCCTGTCGACCCGTATAAGGCATTCCGTTGTGACGTGCCCAATCTAAGCACATCGCTCTACTTCATCGTAAACGACCAGTTCCGCCAGGCTTTGCAGCCTAAGGAGAATCTTCCGGAGGGCATCGTAGTGGCGTCGCTTGCCGATTATGCCAAGCAGAACCCTGAGTTTGTTGCCAAATACTACGCCCGTCTGGCAAAGACCGACGAGGACGGCATCACCGCTCTCAACACAATGCTGGCACAGGACGGACTGTTGGTGTACGTGAAGAAGAATGTCGTAGTAGACAAGACGGTGCAGGTGATAAACATTCTGCGCTCTGCTGTAGACCTGATGGTAAACCGTCGTGTGCTCATCGTCATGGAGGAAGGCGCCAATGCCAAGTTTCTTTTCTGCGACCATGCCGCCGACGACAGCCAGTTCCTTACAACGCAGATCATAGAGGCTTATGTCGGAGCCAACGCTTCGCTTGAGCTGTACTGCATGGAGGAGACCCACTACAAGAACACACGCGTGTCGAACGTATATGTTGAGCAGCAGCGCGACTCACGTTTCCACCACAACGTAATCACCCTGCATAACGGCGTGACCCGCAACCGTCTCGACGTGATGCTGAAGGGTGAGGGTGCTGAGTGCTGGTGCAACGGCTGCGTGATAGCCGACAAGACACAGCACGTCGACAACAACACGCTCATCGACCATCAGGTGAGCCACTGCACGAGTCACGAACTCTACAAGTATGTGCTCGACGACAAGTCGACTGGAGCGTTCGCAGGTCGTGTTCTCGTGCGTCATGGAGCACAGAAGACTGTCAGTGAAGAAGTAAACCAGAACCTTTGCACCACAAAGACAGCCAGAATGTACACCCAGCCGATGCTTGAGATATACGCCGACGACGTGAAATGCTCGCATGGCTCTACCGTAGGACAGCTCAATGATGCCGCATTGTTCTATATGCGACAGCGTGGCATCAGCGAGAAGGAGGCCAAACTGCTCCTTGAGTTCGCTTTTGTCAATGAAGTGATAGACCAGATACAGCTTGAACCACTGCGCGACCGCCTGCACTATCTTGTAGAGAAGCGATTCCGTGGCGAACTGAGCAAGTGTGAAGGCTGCAAAATGTGCAAGTAAATTGAAAATTAAGAATTGAGAGTTATAATTGTATTACATTTCATAACTCTCAACTCTCAATTCTTAACTAATATACAAATGTACGATATCAATAAAGTTCGCGAGGACTTCCCAATACTGTCTCGCACCGTCTACGACCGCCCACTCGTATATCTCGACAATGCGGCTACGACACAGAAGCCATTGTGTGTGCTTGATGCCATGCGCGATGAATATCTCAACGCTAATGCCAACGTACATCGTGGAGTGCATTATCTGTCGCAGCGTGCCACCGACCTGCACGAGGCTGCCCGTGAAACCGTACGCAAGTTTATCAATGCTCCCAAGACTGAGGAGATTATCTTCACACGCGGCACAACGGAGAGCATCAATCTTGTCGTTTCTTCGTTCTGCGAGGAGTTTATGCACGAGGGCGACGAGGTGATAGTGTCGGTCATGGAGCATCACTCCAACATTGTGCCTTGGCAGTTGCAAGCCGCCAAGCGTGGCATTGCGCTCAAGGTGATACCGATGGACGACAGCGGAAAGCTCGATATGGAGACTTACGAGCAGCTGTTCAGCGACAAGACCAAGATTGTCAGCATAGCCCACGTAAGCAATACGCTCGGAACAGTCAATCCCGTGAATGACATCATCCGCATAGCCCACGACCATGGCGTGCCCGTATTGGTAGACGGAGCGCAGTCGACTCCTCATTTTGCAGTAGACGTGCAGGCTATGGACTGTGACTTCTTCGCCTTCTCGGGTCATAAGATTTACGGTCCGACGGGCATCGGAGTGCTGTATGGCAAGGAAGAGTGGCTCGACCGTATGCCGCCCTATCAGGGTGGAGGTGAGATGATAGAGAGTGTGAGCTTCGAGAAGACGGTGTTCGAGAAACTTCCGTTCAAGTTTGAGGCAGGCACTCCCGACTATGTAGCCACTCACGGACTCGCAACAGCCATCGATTATGTGTCGGCTCTCGGCATGGACAACATCGCCCGACATGAGCACGAACTCACCGAATACTGTATGAAGCAGTTGGCTGAGATACCCGATATGCGCCTTTTCGGCACCACCGAGGGTAAGGATGCGGTAGTGTCGTTCCTCGTTGGCGACATACATCATCTCGACATGGGAACATTGCTCGACCGTCTTGGCATAGCCGTGCGCACCGGTCATCACTGCGCCCAGCCCGTAATGGACCGTCTTGGTGTGCAAGGCGTAGTGCGTGCATCGTTCGCACTGTATAATACAAAGGAAGAAATCGACGCTCTTGTCGCTGGCGTGAGAAGAGTTAGTCAGATGTTCTGATACGCTTATTTACCTGAATTTTCACCAGGCTATGGTTTTGAAGCCATAGCCTGCACAAACTGCTAACTATGGAACTCGAACATATTCTTTATTTGATGTACGGAATGTGCATCATGTTTCACTTGATGATGGCTTGGATATTCAGCCGTCGTGGTCTGCCGTTGTCCAAACGACTGATAGGTGCTCTTATGCTGTTGATAGCGTTTCAGTATATCAAGGACTTGCCATGGGTGAGTTTTTTTTATACCGACGATTGTTTTCGTGATCGTTTGTCAACGTGTTTAGACATGGTCACCGTACCGGTTTACGCCATGGTGTTGTTCGAGTTCTGTCGTCCAGGTTCTGTTACGTTGCGTCGTGGCTTACTGGCTGAGTTGCCGTTTCTGATATTCTCCTTATTATATATAGTCTTCGTCAACTCATTCTTTTTCTATGCTCTTATAGCCATGTCTATTGCCTATGGCACATGGTGTGCCGTGTGGACCTTGCACGAATTGCCCATATACCACCGAAGACTGAAAGAGGAATACTCGTACGATGAAGAAATCAATCTGCATTGGCTTCGTGGAGTGATGATATTTTTCTATATTATACTTGCCGCCTGGGTATACCAGGCTTTGTTCAAAGGCTATTTCTCCGACTTGGTTTATATGACAGTCTCGCTTGTGTCGTGGTCGGTAGTGTGCTATTTCATCAACAGACAGGACGTTGTGTTCCGCGAAGTGGTGGGTAGCAGTGGCAGTGGGGCGATGGATAGTAGTGATATTGAGGCGCAGACAACAGACAGTTCAGAACAACAACCATGTCCGCAACCTGCAGTTCCAGCTCCCGTCAGTGTGGAGTCCTCGCCACAGACATCAGATGTAGACGAGCAGATGGTTGCTGATATATATAAAGCCTTCGAAGAAGACAAGATTTATCTTAATCCGAAACTACGTCTGTCAGACCTTGCTGCACGTATCGGCACCAACCGAACCTATATGAGCCAGTATTTCAATCATACGTGCGAACAGTCGTTCTACGAGTATGTGAACAACTATCGTGTGCGTCATTCAATGGGGCTTCTGAGCGACACCGACTATACTCTTGAGATAATAGCAGAGATGTCCGGCTTCAATTCGCTGTCAACATTCCGACGCGCTTTCATCCAGAAGAATGGATGTAGTCCGCAACAATATCGAAGCGAAATGGCTTTGTGAGAGTCGCATAACGTGCGTTTCGCAAAGTTTTGACAAATGGACTCCAACTTCTTTTGTTTTTTTGCGTCTCACTTTTTACTTTATGGTACATCATTTTTACTGAATGACACGCGTTTAAAGAAACAATTTTCTACCTTTGCTATCGCTGCTTAGAGATAGAACACACAAGGTAAAATGAGCAGGAAAGTGACGACACAGAAACTTCAATATATAATGGCTCATGTGCTGCGTGTAGACTGAAGGTTGTACACAAAGCAGATTGATGAGCTGAAACAATGAATTAAAAAATCAGTAATGTAGAATCGAACATTATTTTTGGGCTGCAAGAGTAGCAGCTATTCTTTTTTAGAAACAGAAAACAAGTAAAAGCAGTTTGTAATTGTTTGATAATGACAATTTGAATCGGGCCGTCTGACAGTGATGCCAGGCGGCTTTTGCTTTTTATATGCAATTACACTTAATTCACTTGAATAATTTGGCTGTTTCGATTTTTATTGCGTAATTTGCGCCTAATAACGAAAACAATAATCTACAATGCAATATACTATTAATGTAAGAGGCCGACTCGTTGACCTCTCACAACCCATGGTAATGGGCATACTCAATGCAACACCCGACTCTTTCTATAGCGGTTCGCGCAAGCAGACAGAGGCTGAGATAGCCGAGCGAGCCAACCAAATCATTGCCGAAGGTGGCAGAATCATTGATGTCGGTGCCTTCTCGACACGTCCCGGTGCTGAAGTGGTGAGTGTTGAGGAGGAGACAGCGCGCTTGAAGCGCGCCCTCCAGATAGTGCACCGTGAGCAGCCCGATGCCATAGTCAGCGTCGATACCTATCGTCCGCTTGTGGCACGTAGATGTGTAGAGGAGTTCGGTGCCGACATAATCAACGATGTGTCGGAGGGCGGACTGACTGGCATTGTAGGTCAGGCGATACACGAAGAGGGCGACATGTTTGAGACGGTGGCGCGTCTTGGCGTACCTTATATATTAATGTCGGTGCAGCCCACGCTTGAGAAGATGATGCTCGGTTTTGCCGAAGAGGTGCAGCGACTGCATAGCCTGGGTGCCAAGGACATCATACTCGATCCCGGCTACGGCTTCGGCAAGACGCTTGAGCAGAACTACGAGATTATGAAGCATTCGGAGCGGTTGCTGGAATTTGGTCTGCCCGTGCTCGTGGGCATCTCGCGCAAGAGCATGATATACAAGCTTCTGGGCGGCGACCCTACTACATCGCTCAACGGCACCACCGTACTCAACACCATAGCTTTGCAGAAGAGAACCTCAATACTTCGTGTGCATGATGTGAAGGAGGCGGTAGAAGCAACTCGGTTGCTTCAACAATTTTGAATTTTGAATTTTGAGTTTTGAATTGTCGGCTTATAGCCGATTGTGAATTGTTCAATGTTGAGTTCTCAGCCAACATATACTATATGAACTCATCATTTAAAATTCAAAATTCAAAACTCAAAATTGCGGTAACATACCGCAATAATTCAAAATTCAAAATTCAAAACTCAAAATTTAGAATATATGTTCGCATTCGGAATAAAAGACATCATCGACATATTGCTTGTCGCCTTGATGCTCTACTACATCTACCGTCTGATGAAGGAGAGCCGCTCGCTCAATGTCTTCATCGGTATTATCGTGTTTGTAATGGTGTGGCTCTTCGTGAGCCAGGTGCTTGAGATGCGACTCTTGGGTGCCATTATGGACAAGCTGGTAAGTGTGGGAGTAATCGGATTGATAGTGCTCTTTCAGGAAGAGATACGCCGATTCCTTTACTCGCTTGGCGCCCATCAGCGCTTCAAGCAGTTCACGCAGCTGTTCATGGTAGGCGGCAAGGACAAGAAGAAACTCATTGACAAGGAGACCATCATGCCCATCGTGCTGGCGTGTATGGATATGTCGCGTGGCAAGGTGGGTGCCCTCATGGTGATAGAGCGAGGCGTACGGCTTGACGACATCGTGGACACGGGCGACCTTATCGACGCGCGTATCAACCAGCGGCTCATCGAGAACATCTTCTTCAAGAACTCGCCGCTGCACGACGGAGCCATGATTATCACCGGCAAGCGCATACGTGCCGCCGGCTGCATTCTGCCTGTTGCCCACAACCATGACATTCCCAAGGAATTAGGACTGCGCCATCGTGCCGCACTCGGCATTTCGCAGGATAGCGACTGTATAGCCATTGTGGTGTCCGAAGAGACCGGAGGCATCAGTGTGGCAATAAAAGGCGAGTTCCAACTGCGTCTTTCGGCTGAGAAACTGGAGAATATACTCTCTAAAGAGATGAACTTCTAAAATAAATGAGTTACGCGGTGCGTAGCTCATTTATTTTTACTAATTTTGCAAAGTCAACGTGACAAAACAGCTAAACACGAATTATTAAAAACTAAAGTTATTCCACATAATTATGAACTTACTTGAACACATCGTTGCGCGCGCCAAGAGCGACAAACAGCGCATCGTGCTCCCCGAGGCTACCGAGGAGCGTACACTTAGAGCAGCCGACCGCGTATTGGCCGACGACATTGCCAATCTTATCCTCATCGGCAACCCTGAGGAACTCAAGACTCTCGCCGAGAAGTGGGATCTCCACAACATCGACAAGGCAACAATTGTCGACCCAGAGAACAATCCCAAGGCCGAGGAGTATGCCACACTGCTTGCCGAACTGCGCAAGAAGAAGGGCATGACCATCGAGCAGGCTCGCGAACTCGTGAAGAACCCGCTCTATCTCGGTTGCATGATCATCAAGACAGAGGGTGCTGACGGTCAGATTTCGGGTGCGTTGAGCACAACTGGCGACACACTGCGTCCTGCTTTGCAGATTATCAAGTGCGCTCCGGGCGTGACATGTGTCAGCGGTGCAATGCTTATGCTCACACACGAGCATCAGTATGGCGACGACGGCATCATCGTTATGGGTGACGTTGCCGTAACACCGGTTCCTACAGCCGACCAGCTTGCTCAGATTGCTGTATGTACAGCACAGACTGCACGCTCAGTTGCCGGCATCCAGGATCCGCGCGTTGCTATGCTCAGCTTCTCAACTAAGGGTTCTGCAAGCCACGAGGTTGTAGACAAGGTAGTTGAGGCTACACGTCTGGCTCACGAAATGGCTCCCGAGCTCAAGCTCGACGGCGAGCTTCAGGCTGATGCCGCTCTCGTTCCTGCAGTAGGCGAGAAGAAGGCTCCTGGTTCACCTATTGCCGGTCATGCCAACGTACTCGTTGTTCCAAACCTCGAAGTAGGCAACATCTCTTACAAGCTCGTACAGCGTCTCGGCGATGCCATTGCCATCGGTCCGATCCTTCAGGGTATCGCACGTCCGGTCAACGACCTCTCTCGTGGTTGCTCAGTAGAGGACATCTACTACATGGTAGCTATCACAGCTTGCCAGGCAATGGACGCAAAGTAATAACGCAGATGCGTTATTACAATTTTGAGTTTTGAGTTTTGAATTTTGAATTATCGGCAAGCCGATTTTGAATTTCCCAATTTTGAATTGGCAGGAAGCGCCTTACGCCTATGAGTGACTTTGGTAAACTCTTGGAAGAGAAGTGTATGAACTTCTCCATTCGTATAGTCGGATTGTGCAAATTTCTGAACGAAGAAAAGCACGAATACCGAATTGCCGACCAGATGTTCCGAAGCGGAACAAGCATTGGCGCAAATGTAGCTGAGGCACAGTGTGCCATAAGCAAGAGCGATTTCATTGCAAAACTCTACATCTCTTTAAAAGAGGCTAACGAAACTCTTTATTGGCTGCGCCTTCTGCAAAGAACGCAGTTTATTAACAACAGGCAGTTTGAGTCTGTAAATAATGATTGTGAAGAACTAAAGCGTATGCTTGTATCCATCACAAAAAAGATGACAGACAAAGGTGATTGACCAAATCAAAAATAAATAAATCAAAATTGCGGCATTGTCGCAACAATTCAAAACTCAAAACTCAAAACTCAAAATCGGCTGTAAGCCGACAATTCAAAACTCAAAACTCAAAATTCAAAATTCTAAACATGAAAATCTTAGTATTGAACTGCGGAAGTTCATCAATCAAATACAAGTTGTACAACATGGACGACAACTCTGTCCTCGCAGCAGGCGGTGTTGAGCGTATCGGTCTTGACGAAGCATTCATCAAGGTGACTCTGCCTAATGGCGAGAAGAAGAAGATCATGCACGACATGCCCGACCACAAGGAAGGTGTCAACTTCGTATTCCAGTGTCTGCTCGACTCGGAAATCGGCGCAATCAAGAGCCTTGACGAGATAGATGCAGTAGGTCACCGTATCGTGCAGGGTGGCGACCTCTTCGAGAAGAGCGTCATTGTTGACAAGAGCGTAGAGGATGGCATCGAGAGTCTGTGCGACCTCGCTCCCGTTCACAACGCCGGACACCTCAAAGGCTTGCGTGCTGTAGACAAGCTCATGCCTAACACACCGCAGGTTTGCGTGTTCGACAACGCCTTCCACAGCACAATGCCCGACTACGCTTACCTCTATGCAATTCCTTACGAGTTGTACGAGAAGTATCACGTACGTCGTTACGGCTTCCACGGAACCAGCCATCGCTACGTTTCACAGCGCGTTTGCGAGTTCCTCGGACGCGACATCAACACTCAGCGCATTATCACCTGCCACATCGGCAACGGTGCTTCTGTATCAGCCGTTAAGTTCGGCAAGTGCGTAGACACATCAATGGGTCTCACTCCGTTGGCAGGTGTTATGATGGGTAGCCGTTCGGGCGACATCGATCCTTCAGCCGTTACATTCCTCATGGAGAAGCTCGGCAAGAAGCCTCAGGAAATGGCTGACTTCCTCAACAAGGAGAGTGGCGTGCTCGGTATTACCGGCATCTCAAGCGACATGCGCGAGATTGAGTCGGCAGCCGAAGAGGGCAACGAGCGTGCTCAGCTCGCTCTGAAGATGTACAACTACCGCATCAAGAAGTACATCGGCGCTTATGCAGCTGCAATGGGTGGCGTTGATATCATCGTTTGGACAGCAGGCGTAGGCGAAAACCAGGTTGGCACACGTCTCGAATCATGCTCAGGACTCGAGTTCCTCGGCGTTAAGATGGACGCAGAGGCCAACAAGGTGCGTGGCGAAGAGGCCATCATCTCTGCTCCTGACTCAAAGGTTACCGTTTGCGTTATCCCGACTGACGAGGAGCTGATGATTGCCAAGGACACAATGAACCTTCTCCAGAAGTAATCAAATCTTACGATAATGCCCTGGATAGGGCAGCGCAATGGGTGCGCCAGGACGAGACTGCGGTTTCGTCTTGGCGCACCTTTTTTGTTGATGCAAATCTTTTGTGCTCAAAACCAATAATCTCGCAATTCAAAACTGATATTCTCGCAATTTTTTTTTAACTTTGTAGAGCGCATGCACCGTGTCTGAACACGCCCTGCAGGCGCAACGTAATTCTGCAAAAATCAATACATGGACATACAGGAATTCAACAATACAAAGTGGAGCCGTAACGTGATACTCGTCGACGGCGACTACGTCGACTCGGTGGCTTTCAATCTTATAGTCAACTTCGAACGTATGCTCGGCAGACGCATACCAAAGGCCGACACCGCACGATGGATTGACTGCGTGGCTCTCGACGGCGGAATGCGCGAGCAACGCGACGCCGACGGCGAGACACAGGTGATATTCATACACTCCAAGGACAAGCCGGCGCTCGACAACTTTACTCCCGGTTCTTACGAGGACGACCTCAATGCACGTGCCTTCAAGGACACGTTGGGCGAGTTCATCATCAGTTCGTATCCCGTAGAGGAGGTGGTGAAGCACGACGACTTCTTCCTCGACATACTCAAGACGGTAGTCAACCACAAGGACGTACACCGTGTCATGGCAATACCCAACGCCGAACATCCCGCACTGTGGGACGCTCTGCGCCACGCCCTGCGCGATGTCGACGACGAGGACAAGCGCGTCACGCTCTTCGCCATGCAACCGCTCGAAGGCGGCAATTTCCGTCAGGAGATACTGGGCTACTCGCTCATGAACGCTTTGGGAATAAAGGGCAGTGAGCTGTAATGCTCATCCTTCCGGATGTCAGAAGCAATTTACTTGATTAAAACAAACTAAAATAACAGGAAACAATGGGAAAAGTACTTATGATCGGCGCCGGTGGCGTCGCTACAGTTGCAGCGTTCAAGATTGCACAGAACGCTGACGTTTTCACCGATTTCATGATCGCAAGCCGCACAAAGGCCAAGTGCGACCGCATCGTTGAGGCTATCGGCAACCCTAACATCAAGACCGCTCAGGTGGATGCCGACGATGTAGAGCAGCTCAAGGCGCTCTTCAACGACTACAAGCCAGAGCTCGTCATCAACCTCGCATTGCCCTATCAGGACCTCACCATCATGGAGGCATGTCTGGCTTGCGGATGCTCTTATCTCGACACCGCCAACTACGAGCCTAAGGACGAGGCTCACTTCGAGTACTCTTGGCAGTGGGCTTACAAGAAACGCTTTGAAGATGCCGGACTGACAGCTATCCTCGGATGTGGCTTCGACCCCGGTGTTACAAGCATCTTCACCGCTTATGCCGCCAAGCATCACTTCGACGAGATTCAGTATCTCGACATCGTCGACTGCAACGCAGGCAACCACCACAAGGCTTTTGCTACCAACTTCAACCCCGAAATCAATATCCGCGAGATCACTCAGAAGGGTCTCTACTGGGAAGACGGAAAGTGGGTGGAGACCAAGCCGCTCGAAATCCACAAGCCGCTCACATATCCTGAGGTAGGACCTAAGGAGAGCTACCTGCTCCACCATGAGGAGATTGAATCGCTCGTGAAGAACTATCCTACCATCAAGCGCGCACGTTTCTGGATGACATTCGGCCAGCAGTACCTCACATACCTTGACTGCATACAGAACCTCGGAATGTCGCGCATCGACGAGATTACCTATGAGGCTCCGCTCGCCGACAATCCTAACGAGAAGGTTAAGGTGAAGATAGTTCCTCTGCAGATCCTCAAGGCTGTGCTGCCTAACCCTCAGGACCTCGGCGAGAACTACGACGGACAGACCTCTATCGGTTGCCGCATCCGCGGATTGAAGAACGGCAAGGAGCAGACCTACTACGTTTACAACAACTGTTCGCACGAGGCTGCCTACAAGGAGACCGGTATGCAGGGCGTAAGCTACACCACTGGTGTCCCGGCAATGATCGGTGCCATGATGTTCTTCAAGGGTCTGTGGCGCAAGCCGGGCGTTTGGAACGTCGAGGAGTTCGATCCCGATCCGTTCATGGAGCAGCTCAACAAGCAGGGTCTGCCTTGGCATGAGATCTTCGGAGGAGACCTGGAGTTGTAAAAATTTTGAGTTTTGAATTTTGAGTTTTGAATTATCGCTACGCGATTTTGAATTGTTCAATTTTGAATTACTTTAAAATTACGGTCTATGAGTGACTTTGGACACCTCTTGGAAGATAAGTGCATGAATTTTTCTATTCGTATAATAGGACTATGCCGATTTCTGAATGAGGAAAAGCATGAATATAGAATTGCTGACCAGATGTTCCGCAGTGGTACGAGTATCGGTGCAAACATCGCGGAAGCACAATGCGCAATAAGTAAAAAGGATTTTATTGCAAAACTATATATATCGCTTAAAGAGTCAAACGAGACTTTGTATTGGTTGCGTCTTCTACAACGAACGCAATATATAACGAACAAACAATACGAGTCTATATATAAAGATTGTGAAGAACTGAAACGCATGCTTGTGTCCATAACAAAGAAAATGACAATAGCAGACAATATACAAGATTGTTCACAGCAATTCAAAATTGAATAATTCAAAATCGCGTAGCGATAATTCAAAACTCAAAATTCAAAATTCAAAATTGCCGAAGGCAACAATTCAAAACTCAAAATTCAAAATTCAAAACTTAAAATATGGCTAAATCAGAAGAACTTTCACTCGCTCAGGAGGGCAAGCTCAAGGCACTCCAGGCAGCGATGTCAAAGATAGAAAAGGACTTCGGCAAAGGCTCCATCATGAAGCTTGGCGACGAGCAGGTGGAGAATGTCGAGGTGATTCCTACCGGAAGTATCGGCCTTGACGCTGCTCTTGGCGTAGGCGGATACCCGAAGGGACGTATTATAGAGATTTATGGTCCGGAGTCGTCTGGTAAGACAACACTCGCCATTCACGCTATTGCAGAGTCGCAGAAGGCTGGCGGCATCGCAGCCTTTATCGATGCCGAGCACGCTTTCGACCGTTTCTATGCGGCAAAGCTTGGCGTTGACGTCGACAACTTGTGGATTTCGCAGCCCGACAACGGCGAGCAGGCTCTCGAAATTGCCGATCAGCTCATCCGTTCGTCTGCCATCGACATCATCGTTATCGACTCTGTAGCTGCGCTTACACCTAAGGCTGAGATCGAAGGCGATATGGGCGACAACAAGGTTGGCCTCCAGGCACGCCTCATGTCGCAGGCTCTGCGCAAGCTTACTTCTACAATCTCCAAGACCAACACTACATGTATCTTCATCAATCAGCTGCGTGAGAAGATTGGTGTGATGTTCGGCAATCCCGAGACCACTACCGGCGGTAACGCTCTGAAGTTCTATGCATCAGTACGTCTCGACATCCGTAAGGTAACGGGCATCAAGGACGGCGACCAGATTATAGGCAATCAGGTGCGCGTCAAGGTTATCAAGAACAAGGTGGCACCTCCGTTCCGCAAGACCGAGTTTGAGATTACGTTCGGCGAAGGCATCTCTAAGGTGGGCGAAATCGTTGACCTCGGCGTAGAGTACGGCATCATCCAGAAGTCAGGCTCATGGTATTCGTACAACGGATCGAAGCTGGCACAGGGTCGCGACGCCACAAAGTCGCTGCTCAAGGACAATCCCGAACTCATGGAAGAACTCGAGGGTCTCATCAAGCAGGCAATAGCCGACCACAGAGAATAGAATACACAAAAAAAGAGATGGCAACACATTCAACCAAACGGTTAGATGTGTTGTCATCTCTTTTTTGCCATATCGTCACCGGTATCATGCCGTTGTCGCAGGCTTATTTCTATGTATAAATGATTATATGTCTAAAGGGGAAATACACCTCCTGGTCCATCCGATCCGTCGCTGCATTCGTGGCTTGTGCCGTTCGTGCGTGTGCGCGGTCATTAAAGATTAATAATGTGAGAATGTGAGGGACGTGGATTATTCCTCGTTAGCACGGAGCTGCTGAACATAGATAGCGTGCTCCATCTTGAGACGCTTCAAAACAGAAGGCTTGTTGTACTGCTGACGAGCGCGGAGCTCCTTTACAACGCCTGTCTTTTCGAATTTTCTCTTGAACTTCTTGAGTGCTCTTTCGATGTTCTCACCATCTTTTACTGGTACAATAATCATTTTTTTTACTTTTAATTAATTTGGTTATACATGTTTGCGGCATTGTCCGCAAATCGTTGTGGGGTTAATTTTTAAAAGCAGCAGACCGTACACACCAAGCATGGTATGACCTGCCGCTTTTGTCGTCGCTACCGACTGGGTTTCACACCCTGCCGTTACAGTGCGTGCACCGGATTATTTTCCGTGGTGCTCGTCAGATACTGTCAACTTCTTGCGGCCATGAGCGCGGCGAGAAGCCAACACGCGGCGACCATTCTTTGTAGCCATGCGCTCGCGGAAGCCATGCTTGTTTACGCGGCGACGATTGTGAGGCTGAAATGTTCTTTTCATTGTCTTGTTTTTATTTATTTGTTATATGTTCACACTTTTGGGTTGCAAAATTACTCATTATTTTTGAAACAAGCAAGATTTAAAGTCCTTTTAGCCATGATTTTATGTATTTTTTTGTAAAAATGCCCCTCTTTTCTCGCTGAATACGTATAATAATAAAAAAATCAACCGCCCATTGCTCATTATTGAGTGAATTTCAGTAACTTTGCATCGTCTTAACATAGACACACTCAAACACTTGGGCTATTTTCAGGTATTCGCCCCGTGAATGAATATAACGGATAAGACAAATGATTGTAACGAACAGGACAATCCGTCGTAACGAATAATTAATAATACAATAATATACACAGCAATGATCAATTCACAAGACATCAAGATGGGAACCTGCATCCGTATGGATGGCAAGCTGTTCTTCGTCATCGACTTCCTCCACGTTAAACCAGGTAAGGGCAACACATTTATGCGCGTTAAGCTTAAGAACGTTGTTGACGGCCGCGTGTTGGAGCGTCGTTTCGACATCTCTGAGAAGCTCGAGGACGTTCGCGTAGAGCGCCGCCCCTACCAGTACCTTTACAAGGAGGGTGAGGACTATATCTTCATGAATCAGGAGACTTACGACCAGATTCCTATCTCTGGCAACCTTATCACAGGTGTTGACTTCATGAAGGAGAGCGACATCGTTGAGGTTGTTTCTGACGCTTCTACTGAGACTGTTCTCTTCGGTGAGATGCCGGTGAAGACCAATCTGCGCGTTACTCACTCAGAGCCGGGCATCAAGGGCGATACAGCTACAAACACTCTGAAGCCTGCTACTCTTGAGACTGGCGTTGAGATTCGTGTACCTCTCTTCGTTAACGAGGGCGACCTTGTACAGGTAGACACACGCGACGGCAGCTATCTGCAGCGCGTTAAGGAGTAAGAGACTCTTGAAAGTAAAGAGCTTTTAAAGGTAAAATAGTAAAAGAGTAAAAAAGTAAAAAGCATTTGGGATGACGTTATGCGTATGCCCGTAATAGTGCTTTCTACTTTTTTACTCTTTTTCGTTTTACACATTCCACTTTGCTCTTTTCGGTTATCTCTTTTCGTTTTTCACTTTTCACTTTTCTCTTAAACCATGAAGTTCAGTTTTATAATTCCAGTATACAATCGTCCTGATGAAGTAGACGAGTTGCTCGACAGCCTCACACGGCAGAAGCTGACCGATTTTGAGGTGATAGTAGTTGAGGACGGTTCGGCTGTACCATGCCAAGACGTGTGCAATAAATATGCCGACAGACTCGACCTTCACTACTTTGCCAAGCCCAACAGCGGACCCGGTCAGAGTCGCAACTACGGTGTGGAGCGTGCCAAGGGCGAGTATGTGCTCATACTCGATTCCGACGTAGTGCTGCCCGAGAACTATCTCGTAGCCGTCAACGCCGAGTTGCAGCGTGAGGAGGCCGATGCGTTCGGCGGACCCGATTCTGCCCACTCGTCGTTCACCGACACTCAGAAGGCGATTAGCTATTCTATGACATCGTTCTTCACCACAGGTGGCATACGAGGTGGCAAGAAGAAGCTCGACAAGTTCTATCCGCGTTCGTTCAATATGGGTGTGCGTCGTGATGTGTACGAGCGCTTGGGCGGATTCTCCAAGATGCGCTTCGGCGAAGATATCGACTTCTCTATCCGTATATTCAAGGCAGGTTGCCGTTGCCGCCTGTTCCCCGAGGCATGGGTATGGCACAAGCGTCGCACCGATTTCAGCAAGTTCTTCCGTCAGGTGTACAACTCCGGCATTGCACGCATCAATCTCTATAAGAAATATCCCGAATCGTTGAAGCTTGTACACATGCTTCCTATGGTGTTCACAGTAGGCGTTCTCGCCATGCTCCTGCTCTGTCTGGTGCTGTTGGTTGTAAGCCCGGCGTTGGCATGGGTTCCGCTTGTTCCGTTAGTGCTCTACTGTGTGCTGATATTCGTTGATTCTTCGTGCGTGAATCGTAGCATTAAAATAGGTTTCCTCAGCATCATCTCAGCCTACATACAGCTCATGGGCTACGGCTTCGGATTCATCGAGTCGTGGTGGAAACGCTGCGTCAGAGGTAAGTCAGAGTTCTCTGCCTTCGAAAAAACATTCTACAAGTAGTTGAGAATTGAGAGTTGAGAATTGAGAGTTATGATTACTCTTAATGCTAAAACGATTGTATATACATTGATTAATGAAATCTGTTGAAAATCTATTGATATGCTACCTCATAAAGAATCTATAATCAAGCAAAAGTCGGAAGCCTTTTCCATAAGGGTGATAAGGATGTACAAATACCTTTCTTCCCAAAAGAACGAACGTGTTTTGTCTAAACAGGTTCTTCGAAGTGGAACAAGTGTCGGGGCTAATGTGAATGAAAGCAGGAATGCTCAGAGTACTTCCGATTTCATTAGCAAGCTTAGTATTGCTTTAAAGGAAGCCGACGAAACGACTTATTGGCTGAAATGTCTTTATGGAGGTGAATATATAACTGAGGCGCAATATTCATCAATGAATAATGATATTCAAGAGATAGTACGAATCCTTGTAAAGATAATAAAAACGACTAAAGAAAGGCATTGTTTATGAATGGTATAACAGACAAAACAAATCATAACTCTCAACCCTCAACTTTCAACTCTCAACTCTCCATCACCCGATGGGCTGATGGAGACCGACCTCGCGAGAAGCTCATGGCAAAAGGTCCTGCGGCATTGTCCGATTCTGAGTTGCTTGCAATTCTTATAGGGTCGGGTTCGACCAAGGAGAGCGCTGTTGGATTGATGCAACGCATACTTGCCGACTGCGATAACAACCTCAATACGCTTGGAAAGATGTCGCTCAACGAGCTGATGAGCTACAACGGCATTGGTGAGGCGAAGGCCATAACGATTATTGCCGCTTGCGAATTGGGCAAGCGGCGACAGGCTGTTGGGGCGGCTGAGCGACCCGATATGGGTTCTGCCATGGCGGTATATGAGTATATGTTGCCGAAGATGCAAGACCTCGATACCGAAGAGGCGTGGGTGTTGCTGATGAACCAGCGCATGCGACTCATCAAGGCGGTGCGACTCTCGCACGGCGGACTGTCGGAAACGGCTGTCGATGTGCGCATAATCCTGCGCGAGGCGTTGCTCAACAACGCCACCGTCATAACCCTTGTCCACAACCATCCTTCGGGCAACACACGGCCCAGCGGCGACGACGACCGTCTGACCCTACGCCTGAAGAAGGCGTGCGAGACCATGCGGATATATATGGTCGACCACGTCATCGTCACCGACGGACGCTATTTCAGTTATTCGGAAGAAGGAAAACTGTGACAACCAGAGGGAGTTATCGGGATTTAAGAAGAAGTTAATCCATCTACGATGGATGGAAGTTAACAGACAAATGCTTTGTTTTCAGTAAAATATACATACGTCTGCTAACTTCTGTTGACTTCTGTTAACTTCGGGCAAAGCCCAAACTTCCTCTAACTTCTATTTTGACACTCCCTCTTTTATGCCTTCTTGTATTTCTTCAACCACATTCCAAACCACGCAGCAGCAATCACGAGGGCAGCTGCTCCAACCGCATAGCTCACGCCAAGCGGCAGTCCGAACGCTGTCTTCGACACAGCCAGGAACGTCGTGCAGACACAGGTCATGAACAGAGCGGGTATGAGTGTGATGATGTAGGGCTTCTTCTCGCGCACCAGATAGACGGTGATGCTCCACAGAGTGAATACCGACAGCGTCTGGTTGGCCCATCCGAAGTATTGCCATATCGTGTTGAAACCGTCGGGATTGCTGATCTGCCAGATAAGCAGGGCGAACGATGCCACGAACAGCGGAATACAGATGTACAGACGGTTTGCCTTCGGGAGCTGGTTAATCTTCAATGCCTGCGCAACGATGAGTCGTGCAGAGCGGAAAGCCGTGTCGCCGCTCGTGATAGGAGCAGCCACAACGCCCAGCATTGCCAGTATTCCACCCAGCACACCGAGCCAGTCGTTGCACACGAGATTGACAACCATCGGGGCTGAAGTATGGAATCCGTTGGCAGCGCCACCTGCAATCTGCTCATAGCCCGGCTGCGGAGCGTCGTAGAAGAACCACATTGCCACCGTAGCCCAAACCAGAGCCACCATACCCTCAGTAATCATAGCACCGTAGAATATAGGCCTTCCCTTGCGTTCCGACTTCAGGCAGCGAGCCATAAGCGGACTCTGTGTAGCGTGAAAACCGCTAATTGCGCCACAGGCTATAGTGATGAAGAGGCAGGGGAAGATGCTGTCGGTGAAGCCGGCAGGGTCGGTCTGCTGTCCCATGTTGCCCAGTCCGTCCCACAGTTCGGGCAGAGCCGGCATCTTTACAAATAGCATCACCACCAGAGCCACAGCCATAAACAGCAGCGAGAAGGAGAAAACGGGGTATATCTTGCCGATAATCTTGTCGATAGGCAGCATAGTTGCTACGATGTAGTAGGCGAAGATTACGCCCATCCACATCACCTTCGAGCCGCCCATGTGTCCCAATATCTCAGCCGGACTGTACACAAACACCGTTCCGACCATAATAAGCAGGAATACGGCAAACACCAGCAGCACCTTGGCAGCGGTACCTCCGAGATACTGGCGTACAAGCGACGGCAAATCACTACCGCCATTGCGCAGCGACAGCATGCCCGAAAGGTAGTCGTGAACGGCTCCTGCAAAGATGCATCCGAATATGATCCACAGATAGGCAACGGGTCCGAACTTGGCGCCCATGATAGCTCCGAAGATAGGACCGGTGCCCGCAATGTTCAGAAACTGAATCATGAACACCTTCCAGTAGGGCATCACTACGTAGTCGACGCCGTCGGCTTTGGTAATGGCTGGGGTGGGGCGGTCGTCGGGAGCGATAATGCGCTCAACGAAACGGCCATAGATTGCGTAGCCCAACACAAGGGCTACGAGACAAATTACAAATGTTATCATTTCTTACTTGTTATTAGTTGCGACGTGCAAAAGTATAACTTTTTTGCGAGAAATGATAATAAATCGATAATATAAAAACGCTAACTGCGTAAGCAAAAAAAGAAAGCGTATATCCCTAACCACAGCGTGGACGGGATATACGCTTTCTTTATGTTATGTTCAATCTATTATTTTAGTTCTGATCGTCAGGTGTGAGAGCCTTGTTGTTCTCAATCTCTGAGATAGGAATCTGATAACGGAAGTTGCGAGACTCCTGATCGAGCTTCAGACGAGCAGCTGGCAAGTGGTTGTTGTGCGGGTCGGTAGAAGTGCGGTCAACCGTGATGTTAAGACGACGGTTGTCAAGGAACTCGATACCCTCACCCCAGAACTCAACACGCTTCTGGAAGTTGATTTCCTCAATGAGGTCAGCCTTGGTGTTGCCCTTAGCGTAGGTGTAGCTGGGCTGACGTGTCTTCATGAACTCCTCAAGAGCAGTCTTAGCACCTGCGAGGTCGCCCTTATGAGCCAGAATCTCTGCCTTCATGAGGTAAGCCTCCTCCGAACGGAGATAGATGTAGTCGCCAAGTTCCCAACCTGGAGCGCCATTGCCCTGAGCGATGCTCTTGGCGTTGGCAATGACAGCGTCACGACCAGCACCGATGAACTTCACAGCCTGATACTCACAAGCAGCAGGAGCCATAACATCGCGCTTCAATGTCAGACGGCCACCCTTGTAGTCGATACCTGTAGAACGGTCGCAGCAGAACCACTTCAGACGCAAGTCGTCGTCAGCAATCTTGTCTACAAACGGACCATAGGCAGCACGCCATACGCCGATACCTGCATATCCTTTACTGTAGCTGTCCATCTGCGAGAACCACGACATGTATAGAGTAGTATTGTCGGCAGTGATGTCGCATCCATACACTACGTCAGGAAGATTGATATCGCTGAATCCCTGAAGAATCTGATCCTCGCCCTTAAGAACGGGGAAGTTGTCGACTATCACCTGTGCATAGGTCAGAGCCTTATCCCAATCGTGAGTAATCATGTATGCACGTGCAAGGTAATTTGCAGCAACGCATCCGTCAAAATCGGTAGGATCTGTTGTCTTCTGCATGCCGATTTTATTGAAGATGTCGTATGCAGTGCCGAGGTCGCCCTTAATCTGATCCATAACCTGCTTGACAGTGCTCAGAGGCTGGTCGCCCTCTGTCTTCTCTGTTACAATAGGTACACACTTCGACTCTGAGAAGTCGTAGTGCTGACCCTTACCCCACTTGGTGTCGTCGCATCCTACATAGTAGCTCTGCTGATAGAGATAAGAGAGCTGCAGGTAGGCATAACCACGCATGCCGAGAGCTATGGCACGATACTTCAAGACTGCCTCATCGGTAGTTTCCGGATCGATGGTCTTGAGAATCTGGTTGGCATTGTCAATGCAACGATAATACTCACGCCAACGGTTGGCAGTAGCAGTATAGTTCTGTGCCCAATAGTCGCAAAGATAGTGATAAAGACTCATAGCGAATCGGCCGGTCATAACCATATCGTTGCCCATAAGCGATGTAAGATAGTCGAAACTCTTCTGGCCGAAGTAGTTGTGACTCATGTCACTATACACGTAACTCTGCATATCGCTGTACATACCAGCTACTGCTGACGAGAACACCTTGTCAGGATTCTCATTGGCCAGCTCTGTGCGACGGTCTTCCGTCAGATATGTGTTCTGCTCGGCATCGTCGATACAGGAGGTGAAGAGTGGAAGCGACGCAAGTGCCAGCAAAAATATTTTTCCTTTTTTCATTGTTTTCCTGTTTTAAAATTTGATGAACTTAGAATGTGATGTTGATACCGCCAGTGATTGTGCGCATTGGTGAATAGCCACCATAGCTGCTGTTGCCGCCACTCATTGAAACGCGCGGGTCGAAGCCCTGACGCTTAGAGAAGAGAGCCAAGTTGTCACCTGTTGCGAACACGCGGATAGAACCGATACCCCAACGCTTCATCAAGCTTGACGGCAATGTGTAGCCGAGCGTAATGTTGCGGATGCTGAAGTAAGATGCACTGATAAGGTGGGCATCTGAAGTCTGGGTGTATGAGTTAGACGTGTTGTTGGCGTTCCAGATAGGATACTTACCCTTGCCTGTCTCCGGATTCCATGTATCCCACATATCTCTGCTGTGGCCTACGTAGTACGAAACGCTCATACCGCTGAGGTACTGTGAGTCGTATGCCCATCCGCCAAGCTGGAATGCAGTAGCGATGTTCACGTCGAAGCCCTTGTATGAGAATGAAGTATTCAGACCACCGTTGAAGTCGGGCAGAGCCTGCTTGCCAAGCCAGTACTTTGTAGCCTCGGTATATTTGCCTGTAGTAGTCTGGCCGGTAACGTTTCCATTCTCGTCCTTTTCGTCTTTATACCACATTGGGTTGCCCTTCTCGTCCATACCGGCATACTTGTATGTGAAGTACTCGTAGCGGCTCTTACCCTCCATGAGCTTGAATACACCGCTTACGATACCGTCCTCACGGTTCTCCTCAGGCAGTGTGAGCACCTTGTTAGAGTAGTGTGAGCCAAGCAATGTAACGGTCCACTTCATATCCTTGTTCTTGATGATGTCGGCGTTCAGTTCAAACTCGATACCGTTGTTGCGCATTGCACCGATATTCTCCCAGTTGTAAGGACGGCCACTTGATGTAGCCAGAGGACGCTTGAACAGCATGTCGTCAGTGCGACGTGTGAAGAAGTCGATGTTACCGTAGATACGGTCGAGGAAACGGAAGTCAAGACCGAGGTCGAATGTCTTCTGAGTCTCCCAAGAGAGGTTCTTGTTGCCATAGAAAGCTACAGCGTAGCCAAGCTTTGAACCGTCCCATGTCACATCATACATGTCTACATACGGAGTGTAGCCATAAGAATAACCCGGAAGGATAGCCTCGTTACCCTGTGTACCGTAAGATGCACGGAGCTTCAAGTCATTGAGCCATGAGTTGGTGCTCTCCATAAACTTCTCTGACGAGATACGCCATCCGGCACCTACTGACCAGAAGTTACCCCAACGGTCGAGGAAGCGTGATGTACCGTCGCGACGGAACGCAGCCGAGAGGTAGTACTTGTGAGCATAGTTGTAGTCAGCCATTGCGAAGTAGCCCTCGATGTTGTGAGTTACAGAGTTGCTCGTCAGTGACTGAATCTGACCACCATTGTAAAGCTCTGAGTTGTACGGATCGAAGAAGTTTGTCTTCTGTCCTTCCAGATAAGTTGTCTTGTATGTATAGTACTCATGGCCAAGTTTGGCAGAGAAGTTGTGATCCTCGTTGAACACATTCTCATAAGAGAGAATCTGGTTGAAGTTGCTTGTCATATCTGTACCACTTGCACGTGTGCCACGACCATTGAACGAAGCACCGTCGCCGATGGTAGGAGTCATGAAGCTGTTGCTTGTTACATTGGTGAAGTCGTAAGCATAGTTGGTCACGAACTTGAAGTTGAGCGGCAACTTCACCTCGATGAACGAACGTGTAGAGATGTTGTTGTAGATATTCTCGTTGATATCCTCGTTCATTGAGCATATGATGTTCTGGTTCTGAGCTGTAGGACGTGATTTTGTGCCGTCAGTTTGGCCTGTACCGGCATCATAAATCGGTTTGCCATTCTCATCGCGTTTCATGTTGCCCTGAGCGTCATAGGCATGTACCGGATAGATAGGAGCCCAACCGCGAGCTGTCTCAAACGGGTTAGAAGCCGAACCCGAAGACTCCTGTACACCGTTGCTCTTGGTGTGCGAGTAAGCGATGTTGGTACCCACCTTAAGCCATGACTTCAGCTGTGAGCTGACGTTGGCACGCATTGTATAGCGCTCGTATGAAGAACCGATAACGTACGACTGGTTGTCAAGATAGCCTGCTGACAAATAGAAGTTGGTGCGGTCGTTGCCACCCGATGCAGAAATGGTGTATTCCTGACGGAATGCCGACTTGAACAGTGCGTCAGCGAACGAGTCGTTGTAGCGCAGCTTGGCATTCTTATTAAATGTACCGTCGGTGTTGACGAGATACTCACCCTCTGGAACAATGTAGGCATTGTAGTTGCCCAGCTCGCCGAGCAAGCTGCTACTTGCTGTTTCTGCTGCCTCCGCAAGCGACTTGCCTGCAGCCCACTCTGTGTTGCGGATACCGTACCATGTAAGGCGATAGAACTCACTCTGGTCGGTAGCCATGTCATAGTCCTTGTAGGCACGGTTAGAAACACCCCATGTGCCACGGAAGTTGATAGCAACCTTCTCCTTGCTGCCCGACTTTGTGGTCACCATAACCACGCCGCCTGCTGCACGCGAACCGTAAAGTGAGTTAGACACAGCGTCCTTAGACACTGAAATCGACTGGATATCCTGGGGGTTGATGTCTGACAATTTGCCGTTGAAAGGCACACCGTCGACTACGATAAGGGCTGCGTTGCTGGCAGACATAGAACCGATACCACGTACATAGATGGCGGCATCGCTACCCGGCTGACCTGAACCGCTGAGCACCTGTACACCTGCTACAGCACCCTCAAGAGCACTTGATACAGAAGACGACTGCGCATTGGCAATAATGTTCTTGTTGACGTTTGTCACCGAACCTACAACATCCTGCTTGCGCTTAGTACCATAAGCCACTACTGTCACCTCGCCCAACTGCTCGTTGTCTTCTTCGATGACAATAACAAGATTTGTACGGTTGTTCACCTGCACGGTCTGGGGCTTGTAGCCGATATAAGTGACATTAAGCTTACTGTTAGCAGGCACCGAGATGGAGAACTGTCCATCACCAGCGGTAACGGCACCTACAGTCTTCGAACCTTCAACCTTTACGGTAGCTCCTATGATAGGATTGCCGTTGGCATCGGTGATTTTGCCCTTCACAGTACGATTCTGTGCCATAGCCATAGAGCTGGCAACGAGCGCTGTGCAAAGCGTGAGTGCAATTTTCTTTACCATAAAATCTCTCTCTTTTGGTGAATAATATAATTAATTGTATTTTTATCGAGCTTTATGTCTGTGATGGATATAACATGAGCCTCGCTACCTCTTGCCGGGAGGTGGAGAAGGCTATGCAAATATCGTACATGCAGTAAAAAAGTGTTACAAATAAAAAATCCATTCTAGAGATTTCAGAGGCTGTTTTTTATAGGGTTTGGCAGCAATTCACTTCGTCAGTTCTTCAAATGAACTATATTTACTTTCTAAATGGACTACTTTTGCAAGGCATAAGGACAACATTTGAACTCCAACTGTAGCCCATTTGATGTATAAATGTAGCCCATTTGCGATAAAAATGAGTTTTTTTGCAAACGTACATTTTGCAAGATTGGCTAATGGCGACTATAACTATCTGAGTATGAACGATGTAACTAAAACTGCGCAAAACTCGAGAATTTTGAGCTAAAGATTTCTTCGTGAGTTCAACTCACAATTCTGAGCGTTAGAAATACAAATATAAAACAAGTGTCTAACCTTTTAATACATTATTATTATGGTATACTTTAGAATAGAGATGGGTTTGGGTCATAGTCCAAAGAAGAAGGAGTGTAGCGCAACCAATGCAATGAATCTGGACGGAATGAGCTTTGCCATGGCTGAGGCTGAGCGCATGCAGAAACAAGCACGCCACAAGACTGCTGCCAATTATCTTACGGCTGCACGCTCGTTGTCACGCTTTCTCGACAATAGCAGATGGAGCTTTGCCGACATTACTGCCGCAATGCTCCAATGCTATCAGCGGTGGCTTTGCGACCGAGGCATACGTCTCAATACCGTGTCGGCATATATGCGCTCATTGCGTAGCTTGTACAACCGGGCGGCAGGCAATGGTGCCGACAATCCCTTCACTGCTGTCTTCACCGGCAATGATCAAACAGCCAAACGCAGCGTCACTGATGAAGAGATACGCCGACTGCTCGCGCTGCAACTCGACCATCTGCCACACCTCGCCTTTGCTCGCGACATATTCATGTTCAGTTTCATGGCTATGGGAATGCCGTTTGTAGACATTGCCTATCTGAAATGGCAACAGATACACGACGGCGTGCTGCACTATGCCCGCCATAAGACGGGGCATAAGGTGTGCGTGGCTATCGAGCCATATATGGCTGAAATCATCAGTCGGCACACAACGCAGGGCTGCGAATATGTTTTTCCGATGCTTGCCGACACCACAGCCGCCAACATTCACCACACTTACCTAAAACGGTTGCGTGCGTACAATTACGCCCTCCGTCGCCTCTCACAGCTCATCGACAGCAGTCGTACACTGTCGTCGTACGTTGCGCGCCACTCGTGGGCGAGCCTTGCCTATCGCTCGGGCATAGACATTTCGCTCATAGCCAAAGCCATGGGGCACACCAAACTCTCCACCACCTTAATATATATACGCGCGTTGCTCGACCCGTCGCTGGCTGAAGCCAACAAAAAAGTGATGCAGTCGTTAGGCGTAATGTGACCTTGGAAAATCCGATAACTTGCCAAAACTGCGATTTTTTTGAAGTTTTGGCAAGTTATCGATTTGGATAACTTGCCAAAACCGCATTTTTTTCGTAATTTTGGCAAGTTATCAATAATAAATGGCTTATGGACAAGTTAATAGGAAGACATAAAGAGCAGTCGATACTGAATAACTGTCTTGAATCGGGACGTTCGGAGTTTGTTGTAATATACGGTCGTCGCCGTATAGGCAAGACTTTTCTTGTGCGTCGTTTCTTCAACGACACCTACGACTTTTCGTTTGTAGGCAAGCACGAGATGCCGCGCGAACAGCAGCTTGCCGATTTCGCCAAGGCATTGCAGCGCTACTCATCGTCTGAATTCGCCCCAGAACTGAAGAACTGGACACAGGCTTTCGACTGCCTTGCCAGTCTGCTTGAGGCAAAGGACAAGAGTAAGAAGAAAGTGGTTTTCTTTGACGAAATGCCGTGGATGGATACGCCAAAGTCTGATTTTGTGTCGTCGTTGGAGAATTTTTGGAATGGATGGGCAGCAATGCGCGACGACATAGTGTTTGTGGCATGCGGTTCGGCTACGTCGTGGATGATTGACAGCCTGCTACACAATCAGGGAGGACTGTTCAATCGTATCACGCGCAAGATATATCTGCGTCCGTTCCGTCTGTATGAAGTGGAACAATATATGGACGAACACCACTTCAATTGGAGTCGCTATCAGATAGCACAGTGCTACATGATATTGGGAGGTGTGCCTTTCTATCTGACACTTCTCAATCCGCACATGTCGTTATTGTCTAACATCGACGAGCTGTTCTTTGCTGACAGCCACGCCATGCTCCGTACTGAACACAACGAACTCTACGCTACGCTCTTCAAGCGTCCCGACAATTATCTTACGGTAATTCGTCTGCTCACACAACGAAAGGAAGGATATACACGCAAGGAAATTTCAGAAAATACGGGGTTGGGTGGAGCTACGCTCACGAAGGTACTTTCTGATTTGGAGCAATGCGATTTTGTGCTGCCATACGCACGCTACGGCAATAAGCGCAACAATACAATCTACCGCATTAAAGACTTCTACACTCTGTTCTTCTATAAATATATACAAGGTGTAGACACGAAAGACCCGCACCGCTGGACCCATCTGTCTTCAAGTCAGCAAGTGGTGAGTTGGCAAGGATTCAGTTTCGAATTGTTGTGTCTTATGCATCTTGACGAGATAAAGCAGGCTCTTGGCATCGACCGTATACTCAACGATTCAAGCGCATGGCGTAGCCGACAAGGCGGACATGGCACACAGATTGACCTTGTGATAGAGCGTGCCGACCGGAATATAAACATCTGTGAAATGAAGTTTTCCGGTACACCTTATATAATAAGCGCCGACTACGAACGTCGCTTACGTGAGCGTATGGCTATTTTCCGTGCCGAGACGGCTACACGTTGCAGTACACGCATGACAATGGTTACTACATACGGGGTTTTACCTGGAAAACATTCGGCAATTGTCGATGACGAAGTCACTCTCGACGACTTGTTTGCCGTGACCGACGAGACAAAATAATGGACACGAGAAGCTCAGTCTAACAAAAAGATAAAAATAACAAGTAAAGGCAATAGGCACTGCATTGTTTTACTATCATATTGTAAAATATCGTAGTGTTTATTGCTTTTTTGTCAATCTATAATTGACATATATTAAGTTTTTAATTGTAAACAAGAGCCTAAAAACGGTTCTTCCGTTAAATGCGTAGACGCTTGTCGTGTAGAGCGTATAGCTTTAACGTGAAGAATTCATCATTTCT
>NZ_JADYTS010000169.1 GCF_021531355.1 Leyella stercorea | reverse complement strand
AGTCCTCCTGCCTTCAACTGTAGTTTGGTGAACAGGCTCTGACTCGGCTCTATCGCTACCATTTGATTGCCCTTAGGCGCATATCTCGCTATAGCACCGTGTCCTGCACTCGGCTCCAGCACTGTATCGCCTTCGCCCATATTCGCCCATTCCATCATCTTATAGCCTAATGGTTCAGGTGTTGGAAAGTAGTCTACACCCTCTCTGTTGCGGGAGTTCAGCTTCTGGTTAGAGTAGTAGTCAAGCACAGCATTGTCAAATCCGTCTGTGCTTTGGTCTTTAGGCGCGTCAAACTCCTTGCCGCCTACGCCCTGCTGATCGATAGGCACTACTCCGCTATGCTCCAGTATACCGTTGGCGAAACTGTCTCTTAGGCTTCTTGCCTGACTGCCAAGCGCAAGATTCTCAGTTGTCGATACCTGGTTGTTGAACTTCTGTCCGAACAGCATCATTTCTGAGTTAAGTCCCAATATCGGGTACTCAAATATGGCGTTGCTCTTGTTGCCGATACGGTAGGTACGTCCCTCTATCTGCAATGCTGTGATAGGACTCTGAGGCAACGCCAGTGTAATGCACACACGCTGATGCTTGCCAGTAGTGTCATGCAGCGAGATACCTTCCTTTCCGCTCGCCTCCTGTATCACGATGATGTTCTTGCCACTATCGTCGCTATTGAAGGTGTCCACTGCCTTGTCCTTCACCTTCGTGCTTTCCTTTCCACTGAAGAACAATACCTTGTCCTTGCCGAACACCTTGGCTATCTGCTCTCTCGGCATGCTGTAGTCCAATGTCTGCTCCCACTCCAACAAGTCGGCATACTTCTTTCTGAAGTCCTTCACAGCCTGTATAGCCTTCTTCTGCTCTTCGCCTGGTTTCATTAACGCAATCGAGCGGTTTGCCTGCTCCAGCATCGAGGCGAACGGCGGCTTCAAAGGCTCCTTTGTCTCCACTCTTCTGTGGAATATCACTACCTTGCGCCCTGCATCCAAATGGGCCTTTATGCGCTCTATGATGTTTGCCACCTTCATAGTCTCAAACAGAGCGCTGCCATAATTATAGTCGCCTATCGTCCTACGGTAAGCGTCTGCCAACACTCCGTGTCCTCTTACGG
>NZ_JADYTS010000168.1 GCF_021531355.1 Leyella stercorea | reverse complement strand
TCACACTGTATCAGAAGCGGCTTGAAAGAGGTACCTTCGAGATACCCTATTTCAATACCGGCAAGAAGGCTTGCGTAATGCCCTACAAGACCCTATCCGCTATAATGAGCGGAATATCGTTGAGGTCGGTAAGATATCGCAAGAGGTTGAATATTGACAGTTGTACGTTTGTAAACGCTTGATAATCAGCAATATCTTTATTAAAATATATGATATATTGTTTGGTAGTCTCGTCTTTTTTTCGTACCTTTGAAGTATGAATAAAGACGAGATTATTGCATTGTTGCAGCAACAGAACTCATTTTTGCAGGAACAGATTTGCTCCCTGCAAAACCAACTTGCGGCATCCAACCGTAAGGCGGACGTCCTTCTGGAAGAGGTCACGTCTTTAAGAAACCTGCTCGAACACAAGTCAGAGGAGGAGGCCAAGCAGAAGCGCATAATCAAGGGACTCGCCAAGATAACACAGAACAAATCGGAGAAACAAACCCCGACACCTGCGTCCCAGGACACAACGACAGACCAGCCTTCGGAGAAGAAGGAACGTGCCCGTACCAACAACGGTGTAAAGCGCAAGCAGCATCTGGAGGTGGAAGTCGTCGAGGAGGATGTCGAACCGGAAGATCCGCGCTTCAACAAGGATCTGGCACGACTGTACAAGACCAGAGACGTGATACGCTACGAACTCATCCCCATGCGCTTCATCAAGAAGATATACCATGTGCGTACGTATACGCAGAACGACGAGTTCTTTTCAGGCAAGGCCCCTGACGCGCCTTTTCTCAATTCACAGTATGACGGCTCGTTCATCGCAGGTCTGGCACAGCTGAGATACATATACGCAATGCCGGTGGAGAGAATTGTGAAACTCTTCAACGACAACGGCTTCGACATGGACAAGGGGACGGCACACGGTCTGCTCCGCAAGACAGAGAATCTATTCGAGAATCTCTACAAGGCACTCGGCAGCGTCATCAAGGAGGATACATACATCGCTGGCGACGAGACATACCACAAGGTGCTTGTCAAAGACAAGAACAAGGACGGCAAAGGAATAAAGAAAGCCTATATATGGGTGGTGACTGCAGTAAACACCGGTCTTGTATACTACTTCTATCATGACGGCT
>NZ_JADYTS010000167.1 GCF_021531355.1 Leyella stercorea | reverse complement strand
CTTTATTGTACCATTTAGCCATAGAAAGTCTTGCAGCATCCTTAATAGTATTTTTTGAGAAAATCATTCTCAAAGAATGCGAGAGTCCATATGCTGTTTTCAAATCTGGATATTCTCTAAATAGAATCTCTGCTCTCTTGCTTTGTGACAGTGTCCATTTCTCTCCTGATTTGAAAAGAAGATACCTACTCCTTGCTAGCAATTCCTTTCTCGTATCTCCGTTCTCATATCGAAAAGGCACATATTCGCGTCCTTCAAGTTTTGCATTCTCCATGTCGTCATTAGCCTCTTGTATAGCATCCCAACGATGCTTAATGCGCATTTCCTGCACTGCATCGCAAGCAAGCTTCTGTATGTGAAACCTGTCTATTACTCTCATTGCTTTAGGAAAGCATGTGCGAACAATCTTTCTCATGGAGTCTGACAAATCTAATGTAACCTCCTCAACCATATTCAGAAGTGCTTCTGGTATATGCTTCAAGGCATTGATAACGTCCTCTGACTTAACACCTTTGACAATTGCAACCAGACATTGATCTTTTCCGTGTCTGTCCCTGTTTGTGACGATTGTGCGCAATTCACCGTTAGACATAGAGGTCTCGTCTATTGCCAAATTACGACCTACGTTGTCTGGAAAGACAAGCCATTCATCGGCATGTTCTAGTTCTGACCAGGTACGATAGTCACTCAAGACATCCTTGTATTGTTTATCCAATGTATTGGAGTTTACATGGTAGTATTGCTCAAGCGTACGGCAGGTCGTCGGGGATATGTCCATACGTCTCTTTTAAAAAAAACGCAAACTCTTTCGAGTAGCGGGTTCCTGATTCGGTAACACTAATACGGTCGACAAATGTCTCTCCAGTTTCCTTGTTTTTCCATCTACGACGACGAAGTACAAGAATTACCTTATGGTCACGAATCGGAAAATCAGTTATGCGTACAGCATCCATAAACCCTTTGGATTCATACTCCTCAGATTTTTGGAGATAAGCATTCATACGCTCGTCTAGATGGATGGTCAGACTCATTGCGTCAATATCAGACTCATCTGTTTCTATCTTGACGATATCGAAATTGTCTAGTATTTCTTTGGGAAGAACTAGATGGGCTAATTGTTCAAGCATGTTC
>NZ_JADYTS010000166.1 GCF_021531355.1 Leyella stercorea | reverse complement strand
TCAGCAACTTAACGAGCTGAATTCTTGCACTTTTTATGTCAGATTTATATCTAAATTTTGAACACCCTACCCTTTGGGGCGTTCCCGTTGCTTTGTCTTTGACGAACAGATGAAGTTGCGAAGTTCTCAGAATGTCAAAACCAAAGCGTCAGTAACGCCTTTATGTATATATGTCTCCTGTATTGACGGGTCTGCATAAGTCCTGCCAATGGATTGACAAATGCAAATTTAGCGTTTTTCCCTTTATACCACAAATTTTATTGTTCGATAATTTGCTGATATTTATTATTTGAATTATCTTTGCCACATGAGTATTGAATTTGACAAGGAATATCTGCATGACTTGTTTTTCAAAGGCAAGACAAGTGACAAGAAGCACCGCTTTCAGCCGGAAGTGGTACGAAGTTATCAGAAGGCTGTTGTTGCTCTTGCCAATGCCAAGTGTATAGAGGATTTGTTTGTTTTTAGATCATTAAACTATGAAGTTCTTGTTGGTGATAAAAAAGGCATTTCTTCTGTTAGGTGTGGCAAACAGTATCGTTTGGAATTCATAGTCAAAGATAATACGGATGACATATCAATAAAAGTATGTCGTTTGTTAGATATTAGTAATCATTACAAGTGAATAATATTTGGTATGGAAAATACAAAGACATATAGTATGGATGATTTGGTGCCCTCTTTTCCTGTCCATCCTGGTGAGATAGTGAAGGATGAGCTTGAGGCACGCGGAATTTCTCAGCGTAAATTCGCTTCGATTATAGGCTGTTCTTACACTGTGTTTAATGAGATTCTTAATTGCAAGCGTCCTATAACCACTGATTATGCTTTGCGCATAGAGGCAGCTCTTGGTATCAAGGCTTATATGCTTGTGAATATGCAGAGTGAATATAATCTTCAGACTGCCAGACAAGACTCTCATTTATCTATAATCTTGAGCAAGATACGGTCTGCAGCTGCAATTTTATGATATGTAGAAAAAATCCAAGGCGGATGCGAAGCACTCTCAGAAGTGCGGCGCATCCGCTTTTTTTGTATATTAATATGTACATGCGTTCCTATATAGGGATTGTCGTTTAATTCTTTCAGTCGTGGACGCATAGAGGTCATCTTGGTATTTGATGCTCCGTGC
>NZ_JADYTS010000165.1 GCF_021531355.1 Leyella stercorea | reverse complement strand
ACCCGATGGCAACTGAGAACAGGGGTTGCGCTCGTTATGGCACTTAAGCCGACACCTCACGGCACGAGCTGACGACAACCATGCAGCACCTCCACCGGCGCCCCGAAGGGCCTCATCATCTCTGAATCGTTCGCCGGCAGTTCAAGCCCGGGTAAGGTTCCTCGCGTATCATCGAATTAAACCACATGTTCCTCCGCTTGTGCGGGCCCCCGTCAATTCCTTTGAGTTTCACCGTTGCCGGCGTACTCCCCAGGTGGGATGCTTAACGCTTTCGCTTGGCCGCTTACGTCAGACGCAAACAGCGAGCATCCATCGTTTACCGCGTGGACTACCAGGGTATCTAATCCTGTTCGATACCCACGCTTTCGAGCTTCAGCGTCAGTTGCACTACAGCAGGCTGCCTTCGCAATCGGAGTTCTTCGTCATATCTAAGCATTTCACCGCTACACGACGAATTCCGCCTACTTCCCGTGCACTCAAGTCTGCCAGTTCGCGCTGCAATGCCCAGGTTGAGCCCCGACATTTCACAACACGCTTAACAGACGGCCTACGCTCCCTTTAAACCCAATAAATCCGGATAACGCCCGGACCTTCCGTATTACCGCGGCTGCTGGCACGGAATTAGCCGGTCCTTATTCATACGGTACCTGCAATAAGCCACACGTGGCTCACTTTATCCCCGTATAAAAGCAGTTTACAACCCATAGGGCCGTCATCCTGCACGCTACTTGGCTGGTTCAGGCTCTCGCCCATTGACCAATATTCCTCACTGCTGCCTCCCGTAGGAGTTTGGACCGTGTCTCAGTTCCAATGTGGGGGACCTTCCTCTCAGAACCCCTACTGATCGTCGCCTTGGTGGGCCGTTACCCCGCCAACAAGCTAATCAGACGCATCCCCATCCTTCTCCTTCACATTTCGTTCTCGTTAGATGCCTGCTGAGAACTGCATATCGTGTTAGTCCGCCTTTCGACGGGTTATCCGATGGACAAGGGCAGGTTGGATACGCGTTACTCACCCGTGCGCCGGTCGCCATCAACGAAAGCAAGCTTCCGTCATGCTGCCCCTCGACTTGCATGTGTTAAGCCTGTAGCTAGCGTTCATCCTGAGCCAGGATCAAACTCTACATTGTAAAATATCTTTTAC
>NZ_JADYTS010000164.1 GCF_021531355.1 Leyella stercorea | reverse complement strand
TCATGGCGGATGACTTTCATCGTGCTCTCGTCACGATAGCCTGGATAATAGTCAAGATAATAGGACAGCATGCGTCCGTCCTTGATTTTGCGTGTACGCAATGATACGGTCTTGCAAATGTTGCTCATAACTGATATGTATTATTGATGATTATTCATGGTGAAGTGTCTCTTCACGACTGCAAAATAACTGAATGATACTTCCGTGACTCCAATTATTTGCAGTCATTGATGGATAATGCTGAAATCATTTGAAATCACAGTCCTTTTGCTGCTCTTTCCGCCATTGCTCGCTCCACATCCGTCCTCAAAAGCAGGTTCTTTACACCCACTTTTACCTTGCTGATATGGTGAACTCTCACTATATGGCAGATGTTGGCACTTGTCAGACCATACAACTGCTGCACTTGTTCTGTGGTATAATAGCTATCATTGCTCATGAGGTCAGTTCTGCGCAGTTCTTCAAGATGCTCCTTGGAATAATAGGTACGTCCGTATTCTCGCTTGGTCGGTATCTTATGGCGGTAGGTGTATGCCCTAAGTGCTGACTTGCTCATGCTAAAGGCTTCCTCTATATCATCAGCAGTCACCCATTCCGTGATACTGTTGAGGTCAACGGCAGTACCGAAGAACTCGTCAATATGTCGTTTGCTGTAATAGTTCTTGCCTGCGATACGGCACATCGGTATCTGGTTGCGCTTGGCGGAGGTGTAGAGCCAAGACTTCTTGACCTTATAAATGGACATCACTTCCTCGCCCGAATAATAGTCAAGTACCTCATTCTCCTCTTTCCCTTTTGTCGATTCCTGCTTTTGTATTGGTTTTTCTGTTTTTGCCTTTTTACTGAGCTTGCTCTTGCTGGCAGGAACCACACGCTTGTAGGGATTACCCTCAAACATCTTCTCTATATCAGCCTTTCTTACGAATGCCATTCGGCTGCTCAATCTTGATGCCTTCAACTTGCCGTTAGCCACAAGTTTGTAGATATACTGTCGGGTGCATCCCATCAGAATGGCTGCTTTGGAGAAGGTAAGATACTCCTGATGTTGCAGATCCATGATTGGCTCAATACCGTTAATCAAGTCCTGCTGTCTTTTCTTCCTAAGACGTTTTGCCTCTGCCTGACATTCCTCGGAACAGTATTTCTGCATACCGCTTCTTGGCACGAATGTCTTGCCACAAAATTCACATTTTCTTGTCGGTCTCATACTCT
>NZ_JADYTS010000163.1 GCF_021531355.1 Leyella stercorea | reverse complement strand
GTGGGGCTTTATATCACAACCTTCTCCCTTAAGAGGGGCAGGGGATGGGGCTTTTCGTTTATTAGAACCCTGTCGGTTTCAGCTTCAATCCCAAGCTTTCTTCCACTCCGAACATCACATTCATGTTCTGTACGGCCTGTCCCACAGCACCTTTGAGCAGATTGTCGATGCATGAGGTGATGAGGAGTTTGTTGCCGTACTTCTCGCAATGGATGAGACACTTGTTGGTGTTGACCACCTGCTTCAGGTCGATAGGTTTGTCGACGTAGTGGGTGAAGGGTGCGTCGCGGTAGAAGTCCTTGTAGGCTGCCACGATGTCTTCAATCGGAACGTCGGTTTTAACCACCTCAGTGGCGAAGATGCCACGGGCGAAGTCACCACGATAAGGGATGAAGTCGATAGATGCCTTTAACTCGCCATTGCCCGCGAGCTGCTGCACCTGACTCAGACTCTGGCATATTTCCGGCACGTGCTGGTGCTGGAAGGGCTTATAAATGCTCATGTTATTGTTGCGCCAAGAGAAGTGGGTGGTGGCGCCAGGCTTCTGTCCGGCACCCGTCGAACCCGTAATGGCGTTCACCGCAACGTCGTCGGTGAGCAAGCCGAGCTTGGCGGCGGGCAGAAGTCCCAACTGTATGCACGTGGCGAAGCAACCTGGATTAGCTACATGCTGCGCCTTGGCTATAGCGTCGTGATTGATTTCGGGCAGACCGTAGACGTAGTCGTTGCCCTCACGCTTTAGGCGGAAGTCCTGCGCAAGGTCGATTATCTTTACGTGGGCTGGTATATTGTGTTCCTTTAGGAACGCCTCGCTCTTGCCATGACCGAAGCAGAAGAACACTACGTCAACATCTTCGAAAGGCATATCAGAGGTGAACTTCAGGTCGGTATCGCCATACAGACCTTCATGCACGTCGGCAACAAGATTGCCGGCATTGCTCTCGCTGTTGGCAAAAACTATCTCCGCCTCGGGATGATTGATGAGCAGACGTATGAGTTCGCCACCTGTGTAGCCTGCCGCTCCTAATATTCCTATTTTCATATACATATATAGTTATAAGCCCTACACAAATAGCAGCCACACAAAGCCCACCCTGCCCACAAAGCCCCACCCCTAACCCCTCCCCCGCAGGGAGGGGAATGGTATGCTGGGCTACTCATTTAATTGTTTAACGAGTTATTTTTATTTTATAAAAAACTCCACCTACAAATCATACCGCTCCCCTCCCTACGGGGGAGGGGCTGGGGGT
>NZ_JADYTS010000161.1 GCF_021531355.1 Leyella stercorea | reverse complement strand
GGTTCTTCCGTTAAATGCATAGATAGAAAAAAAATATTTATATTATGATAAAAATAAAGCTGGCATCATCTATCTTTGTAGTGACCAAACTCAATGATAAATGAATGCCAGCATAATGCATAAAGCTTTTGGCATATCCTTGCAAGAATGTTTGGATATGCGTTGCGAAAGTAATAAAATAGTTTTGAATATCCAAACTCCATCAGACAAACTTTGCTGTCCGGAGTGTGGAAGCCATAATGTAGTCCGTAATGGTTTCACGGCCAGACGCTTTGTGAGCGTGCCGATAGGTTGTTCAAAGACTTTCGTCGAGATGAAGATCCAACGTGTCAAATGTTCTGATTGTGGCTGCATAAAGAACGAGGATGTCGATTTCGCAAAAGGCAAGCGCAGGCATACGACCGCTTTCGCCAATATGGTTATAGACTTGTCGCGCTTTGCAACTATACAGGACATTGCATGGTTCCTGGATGTATCTTGGGACATGGTGCGGAACATACAGATGGAGTTCCTGCAAAAGGAGTATGGCAGCCCGGACCTTTCAAACCTCAGATACATATCCATAGACGAGTTCGCTACCCACAAGGGACAAGTCTACAAGACGATAGTCGTAGACTTGGAAACCGGGCGGATTGTCTTTGTAGGTGACGGTAACGGCAAGGCTTCGCTTGAGGAATTCTGGAACAAGCTCGGAGACAGAAAGAATGACATAAAAGCCGTATGCACAGACTTGTCGTCTGCTTATACGGGGGCGGTAACGGCAAATCTCCCCAATGCCTCTCTTGTCGTGGATCATTTTCATGTGGTAAAGCTCATGAATGAAAGGATAGACCAGTTGCGCCGCCAGTTGTGGCATGCTGAGAAAGACGTTAACAAGCGTAAGGTAATCAAGGGCACGCGCTGGATATTGCTGAGAAACGGCAACGACATCTTTGACGCAAAATACAAGACAAGACTTGACAATGTGCTGAACTTGAATGAACCGTTGATGATTGCATATTACCTGAAAGAAGACTTGAGGGAAATATGGAACCAAACCAACAAGGATGATGCAGAATTGGTGCTAAACGAATGGGTGCGGCAGGCCATGGATTCAAAAATACAGCCATTGGTCAAAATGGCTGCTACCTTGCGGGCCTACAAGCCATATATACTTGCATGGTATGACTACCCGATATCAAATGGCCCTACTGAAGGTATAAACAACAAGATTAAAGTGCTGAAAAGACAAATGTATGGATTCAGAAATGATGAATTCTTCACGTTAAAGCTATACGCTCTACACGACAAGCGTCTACGCATTTAACGGAAGAACC
>NZ_JADYTS010000160.1 GCF_021531355.1 Leyella stercorea | reverse complement strand
ACCTTCATGGTGGTAATGACCATAGACCTATCCTCGGTGGTGAAACAGTATTGGTAGGAAGTTTCATCGGATGCAGATACGAGAGTGTAGTGTTTCTTCAGATAGTCTATTATCAGACGGCTGTTGGAGATAAGTTCCGTATCAATGACTGAATACAGGGTGCTGTCGCTTCGCAAGAAACTATAGAGAATAGCCTCGTTGCCATTACCCGTCTTATATGCCAACTGAAAACTATCAGCGGTCTTGTTCTCTGCCTCGAAATGGTAACGCATCATTGTACCACTCATGTAAGCTGTTACTTCATCCAAGGACGCACCTTTGATGTGATACGGCTCTACCCATACTTTGAGCTCGGATGATGGTTTTTCAGTTCCTTCGATAATGTCATTATCACCACAAGAGGTAAACACTGTTGCCACCAACAATGACAGGATGGCGGTTAGGAAATACTTTTTCATTGTCTTTTTATTTTATTGGTTACTAATATTTTGAACTATGTTCTCACGTCCACACATATATATGTATTCATGGCTATATGTATTCATGTCCACATGTGTACACGTCCACACATATACATGGCTACTTATCCTCATGGCTACATCACCTCATGAATTTCTTTCGACCTGATTTTCTTCACCTTTCCATGCTTGGACTCATAAGCCTCTATACCTTGTTTCATGACATATTCCATGAAGGCACGGATAGTAAAGCCTTCTTTGTGGGCAATGGCTTGCACCTTGTCCACAAGGGCTTTTGAGCATATAAAGGAGAAGTGCCGCCAAGTGTCATCAGACTGTTCCTTGGTTGTAGCTTTCGCTGAAGGTGCTGGAGCATCATTCTCTGGTAAAGGAGCAGCCGGCTCTTCATACCTGTCCTGCGGCTTGATGGCAGCATTTCCCAAGATATTGCCAAGCAGGATGTCCATATTCTTCTTTCCCATGGTCTTTATTGATTACGTGAAATAATCTCCTCCGTCAACGCAAGGTAGTCTTTGGCTCCATTGGAGTTAGGGTCGTACTCGAAGATGCTTTTTCCGCTTCCAGCCGACTCGGCGAGGGCTATGTTCTCACGGATTCGGGTCTTCATGGTGATGCTTTCGTAGCGAGACTTTACGGCTTGCTCAACCACCTTGTTCAGTTTTCGATGGTTGAAGCGGGCTATGAACACACCTCCCAGGCGAAAAGAGGGCTTCACTCTTTGGAGGTTGGTCACAAAAGCATCAAGCATCCTCATTCCTTTGAGCGGAAGCAGCTCAGGAGTCATTGGCACGATGATTTCATCGGCTGCAAGAAAGGCATTCGTGGTGACGATGCCCAATGAAGGTGGGCAGTCGATGAGGATGTA
>NZ_JADYTS010000015.1 GCF_021531355.1 Leyella stercorea | reverse complement strand
TACTTTTTCTATAAAACGAAAAATGAGCCATGTTAGTACTTATATATAAAAATAATTTAGATCACTTACTTATGAAAGCTTTTCACTTAAAAAGATATTATAAAATTAAAGGCAAGTGTAGCCCCACTTAAAAGCATTTATATAACCATAACGCACAATATTTTTTATGGTGATAAGTTTCTCTCACTTGTAGTACAATAAACATAAGTTATGGCACTCGCAATAAACATAAACGACCTGCTTAACAAGCAGAAAATAGAATCTAACCGCATTGAGTTCAAGAAAGGTTGGAACCCAGGAAGCATATATCACAGTATATGTGCTTTCGCCAATGACTTTGATGACCTTGGCGGTGGATATATCATTGTAGGTGTAGATACCGATGATAAGACAGGCATGGCAATACGACCTGTAGAAGGCGTGCCAATGGAAAATATAGATAACATTTTGCAAGAGATGGTGGGCTACAACAACAAAATGACTCCATACTACTTGCCTCGCACTTCTGTAGAGGAGGTTGATGGCAAACAGTTGATAGTTATATGGTGTCCTGCTGGCAGTTACCGTCCATATTCTGTGCCAGTAAACGTAACAGCGAAAGGGACAAAAGAATATTTCTACATTCGCAGTGGCACAAGTAGCATTGAGGCAAGAGGTGAAGTTCTCGTTGAATTGCGAGAGTTGGCTAATCGTGTGCCTTTTGATGAACGAGGCAATAGCGACATCCAGTTGGAAGATATTTCTCTGGTGCTTCTTCGTGATTATCTTGTCAAAGTGGGTAGCAAACTGGCTGATGATGTGATAACGACTCCGCTTTCTACCATACTTGACCAAATGGAACTGTACACAGGACCAAAAGAAAACCGTTTGCTTCGCAATGTGGTAGCCATGATGTTCTGCGAGCATCCAAGCAAGTTCTTCCCTTACACTCAGATTGATGTAGTGACATTCCCTAACGGAAAGATGAATGATCCAAACAATTTCACAGAAGTTACATTCAAAGGCAGTGTTCCGCAGATGATAAAACAGACAATGGATTACATCAAGAGCAATGTACTCAAAGAGCATGTGCGTAAGATTTCCGGTAGGCAGGAGGCAGAACGTTTTTGGAACTATCCATACGATGCTATTGAGGAAGCAGTTGTAAACTCTGTATATCACAGAGATTTCTTGCAGCATGAACCAATAGAGATTACCATTGAACCAAGCGGAATCTCTATACTCAATTGTCCTGGACCTGACAGAAGCATCTCCAAGGAGGATATAGAAAAGGGCGATATACTAAAAAGCCGTCGCTATCGCAACCGTCGTTTGGGTGATTTCTTAAAAGAACTTGACCTTACAGAAGGTCGCTCAACTGGTGTTCCAACAATACAAACAAAGTTAGCAGAGAATGGTTCACCACGTGCCATCTTTGAAACTACAGATGACCGCTTGACGTTCTTGGTTACTATTCCTGTTCATGAAGGATGTCGTGAAAGTTCGGAAACGAATAGCAACAGTTCGGAAACAGACATACTTGGTTCGGAAAGAAGTTCGGAAACAAAAACGAAAAGTTCGGAAAGAAGTTCGGAAACAAAGGACTTGATTATAGATATTATAAAACAAGACCCACATATAACAGCCGCTGAAATCGCAATGCAATTGAATATGTCTTCACGAGGAGTTGAGAAGCAAATACGTAAACTTCGTGAATTAGGCAAAATTAAACGAACAGGTGGAAGATTCGGGGGGTATTGGGAAATCGTAATATTAAATAACGAATAAAGGCAGACATGTTATTAGGAAACAAGATAAAGTCTCTTAGAGACGAACAAGGAATATTGCAGCGCCAAGTAGCTGCATACTTAGAAATTGATACTCCAATGTTCAGCAAGATAGAACGTGGGGATAGGCGAGCGAAGAGAAGCCAAGTAATTCAAATGGCAACATACTTCAAAGTGGATGAAAAGGAAATGCTCACCATTTGGCTTGCCGACAAAGTATTGGACGCTTTGGAGGGCGAAGACGAATTGAAACTTACAGCCATTGAAACAGCAAAAGACGAGTTAATGGATGTTAATCGCTAATTTGCAGCAAACAATTCATCTTCTGATATAAACAACGCAAGATTGATTTCTTGCATACAATGGGAACTTTATGGTATCATTTACGCTTGATGCCGTAAAGTTTCTTTTGATTTACAGATACTTATAAAATATATACTGCTTCAAACGTGGAGCCAGTCCTGTCACTCGTCCCACAGTGTAAAGGCCTTCGCATTGCCCTGCCAGTCGAAACGAGCAACGCCGAAAGCCCCACGTTGATGTAAGTATATAATTCCCCCAATGACAACGAACAGTACAACCGTCCGAAACCAATAAGGGCTGTATACAATACACCCCATGAGGCGTTCCCGTTGCTTTGTTTTTGACTAGCAGTTGAGAGTTTGCGAAGTTCTTACACTGTCAAAACCAAAGCGTACAGTTACGCCTTATTATGTATATGTCTACCCAACCTCTGCCCATCGGGGCTTTCGGTATGAGTATAGACATCGCAAAGGTAAGGCTTTTGCATGACAATGTATCATGTTTCAATGAGAAATTTATTGGAATTGAGCAAATTTCTTCAATCGCATATTTAAACAAGACATAATATAACATCTTATGGAATGATGGGGAGTTTCATAGATTATCACAGCATAGACATCCCCAAAACTCAAACAGTTTGTTTACGCATTGTTTACGCATAAACGAAAAAACAGCGGCCTACGCCGAAGCGTAAGTCGCTGTAATAGAAGCGTGGACCAGCCTGGGCTTGAACCAGGGACCTCCAGATTATGAGTCTGAGAGAATGATGTTTTGTGATTTTTTATATTGATAAATTTCGTTGATACACAACGTTTTGCTAATTTTGCGGCAGTTTATGATATGCCAAGAAATCCCATATCAAAATGTCTTTGTTTTCCCATTGTTTTCCCGAAAAGCATAGGAAGATAGGGCGTTTATAAGAGAAATGGTGGGTTTTGTTTTCCCATTGTTTTCCGAGATTTGAGACAATTGGCAAGTTGAGACCTACAGACTATTGGCAAAATGGCAAAGAAACTGGACACTACTTACAAGAGCGCAAGGTACGGAAGTTGTACTTATGCCCTTATCCTTGACAAGCGTCACCCCAAGAAAGACAGGGAGACGTTTCCTGTCGCTATGCGCTATACTATAGACCGAAAATCATGGTATAGTTTTGTTGCTGGCGAATTTACGGAAGAAGATTTTGCGAGAGTATGCACGCTAAGTGCAAAGGCAGTGCGTTCAGAACTCTATGAAAAGAAGATGGAGTTTGATGCTATCTTTGATGCCCAAACCGAGATGATTGAGCGTTTGGGCAATAGTCTGTCGCTCGAACGCATCAAGGCTGTTGTTACTGGGGTAGATACCACGAAAGAAACGTCTTTCATTGGCGTGTGGGAGAAGAAGATTAATTTCTATCTTACAGACAATAATGGTGAGCGTTGTACCACCGCAGAATCATACGAGTATGCCTTAAAGTCCTTTCAGAAGATAATGTGGAACAGACCTATTGTAGGCTTTAAGGTTGACAAAGAAGACATAGAGTATTGGAACAACGGCATGATGCATGGCGTAAAAGACGAAACAGGAAACCTTGTCGGCAAGATTAGCAATACAACTCGCGGAATATACCTACGTTCTTGTCGGGCTGTATGGAACGAGTGCGTCTCCTTGGGCTACCTCACCAATCAAGAATACCCATTCTCCAATATCCAGAAGAAGAAATTGGTGTCTATTCCTGTAGGGGAGTCGAGGAAGCATTGTTACCTTACAGTGGAGCAAATGACAGAATTGTATCGGGTGTTTGTTGAAAAACGCTATCCCGACATTTGGAAGAGCGGATATGCTGAGAGAGCACACTATTCTTTGGGGTTGTTCCTTGTCCAATATCTGTGTAATGGTTTCAACCTTGCCGATGCAGGAGAGTTGACCTATTCTCAATATTATTTCGATACTGGCAGAAAAGCCTTCAAGTTCAAAAGAGTGAAGACCACAAACCGCACTGAGGGAGGCTCTGAGGTGATTATCCCGATCATAGAACCTCTTCAAAGGATTCTTGACGAGATTGCCGCTGAACCTGTACTCAATGGCTTTGTATTTCCAAAGATTCTGCAAGGTGCGACATTGAAAGCAGACAAGCGCAAGCGAATCTCACAAGAGAACTCCAACGTACAGGACAGAATCATCAAGATTTGTCAGGATGTGCTTCATTGGGAGGTGCGCCCATCGGGAACATGGTGCAGACATTCTTACGGAACGAACCTTACCCATGCACGTGTAGAACAGAGGTACATATCCGAAAGCATGGGGCACTCCACCAATCACTCTATAACGGATAGGTATATTGCCCAATATCCTTTGGAAACCCAGTTTGAGTACAACAGCAAACTTCTTGATTTGGAGCCCAAGATAACGGAGGAGGACATAAACAATATGACAGAAGAACAGAAGACGGCAATGCTTCTGGAACTTCTGATGAAAAAATAATCACATTCAATATATAAAAGGTGCAACATGGCAAACGAAATATCAACATACACTCACGAAGGAATAGAACTTCCTTTTGAAGATTGGAGCAAAACGTTTCACTCTTTCAGCGACTTGGCATCCATCATTCAAACGACCCACGATGCAGCTCAGTCATCGGCAGTAAGGGCTATCAACCGTATGCAGACCATGCGCAACTGGCTCATCGGATATTATATCATAGAGTTTGAGCAACATGGTAAGGATAGGGCGGAATATGGAGCGCAACTGCTGAAGAAACTAGAGGAACGAGTGAATAGAAAAGGACTCAATGTCACTTTATTCCAAACGTCTCGAAACTTTTATAATCTATATCCGCAAATGGGACATCTATTCGTTCCAAATAAGATTTATGCGACAGTGTCGAATAAATCTGGAGATAATGCCGTTTTGAGTTGTAAAACATCAGATAATAAGACGGATGTAATTTGTGCGACAGCGTCGCATAAATTACAAACGCCACCAGAAATAGTGGTCTCACGCCTATCTTTTTCTCATATTAGAGAGATGCTGAGTGTAGAGGACCCCCTTGCCCGTTATTTCTATGAGCAGGAATGTATCAAGTGTACATGGTCTGTTCGTGAACTTCGCCGTCAGATTAGCACCAACCTATATTTCCGTACTGGTATTAGTGACAACCCAGAGAAAATACTTTCCCTGCCCTCTGTGCAAGGACACGACTCTGCTGCGTTGCAGATACGCCAACCATTCACCTTTGAATTTCTCGGACTGAAAGCACAGGAGATTATAGATGAACAAGATTTGGAGAATGCGCTTATCAGCCATCTACAAGAGTTTATCCTCGAATTGGGCAAAGGCTTTTGTTTTGAGGCTCGCCAAAAGCGCATCATTATCGATGACGAGTATTATTACCCCGACCTTGTGTTCTACAATCGCATTCTGCATTGTGGTGTTATCATCGAATTGAAGAACGAGGAGTTTTCGCATGAGAACCTCGGACAACTCAATGCTTATGTGTCATATTACAAGGAGAATGAGATGCAGCCAGGGGATAACCCTCCTGTCGGCATATTGCTCTGCACACGAAAGGGAAAGAAAATGGTGGAGTATGCCCTTGCTGGCATGGATAACCAACTCTTTGTTTCCACCTATATGCTCCAGTTGCCAGACAGAAAGACCTTGGAAGATTTCTTGTTGAAGCAGTTGGGTGAATGAAACGTTTTCTCAAATTGCCACCTAATAGCAGTAACATAGCAGATGGAGATAAGAAATTTCAAAAAGAACGCCATGAGGGATGCGCTTGACAAAGTGCATTTTTGGAAGCAGGAACACCAAGAGGATTACTCACGCTTCTCATTGGATATGATGAAGATGATGCGCAACGATTTCAGCCAAATTGAACGCATATTCAAAATGGCTGCGAAATATGTGCCTACATCCGTGCTTATTGAGTGTCGGAAACTATTTGTGTCCAACACAGATACCGTTCTGTCAGATGAAGAAAAGACAGCCGTGGCTATACGTGTTGTCGATGAAATGATGGCTTTCACTGGCTATCTGCGATTGGGTTTCTATTCCGAAGTTATTGGTAGGGATAAGAATGAAACAAACGAAGACCTAATCTTGATAAGGGAATATGGTCTTGTTGACAAGGATATGAGTGAGGAAGATGACGATCATCTTTATATCCCTTATGTCTCAGCTAAAGAGTTTTGGGATTCGTTGCCTTCCCTCGTACAAATGGCTGTATTCAATTTTAGCAAAGGGCATACAGCGGAAGAACTTGCAACAATATCAAAGCGAATAATGCTGTCTGCCATTCATGCTCTCCCAGAAATGTATTTCCGTCTTCGTGAAGAAATCTTTGAGGAACGAAATACATTGCTGATGTGTACGCTCTATTATATCTGCTTTGACCATGGACTACCCAAGAGTGCAACGGCATTGAGCAAAGTAAGTCTTAACGACAAACAACTTTCCATCGTGCGTGAAAGTGTCAAAACAATTATAGTAAATCTTGTGGAAACCAGCGTTACGCAAGGTCTTGACAAGAAAGCAGAATGGACAAAACAAAGTAAGGAAATAGAGGACATAGAATTTCGACAGACCATAAAGAATGCTCTTGCCAATACAAAAGGGAAGCATGGACGCAGAACCATTCTGCAAGAAGAACTGAGTATTGATGATATCCTAACAGCAGAAAATAAGACAGCATTGAAAGAAACCATCTTAGTTGCCCTAAACAACATGGAGCATGAATACGAGACTGCTTACATCAAGGCTGCACTTTTGCGCACCAACCACCTTGATTCAAAGACATCTTTCGCCACTTTCCTGCGTGCTGTAAATCATTTCTCTGGTCGAGAATACAAGTACGACCCAGCCCAAAGGGTTGATTCGTTCATCACAATCAATCATAAAAAGTTTGCTGTGTCAAGTAGCTCTAAGTGGCAACGTGCGAGAAGAGTTATTTCGGGGTTGGTTGAGGGGTTTGAGAAAATAGAATAAGTGATTTCATGTAAACATCTATGTCGTAGACATAAGATATAGCCCTTTCTCTTATTTTAGAAGTAATATTGTTTTTTGGAGTCAAATTGCTCCATGATTGAAAAAATTCCTCCAAAAGGTGTGAGTTTTTCAGATTTTATTTGTACCTTTGCCATGTCTTGTTACGATTTACGCTTGTTTTGATTTGCAACACTAAGATAAGTGAAAAATCTGACATGGCAAAATCCTGAGCCGCTCGGCTCTGCCGCTTGCCAAAGCAAGAGCTTTTTGTTGCTCAGGAACTTATAAATAAAGTTAAATCAAAGTGTTGCGGAATTAAGGTTTGTGTAATTTTGTAATCGTTATGCGGCAGTAATAATATACATATTAATACGAGTTAGTAATCCTGTAGTTCTCATATGCTACGAGGAGGTATTAAAAGGTGCGTTTCGACAATGCATCTACTGTAGTATATTATTGCTTAATCCAAATGAATATTATAAATTTAGGAATTCTTGCTCACATTGATGCAGGAAAAACTTCCGTAACCGAGAATCTGCTGTTTGCCAGTGGAGCAACGGAAAAGTGCGGCCGTGTGGATAATGGTGACACCATAACGGACTCTATGGATATAGAGAAACGTAGAGGAATTACTGTCCGGGCTTCTACGACATCTATTATCTGGAATGGAGTGAAATGCAATATTATTGACACTCCGGGACACATGGATTTTATTGCGGAAGTGGAGCGGACATTCAAAATGCTTGATGGAGCAGTCCTCATCTTATCCGCAAAGGAAGGCATACAAGCGCAGACAAAGTTGCTGTTCAGTACTTTACAAAAGCTGCAAATCCCGACAATTATATTTATCAATAAGATTGACCGTGCCGGTGTGAATTTGGAGCGTTTGTATATGGATATAAAAACAAATCTGTCGCAAGATGTCCTGTTTATGCAAACTGTTGTCGATGGATCGGTTTATCCGGTTTGCTCCCAAACATATATAAAGGAAGAATACAAAGAATTTGTATGCAACCATGACGACGATATATTAGAACGATATTTGGCGGATAGCGAAATTTCACCGGCTGATTATTGGAATACGATAATCGCTCTTGTGGCAAAAGCCAAAGTCTATCCGGTGCTACATGGATCAGCAATGTTCAATATCGGTATCAATGAGTTGTTGGACGCCATTTCTTCTTTTATACTTCCTCCGGCATCAGTCTCAAACAGACTTTCAGCTTATCTCTATAAGATAGAGCATGACCCCAAAGGGCATAAAAGAAGTTTTCTTAAAATAATTGACGGAAGTCTGAGACTTCGAGACGTTGTAAGAATCAACGATTCGGAAAAATTCATCAAGATTAAAAATCTAAAGACTATTTATCAGGGCAGAGAGATAAATGTTGATGAAGTGGGTGCCAATGATATCGCGATTGTAGAAGATATAGAAGATTTTCGAATCGGAGATTATTTAGGTGCTAAACCTTGTTTGATTCAAGGATTATCTCATCAGCATCCCGCTCTCAAATCCTCCGTCCGGCCAAATAAGCCCGAAGAGAGAAGCAAGGTGATATCCGCTCTGAATACATTGTGGATTGAAGACCCGTCTTTGTCCTTTTCCATAAACTCATATAGTGATGAATTGGAAATCTCGTTATATGGTTTGACCCAAAAGGAAATCATACAGACATTGCTGGAAGAACGATTTTCCGTAAAGGTCCATTTTGATGAGATCAAGACTATCTACAAAGAACGACCTATAAAAAAGGTCAATAAGATTATTCAGATCGAAGTACCACCCAACCCTTACTGGGCCACAATAGGGCTGACTCTTGAACCCTTACCGTTAGGGGCAGGGTTGCAAATCGAAAGTGACATCTCCTATGGTTATCTGAACCATTCTTTTCAAAATGCCGTTTTTGAAGGGATTCGTATGTCGTGCCAATCGGGTTTACATGGATGGGAAGTGACAGATCTGAAAGTAACTTTTACTCAAGCCGAGTATTATAGCCCGGTAAGCACACCTGCTGATTTCAGACAGCTGACCCCCTATGTCTTCAGGCTGGCTTTGCAACAGTCAGGTGTGGACATTCTCGAACCGATGCTCTGTTTTGAGTTGCAGATACCCCAGGAGGCGAGTTCCAAAGCTATTACAGATTTGCAAAAAATGATGTCTGAGATTGAAGACATCAGTTGCAATAATGAGTGGTGTCATATTAAAGGGAAAGTTCCATTAAATACAAGTAAAGACTATGCCTCAGAAGTAAGTTCATACACTAAGGGCTTAGGTGTTTTTATGGTTAAGCCATGCGGGTATCAAATAACAAAAGGCGGTTATTCTGATAATATCCGCATGAACGAAAAAGATAAACTTTTATTCATGTTTGAAAAATCAGTATCATCAAAATAATGGAACGATCCAGGAATTTCTATAAGACAATACGGTTGGGGTATATACTTATCTCCGTTCTTATCGGATGTATAGCATATAATAGCTTCTATGAATGGCAGGAGATAGAAGCATTAGAACTTGACAATAAAAAAATAGACGAGTTCCGAAAAGAGATAAACAATATCAATATTCAAATGATAAAATTCTCTCTATTTGGTGAAACAATACTGGAATGGAACGATAAAGATATCGAGCATTACCATGCACGGCGTATGGCAATGGACAGTATGCTCTGCCGTTTCAAGGCCACCTATCCAGCAGAGCGCATCGATAGTGTGCGCAGTCTTTTAGAGGATAAGGAACGACAGATGTTCCAGATAGTCCGGTTAATGGATGAACAACAATCTATTAACAAGAAGATAGCCAATCAAATTCCGGTTATTGTACAGAAAAGTGTGCAGGAACAGTCCAAAAAGCCAAAACGAAAAGGTTTCTTAGGCATATTCGGCAAAAAAAAGGAAGTAACTCCAGCAGTATCAACCACTATCCTTCATTCGGTCAATAGAAACGTAATCAGCGAACAGAAAGTGCAGGATCGCCAATTGTCGGAACAAGCCGACAGCCTTGCAGCTCGTAATGCAGAACTTAACAGACAACTGCAAGAATTGATTTGCCAAATAGAAGAAAAGGTACAAACCGAACTGCAAAGCCGGGAAAACGGAACAAAATATGTGTTCAAAGTGAACCACGACTCTCTTGATGGAGAAACATATTGGCGTTGCTTTGCCTTCTTTATGGCATGTTTCATGTCCATTAATGCAGTATCAAACACAGATGTAGGAGAGTTGGTGGCTCAGCGACACGAAAAAGAAAAGTTGATGGACAGGGTGACTGCTATGATGGAACTGAACAACTCAGTGTATAATGTGCTTGGCGATAAGTTCAAGTATTCAATCCGTCAATGGAAACATGCAAATGACAAGTCCTATGTATGTAAGGCAGATACAAAGGGAGAAACATTAACAGATCAGAACCCACATACAAATCAACTGGGCGTACAAACATTCAGCATCTCCAGCACTATGGAATGGTGGGAAGAAGCAGGATGGACGGGTGTGTGCTTCATGTACGACCGATGGTTCGCTGCTCCACCTATAGTGGGCCTGGCATTCAAGAACTTGGAGGCTGGCAGAAAAATCATCCATGAATGGAAAGAAAAAATAGCAAAGGGTGAACCAAGTATAGAACTGCATTTGATAAGAGGCATTGACAAGTCGCATCCCTCATGGTATAGAGCTTGTGTTACTCCAGAGATACCTTTTGATAAGATTACAGTAGGTCGATATGTCGCTGTGATGTGCCGGAAACATACAATGACCCCAAAAGACACGTCGAATCTTGATAATTTTGAACGGGTATATTCTCAACTTAACAAATGCCAGCTGGTGGCAGTTGAAATTGACGACCAGATGCATGTTAACATGAAAATCGATTTTAGCGAGGCCATTGAGCTTAAAAGGGTCATCATTACTGATGCATGGAAAGTATCGGCACACGAACCTACGAGAAATGCATTGGAGTGGGACGATGACCCTATCATTCCTGAGTCAGAGAAGACCACTGCCCCCGTCATTGAATTAATGAAGAACTTGCGTGAAGTTCATGATAAGATGGAGAAGAGAAATTTTAAAACCGTTTAAGAATATTACTGGGAAAATAGACAAACATGGAACTCTTATATCTGGATTCTCCAATGCATGACACAGTTCAGATAAAGATAAAGTGACATCGCATCTGATGCGTCATACATTTATCTTCTTATTCCGAGGTCTTACATCAGAAAGTCACTTGCAATCCATTCCAATTCCCTATCCACCTTGGATAGTTCCTCTTTAGACAACACATATATGCAGTCAATCGCCAGTCGGTTGGCTGCTATTTTTCTGTGTGCGAGGATGGCCTCTTCGCCACTGATGGAGGAGCGGTTTGCACCGCTCACCTCCAGATAGTCGTTTACAGCTTCACGCATGGCGAACTGTCTAATGCCAGTTTTTGCCCAGTTTATAAGGGCATCGGCAGTTGCTTTTCTTGTCTTGATATATTCGCTGTCTGTCATAATGTTTATGTTTTGAAGTTTGCTAAAAAAGTTTGATACATATCCAGATGGTGATTCCCACAAGGATAATTGCCCAACTTATAAAAGCCAAGCCGAACATCCAAGCATAGGTGCGACCATTGAAGTAAGCGCCTTCTTCAATGTTTCGGATGCGCTTTAGTTCTTTCTGTTGGTGAGCGAATAGGACATTTATTCGCTTTTCATGTTCATCGAGAGCTTGCTTGAAGACTGAAATGGCGGCATCGTTCCGCTCATTCAACTGTGCAAGTCCTTCATCGTTGATACCTACTTTGAGGTTGCTTTGTTCTGCCTTGACAATAGCATTGCAGATTCCGTCAACGATATTCTCCGTACTCTTTTGGACAGCCATAAGAGCGGTTTTTGTTAATCTCATTGTACGATTGGCTTCTGTAAGTTCCTTTATTACTGAAGAAAGGGCTTCCTTTGCTGATTCAATTTCATTGAGGGTGGCGTGGATTTCCTCCTTGCCACTCTCAATGATTTCGTCTTCCTGCATCTGATTGTACAGGGTTAGCACATCCTGTGCTGCATCTTTCTTGTTTCTTCCCATACTGATAAGTGTTTTAATGTTATCTTCTACGACTTCTCTTTATCGGTTTGCAGAGCCAATTGGCTTGCATTGCGCAACGTCTTGCCCAGTCACGGTCATCTTCGTCCTTGTCACGTCCCCAACTACTGCCTGGACTACCACCGCCACCACACGACTCCGACATACTGGTGGCAGCATCAAGGTAGCCCATAAAGAGCAGCATCGCCACATTCATAATGTCATTATGACTTGCAGATCCATTTTCGGGAACTTTGATACAACTGTTCATCGCATCGTATGCTATAGTTAGCATCTGTATATTGAAGTGCTTGCCATCAACTTGCAGCACCTTTCTGAAACAAGGAGAGCCTTTTGGTTGAACCACATTGTAAGGATGAGACAAACCACTTGGCTTGGCTACATCCCGACCTTCTTCTGTTGTTGGATTTGGCACAAAGGCAGATGACCTTTGACTAATAGGAAACGCTTGTGGATGCAGCCTATGGAAAGTGCTCTCTATTTTCGATGCCGTGAGATTTCTGCCAACGCCCAGTTCAGATGCCTTGATGGTCGTTCTACCAAATTTGAAGCGATACCCATGCACCTTTGCTTGATTTGTCTTGTCACGGATTAACTCAATGTTGTACCCCTTTGACCTCAATCTGTCGGTATAGACATTCCAGTCAAAGGCAGACATGGAACTCAACACATTCATGCAGGCGTTAGTTACCTCTACAATACGCTGATTGCGAATATCCATAGCGTCTTTCCATCCATGATGCAGATTGACGGCTTTCGCTGCCATTACGGCACGTTCACCGATGAACTTCACATCATTGAGATTGCCGTCCATGTCAAGGCGGTTCACCACCAGGTGCAGGTGGGGAATACCACTCTTGGAGTCATGGTGCAGAGCTGCAAAATACTGTGAGTTGGCTATATTGGTAGGTTTTACTGATATTGCAGACTTACCTTTTCTTTTGCCGATATGGTTCACTTTTGAGATATTGTCTATCTCATGGATGAACTCATTAAGGCATCTTTGCCAATCATCCAGATTCCAGTTTCGTGCTTCTTCCTCAGACGGGGAAAGTTCAAAACGTATGGAGGTCAGTTCGATGGGTTTCTTGACATACCTCTGCTTGAACATGGACTGATGCAGAACCATCTCATCCCACATGCCCATAGGAGGCAGACCTTCGCTAAGATGGTTGGTCTTGACGATGTCTGCACGATTGTTCTTTGTTGCATAATTGGTCATTGCCTGACCATGCTGAATGGCTGATGCTTTTGATATCATATCATGTCTAAAAATCTGTCTCTAATATGGCTCCATTCCCTGATGATGTCGTTGACACCTTGAAGCCAACGCTCCATGAAGTCTGCTCTCTTGAAGAGTTTCTTCCGCTCTGCTTGTGGCAAGGCGTGAAGCGCATTGCGCACGTAAACCAATTCTGCTCTTGCACCAGTCAAGCCTTTCAAGGCTTCTTGTTGTTCAGCAGTCATGGGTAAAGAGGGATTATGCCCAATGGCAATGTCGTGGAGATAGATGCTCTTACTTCTTCCCGACAATTGGGCATTCTTCAATACACGGTTAAACTCGTCTTCTGTGAAACGAACATCAATATGCCTGTCTTTAGGAGATCTCTTCATTGAAGTCTTCTCTTTGTAGTTGTCTTTATCTTCTGTCATTGTAAATGCGTTGTTGAAAATGATACTCTGGTATAAAAGGATTGCCAATGTGAGCCTGCGAACATTCAAGGATGCCAGTAGGAAGCGGCAAGCGAAGCAAAACCGTCAGACACTGGTACTTCTTGTTTAGACCTCCTAAAAAGCCTACGGCAAACGGAGGTACAGACTCTGTGGTGATATATCCATAAAGATTGGTTGCTGGCGAAAAGAAAGGGAAAGAAAAAATCTTTTTTCATCACTCGATAGTGGCTTTGGCATCTGTAAAATGCGATGCCAAGCGAACGTATGTCCCAAGCTGTCCCTCGGTTAAGGGTACAAATCCTTTATTTATCCTATACACTATTATTTTTAGCCTTTATAGGAAAATATTAGGGACAAAGGGACATGAAATAAAAGAAAGGAGATGGTCAGAATGGTAGTTCTGACAGCCAATTTTCTTCTTTTCCCTTTTGTTCTTCTTGTTGAACACTTATTCTCACCCATGGGTGCTTCGCCCGTCCTGTCTTGTCGCAGTATGAAGGGTGCAATCCCTTAACCTTCTCCTGCTCGCTGCGCTCCCATCCGTCCACCAATGACATGAGGCGGTTGATGTACTGGGCTGTGTACTTGGCAGGATTCCTACGTACAAGGTCGTTGGGCAACTCTTCGATAATCTGTCTTGCACATACCATGTTTAGCAGCACCTCTGGTTTGCTGTTAGGTGTTGCTTCGGTATATGCACCTTTCTGATAGGCTGCACGCATGGGAATGCTCCATGTGTCGTAAGCTTTTGGAACAAGGCGTTCCAAATAGAGCTTGATGTCATCAAGAATAGGATCGTTGAGAATGCTTGAATGGCACATTTGCACATCGTTCGCTTTTGCCTCCAATTCTGGACACAAATAGAGATTCGTGCCTCTCTTATAATAGGTATATGCCTCTGCCCATAGTTGATGCACCGCAGACTGCAAGATTGAGAGCCAGTCGGAGACATGACCATTGCCTTGAACAGGTACTATCCACCAACGACGATTGCCATTATCGCCTTGCAGGAAGTTGGTCTCGTTTGTGGTGGCTGCAAAAACATTGTGGCGCAAGTACTCTATAGGTTTGCGGCCATAGGCAGGGCGCATACAGTCGCTACGACGGCTAAGGAAAGCCTTTGCCGCCTCTGCATCATTGGCTCGCTTCATACCGTTTAGCTCACTTATCTCGATAATCCAACCATTCGTGATAGTCTCAACCTTTTCCTTGTCACCACTTGCGAACGAAAAAGAGTCGTTGAACCATCTGTCTCCAATAACTTTGAAGAACGTGCTTTTGCCAATACCTTGTGGTCCTGGCAAAGTGAGCACATTGTCGAACTTGCAACCAGGCTCAAAGGCACGCGCAACAGCTGCCACAAACCACAACTTGGTCTGTTCTCTGATGAGTGGTGTGTCTTCCGCACCGAGGTAATCAATGATGGCAGTTTCAATGCGAGGTGTGCCATCCCATTTCTCCTTACAGATGTAGTCTTGCACTGGGTTGAAGTTGCGCTCGGAAGCCGTGGTCTTCAATATCTCAAACACCTTGTTCTGTGTGAGGCGTAAGTCATAGTTCTGCTCCAAATAGTCTTGAATCTTTCCTACGGATTCTTCATCCACCTTGTTCCCATTGACATTGCGGAACAAAGGCGAAAAGGAAATGTCGTCTTGACAAAAGGTGTCAAAGCGAATTTGGCGGAGGTCTTCGTCATGCGTGAAAATCATTCTGAGATTGCTAATGGTCTTTGACACATTCCCTTTGCTGTCGGTGACTAGGTTGTCTTTCCAATCTTCTTCCATACTACTTTCTTATAGAAGTAAAGTCGCCTGCCTTTTTGGCAAGTTCCAAAGCCAATTCTACATCAACCACTATCTTACGAGCAACCTGAGTGATGGCAGGGGCTATCACTCCGCTTTTCTTGATACGATTAGCCGTAGGAATGCTGCAACCGAATATCTTGGCTATTCCAGCAATACCATGCTCATAATGTCTCTCTTGCACCACCTCGGCAGGTGCCTTTGCCGTTCCTTTATCTGCATTTTGGAGGAGCAAAACAAATTCTTCTCCCGACATCATGCAGACAGGCTTCTCTAACAATTGTTCTATTGTAACGAGTCTTGTCATACAATTTTTGCTTTGTGGTCCGACAGTTGTACTTCCTGACATTCCGATTAAACATCTGTTGTTGGCTCATGAACCATTTTTGAATTTCCGTGATAGATAATCCGTTGGCAAAGGTAGTTCGTTTGGTATAAAGGAACATCATAGATGCTATGCGCCAAAAATAGAGAGAGTTTTTTATGTATGGTTTCTTAGCAGTCGTTAACGAAAGTGCATGGTTTTATGGAGAAAAAGACAGGAGAACTTCAAGGAGCGTAATGCCATAAAGCACATAAGCCTCAAACCCTAAAAAGAATCTTGTGGCTTTTGTTTCTCTATATAATTGTTGTTTTCCCAAGTTGTTTTGATACTCGGAGAAACCTTATTTACATGCTTTACTTGGAATGGTATGATGTCAAGCTTATTGAAAAATCATGGAGTTTTCAAAAGCAATGTGTTTTCCCATTGTTTTCCGAGAAAAAGAAAAAGCACCTACAGAAACTCTGTAAGTGCTTGATTATTAAAGTGGACCAGCCTGGGCTTGAACCAGGGACCTCCAGATTATGAGTCTGTTGCTCTAACCAACTGAGCTACAAGTCCGACTTATACCTAAATGGATAAGTTTGCGGGTGCAAAGATACTGCTTTTATAGCAGAATGCCAAATTTTTGAACAAAAAAATGTGTGATACATGAAATTTGCGTAACTTTGCAAAGCATATATACATAGTGAGAAACATCTTAAATATACTGTTCGTAATAGTGCTGGCAATGGCTGGTTGCAACGACGTCCACGCCGCCGACCGCAGGTACGCGCTTCAGATTATGAAGCGTGTGTTCGGCTATGCTGCTTCGGTAGACACCACGGGGCTAAAGACGCAGGAGAGCTATGCTTATCTGAAATACGACATCCGTGCCAACAAGCGCAACTGTCTACTACTCGCCATTCCTACGATGTATGCAATTGCAAACACTGGAGTGCGCGAACATGTGGGCGAGACTTACGACCGTGTGATTATGAAACGTCCGGGCGACATGCGTCTGACGCAGATGCTCGAACGCAACACTATTCCTTACGGCATGCGAACAATGCCTACCGTGCTGAAATATCTCACTCCGCTTATCTACGACGAACTGCTTATCGACGGCCGTATAATTTCGCCTTTCCATCTGCGCAACCGCCGCTTCTACCGCTATAAGGTAAGCCCGTTTATGCGAGGTGCCGTGATTGTGAGTTTCCGTCCGCGACTGAAGAACACCAAACTGGTGCGCGGATGGGCACGTATCGAGGAGTCTACTGGTCGTATTCTGGAGACTTCGTTCGACGGTGAGTACGACCTCGTGCGCTTTCACGTTACGATGACCACCGGCGACGAGGGCGTGAAGACGCTCATGCCCGCACAATGCAACCTCAACGCACGCTTTCTTTTTCTTGGCAACGACATCACTGCCGAATATACTACGGTGTTCGACCTGCCCAAGAGGCTGCCCGACTCTACCCGCATCGTAAACCGCCGCGACACGGCGCTGCTCAACATTGTGCGTCCTATACCTACAAACAGCCACGAACAATATCTTTATAGCCGCTACTATGCGGCACGCGATGCTGCGCAAGCCGACACTACAAAGCATTCGCACAAGCGCAAGACTTGGACCAAGATACTATGGAAAAACGTGGGACGACGACTGCTCATGCGCACACGCCAGAACTTCGGCACCCACTCGCAAGGCAACTTCCGCGTCAGTCCGGTGCTCAATCCTCTGTCGTTCAGCTACAGCGGACGCCGTGGACTGACTTATAAGTTCGACGTACGAGGCTCATACTTCTTCAATGAGCGCCAAGGCTTGCAACTCCGATTCAAGACGGGCTACTCGTTCAAGCAAAAACAGATATACTTCGACTTCCCCTTCACCTTCTACATCAATCAGCGACGCAACGCCTACATACGCACCGAGTGGTCGAGCGGACGGCATATATATAATTCGGAATTGATGGATGCCATACGTCTGGAGCGTAAGGACAGTATCGACTGGTCGCGTCTGAACCTTACCAACTTCCGCGACCACAGTTTCAAGGCTGTTGCCCACTACGACCCGTCGTCGCATTGGGGGCTGGAAGTGGGCATCGTGTCGCACAAGCGTACGGCTATCGACGACCACAGCTTCAACTTCCTTGGACGAAAAGACTCTTACAATTCTGTGGCTCCTACTGCCGAACTCACTTATCGCCCACTGGGCTACAACGGCCCTATACTCACCATCGACTACGAGCGCGGCATACGCGGAATGCTTGGGTCGGACACCGACTACGAGCGCCTGGAGATTGACGGACAATACAAGCACCATCTGTCGGCACTGAGCTATCTGCAACTGCGTGCCGGCACCGGATTCTACACCCACAAGGGTTTCGGCAGCTACTTCCTCGACTACTCCAACTTCCGCGAGAACAACATTCCCGGAGGATGGAACGACGACTGGGCGTGCTCGTTTGAGTTGTTGAACAGCGGATGGTACAACGCCTCGAAATACTACGTGCGTGCCAATGCTGCCTACGAGACTCCCCTACTCATTCTGTCATGGCTGCCTATTGCCGGCCGACTGATTGAGAAGGAACGCATATACGTCAATGCTCTCACCGTTAAACAGCTCAATCCGTACATCGAATACGGCTACGGATTCTCTACACGAGCATTGTCGTTGGGAATGTTTGTGGCACAGCGCAACTGGCACTTCGACGGCATGGGCTTACGCGTGAACGTAGAATTGTTCAGACACTGGTAAGCCAAGACCGCTTTTATTTTATTCCGTACATTGCCAACGGCACAGCATGGTTGTGATCGTTGAGATATAGGCGTGTGCCCATGCGATAACTACGGTTGGTGAGCGACAGACTGTCTACACGTGACTTGGTGCTTATGCCGCCTATGCTGAGCATCGTCGGGAATACAGAAGCACTGGTCTGCACACCCTTATTCAGATTCGACTTCATTGCGTCTACTACCGGAGCATACTCACGTGCGTAGCTTTCAGAAGTCCACACAAGCAGCGGAACGTCGGTGTCATACTCCGACGGACGCGGCGAAGCATGCAGGAACAAGCGGCACGAGTCGTCGAATATGTTCTCGCCATGGTCGGACGTGTACATCATTGCCGACACGGCACCTGTAGAACGCAGCTTCTCAATGATGCTATGCAGTATGTAGTCGGTTTGCAGAATGGTGTTGTCGTAGGCATTGACAAGCTGCGGACGGTTCTCAGGCTTTGCCTCAGTGGGCGTGTCGGGCACGAAGCGGGCACGCGACTGAGGATAGCGGTCGCGATAGTTGAAGTGCGAACCGTACATGTGCAGCACTACAAACAGCTTCTTGTGCCCTTTTGCCATTGCCTTGTTGAAGAATGGCAACAGTCGCTCGTCGCTCGTTTGCGCCACTACATCGTTGCCTGAGGCGCTTGCACCTTCAGCCTCATCGGCCTTTGCGTCAGCCTCGCGTATGAAGAGATGTTCGTCAGCCTGACTGCCCAGGAAGTCGATATACGAATGGTTGGGCTGCTGATTGGAGAGGAACACGGTATAGAATCCTGCCTCACGGAAAGCCGCCAATATACCCTTCTCGTGATGCAGACGGTCGTGGTCGTCGGCAGTAGCAGCGGTCAGGAGCATCGGCACACTCTTGTGAGTGGTGTTCGACTGCGAGCGCACGTTGCGGAACACGAGCAGTCCGTCGGTTATCGAGAGCAGCGGATTGGTTGGACGATTATAGCCATACAGCTGGAAGTCGCGCGAGCGGGCTGTCTCGCCTACTACGAGCACATACACCTCAGCCGAGTCCTTGGCATGCTCCGACACTGCATTGAAGCGGAAATCGGCTACATTATCATTGTAATGTGCCGAAAGCGAACTCTCATGCACCGCCAGACACAGATTATAGAACACATTGACGGGATACATATTGTCCTCAATGTGATATTCAAACTTGCCCTTCTTCTCGTTGCCTTTGGGATAAGCTACGTAGCAGCCTACGAGCAGCAGTGCCAAAAGCAATATCAAACACAACGCACGGCGTATGGCAAGGCGCTGAAATTCGCTGTCGATGCGCACACCCTTAGCCCACTGCCATGCCGCTATTGCGAGCAACGGCAGATAGAGTATGAACACGCCTGCCACGGCTGGCACCAGATTGTCGAGCAGTTCCATAGCCTCACCGGGATTGGTGGTGACGAGATTGAGGAACATGTCGACGGCTATCACACCGTTGCCATATAGATATACGAGCACCATCTGAAACGCTGCGAAGAAGACAAGCAGGAATAGTACCCACACCATGCGCCCGATGCAGCGGTCGAGCGACATGACGAGAGCATAAACCAATATAGGTAGCAACACGCCTACCACATCTGCCATCAATGGTGTATTCTCAGTGAAACATAATGCCACGTTGGGCACCGCCAGCGACAGCACCATGTAGAAGAAGAGGAAGCGTGGAGAGAGTAATAAGCGTAATTTCATTTTTTATAACCTTCGTTCTGTTTCCAGTTCTGATTTTCGTCCATGATGGCCTTAGGAACTGGAAGTATACGGCATGACTTGTCAAAACGCGCACCGGGGAATCCCTTGCGATGGAAACCATACTCGCTCTCGAATGTACCGAAGCGAATCATGTCGTTGCGACGCCAGTTTTCGTCGACAAACTCACGTCCGCGCTCGTCGAGGATGTCCTGCAATGAGGGATTGCCCACAAATTTTGCTGCATGCACATAGGTACGAATCTGATTGAGCAGCGACTCCGGCGTATCGGCATTGGTGGCACGGGCGCCACGCAGCAGAGCCTCAGCCTTGGTCAGGATGATGTCGGCAAAGCGGAAGATAGGCACGTCGTTGCTTTGGTTGCGGTTGTACTCCGAATACTCATTGGGGTTGGGATAGAACTTCAATGAGCGATAGCCCTGGCTCCATCCAGTGGCGTTGGCACCACAGTTGATTTGCTGGCGCGATGTCTCCGAATCGTCCTTGAGGTTGATTTTCTTTGAGAGCACGAGCTGACTGCCCTTGTACATATACGGCTGAATTGTAGCCTCGCCCGTAAGAGCGTCGTGGATGTACACCTTACCGTCGGTAGTGGCACCGAGGATAATCTCGTTGCGGTCGTCGCCCTTCAATGTGAAGAGATTTGAGTACTCCTCGTTCAAGGCGAATATACCTGCGCACGACTTGTTCATCTTGCCACCCAGATAGCCCATAGTGTCGCCATTGTCTACCTTGCGGAATGTACGGTAGCGTCCGTACAGCATGCCCGTAGCATTGACCTTGTCGTAAGGCATGGCATAGATGAAGTCCTTTATCTGCGGACCGTTGTTGTAGAGGAACTTCTTGCGATAGTTGTCCGAGAGATCGAAAGGTCCGTTCTGCATGATGTCGTCGCACAGACGCACACATTCGTCAAGCTTAGCATTGCGCGATGTGGCAGCATCGTAGTCAGCCACATTGTCGGCAGTATATACAGCCCAGTTGATGTAGAGCTTCACAAGCAGAGCCTCAGCCATCCAGTAGGTTGGCTTGCCGTATGTGGCAGCGTTGCAGTTCTTGGTGAGCGAGGGCAGGCAATCCTTCAGTTCGCTCTCTATGAACTCAGCCACCTGACGGCGTGGCATACGCTCTACAGCCTCGTCATCGTCGGGCAGACAGTCGAGGATTGGCACATCGCCGAAGCTGTCCATCAGAATGAAGTGATAGAAGGCGCGCATCACACGTGCCGGGGCTATCTGCTCGGGCTTCGCCTTGTCACCGCCAAGGTCTTCTATCACCTGATTGCACTTGGTGATGCCCGACGCAAGGTCGGCCCAATAGTTGAGGGGTTTGTTGTCGTACTTGAAGTTGTGCAGTGTTGGGTTCACATTCTCGGCATTGTCGTAGTAGTCGCCGTCGAAACTTATGCCAGCCACCTCGTCAGACGAGAACGACTGTATGCGGTTGTAGTTGTCGCCCAACTGCTTGCGGAAGGCATAATACACATCCGCCATCTTGGCCTCAAGAGCCACTTCCGACTCCGTTGGATAGTCGGTATATTGTGATTTCACGTCGACATCGAGATTGGTGCAGCTTGTGGCGAGCACCATAGCCGATGAAGCGAGCGCGAAAAGAAGCGATTTCTTCATTTCTTTATTAATGATTGATTAATGGATTTATGGGTCCTTACTATGCCTGACTAAGCCTCTTTGGGCATTGCTGAGCCAATGCTTGTGAAAGCTTGGCAGGGCTTGCTCTGTCTTAGAAGCTGACCTTCATTCCGAGCATGAACGTGCGTGTGTGCGGATAGTAGTCCTTGCGCCAGTCGATGCCCGGAGTCAGTCCGCCGAGCGAAACCTCAGGGTCGCAACCCTTGTATGAGGTCAGCGTGAACACGTTGTTGCAAGTAGCATATACCGAAAGATTGTTGACCCATCCGTGCAGATTGCCGAAGTCGTAGCTCAGCGACATTGACGAGAGGCGCAGGAACGAGCCGTTCTCGATATAACGGTCGGAAGGCGACTGCGAGTTGACGTCGTTGTAGTTCTGGTCGGTCAGAGCCTCGCGGAACACGTTCTTGCCCTTCGGAATCATCGACACAGCATTGTACTGGGCACGCAGTGCGTTGAATATCTTATTGCCGAATACACCCTGGAAGAAGAGTGTGAGGTCCCAGTTCTTGTACGATATGGTGTTGTTCCATCCGAGTGTGAGCTTAGGCTGAGCCGAACCAGTCTTGGTACGGTCGGAATCGGTAGGCTTGATGGTTTTCTCGCCAGTGCGCTCGCCCGTTACAGGGTCGTGCACCCAAAATTGCGACACTCCGTTCTCGTCGTGTCCGGCATACTCGTATGTGTAGAACTGACCGATAGGACTGCCCTCCATCAGACGCTGCACAGCCACACCGGTGTTGCCCGTAATCCAAGGATAGGCAAGGTCCTGATAGCTTACAGAGTAAGCAGCGTTAGAGAGTTTCTTAACGCGGTTGCTATTGTGCGAGAGATTGAGCGATGACGACCACTGCCAGTCCTCGTTCTGCACGGGAATGGCGTTGATGGTAAGTTCAATGCCTCGGTTGGTGATGTCGCCCACATTGGCAGTCATTGTGCCGAAGGGGAAACGGTTGGTCGAAACGGGATAATAATATATAAGGTCGGATGTGCGCTTGTCGTAATATTCGATTGTACCGGTGAGTCGCGAGTTGAAGAATCCGAAGTCTAAGCCTATATTGAACATTCCCGTGCGCTCCCACTTAAGGTCGGGGTTGGCGTTGTTGGTGGCGGCAAGTGTGTGCTTGTTTGATGTCACACCGTTCTCGTCGGTGAATGTGAACCATCCGCTCACACCGTAAGTGCGTCGTGCCGAATAAGCGTCGAAGCCGAGCGAGTTGCCCGATACGCCATAGCCTACGCGCAACTTAAGGTCGGAAAAGATATCGAGGTTGCGCACCCACTCCTCTTCGCCAATGCGCCATGCAGCCGAGAACGAGGGGAATGTAGCCCAACGGTGGTTCTTGCCGAATGCCGACGAACCGTCGCGGCGCAATGTAGCCTGGAAGTTGTAGCGCGAAGCAAACGAGTAATTGACACGTCCGTAGAACGAAATCATACGCAGTGTCGACTCAGCACCGCTCTCCACAGCATCAATGCCGTCAATCTGGTTGGCGTATGTGAGGTTGTAGTACTTCACAGCGTCGTTGTAAAAGTCTTTGACAGTGAGTCCGAAGCCGTCGTTCTCGTTGTTCTGCTCCCACGAGTAGCCCACCATAAGACCCAGGCGATGATAGCCGGGGAAGCTGTGGGTGAAGTTGCCGAATGTCTCAAACACCTGCTTGTTGTCCATATATGTAGAACGGCGAGCCTGACCGTGGGTCTTCACAATCTGCGACTTTGTAGAGTGATACTCCGACAGCACGTTCTGGTTGTACAGATACGAGTACTGTGCGGTCCATGTGAGTTCGGGCAGGATGTTGAGCTCGCCCTTTCCGGTGAGCTGCATGCGTCGGTAGATGGTCTGGTTGGTGTCCTCGTTGATCATAGACAGCGGGTTGTAGTACTGGGTAGTGCTGGTCGATTCGCTCCACGAGCCGTCGGCGTTGCGCACGGGCTGACACGGCGAGTAGTATACCATAGCGTCGGTCACGCTGATGCCCTGCTCCTGCGCCTCAATACCCTTCTTGGTGGTCTGGCTTCCGTTGACGCCGAGCGACAGCTGCAAGTGGTCCTTGAGCACCTTTGAGTGTGCCAGCGCACGCGCTCCGAAACGCTCAAGCTCCGACGAGCGTATCACACCCTGATGATTGAGATAGCTCAGCGACACGTTGTAGCCCGAACGGGCGTTGCCACCCGACACAGCGAGGTTGTGATTGTGCGACATTCCGGTGCGCTGCACTTCCTTCTGCCAGTCGACATTGCCTCCCATGTCATTAGCCAGCTCAAAGCCGTGCTGCTTGGCATAGGCTCTGAGTTCGTCGGCCGAGGCGAGGTCGAGATATTTAGCCACCGACTCGAAAGCTGCATAGCCGTTGTATGTGACGCGAGCCGAGCCTGCCGAGCCATGCTTAGTGGTGACGATGATAACGCCATTGGCGGCTTTCGAACCATAGATGGCTGTGGCTGTAGCGTCACGAAGGATATCTATCGACTCGATATCGTCGGTAGCTACAAGCGAGAGGTCGACGCCTGGCACGCCGTCGACTATATAATAAGGCTCCATGGCTGCGCCCGTACGCAATGTTGATGCGCCGCGCAGGGTGATGGAAGGAGCAGCATTGGGGTCGCCACTGTTCGACACGGTGAGTCCGGGCACCTTGCCTTGCAACAATTGTGCAGGCGATGTGTACACACCCTGATTGAGGTCGGTCGACTGGATTGTAGTGATTGAGCTGGTTACGTCCTTTCGACGCATCTTGCCATAACCTACTACCACAATCTCACTCAGCTTGAGTGTGTCGCGTCGCGAGTCCACATGATCGGGACTGTCTGAATCTTCGGCTGCAAATGTGTTTGCACTAATGCCCGTCGCGAGCAAGGCCATGATTAGCTTTTTGTCTAAAATCATTATTATTGTTTTTAGTTGACAAGTTGACGAGTCAACGAGTAGACAAGGAGAAATCTACTTGTCTACTCGTAAACTCGTCACTAGTTTGCTTTCTATTAAAATGCTTCGTTTATATTGAAGATAAATCCGCTCTGTCCTGATTTGCCAAGTCCGTAGTCAAGACGCACGTTCACGTTCTTCTTGAACTCCCAACGATAGCCGATGCCGTAGTTGGGCAATATATGATTCATCTTGATTTGGCTGAACTTAGGAAATACTGTACCGGCACCTGCCCACACTGCGATGCCATTGCGGCGCCATACATGCTGACGCAGCTCTATCTGCGCCTCCACCTTGTGCTTGTCGCGATAGCGTCCCTGATAATATCCGCGCATTGAGTAGCTGTCGCCCAGAAGCGCGAGCATCGACCACTGCGGATTGCCGAAGTTGAACTGCGTGCGCAGGTCGCCTGCCAGCGTTGCTCCCTTCCACACTGGCAGATAAGCGTCCATGCGCAAATCGGTGGTAGAGAAGGCGTGCTTGTTGCCCATGAACTTTGGGCGGAACAACTGCTGCACCTGAAAGAAGACGCCCTGCTTAGGTGCGGTGAGATTGTCGCGGGTGTCGTAGAGCAAGGTCAGTCCGGCACCAGCATTGAACGACTCTCTGCGCTGCCCCTCTATTAGTTCGGGACGCTCCATTTCATGGCCATACACATAGTCTAACGCCACGGTAGGACCAATGAACAGATTGTCGGCGGTGCGTATGAGCCAACTCGCCTTGGCCTGAGCCTGCCAGCGCTTCATCTTGCTCTTGTTGTCGTCGTTGTCGCCCATATCGTAGCCCAGACCCCAGATGTAGCAGGGGAAGGAATAGAAGTAGAGCGTATAGTCGATGCGGTGGGTGTCGTGCGGAAACTTATGCACGCCGCGCACACCGAGCATGTAGAAGCCCACTGTCGATACGTCGCCAAAGAGCGACACATTGCTTGGAGCCGAAAGCGAATCGGTAGGGTCCGAGCGATACAGTCCGGCAGCTACGAGTCCCAGTCCGAGCTTGGTGTCGGTGCTGTAGTGCGGTCCGCCGATTATGCTGAAGTCGAATCGCTTGTTCTTCTTCTCCTTGTTAGCGTCGTTGAAGTAGTCGAGAAAGCGGGTCATGAATCCGCGCTTCTTGGGTGTCTGCACAGTGGAGGTATCGATGGCTGTGGTGTCGACCATCTCTGCCGCTGCCATAGGCATTGCCGAAAGCAGCATGGCGACTATTGCGATAAGTGAGCGATGGAGCATTTTTTGAGTGTTGAATGTGGAGTGTTGAATGTTAAATGTTGAATTGCTTGCTTACATTATTAATATACAAGACCAACATTGTCTACCCAGAATGTGTTGCCAACAGTGCCTACGTATGCGCCGCCGTGGCTCGACGAGAACTGCAGCACGATGTGTGTAGGCGTAGCGTCGGCTGGTGCCCATCCGGTTTCCTTAACGAGCACGTTCTTGCCCTTTGAGTTGCGGGCGTAGTCGTGAGAGCGCAGTCCCATAGTGGCAGCGTTGTAGAACGACTGACCGGTGATGTTGCCATAATGAATCTCGTATGTAGCATCCTCAATCCACTTGCCTGTAGACTTGCCATACTTCACCACGACGGTGCCTACGCGCTGTGCGGTGATGTTGCCATTGGCATCCTCATGACGCTTCTGCAAGAGCAGCATGGCTATGCAGTAGTCGGCACCAGGCACTGTTGTGACCTTGGAGAATCCGGTCTGGCGTATACGGTTAGGCGTTCCGGGCACCTGCACCTTGTAGTCGTAGCGCAATGCCTTAGGACGGTGTGTGAAGGGGATGCCGAAGTTGAGCGCCTTGGGGCCGTCCTTGGTGCCTGTGATAGGCTCCTTCATGTCGCCGAGGAATATGCTTCCGGCTGCAAGCACCTTGATGTTGATGAGTCCCAAGACCTTGCAGGTCTCGATATGGGTGGTCATCTTGACACAATGGCCCGAACCGTGGTTGTCGCGATAGACAGAGTTGTTGGTCTTGGTGATGCCCGACACCTTAGCCATGACATTGCTGGTGCCCCAAGGCGAACCGCCGAGATTGACGTAGGCATTGTTGCCCGTGAGGTTTCTGTTGGGTCCTATCTCATAAAGGGTCTTAGTCTGTCCGCCGATAACTGCCGACTCGTGAATCTGGCGAGTCACCCATGTATCGAAATTGCCATACTTGAACGGTACGAACTTGCCTTGCGCCATTGTCATAACCGACATGGCGAAGAATAAAATGGCTGTCAACACAGTCTTGCATGTAGAATGATTCATTGCTGTTGTGTTTTATGATTAACTTGTTGTTATTTCCTAAAAAGTATAATTCTTTTTACACTTCAATCTGATTTCAAAATGATTGCAAAACCGTGTCTACACACGGCTATGTCACTGAATTTAAGGCACAAAGGTAAACAAAAAAGGCTGAAAGGAAACTCTTTTGATGTTAAAAGTTTCCTTTCAGCCTTGTATTTTGCCCTTTTAGTATACAAAAGGGGATATTTGAGCTATACGTTGTATTACTTAGTAGCTATCTCCACTGCCTTGGCAACGATGCGGTTCTGCTCGTTCATTATGCGATAATACTCGTTCATATCCCAGATGTCGCGGGCTATGAGAGCCTTCAGCTGCACACTGAGCATGGGCAGTGTCTTGTCGCATTCCTCCTTTGAGAAGGGTTTGAGCTTCAAGCGTTCGGCCTCGGCAAAGATGCTGTCGGTCATTGCCTGCGGCACCTTGTAGTTGCGTGCGAAATCGTCGAACGATGTATAGCGAGCCTTCAGCTCTGCGCGATGCTCGTCGACGTAGCGCAGAGTGGTGTTGATGACAAGCGAGCGTGCCACAATCTGACGATGCAGAGCTGTGAACTGCGTTGTATCAAGCGGTACGAAAACGTCGGGCATGATGCCTCCGCCTCCATACACCGTGCGATGACGGCGCAGTGTCTGACACTTCAGCGAGTCGGCAAAGTGTATCGAGTCGGCCGAGTAGAGCTCGCCATGCTTGTATCGTTTCTCGATGTCCATAGCATAGTCTTCCTGGTCGCCCTTGGCGTAGGGCTTCTGAATGCATCGACCCGACGGTGTGTAGTAGTGAGCCACGGTGAGGCGTATCATCGAGCCGTCGTCAAACTCGATAGGGCGCTGCACGAGTCCCTTGCCAAACGAGCGGCGACCTATGATGGTGCCGCGGTCCTGGTCTTGCATTGCACCCGACAATATCTCGGCAGCCGAAGCTGTATATTCGTTGACAAGCACGTAAACCTTGCCCTTTGTAAAGCGTCCGTTGCCCGGAGCACGATATTCCATGCGTCGCTGGGCGCGTCCTTCGGTGTAGACGATGAGGTCGTTCTTCTGAAGGAACTCCTCTATTATCTTCACCGATGCCTGCAGATAGCCTCCGCCGTTGTCCTGAAGGTCGATGATGAGGTCGCGCATGCCGTCGGTCTGCAACGAGTCGACAGCCTTCATAAACTCGCCGTAGGTGGTTGCACCAAACGAGCCGATACGTATGTATCCCAAGTGCGGGCGTATCATGTAGTAGGCATCAACCGAGTAAACGGGTATCTTGCCGCGTGTCACGGTGAAGTAGAGCAGCTCGTTGACGCCACGGCGCTTGATGCCGAGCTTTATCTTCGAGCCACGCGGACCGCGCAGACGTCGCATTATCTCCGAACGTTCCATCTTGACACCCGAAATGGTGGTGTCGGCAACGGTGATGATACGGTCGCCGGCGAGTATACCCACCTTCTCTGACGGGCCTTTCGACACGGGCTGTATGACGAGCAGTGTGTCCTCAACCATGTTGAACTGAATGCCTATGCCGTCGAACGATCCGTTGAGCGGCTCGTTGAGGGCCTTCGTCTCCTTGGCTGTAGAGTACGACGAGTGGGGGTCGAGTTCCTTCAGCATGCCGCGTATGGCATCCTCAACAAGCTTCGGCTGATTGACCGAGTCGACATACAGCTGCGATATTGCCATCTCAGCCAACTGAAGTTTGCGCAAGGGGTGCTGCCTTTGGGCGTTGGCGCTCGTTCCTGCCACAAGCGTAAGGAGCAGGACAAGCAAGGTTTTCATGATTTTCATTTGTTGTTTGTTTAGTCGCATCCGTTTTATTCGTCGGCAAGGGTGTCGTCCTCAGGCAGGTCTTCCTCCACCACCAGATTGTCGATTATGAAGTTCTGACGTTCCATAGTGTTCTTGCCCATATAGTATTCGAGGAGCTTCTGCACCTGGTCGGTCTTGTGCAGAGTGACCTGTTCGAGTCGCATCTCCGGACCGATGAAGTGGGCAAACTCCTCGGGCGAAATCTCGCCGAGACCCTTGAATCGGGTAATCTCGGGGTCGGGTCCGAGGTCGCGTATTGCCTGCTGGCGCTCCTCGTCGCTATAGCAGTAGCGTGTGATGAAGTCGCTCTTCTTCTCCTTGCCCGTGAGTCGGGCGTCGGCATCGGCTATGGCTTGCTTGTTCTTTATCTTCGTTCGGCGGTTGCGCACGCGGAACAGCGGTGTCTGCAATACGTAGACATGGCCCTTCTTGATGAGGTCGGGGAAGAACTGCAGGAAGAATGTGATGATGAGCAGGCGTATGTGCATACCGTCGACATCGGCATCGGTTGCAACGATTACCTTGTTGTAGCGCAGCGAGTCGAGTCCGTCCTCTATGTCGAGGGCTGCCTGTAGCAGATTGAACTCCTCATTCTCGTACACAACCTTCTTGGTCAGACCGTATGAGTTGAGGGGTTTGCCTCGCAGCGAGAATACAGCCTGGGTGTTGACATCGCGGCTCTTGGTGATCGATCCGCTGGCTGAGTCGCCCTCGGTGATGAATATGCTCGACTCTTCCTTGCGTTCGTTCTTGGCGTCGGAGTAGTGTATGCGGCAGTCGCGCAGCTTGCGGTTGTGCAGATTGGCCTTCTTGGCACGCTCGCGTGCGAGCTTTGTCACGCCAGCCATTGCCTTGCGCTCGCGCTCACTCTCGGTTATCTTCTGCTGCATCACCTCTGCTACGTCGGCATGTATGTGCAGATAGTTGTCCACTTCGAGCTTTACGAAGTCGCCTACATACTTGTTGATGCTTTCGCCTTCGGGTGCCATCTGCAGCGAGCCGAGCTTAATCTTGGTCTGACTCTCAAACATCGGCTCCTCAACATTGATGGCTATGGCTGCAACCAGACCGTTGCGAATGTCGGTGAACTCGTAGTTCTTGCCGAAAAAGTCCTTGATGGTGCGGGCTATGTGCTCCTTGAATGCGCTCTGATGAGTTCCGCCCTGAGTGGTATGCTGTCCGTTGACAAACGAGTGATACTCCTCGCCATACTGATTGGTATGAGTGAAGGCTATCTCTATGTCCTCACCCTTCATGTGAATGATGGGATAGAGAGGGTCGACGGTCATAGTGTCGGTGAGCAGGTCGGCCAGTCCGTTGCGCGAGAGGATGCGATGGCCGTTGTACATGATGGTAAGCCCCGTGTTGAGATAGGTGTAGTTGCGGAGCATTGTCTCCACGATGTCGTCGTGGAAGGAGTAGCCCGTGAACAATGTCGGGTCGGGCTCGAAGAAGATGAAGGTTCCGTTCTCGTCGGCAGTGTCCTCGGTATGGTCGCTCACAAGGTTGCCGCGCTCAAACTTCAGCGCTCTGACCACACCGTCGCGATACGACCTCACCTCGAAGTGGGCGCTCAAGGCGTTGACCGCCTTCACACCCACACCGTTCAGTCCGACGCTCTTCTTGAACGCCTTCGAGTCGTACTTGCCTCCGGTGTTGAGCACCGAAACAGCCTCGACGAGCTTACCCTGGGGTATGCCGCGGCCGTAGTCGCGCACCGAAACACGCAGACGGTCGTCGACATCGATTTCGATGCGACGACCGGCATTCATCTTGAACTCGTCGATAGAGTTGTCGACAACCTCCTTGAGCAGCACGTAGATGCCGTCCTCAGGCAGGTTGCCGTCGCCCAAACGTCCGATGTACATACCGGGACGCGTACGCACATGCTCCATGTCGGAGAGGTGGCGTATGTTGTCGTCGGTATATTGGACTGTTGGCTGTATGATTTCTTCTTCCATTACTTTATATCTTTCTTATAGCACTTGCGGCGTTTGTGGCAGATACACTCAAAGTCGTCCCACTGACCCTGCACGTTCTCGTTGCTCTCTAGCTCCACCTGCGACTCGCCCCACTCGAATCCGTACTTCTGATAGCGCGGAATGAGGTCGGAGAAGAGCAGCGCATTGGCTCCCTTTGAGCGATATTCGGGCAGCACGCCCACGAGCAGAAGGTCGACGATGTTGGTCTTGTGGCGCTTGATGGCGCGCAACACATGTATCCATCCGAAGGGGAACAGACGTCCACGCTTGCACTTGCGCAATGCATAGGCAAGTGAAGGGATAGTGATACCAACGCCCACGAGCTTGTTGTCGGCACCTGCATCCTCGATGAGTGTGATGAGGCTGAGGTCGGCAAGGGGGAAGTACATGTTGATGTACTGGTCGATCTGGCGGTCGGTGAGCTGCGAGAAGCCGTAAAGGTCGGCGTATGTGGTGTTGATGAGTTCGAATATCTTGCGTCCGTATCCGCCCTCAAAAATGTCCTTCTTGGTGACTTTCTTGATGCGAAGATTGTATCGACGCTGTATCATCTTAGCCAACTTGGCGTGGCGTTCGGGCATGGTGTCGGGCACAAGAATCTTGTACTCTACATATTTGTTGTCTACGACCCATCCATCCTGCGCCTCCATGTGCTCGGGATAGTAGGGATAGTTGTATATGGTAGCCATTGTTCCGAGCTGGTCGAAACCTTCGGTGAGCATGCCTTCGGGGTCCATATCGGTGAAGCCAAGCGGTCCTACCACCTCTGTCATGCCGTGTGCGCGGCCGTAGTCTTCAACGGCTTTCAATAAAGCTGCCGAAACCTCACGGTCGTCGACGAAGTCTATCCATCCGAAACGAACCGACTTGCGATTCCAACGTTCGTTGGCGCGGTTGTTGATGATGGCTGCCACACGTCCTACGAGGCGTCCATCCTTGTAAGCCATATAGTATTCGGCATCGCAGAACTCGAATGCTGCATTCTTGTCCTTGCGCAGGGTGTTCACCTCATCGGTGTAGAGGTTGGGCACATCGTAGTCGTTGCCCTCATAAAGGTCATAATGAAAATCAATGAAAGTTTGGAGGTCGCGGCGCGACTCAACCTTACGAATTTCTACTGCTGACATCTATTCTTTTCTGTTTTGTTATATAACTCTGAAAAAGCGCGCTCATATTGACCTTCGGGAGAGCGCGACATAAAAATTTAGTACACTTAGTGTTAAGAATGCAAAAGTACAGAAAAAAGGCTAAACGAAAGAATATCAGCGGAATATTTATAATTATTTACGTTTCGCATAGCTACGAAACGAGTTGACGAGTCGACGATTTGACAAGTAAAAGGGTGAACAAGGAGATATGATTTATATCTCCTTGTTTTATAGAAATCCGAAGGCTCGGTCGTAGTCTTCGCTGTTGCCCAGACGGCCGTTGATAAGGCACACCAGTTCGACTGTAGCGCGTAGACAGAGACGGTTGTCGGCCTTGCGGAAGATGTCCTGATTGAAGATGTAGCGCAGTCCTTCCTTGCGTATGCCGAGCTTGGAGACGAAGATGTCGTCGCTACGCAGCGGTGTCTTATACTGAAGATTCATTCGAGCCACTACGGGATCGATGCCCTTCTCGTGCAGACGGGCAAAGCTCACGCCGAGCGACTGCAGGTACAGATGGCGTGTATGTTCGGTGTAATGCAGATAGTTGGCATTGTTGACAATGCCCTGGATGTCGCACTCATAGTCGCGCACTTCCATTTCGGTTTCAAAAACGTATTTAGCCTCCATTTTTGTATTACTGTTTTATTGAGTTGAACAATTCAAAATTCTTAATTGTCCAACTCAAAATCGGCAAAGCCGACAATTCAAAATTCAAAACTCAAAATTCAAAACTACAGATAGAATATTCCTTCGGGTCCTTCGTTCATGAGCAGGTCGAGTGCCGACATGTTGGGTTGGAAGCCCTGGCGTAGCGTGTGTACCTGATAGTACTGGCGCGGCGTGAAGTCGGCATCGGGCAACGGACGCTTCGGACGGATAGCGTCGCGGAAGTCGTCGACACGCACTTCTGCCCCACCCTCTGCGTTGAGCTGACTACGCAGAGCCTCAGCGTCGATGTATTCGTCAGACAACTGCACGTTGGGCTGCACGTCGAGGAGCTCGCAAAGCTTATTGGTTATCGCCATATTGAAGTCGACGAGATACTCCCACTTGCGCTCGAAGAACGGACGTATGTCGTCTTCGTAATACACAAAGAACGGACTCTCGCCGTAAGCCGACACTATGGCGTTCCAGTGCTGGTGGCGCCACTCGCCGTGGTCGCTGATGCGAATGTCGCACATCGGACACTTCGCTCCCTCGTAACGCTCAATAGGCACGGTGAGCGCCTGCACTCCGTTGGCGGTAGCAATGAGACAGCGGTTGCGATAGGTCTGCTTGCAGAAGTTGTCGTGCTGCTCTACAATCACGCGCCCGTAACGATGGAGCTTCTGCATCCATTGAATGGGAGGGAAGTAGGAAGAAGACAAAAGAGCGAAAAGCCCCACCCCCGGCCCCTCCCCCGTAGGGAGGGGAGCGGTATGCTGTGCTGCTTGAGAGTGCTGTGATATTTGAGAATGCTGTGTTGTTTGAGAGTTATTCATTCAGAAATTCTTCAATTGTTTCTATAACGTTGTCAATCTCGTTCATGACTTCTTGGTTTGTGAACCTCATGACATAAAAACCTCGTTTATTAAGAAACTCGGTGCGTGCCTCATCCAGCAATTGCTGTTCGTCTGTGAAATGATATTCGCCATCCACTTCTATAACCAACTGTCTGGAAAGACACGCAAAGTCTGCTATATAATCCCCGATAACGTACTGTCGACGGAAGTGGTAATCTGGTATTTCAGCCTTCAGACAATCCCACAATAACGATTCCGCCAACGTCATCTCTCCCCTATTCTTCCTCGCATTAGCTTTCAGTATAGGGTAAATGTCGGGCGAAGCCATCATATAAGGACTATCCTTCTTGCTCATATAACATTATATTTAAAAGTAAAAACCTATAACAAAGCCCCCAAAACTCTCAATAAGAAAACCAAAGTTTCCTCACCAAGAAAAGCATACCGCTCCCCTCCATGCGGGGGAGAGGTTGGGGGTGGGGCTTTTACTTTATATTATCCACCAATCTGAACAATCTGCTCCATCGTATTCCCGAGAATCCGCCGTGATCGGGGTCGTGGCTCCACCAGATGAAAATCGGCTTGCCCACGATATGGTCTTCGGGCACGAAGCCCCAGTAGCGTGAGTCGAGCGAGTTGTGGCGGTTGTCGCCCATCATCCAGTAGTAGTCCATGCGGAAGGTGTACGATTTTGCCTCCTTGCCGTTGATGTATATCTTGCCGTTCTTTACCACAAGGTCGTTGCCTTCATATACGCGTATCGGACGCTCGTATATGGCTATGTTGTCCATTGTGAGCTTAATGGTAGCTCCCTTCTTCGGAATCCACACCGGTCCGTAGTTGTCGCGTGTCCATCCGGTGTTGCCGTTGAGCGGATAGATGTCCCACTGTGTGGGATCATTGACAAACGTGACGCTCTCCACAACGTCCTTGCGGGCCTTCAGAGCCTTTACAGAGGCGTTGGTAAGCGGCAGATAGCCGGCAGAGTTAAGGCTGGCGATGTCCTCCATCGAGATGCCGAGCTGGTCGATAAGTTCAAGGGGCATCTGCGCCTTCAGCTTCACGTAGTAAGAGTACTGCACGTTGTCGGGCTCCTTGTTGGCCTTGCCGTCGGTATAGATGATGTGGTTCTTAATCTGCAATGTCTGTCCGGGCAGACCCACGCAGCGCTTCACGTAGTTCTCGCGGCGGTCGACGGGTCGGCTCGTCACGGTGCCGTAGGTAGACGGATTGGCGTCGATGATGCGGCGGCCGTCGGCATAGAGCTGTGCGAAGAAGTCGCGCTGCTGCTGGCGTGGCATCTGCGAGAGGTTGGGCAGATAGCCTCCGTGCTGCTCGGCATAGGCACCCTCGCCCAGTCCGTAGGCAAGACGATAGAAGTCCTGTGCCTGATACTGGTCGGCTGTGCAGAGCGAGTCGCCTGCGGGATAGTTGAACACTACGATGTCGTTCTGCTGTACTGTGCCCAGTCCCTTGGCACGCTCATAGCTCCACTGCGGCCAGCTGATGTACGACTGGCATCCGAACACGGGCAGGGTGTGCTGTGTCAGAGGCATGGTGAGGGGAGTCTGCGGCTTGCGCGGACCGTAGCTCACCTTCGACACGAACAGATAGTCGCCCGTGAGGAGCGACTTCTCGAGCGACGACGAGGGAATCACGTAGTTCTGGAAGAAGAACAGATTGATGAAATATACGGCTACGAGGGCGAACACCAAGGCGTCGACCCACGACATGATGAAGCGCGTAGCGTCGTTGTCCGACTCGCGCCACCACTGCCAGCGTATCTTCTTTGTGATGTATACGTCGAATATGAATGGCAGGACGAGCAGTCCCCACCAGCTCTTCACCCAATATAGGAAGAGCAGATACAGTATCGTCACTACTGTGAACTTGGCCCACTGCACACGGGGGTTGAGGGCCTTCTTTTCTTTGTTGGTCATTGCTGTGTTTTGTTAGAGCATGAGAGGGTTAGAACTTGAACAGATCCTTTGTGGTGAGCAGGCCCTCGTGGTCTTTGGTATATTCGGCTGCGAGAACTGCTCCGAGCGCGAATCCCTTGCGCGAGTGGGCATCGTGGGTGATGGTGATGCAATCGGCGTCGCTGTCGTAGATTACGCTGTGTATGCCGGGCACTTCGTCGCGGCGGATGCTCTCGATAGCCAGCTCATTGGGGGCGCAATCGTTGGTGCCCTCTACGGTGCCGTCGGCGAGGTGCTGCTCACCCTTCACCCATGTGGTCTTGCGGTCGAGGTCGGCTACGATTTCCTCAGCCAGAGTGATGGCTGTGCCGCTCGGTGCGTCGAGCTTGTGGATATGGTGGGTCTCCTCCATACGCACGTCATACTGGGCGAACTGGTTCATTATCTTGGCGAGATAGCGGTTGACGGCTGAGAATATGGCTACGCCGATAGAGAAGTTGCTTGCCCAGAACAGCGTCTTGCCCTCCTCGGTGCACATACGGCGCACGTCTGCCTCGTGGTCGTTCATCCATCCGGTAGAACCGCTCACCACCTTGACGCCAGCCTTCCACGCACGCAGATAGTTGCCATAGGCAGCTGAGGGCGAAGTAAACTCTATAGCCACGTCGGCTGATGCAAACTCGGGTGAGTCGAAGTCCTGCTGGTTGTCTAAATCGATGATGCTTACGATGTTATGTCCACGCTCCTTGCATATCTGCTCAATCATACGGCCCATCTTGCCGTATCCTATTAGTGCTATGTTCATTGTTGATGATGTTAAATTGTTACTATATCGTTGTTATATCCTGTTTGATGCCTATAAGGCAATAATTGTTGCAAAGTTAAACAAAAAGGTTGGTTAACATCAATATGTGGCGAAATTTTAGGTTTTTATAAATGTTGAAGGGATGAAAGGAAGGTAAGCGTATCCGCGATGCAGCCTTGTCCATATTTTTTTATCTCTTTACCTTTGCTGCGTGAATAAAAAATCTAATTCCCGAAGAAACTCACTTTTCTTCGGGTCGCATACTGGTGCCAAACGGGCAGCCATGTTCTATTCGCTTGCATGCTCATGCAGACTGCAAGGTATTAACTTCTTTGAATATATATCTGATGTCATCAACAAAGCTGCAGCACTGCCACCAAGAACACCGCTAAGTAAGTACCGGGAATTGCTGCCGGATAAATGGAAACAAAAAAATATCGCTCAAGAATAAAAACTTGAGCGATATTTTTTTTGATGTGTATATACTAGCATCGCGGATACGTTGTCTCACAAGGATGCTTGCCACCCATTATCGAACAGCAACTTTCTTCACGCTACCATCGCTATACTTCACGATATTCAATCCCTTGGTTGGAGCAGACAATCGCTGACCATTTACTGAATAGCGAACTACCTCCTCAACATCGGTAGAGGTTGTAGTCTTGTCGATGCCTGTTGCTTCGAATTCAACTATGTTCTCAAAGTAGTCGCCAAAGTCAGAGGCACAGTAATCATAACGAGTTCCCATTGGTACATAAAGTGTGCATTTCTTGGCATCAACTCCTTTGAATGCATTACTATCTATTTTTGGTACTTTCTCTGCATATACATAAATAGAAGTTAATCCGCTACAGCCTTGGAATGCTTCATCGCCTATTGAGGTAATATCAGCAGGAAGGGTTAAACTCGTTAATCCGCTACAGCCAAGGAATGCGCGAGAGCCTATTACATCATTAGAAGTATAATCATAACCATTATTTAAATAGCAATCCCCACCTTTTACAATCTTTGCCTCAGACAAATCTAATACAGAAAGCTTTCCGTCAGTAGAATTACCATTAGAATTACTTCCAGCCATCTCACGAATCATCCTCAAATCCGTACCATTTATCTCACCAATAATCTTCAAATTGGTAATCTTATTCTTTTTACTACTTGCAATTCTATCAGGCAAAGTACCAGCCTTTTCCAACGTAATGGTGATTTGCCTTGTAATCAAGTCGTTATCTGCAGCATAAAGCGACAAACAACCAAGCAACATAAACATCAAGGTAAAAAAAATAGCATTATAATCCAAAGCTCTTTTTGGCTTGCCTCAACGTGTTTTCTCCTACCGTATATGCATAGCAGGCAGAAGGGATGAAATGAAGAGTTCCAAAGTTCATATTCTTTGTTCCTCCCTTACTGATGGAAGTTACCAAAGCCTGGGGCAGATGATTCTTCTCCATAAAAAACTGTAAGGACGAAAGATCAGAAGGTTTGTCGAAGAACCTATCCGACCATTTGATTTCTACCGCCCAATAAGGCTTTTGTAAAGCATCGTTGATGCCTACCAAGTCTACCTCGCCCTGCGAACGCCCCATCTTCCAGTTGGCATAAGCAATGTGCCCCTTTCTTGGAATCCATTGCGAATAGATAGCAGTTTCAATCATATCTCCGATATTGCCATCTATCATCTTGATAGGCTCAAATAGTGCACACCTAAGCGAAGGATTCGTTAGATAAATCTTAAAAGTAGTTTGACGTTGGAATCGCTTTGCCGTATCGTCAGTTCTTGTCACAATCTTTATCAGAAAAGCAGCCTCAAGATATTGGATGTACTTGCGAATGGTTTCCTTCTTTACTCCCGATTCTTTCGACATACTCTCATACGAGAACTCCATGCCACTATGATAAGCAATCATAGTAAACAACGAGTTAAGCTCTTGTACATCAGAAATGCCATAAAGGCTCGGCAAATCTCTCAACAATACCTTATCTACAATATCGTGGCGAACAAACTGCCCAGGGTCTTCCTGTATTCGGGAAGAAAAAGCCACCTCTGGATAACCGCCATAATTGATATAGTCGAGGAAGAGACAGTTCAGCTTATCAATATCTATCGTGCTATAGATATCGCTCTCTATTCCTTGCCATTCCACCTTAGATTGGCGCATCAGATGCTCATATTTCTTAAGATGGACATACTCGAAGAAAAGCAACGGCGGCAGATTGAAATCGGTAAACCTGCCCGCCCCACTTTCGTTGCTACTCTTTTTTAATGCTGCAGCAGCAGAACCGGAAACCACAAACTTCACGTTGTGATAAGTATCTACCAGAGATTTTAGATTGATTTCCCAGTCTTTGAGATACTGTATCTCGTCGAAGAAAACATAAAACTCTTCTTGGCTGTCTTCCTTACTCAATATCTGTTTTGCCAAAGAAAACAACTGCTCCAAGAGGATATTGTTATAGATAGGAGTTTCTAGCGAAACATAGATTATATTCTGAGGCGACACGCCATCGTCTATCAACTGTTGGATGGAATGATAGAGCATTACCGTCTTACCCACTCGGCGAGGTCCCATCAAGATGAGGGCACGCTGAATGCTGACATCCTTTACCAGGGGATAGAAGATGTCGAGATAAAGACGAGGACTCATGTCCTGATAGTAAGAAGGTATCCTACCTTCCGTCCACCAAGGATTGTCTATCTTCAACCTACCTAATATCTGTTTCTCTAAAAGTGCCGTATATTCCATAATTCTAACTATTTTAGATCGCAAATATACAGATAATTCTCTTAATATGTATGTTTTGGTAAAAATAAGCTTGGTTTTTAGGTTTAATTTGCAGTTTAAGGGTAAAATGAAGATAAAAACGTGCATATTAAGAAAGATGAAGCTATAATTTGCCTATTATGTAGATTAATATGTACTTGTAACTTATTGAGTATCAGCAATAAAAATAAGGTTTGCAAATTAAGCATGTTTTAATAGGCTTAATTTGCATGTAAGCGTATCCGCGATGCAGTCTTGTCCATATTTTTTTATCTCTTTACCTTTGCTGCGTGAATAAAAAATCTAATTCCCGAAGAAACTCACTCTTCTTCGGGTCGCATGCTGGTGCCAAACGGGCAGCCATGTTCTATTCGCTGGCATGCTCATGCAGACTGCAAGGTATTAACTTCTTTGAATATATATCCGATGTCATCAACAAAGCAGCAGTGCTGCCACCAAGAACACCATTAAGTAAGTACCGGGAATTGCTACCGGACAAATGGAAACAAAAAAATATCGCTCAAGAATAAAAGCTTGAGCGATATTTTTTTTAACGTGTATATACTAGCATCGCGGATACGCTTACCTATAAACTTCTACTTAACCAATGTCTTCGGCACGATGCGGAAGCGCAATGTATAGTCCTTGTATGCCATACGGTAGGCAGGCAGAGCCTCTGCACCCCAGCTGTCAATACCGCCTACGCCCTCCTGAGTGAGGTCGATGTTGAGGTTGGTATACTTCGACTTGGGTACTGACTGTGAATGGCTCTGGCGCTTAGCTTCACCATCGTCGAGGTCGGCCTGATTGTAGTGCAATGCCGATGCGGCGAAGAGGCCGTCTGACTCAACGCGGAATCCTGCGCCGTTGTTGTCGGTCTGCTGCCACCAGCGGATGTCGGTCATGTTGCCGTTTTCCTGCGGACGAACATAAGCGAAGAACATCTTGTCGGCTGTCGACTTATACAAGCCTACGTTCTGCGAAATCTTGCGGTCGACATAGCTCTCTACCGGTCCGCGACCGTTCCATGTGCTCTGGTCCATCTGATATGGCAGATTCATTGTCATACCGAATCGCAACATACGCTTAACCTTGGCACCCGGTGTGGTCTTCAGCGCCTGTGTCACGGTGAGTGTACCGTTGTCCTCTACCTCATATTTCAGAGTGAGCTGCGACTTGACTGCCGGCATGTCGTATACGGCTGTCACGGTCTTGGCCTTCTTGTCGGCGGTGAGCGATGCGAGCTTCATCTTGGGCGAACGCCATGCTGCGAGCTTCTTGCCGAGGTTTGCTCCCATGTCATTATCGGTCGGAGCGCGCCAGAAGTTGGGCTTCAGTGTGCCGCCTTCACCAAGGAGCGACTTGCCGCCAACCTCGTATTTAGAGATGAAACCGGTCTTGCGGTCAAACTGCAGAGTGAAGTTCTCGGCGTGGAGCGTTATCTGCGGCTCCTTCTTCTTGTCGACAAGCTTCACAGCCTTAAGCGAAGCGGGGTTGACAGAGAGGTCGTTGCCCGTGAATTCGCGTATCGGCATCTGGCGCTGGGCTACTATGTGGCCCGCCTTGAGCAGTCCCTCGTCCTTCTTCAGACGGAACTCGATGTTGAGCATCACGTCCTTCTGGTTCTTATAGTCGTTGAGTTTGTAGGGCAGCACCAGCTCCATCTTCTTGTGAGGAGGGAGCATCGAGATGTCGGCTATTGTTCCGTTCTGATACTCTATGCCATCGGCTACTATCGCCCACGACAACGATACGTTCTCGGGCTTGGCGAAGAAGTTCTCGTTGTATACCGAGATTGTGCCTGCATTCAGGTCGACCGGCTCAGCCCAATAGTTCTGATAGTAGTACTTCATGTCCCATATCTCAGGGTTAGGAATACGGTCGGGATTGATGAGTCCGTTGCAGTTGAAGTTGTTGTCCGACGGGTCGTACGAGTTATAGTCGCCACCGTACTTATAAATCATATTGCCCTTATCGTCCTTACCGCGCAATCCCTGGTCGACAAAGTCCCAGATGAATCCGCCCTGGAAATGAGGATTCTTGCGTGCAAGATCCCAATACTCCTTCATCACACCGCCCGAATTGCCCATGGCATGAGCATACTCGCAGAGGATGTAAGGCTTCTTGGGGTTGTGGGTCACGTAGTTCTCCACGTATTCGGGCGTCATATACATCTCGGCAAAGATGTCGGTGTTGTCGCCATTGAGTGCGCGCTCAAAGTGGACGGGACGTGTCGGGTCGTATTCGTGAATCCACTTCTTCACGTCGGCGAAGTTCTTGGAGTCGGCAGTCTCGTTGCCCATCGACCAATATATAACCGACGGGTGGTTGTACTGATTGATAACGTTGTGCTCGTTACGCTCCATTATAGGCAGAGCAAACTGCGGTTCGGTCGACTTGGCGTTCTTTTCGTAGTAGAATCCGTGGCTTTCCTGGTTGGCTTCGGCACAAACGTAGATGCCATATTCGTCGCACAGATCATACCAGTAAGGGTCTGACGGATAGTGGCAGGTACGAACGGCGTTGATATTGAACTCTTTCATAAGGCGGATGTCCTCAATCATGCGCTCACGCGAAACCACGTAGCCGCCATCGGGGTCCATCTCGTGGCGGTTTGCGCCCTTGATGAGCACCGGTTGACCATTGACGAGGAGCTGCGAGTTCTTGATTTCCACCTTGCGGAATCCCGTGCGCACAGCAACGGCTTCCACTTCCTTGTCGTTCTGCTGTATGGTGACAGCTACCTTATAGAGATTAGGAGTCTCGGCGGTCCACTTCAGCGGGTTCTCTACGTCGAACTTGACTGTCGCGTTGATTTCGGGCACGCTCTTGCCCGACTTTACCTTCACCTTCGAGGTGTTGAGCACCTTGCGGCTTACTACGTCGCCATCAGGCGCAATGAGGTCGATGACAAACTTGGCGTTGCCCTTTGCCTTAACGTTCACAGCCAATGTGCCGTTGCGATATTGTGCGTCGAGGTCGGGAGTGACGCGTATGTTGTCAATATGTGCCTGCTGCGAGCGTGAGTAGAGGTAGCAATCGCGCGCTACACCCGACAGACGCCAGAAGTCCTGGTCCTCATTATACGAGCCGTCGCACCAACGGAAGGTTTGGAAAGCAATGAGGTTGTCGCCCTTCTTGAGGTAAGGAGTGATGTCAAACTCCATTGCCGACTTCGAATCTTCGCCGTATCCTACGAAGTGACCGTTCACCCACAGATACATATTTGACGTTACCGAACCGAAATGGGCAATCACCTGACGGCCGTCCCACGACTCAGGTATATTGATAGTGCGGCGATATGAACCTACGTGGTTGTCTTTTGTGGGCACCTGAGGGGGATTGTCCTTGAAGTGTCCGCGCCATGCGAATCCGATGTTAACGTACTCTGGGTCGCCATAACCGTTGACTTCCCATATTCCGGGCACCTTCATCGTCTTCCACGACGAGTCGTTGTAGCCTTCCTTGAAGAAATCGGTAGGACGCTTGTCGGCATTAGCCACCCAGTTGAAGCGCCAGTCGCCCTCGATAGAGAGATAATTGGCAGAACTGTTGCGGTCGCCCTTCAGAGCCGCATTGCGGTTCTCGTAAGCGAAGAAAGAAGCATGTGTAGGGAATCGGTTAACATTGTTTACCGACATGTCGTGCCACTCCTTGAACGTAGGCTGAACGACCTTGTCCGTCGTTTCGGCTGCGTATATCATGCAAGGAGCCATTCCCGCCACAGCCAGTGTCAATAACAGATGTTTCATATTAAGTTTGTTGTTAAAATGTTTCCTTTGTTCGGGTTTCGCGTTCAAAGTTACATAAAATAAGCGACAAAAAGTGTAACTTTGCATATATTAAACATTTGGATATGAACTACAATACACATACACTCTGCAACGGCCTGCGCATAATACAATTGCCCAGCGCTTCGCCCGTTGTTTACTGCGGTTATGCCGTTGCAGCGGGCACACGCGACGAGCAACCTGGCCGCGAGGGAATGGCACACTTCTGCGAACACATCACGTTTAAGGGTACTGAGCGGCGCAGTTCGATGAAGATTCTGGGCTATCTGGAAAGCGTGGGCGGCGACCTCAACGCCTTCACCAACAAGGAGGAGACGGTCTATCATGCAGCCGTACTGCGCGACAATATCGACCGTGCTGTCGATCTGCTCACAGACATCGTGTTTCACAGCACCTATCCGCAAGCGGAGATTGACAAGGAGGTTGAGGTGATAGTCGACGAGATTGAAAGTTACAACGATTCGCCTGCCGAACTGATATACGACCTGTTCGAAAACGCTATATACAAGGGCCATCCGCTGGGTCACAACATTCTCGGCTCAGCCGACGTTCTGCGCACTTACACTACTGAAGATGCCCTGCAGTTCACACGACGGTTGTACCGTCCTGACAACGCCGTATTCTTTGCCTACGGCGACATCAAATTCGACAAACTGGTACGACTGCTTGAGAAGGCGCACGACATGGGTTGCGCCGACGGCAATGCTGCTGCTGACGGCAATACAGCTCCGCTCTCATTGCGCGACACTACGCCTTCGGCAATGCCTGCGTACACTCCGCAGAGCATCAGCCAACACATGGACACTCATCTGGCGCACGTGATGCTGGGCACACGTGCCTACGACGTGCACGACCCACGCCGCATTGCGCTCTATCTGCTCAACAACATTCTGGGCGGTCCGGGCATGAACGCCCGCCTCAACATCTCGCTCAGAGAGCGCAACGCTCTTGTATATACTGTAGAGAGTATGATGCAGAGCTACTCGGACACGGGTCTGTGGGCGGTATATTTCGGTTGCGACCCGCGCAACACCAACAAGTGTCTGCGTTTGATACGCCGCGAACTCGACCGCGTGATGCAGCATCCGCTGAGCGAGTCGGCTCTCAACGCCGCCAAGAAGCAGATACGCGGACAGATAGGCATAGCCTGCGACGCCCGCGAATCGTTCGCCCTCGACTTCGCCAAAACCTATCTGCACTACGGATGGAAGAAGGATGTCACAGCTCTATGCCAACGCATCGATGCTATCACAGCTGCCGACCTGCAACAAGTGGCGAAGGAAACGTTTGCCGAAGAGAGAATGACGAAGTTAGTGATAAAGTAATAAAAGCCCTACCAACAACCCCTGCAAAGCCC
>NZ_JADYTS010000159.1 GCF_021531355.1 Leyella stercorea | reverse complement strand
GCCCCACCCCCTTGCCCCTCCCCCGTAGGGAGGGGAGTGGTATGCTTCGATATTTTGAGTATTACTGGAGGGGCTTATTTCTTCTTACCTCGCGGTCCGGGAGCAAACGGACTTCTTTCGCTTCCAGCATCAGCCTGCGCATCATCCTGCTCACCTCCCGTAACGTTAAGACCGGTAACCACCTTAACGCCGGCAGAAATGCCATTAAGAATCTGTGTGTTTGTGCCGTCGGTCATACCGATGTTCACCTTATGGGCTACGATGCTGTTGCCCTCAATAGACCATACCTTGTTCTTGGCGTTGCCAGTCTGGTCAACAATCTTCATTTTGCCTACAGTCTCCTTCTGCGGAGTGAAGCGCAGAGCCTTTGACGGAACAGAGAGCACGCCCTTACGTTCGGCTGTGTATATTGTGACGTTGGCAGTCAGACCCGGTTTGAGTTTGAGGTCGGCATTGGGTGCAGAGATAACCACCTCGTATGTTACTACATTGTTGGTAGTAGTAGCTTCCTGGCGCACCTGCTTTACAGTACCCTCGAAAGTGTCGTCGGGATAAGCGTCGACGGTGAACGAAACGCGTTCGCCTTCCTTAACGTCGCCTATGTCAGCCTCGTCAACATTTGCCACAACCTGCATGTTGGTGAGGTCTTGGGCGATAGTGAACAGTTCAGGAGTAGAGAAGCTTGCGGCAACAGTCTGACCTTCCTCTACCGACTTAGACAGTACAATGCCGTCTATCGGCGATGTGATGGTAGCATAGCCGAGGTTGGTCTGTGCGCGCTGCACCTCTTCCTTGGCAGATGCCACCTGCTCCTTAGCCTGAGTATATGAGAGCTTGGCGTTGTCGAAATCGTCGGCAGCTACAAGTCCTTTTTGATAGAGAGTCTTATAGCGGTTGAAGTTTGTGGTCTGATAGTTGAGCTGGCTCTGTGCCGTAGCGAGCTGTGTCTTTGCCGAATTGAGTTGGCTCATAAGGTTGGTCTTGTCGAGTTCGGCAATCACCTGGCCCTTCTTCACTACAGAATTGTAGTCGACATAGAGTTTGCTGACAATACCGCTCACCTGCGTACCCACCGTTACCGAAGTGACAGGCTCGATAGTACCCGTGGCGGTGATGCTGTTCATTATGTTTGCCGGTGCCACTGCAGCCGTGTCAAACGTAATCTGTTCTTCTTTCTTGCCGCCCGACAATGCCCAAGCGACAATGGCTATGATAATGACAACCGCCACTACCAGCCATAACTTGCTTAATTTTTTCATCTCTCTTATTTGTCTCTAATTAATTTATATCTAAATGTAGCAATCATTACATACCATTCCCCTCCCTACGGGGGAGGGGTTAGGCTTTAAGTAG
>NZ_JADYTS010000158.1 GCF_021531355.1 Leyella stercorea | reverse complement strand
GGAGTGATGTGATGGGCTACTTAAAGCCTAACCCCTCCCCCGTAGGGAGGGGAATGGTATGCTGGGCTACTTTATTTTATTGTTTATTTAAATCTTATTATTATTTAATCCCAAAAACTCCACCTTCAAATCATACCGCTCCCCTCCCTACGGGGGAGGGGCTGGGGGTGGGGCTTTTATTATTTAAGACACTTTTCAAACTTCTCCACAAACTCATCTGCCTGCTGCTTTGTCAGGCACAGCGGCGGAAGCAGACGCAGGATATTGGTAGAGGCGCATCCCGTGAAGCAATGCTCCTCGTGGATGAGTCGCGAGCGCACGTCCTTATGAGGCACGTCAAGCTCTATGCCTATCATCATGCCACGACCGCGCACGTCGACGATATGGCTGTTATGCTGCTGCATCTCCTTGAGTTTGCCAATAAGATACTCGCCCACCTCATGCGCATTCTCTACGAGATGCTCGCTCTCCATGACGTCGAGCACGGCGAGAGCGGCTGTGCAAGCCAGATGGTTGCCACCGAACGTAGTGCCGAGCATGCCATAGACTGGTTTGAACTCGGGCGAGATAATCACGGCACCCATCGGGAAACCGTTGCCAATACCCTTGGCACAGGTGATGATGTCGGGACGAATGCCGAGCCACTGGTGGGCGAAGAACTTGCCGCTACGTCCGTAGCCGCACTGTATCTCGTCGCAGACGAGCACCGTGCCGTACTTCTTGCAGGCTGACTGCAGACCCTTGGCAAACTCCTCATTAGCCATACGTATTCCGCCAACACCTTGTATGCACTCGATGATGCAAGCGGCTACGTCGCCCTTGGCAAGCTCGCGCTCCCATGCCTCAAGGTCGTTGAGCGGCAGATAGGTGACGTGACCGCAATCGTTGATGGGCGCGATAATCTTGGGATTGTTGGTCACCTCAACCGCCAGCGACGTACGACCGTGGAACGCTTTCTCTGCCGAGAGCACACGTGTGCGACCGGTATGGAACGAAGCGAGCTTCAGAGCGTTCTCGTTAGCCTCAGCGCCTGAGTTGATGAGGAACAACTGATAGTCGTCATAACCGCACGCCTTGCCCAACCGTTCTGCCAACTGCTGTTGCAGAGTGTTGATGACGGAGTTGCTGTAGAAGCCGAGCTTCGACAACTGGGCGGTAAGCATCGCGGTATAATGCGGATGACAATGACCTATAGATATGACGGCATGACCGCCATAAAGGTCAAGATACTCGGCGCCGTGGTCGTCCCATACGTGGCAACCGGCACCCTTGGTGATGTTAATATCGAATAGGGGGTAAACGTCAAATAAATGCATATCTATAAAATAAAAAAGAAGCCCCACCCCTGACCCCTC
>NZ_JADYTS010000157.1 GCF_021531355.1 Leyella stercorea | reverse complement strand
CGTTAGCTAAGTTCATTCTTCCCGGTGAGATGACAGAGTATTTCGATTTAACCAAGGTTGAATCAGATTGGTTTGGTGACGAACAACGTCTTCATCTTTACCTTGACGAGAAGTATCTTAAGCCTGAGGGTACACCGGATGCTATACCTAATGGATTCTACGAAGAATCGTGTATTAACGACTTTCCTATACGCGAGTATCGTACCGTACTCTATGAGCGTCGTCGCAAGTGGAAGAATATGAAAGGCAAGAGCATATCAAAAGACTGGCATATGGTTGCCAAAAGCCCCCGCTACTCAAAGGAGTTTGCGGCTTTTTTAAAAGAATTCCTTGGATAAATCCCCGATTACTGCCAGATAGCTCCAGAAACCATATCACATAAAGGCTGACGAGTTTGGACGTGCATACAAGGATTACCTTAGCGACTTTCGCACCTGGAAGCATCAGTCTCATACACAGAAATGGCTCATATTTCCTCGTAACATGGTGGCAAACCTCAGCATAGACGAAACAGCATTCACAAATGGAGATCTATACACTATAATCTCCAATAAGGATGCCCATGGCCGTAAAGGGGCTTTATTAGCCATCGTAAGTGGTACGAAGGTGGAAGATGTTGTAGCAGCTATACAAAAGATACATTGGTACTTACGTTGTAAAGTGCGTGAAGTCACGATGGACTTTTCGGAAGGTATGCGTCAGATTGTACTTGAATGTTTCCCTAATGCTACCATAACACTTGACAGATTCCATATGCAGCAACTTGTAAGTGATGCCATGCAAGAACTCCGTCTCAAACATAAGAAGGAGGAACAGAAGTTCCTGAACGAACAGCGTAAACTCTTCAATGAACAACTCAAGGAAAAGTATGAGCGAAGCCTCAAACGTCGCAAGAAGAACAAGAAGGACAAGCGTGGACGCAAGCCTATTCGTATGAATAAGGCCTTTGTGCCAGAGAGGCTCTCTAATGGTGACACTATACCGGAACTGCTCTCTCGCATTCGATATCCCCTTATGGTTTCTGGAGAAAAATGGACAACGACACAGAAGGAAAGAATCTCTCTTTTGTTCGAGCGCTATCCTGACCTCAAAGAAGCATATTCTATCGTACACTCTCTACGCATGATATTCAGCAATACCAAATCTACATGGATTTCGGCATACGAGAGCATGCAGAAATGGTACGATAAGGTCAAGGCCTTTGCCAATGACTCTTTCAACACTGCGCTTACACTATACGTGACATGGAAGATGAAGTACTCAACTATTTTATCAACCGTGCAACAAATGCGTCTGCCGAGTCTCTCAACTCAAAGATAAAGCAATTTAGAGCTCAGCTCAGAGGGGTTGTAGATCTTGACTTCTTTCTCTATAGATTGTCTATGATCTTTGGGTAGACACAGGGTTTTACGGGTGAGC
>NZ_JADYTS010000156.1 GCF_021531355.1 Leyella stercorea | reverse complement strand
TTATTGCTGTCCGGTAAAACTTTTTCAAACAAAATAAATTAGGGCTGACACTTCTCACGAGGTATCAGCCCTTTTGGTTATCTTTGTTTTGCTAAAAAATATATAACCATGAGCAAAGATAGTCATTTTACCGGACAGCCGGTCTATAGTCAAGTGTTAAAGTTACTCGACAAAGAGAAGATTCTTCAAATAAGTCGCGAAACGAAAGGAAGCGAGGCTTACGTGAAGCGTTTTGACGGCTACCAACATCTTGTGGTAATGCTGTTCGGCATACTCAAACACTTTGATTCTCTTCGCGAACTTGAGATAGGCATGAAGGCGGAGGCTCACAAGCTCGGACACCTCGGAATGAACTATCTGGTTCGTCGCAGCACGCTTGCGGAGGCCAATATACGCCGTCCTCAGGAGTTCTTTGCAAGTGTTTATGCGTATCTTTTGGAGAAGTATGCCAAATTTTTAGCGGACAGCCGCCCCTCCAAGTGCTATAAGGGGCAGACTCACGAGCCTAAAGACTGGGAGAAGTTGCTTTACATGATGGATTCCACCACAATAACGCTCTTTGACAACATACTCAAAGGTGTCGGGCGGCACCCGAAATCAGGCAAGAAAAAAGGCGGCATGAAAGTACATACGGTAATGAAGTATCATGTCGGCGTGCCGATGGTGGTGCAGCTCACATCCGCCGCAAAACACGATCATTACCTGCTGAAGGAGGTGCATTTGCCAAAAGATTCCACTTTGGCGATGGATCGTGGTTACGTCGACATCGCACAATTCCAACGTCTTACCGAAGAAGGCGTGTGCTACGTGACCAAAATGAAGAAAAACCTTAAGTACGAGGAACTTGAATCCATTACTTACGTCAACCCGCAGGGACTGGTGACGCACATAGACAAGAAAGTGCTTTTTACAAGAGGTGAACTCACCCATGAGGCACGTAGGGTGGAGATATTTTACGAGACAAAGAAGCCGGTTGTGCTGTTGACCAACAACTTTGAGTTCACGTTTGAGGACATTTCTGAAATTTATCGCCTCAGATGGGCCATCGAGTCGCTATACAAACAGCTAAAACAAAATTTTCCGCTTCATTTCTTCTATGGGGACAGCGTCAACGCCATACAAATACAGACATGGGTAGTCTTGATTGCAAATCTGCTGATAACAGTTCTGTCAAGAAGCATCAAGAGGCACTGTGCATTCTCGCAGGTTGTTACCATGGTACGACTTATGCTCATGTACTACGTCGATTTTATCGAATTCATGGAAAATCCAGAGAAAACCTGGAATGATTTCCTTGCAAAGGAGAAGCAAAAAGCACCACCAGAACCAAGTCTTTTCGATTAAGGGGGCTTACTTTTGAAAAAATAGCCCCCGAAGTCCTATTTTACGGGGCTTCGGGGAGGATTTTTATGCTCTTTGGTGTTTTACCGGACAGCAATAATT
>NZ_JADYTS010000155.1 GCF_021531355.1 Leyella stercorea | reverse complement strand
CCCAAATCGGTCATTAGAAAATGACAAGAAGCTTTTTCTAATGACCGCCATTAGAAAAACAGCTTTGTATATGCTTGATTCATAAATATTTACTAACTTTACCACGAAAAAAAGAATATACTCCGATGCGAAACTGTGACATAAAGTTCGTAAATAAGGAAATAACACCTTTTGGTGGTCTTTCCCTGTTCTTCAAAATGCTTGAAAAATGCCATTTTGAAGAGCATGTTATGCAAAGTGGTGTACCTCTTCAAGGTTCCAACCGTGGTTACAAACCGATCCAGCTGATATTGGGATTGTTTGCGGGTGTATGGTGTGGCGCAAGTTGCTTTGGCCATCTTGACGTGGTTCGTTATGACGCTGCACTATGTGACCTATTAGGATGGGAACGTGGAGCAGACCATCGTGCATACCAGCGCTATCTCAATAAATTCTCTCAAGCTGTCAACCAGCGTGTTTTCGGAAATTTGTTCCGTTGGTTCTTCTCCGAGTTGAAGTTCGACAACTACACTTTAGACTTCGATTCTACAGTGATGGTCCGTGAGGGAAGTCAGGAAGGAGCAGCCAAAGGATACAACCCAAAACGTCCTGGACGACTCTCGCATCATCCTCTCCTTGCATTCGTTTCCGATGTAAGGATGATAGCAAATTACTGGCTACGTCCAGGCAACACATCCGCAAGTACCAATTATCTGTCGTTTCTTGAGGACACGCTCTCAAAACTTGAGGGCAAACGTGTCGGGCTGGTCCGCATGGATAGCGGTTTCTTTGCGAAGGAAATACTTGACTATCTGGAAATGAAAGGGTTACACTATATCATTGCCTGCCGTTTCAACAATCGTATAAAGTACAGTCTCACCCATGAACGCAAATGGATAGAGCTAACAGACGGATTGGAAATATCCGAAACCATCTATCAGGCAAACGGTTGGGAGAAGCCTAGACGCATTGTGATGGTCAGGCAGGAAATAGACAAGCGCCCCAAAGCTGCAGGAAAGCAAATCAAGCAACTGGAGCTTTTTGAGGATGAGCAGGATTTCGGAATATACCGATACAGCTGCTTTGTAACAGACCTTGACCTGCCGGCCAAGATTGTATATGACTCATATCGCGGAAGAGCGGATTCTGAGAATAGGATAAAAGAATTGAAGAATGATTTCTCTATCGATGACTTTGTCACAAATAACTTCTGGGCAACAGAGGCATGTGGGAATTTCATTGTTATGGCATATAACTTCATGTCGTTGTTCAGACATGCGCTGATCAATTCCAACAAGAAGAAATTTCTGAAGACTATCCGATACGAGTTGATATCGACACCAGCCTATCTGGGAAAAACAAAAGACAAGCACATCCTATATTTGGCTAGATCACTAAAAACACGACAATCATTCTTATCTATATGGGAAAAATTAAAGGATTTCTCTTTGCCGTACGACACAGAGAAATCCTAATGACCGATTTGGG
>NZ_JADYTS010000154.1 GCF_021531355.1 Leyella stercorea | reverse complement strand
GTCAGCTCGTGCCGTGAGGTGTCGGCTTAAGTGCCATAACGAGCGCAACCCCTGTTCTCAGTTGCCATCGGGTAATGCCGGGCACTCTGTGAAGACTGCCTCCGCAAGGAGTGAGGAAGGTGGGGATGACGTCAAATCAGCACGGCCCTTACGTCCGGGGCTACACACGTGTTACAATGGCATGTACAGAAAGCTGGCCGTATGCAAATACGGTCGAATCCCTAAAACATGTCTCAGTTCGGACTGGGGTCTGCAACCCGACCCCACGAAGCTGGATTCGCTAGTAATCGCGCATCAGCCATGGCGCGGTGAATACGTTCCCGGGCCTTGTACACACCGCCCGTCAAGCCATGAAAGCCGGGGGCGCCTGAAGTCCGTAACCGCAAGGATCGGCCTAGGGTGAAACCGGTGATTGGGGCTAAGTCGTAACAAGGTAGCCGTACCGGAAGGTGCGGCTGGAACACCTCCTTTCTGGAGAGACGAGATTCATAGAGAACAGTCAATCAAATGGTTTGCTTGACTTCTCCCACGCTTCTTGGCGCACTGTCTTACTAAATAGAGAAACAATGAAGACGCTATACATTATATAATATATAGAGTCCGGCATACATCGAGGTTCAAGTCCTTGCTTCTCACTATCCCTTAAAAGGGAAACGATCTTTGACATATTGATACAAGCAAAACTGTAAGTTAAATCAATAACAACAGCTGAAAGTATGAGCTACGGTTTTCGTTCTGAGCAATCAGAATGAAGATTCGAAGAAAGTAGAAAAGGGCGCAAGGTGGATGCCTTGGCTCACGGAGGCGATGAAGGACGTGATAAGCTGCGATAAGCCTCGGGTAGATGCAAATAATCTTTGATCCGAGGATTTCCGAATGGGACAACCCGTCTGTCTGAAGGACAGTCACTATCTTAAGATAGAGCTAACGCAGGGAACTGAAACATCTTAGTACCTGCAGGAAGAGAAAATAAATTAATGATTCCCCTAGTAGTGGCGAGCGAACGGGGAAGAGCCCAAACCATGATTGTGGCAACGCAACCATGGGGTTGTAGGACCACGCTGTGGCACGATGCTTGTGAGAAGAACGTTCTGGAAAGAACGACCATAGAGGGTGAGAGTCCCGTATTCGAAGCACGCTGAAGCCTAGTGGTATCCTGAGTAACGCGGAACACGAGGAATTCTGCGCGAATCCGCCGGGACCATCCGGTAAGGCTAAATACTCCCGTGAGACCGATAGCGAACCAGTACTGTGAAGGAAAGGTGAAAAGAACCCCGAGCAGGGGAGTGAAAGAGATCCTGAAACCTTGCGCCTACAAGCGGTCGGAGCTGCTTATAGCAGTGACGGCGTGCCTTTTGCATAATGAACCTACGAGTTACCATCTCTGGCGAGGTTAAGCGGGACGACCCGCGCAACCGCAGTGAAAGCGAGCCTGAACAGGGCGTCGAGTCAGAGGGGGTAGACGCGAAACCAAGTGATCTA
>NZ_JADYTS010000153.1 GCF_021531355.1 Leyella stercorea | reverse complement strand
CGATTCTGATTGGCAGAAGCAAATGTCGTTTTCGCAATAGGCTTACGCCCTAATCCAAGATGGTATTGCTTTGCTCTATGTGCTTCAAAAGCAACAATCAGATCTCGCAAACCCTCTCGATTGCTCAGTTGCCCAAACATCATTGCAAGCAATTGATTCCAACAAGTGGTTTCCATCATACTTGCGGACATAGTTGTTAAACTGAGTTCTGTTCAAAAAAGCGGTGAGTTGGGCAAAAACGTATTTGTCTTGGAACATAACAGTCATTTGAATTTGACTGCAAAGTTACGAAATCAAGTCCGTTTCATTCCAAAACACCACCTAATAGACTGTATTTCAATTAATTCAGAGAGCAATTAGTCCGCTTTAACGGGACAGTAGTGTCTTACTTTGTATTGATGCTATAGTATCTTCGTTGAATTACTACAGTACTTTGTAAGCACTCAAATTAGGGCTTAAATTAGAAATAAGTATCTTCGCTGTTGAATTTAAAACATGAGTCCACTTGAAAAAGTCAGAGCACTATCAATCTGAAAGTTTAACAGCAAAAAGATGGCTAAAATGGGTTCTTTTGTGCTATAAATGTCATACAGAATAGTTCTTCTTATGCTTTTAAGTTTTAAACTGTAAGCATTTTGAGGTGCCCCTCTGTTTTGATGGCACTTTTTCAAGGTGACTCAAACATTGAATTATGTACAGCAGTGAAGATTTAGAAAGATTCTATTTCCAGTACTAGACAGAGGCAATGCCGAAGGGCATCTCCATTGAACAGTTCTGTTCACGTAATAAAGTACCTTATAACATATTCTACAAATGGTACAAGGATACACGCAACAAGATAGTGGAAGTAAAGGTGGATGGGCTTCCTACCTCGGCTCAGGAAGAGCCGAAGCAGGAAAGCTCTTCCCAAGAACCATCTTCTACAGTAACGAAGCCTTCCGGTGTTCGTATTCTCGTGGAGTTGCGAATGACCAATGGACTGCATATCTCCCAGAAGAACCTAAGCTATCAAGAGCTGAAGCGACTGATAGAGAAACTAGAGGGTCTATGCTGAGTGTTACCGGTATTAACCGCTTCTATTATCTCCGTGACTTTACGGATATGCGATGCAAACATAGTCGTGTACTGTCGATCATACGTGAGCAACTTCACCGTGAACCAAATGATGGTGATGTATTTATAGTAATGTCTCGTGACCGTCGTATAGTAAGACTGTTCGCATTTGACAATCGTTCATATAGTTTGTTTGAAAAGAAGTTTGTAGCAGGTCATCAGTTCATGAAAGTAGAACGTGAAGGCAATGATTGTGTATATATAATAAGTTGGAAAGATGTGGTAATATTATTGGCAAACCCAATAGTTAAAACATTGAAAATCAGATAATTATGTTGTTTGTTAATTCGTTTTTCTCACATATTTTCACTATCTTTGTAGTTGAAAATCGTAAGCGTATCCGCGATGCCACCTTGCACACATTCATTTATCATTATATCTTTGCTGCCAAATCAAAATCTTT
>NZ_JADYTS010000152.1 GCF_021531355.1 Leyella stercorea | reverse complement strand
GGCTCACCCGTAAAACCCTGTGTTTACCCAAAGATCATTGATAGTCTGTAGAGGAAGAAGTCGATATCAACAACACCTCTAAGTTGTGCTCTGAATTGTTTGATCTTAGAATTGAGAGATTCTGCAGATGCATTGGTGGCACGATGAATGAAGTAGTTGAGGACTTCATCCAATCTGTCTTTGATAGTTTCTGCAGCTGTATTGAAAGAATCATTTCCAAACTCCCTGACTTTGTCAAACCAGTTCTGCATACTCTCATAGCCAGAAATCCAGGTGGCTCTTGTATTGGAAAATATCATGCGTAGGGAATGAACGAGAGAATACGCCTTCTCCAAGTCTGGATAGCGCTCAAAGAGCAGCTTCATCCTTTCCTTCTGAGTACCTGTCCACTTCTCTGGAGATACCATCAAGGAATAGTGGGTGCGCGTAAGCAGTTCTGGCAAAGTGTCGCCATTAGACAGCCTTTCAGGAACGTATGCCTTGTTCTTGCGGATGGGCTTGCGTCCGCGCTTGTCCTTCTTGCCTTTCTTTCGCCGCTTGAGGCTTTTCTCGTACTTCTCTGCCAACTGTGCCTTGAAGAGCTTACGCTTCTCGTTCTGCTCCTTCTGAGCCTCTTTCTTGTACTTGAGGCGCAGTTCCTGCATGGGGTCTGTTGCGAGTTGCTGCATGTGGAATCGATCAAGTGTGATGGTGGCATATGGGAAGCTTTGAAGTACAATCTGGTGCATTCCTTCCGAGAAGTCCATTGTAACCTCACGCACCTTGCATCTCAAATACCAATGAATCCGCATAAGTGCAGCGACCACATCCTCAACCTTCGTTCCGCTTACGATGGCAACCAAAGCTCCCTTGCCTCCATGGGCATCCTTGTTTGATACTATGGTGTACAAATCCCCGTTTGAGAGCGCAGTCTCATCTATACTCAGATTTGGGCCTATGTTCCTGGGGAAGATAAGCCACTCCCTGGCATGAAGCATGTGTTTCCATGAGCGGAAGTCACTCAAATGATCTTTGTAGGCACGTCCGAACTCATCAGCCTTGATGTGATATGGTTTCTGGAGCGATCTGGCCGTAATCGGGGATGTATCCAACGAATTCTTTTAAAAAAGCCGCAAACTCCTTCGAGTAGCGGGTTCCGTCAGCAACCAGTTGCCAGTCCTTGGAAACACTCTTACCTTCTGCATCCTTCCATCTGCGACGGCGCACATGAAGAATGCTGCGGTATTCATTGATTGGGAAGTGATTCATGCAGGATTCCTCATAAAAACCATTGGGACTTGCATCGGGACATACTTCAGGAGCAACCTCCTTCTCATCAAGGAATATGTGAACACGTGGTTCTCCACCATACTCGTCCGTGCGAACATCTGTAAGGTCAAAATACTCTGTCATCTCGCTGGGAAGGAATACCTTCGCAAGCATCATGTATGGATTATCCTGCATAGCACTACTCTTTTGTGGATGCAAAGATAACTAATTCTAACGAGAATAAAGCAAATCCTGTTAACTATTCAACACAGGGTTTTACTGGTGACCC
>NZ_JADYTS010000151.1 GCF_021531355.1 Leyella stercorea | reverse complement strand
GAGTGGCTGTCTGATTGATATTGGTAGTGGTGTTCTGCAGATTGGCTTCCACCCAATAGAGGGTTGCCGTAGCATTGTCAGAAGGCTCGTAACCGTCGGCTGTGGCGTATGCCGAGATGTTGTAAGCTGCCGAAAGATAAATATTACCATCATAAGTAATGTTATTTGTGGTAACATCATCACACGATATAGAATAATGACAAACAGAATTTGGAGTGGCACTAAAAACTTTAATAGTTCCGTTATCATAATTAATTGTAGGTATTTCACATTGAGCAACTCCAGTTCCTGAATTGTCCAAAGCAAAAATAGGAAAATCCTGCCAAGTACTTGAAGTTTTATAACTATCTAATACTGACTTTGGAACATAAATTTTACATCCTGTAGGTAAACTTAACTGTGAACCTGTAGGAGGAACCATTGCAAGACATTTCACCTCTTTAAGATTTTCACATTGAGTAAAACAATAATACGACAAGTCTTCAAGATATAAAGGCAAAGTGATGGAAGTTAGACTTTTACATTCGCCAAAGCAAGTCATACCTATTCTTTTAACAGAATTAGGAATTTCTATATAAGACAAATTTGTACAAGCAGCAAAACAGAAGATCCTAATGATTCAACTGTATTAGGGACTATAAAACTGGTCAAGCCATAACATCTATTAAAGCATCCATTATCCAAAGAAGTTATTGTTTGTGGCAATTCTATTTTCTCTAGTTTATAACAGTCAGCAAATGTCATATTCAGTCTACCTATTTGAGCTTCAATCTTAGCGCTTACCAAATTCTCACAATTTTCAAAACAACCACTTCCCATACTCAATACCGAAGACGGAACTTCAACACTTTTAAATTTAATACAGCAACAAAAGCAATTATCACCCAAAGAAGTAACTGAAGAAGGTATTGTGATACTTGTTAAGCCCGAACATCCACGAAAGCAACTCTCACCCAAAGAAGTAACAGAAGAAGGGATTGTTACGCTCTTCAATCCGCCGCACTCCTTAAATGCATTATCTCCAAATGCAGTAACGGGATATTCCACTCCATCGCTTGCCTTTACCTTTTCCGGCACAACGATATCGCCAGAATACTTTTCGCCAACGTTTGCAGTGAGCGTTGCTGTCTTGGCATCAGAATCTATCAGATAGCGTAAACCGTCGATAGTCTCGAAGCTGGCTTGGGCATAGGAATTACTTGTGGCTAAGATAGCGATAACCACCAAAAGAACAAGGCTCTTGAGTGAGCCGAAACGTTCCTTATTCGATAAAGAGGAGGAAAACGAGCTGTTGATAATCATATAGTGAAAAAGTTAGTATTTATAAACGTTTTATTACACGATGCAAAAGTAAATAAAATAAAGCAGAACAAGCAGGCAAACCGATAATAAAATTTGCACGGGACATCTTTTCTGCAAATTAAGCGAGCTTTCACCTCGCCACTATCCTATATTTGCATTTTTAGCCGCTCAAAACAGCGAGTTGAACGTAAGCGTATCCGCGATGCCGCCTTGTCCATACCTGTTGGCGGAATTAATTTAGTGCATACTTAATTCTGCCAATGGGCTTGTCGTTAATGAAGTTTACGTATT
>NZ_JADYTS010000150.1 GCF_021531355.1 Leyella stercorea | reverse complement strand
GTGGGTATACTCATGCAGCGGTGTCTCTGGCTTCATCTTCTTCGTGTCGAGATAAATCTTCTCACCGTCAGTAAAGCCATAAACCTCGCCGTCCTTGGTACGGAACTCTTTCACGGCTTTCTTTACCTTGCGCTCGGCTTTCTTCTGTTCTTTAATGGAAGCCTTTATCTCCTCGTTCTTGCCCCATTTCAGATAAGCGTCCTTCGTCATTTTTACATCAACGAATTTTGCTTGTGGAAATTCTTTCTCCAACTCAGCCTTCTGCTTCATGAAAGCGTCCTTAGTCTCCTTGCCTACACTTCCTGTCTCCTTAATGGTGATAGGAACGCCAAGCTTGGCAAACTCTCTTATCTGATTAGGGGTAAATGTGTTCCAGGGAATTGCAAGGTCTGTGCCTTCAAGTTGTTTTGCAACCTTCTCGGCCACCTCAGAGTCTGGCACTACTCGTATAGCTTTTCTCCATCTTGACAACATCACGTTTCTCTGACGCTCCTTCGGCAAAAGACCATTAACCGAACCGGAATGCCAAGGCACCATACCTACAGAGTCCTTAGCTTTCTCGGCATGATATCCGCTATCAAGCTCACTCTTAGGAATAGACCATTCCACTACTCTGATGTTTCCGCGTGCATAAGCTCCAGTAAACTGGTCGTTCATCATAGATGTTGAAGTGTGCATATAAGGATTGTAGGCTGCTGGCACATCGCCTTCTCCTGCTCCTTTCTTCTTGTCTGTCTTTACAAGTACGAATGTACCATCATCTTTCACAAGGTCAGGACGCTCGTCTGCACGATGCCAATCGCCCATTTCGACAGAGTCTGTTCGCTTGCCGTCAATAATAGCCGCCATAGGAGAATAAAGCTTGCCGTCAATAATCTGCATTCCGCTATACATCGGGAACGTATCTTCATTGTTCAGCATGTCAAGCTCCGCTTGGTCTGTCACCTTATGGAACTTAACGTCGCTTCCTTCTCCGCTATCTGCATTTCTAAGAACCTCCTCAGCCTCCTTCTCGTCCGTCACCACCTCAATACCAGTCTGCTTGGTTATCTCCGTGGCAATCCACTTGACGGCCTTGTTTACTTCTCGCTGTCCTTCTGTTGGTTCGCTTCCTCCTTGCGCTTGCGGTTCAGTTCCCTCAGAGCTGCCAGCATCGCCATTTCCTTCTTTGCTTGAATGTCTTGTTTCATAGTCTTTCCAGTTTCTAAGTTTCAAAAATTCGTTTACAAAATCCTCCTTCGTTGGTCTCTCGCCGAACATTTCCGTCTGACTGGCATCCGCATAAGGAGCGGCATTTCTGTTATACGCCATCATCAGCTCGCGGAAATCCTCCGCCTTACCCTCCAAAGCAAGAGCGATAGCCTGCGAGATAGGGTCAAATCTGTCAGCTGCATTCTCGCCAAACATAGCAGGAGTGCGCAAGTATGCGTCCACACCGCTTCCGCCTTGACGTGCCTCGTACAACAGCTGCACAGCCTGGTCTATCTCCTTCATCAGAGCATAGTCGCCAAGTTTCATGTTGTCCGTCACAGCACGGATGCCGTTCAGAGCCTTGGTTTTCAGCATGGCGTCAGCACCCATCATACGGATAGTGTTCTCCGAGAATACACTGCCAAGCAACAG
>NZ_JADYTS010000014.1 GCF_021531355.1 Leyella stercorea | reverse complement strand
CCCCCTGACCCCTCCCCCGCAGGGAGGGGTCAGGGGGTGGGGCTTTGGGTTTTATTTGTTTATTATCTTCTGTTCAATGCCTCCAAGAAGTAGTAGTCGGCATAGTTCAGTGGAACGTCGATTTCGGCACCGTGAGGAATACTACCTACAGAGTGCATCAGCAACCAGCATCCGTTCTTGCCAAGCTCAGCGAGGTAAGCCGGCGAAGAGAGTGATGTCATGATGCGGTCAGCAAGAGCATGGTAGCCATTCTCGGGCAGATACTTGTCCATCTCGTACAGAGCTGAAGCGATGCAGGCAGCTGTAGAAACGTCGCGCGGCTCGTTGGGGATGTTAGGAGCATTGAGATCCCAGTAAGGAACGAGGTCGTTCGGCATGTTCGGGTGGCGCAACATCATGTTGAGGGTGCGTACAGCCTGGTCAAGATACTTCTGGTTCTTGGTGTAGCGGTAGCAAACTGTGAAGCCGTAGATAGCCCAAGCCTGGCCGCGTGCCCATACACTCTCGTGAGCGTAGCCCTGAGCAGTGTGCTTGTGCAGAACCTCACCGGTGTTGGGGTTGTAGTCGATTACGTGGTAGCAGCTGCCGTCCTCGCGGAAGTGGTTCTTCAGAGTAGCGTCAGCGTGGCTTGTTGCCACCTTCCAGTATGTAGAGTCGCCGCTAAGCTTTGTAGCCTCAAACAGAAGTTCAAGGTTCATCATGTTGTCGATGATAACCGGACAAGTCCATCCGCGCTTCGACTGCCATCCGCGGTCAACGTTCCATGACTGGATAACGCCTGCTCCCTTGCGGAAACGTGTGCTGAGCGACTTGGCTGTCTGAACGATTACCTTCTTGTAAGCCTTTGAAGGATTGATGCGGTAGCCGTTGAGGTAGCTGCTGCCAATCATGAAGCCAACGTCGTGGTGCCATGTGAGGTACTGTATAGAGTCGAGGTTCTCGGTGAATCGCTTAGCCTGGTCTGCCCACTGCTTGTCGCCTGTGAGCTTGTACATTTCCCAGAGGTCGCCAGCGAAGAAGCCTGAGCACCAGTCGTCGATAGGAACACAAACCAGACGGCCCAACTTGTCGATAGTACGTGGGTTGTTCACCTTGCCCTTGCGACCTACCTGGTCGAGCATGAGAGTGTACTGACGAGTAGCGAAGTTAACGTCGTCGCTTGCTATCTTGTCCATGCGTTGCTTCATTTTCTCGCAGCCAGTCTTGCAGCACAATGTCTTGCCACACTCTGTCTTCTCCTTGCAGCATTCTTTCTTAGCTGTTGTCTGTGCAGACATCGGAAGGAAAGTAGCTGCCATGAATAAGGCAGCAATTGTCTTGTTAATGTTATTCATTTGTTTTGTTATTAGTTTTTTATTTCTTTATTTCTTTATTACTATTTATTTCTCCAGCTCTACATTGAAGCTCAATCCGTCGGTGCATACAAACTCGATAGTTGTCGACTTCTTGGTCTGTTCTACGAGTTTGATGGCTTCGTTACCAATGAAGTTCCACTTACCGCGCAGTGTCACGCGAACGGGAATCTCCTGGCTTGCGTTGCTGCGCCATTTGCGGCTGTATACGCTACGCTCCACACGTTTGCCGTCCTTGTATATGTCGTCGTTTGGTCCGCGATAGAGCGCCAGGTCGGGCTGTGTCACGGTGAGCAGCATCTTCTTGGAGTTTATCATGCGTACCATAGCCAGACATGTGGTGTCTGCCTTGAGTAGCGGACCGCCAGGCAGTACGTCCTTCGGAGTCTCGAACAGTACATACGATACGGTGTGAGTAGCGTCAGAGCTTACGATGTGAGCCTCGTTGTCGGCGCGCAGTACCTTGTAGGTAGGAGCGGCAGCGAAGGCGTCAATCTTCTCGCGTGTGGTCTGTGGAATTACAGCATACTCGTACGAAGCGTTCTTCGGAGCCTTACCGTGGTCGAAGTAGAGCGATGCCCACTGTCCCTCGGTCTGCTTGTCGGTGTTCTGCATGCGCGACTCCTGCTTTACAAGTCCGGTGAACTTCACAGGCTGCGGAGTGTAGTATCCCGTTCCGGCGTGGTCGAGCCACGACTTGCCGTTGCCTGCTGTGTAGTTCTTCCAGTAATTCTGAGCCTTGGCGTCGGTAGCAGCCATCTGGAATACAGTAGTCTCAGTGTCGTGCTTAGAGTCGGTATTCTCAATGCCAGTGCCGAGACAAACAATCACGTTGTCGAAGAAGTGGAACGACTTGCGTGCTCTGTGCGATCCGTCGTACTTGTCATGCTCGTGCAGCTTCATTCCAAAGTTGCCGTTTACGCCACGCTGTGAGAGTCCGCCAGCGAAGGCTTCGTCCGACATCAGCATCTCTTCTACACCTGAGAATGTGTCCACGTTGCGCACCTGAGCCTTCAGTTCAGCCCAAGGCAGATGGATTGATGTAGTACCCGGTATGCGGTTCCAGTCAAATCCCGGCTGCTGCCATCCGCTTGTCTTCGGTGTGACATCGGTTCCAGCAGGTGCGGTCAGAATCTGCAAGCTTCCGAAACCGAGGTAGCGACCGTAGAGGTTCTCGCCGATGTAGTGCTCGGCATCCCACAGATAGCGGCTGTGTCCGCGTACCACTGCCGACCAGTTGTTGCGTCTCTGTACTGATACGCAGGCGTAGCCTAATGCCATGTTGCCTTCCGGATCGTTCTCAGGAGTGCTACCCATTGTAACAATCTTCTGCTTGATTTTCTTGTCAAGTACCGTTTTTACGTTGGTTGCGAGTCGCAGATAGGCATTACCCATTTCGCGGTCGAACTGCTGCTTGCCGTCGGGTGTGCCTGAGAGTGCCATGTAGCCATAGTGTATCGGCATGAGCTTGCCCTTGCCGTCGGGATGTCTGCCCGACATTGAGAGCGGGAACTCCAGCTTGTTGCAGTAGAAACGCATAGCCAGAAGCGAGTTCTTTACAGTCTGATGAGCCAGTTCGCCTACAGCAAAATCGGTTCCGCTGAACAGGTATATCATCTGTGTAGCTCCGCTCAGACCTCCGATGGCGTATGCAGGATAGTTGTTGCAGTGATGATAAGCCGAACCGTCAATCTTGAACGAGTCGTTCAGTCCCTGAGCCGGACGGCAACCCCAGTCGAGCCAACGGCTGCAAGAGCGCAGATAGCGCAATTTCTCTGGTGAATCGTCCATGAGCAATATGCTTGCCATGCAACCCTGTGCGGCGGTGTTGAATGTGTCCATGTCCATGCCGTTTTCAACCGGCTTGGTGTACAGCTCGTTGGTCTGCGAGTACCATATCATGGTGTTCACTGCCTCCTCAAGCTTTCCTTCCTCGCGCAGCACCTCCTTCATAAGGAAGTAGGCTGAATACATGTTGCGCAGCGAGTAGCCGTAGTGGTGAACATTGCCCCAGCAGCTGCCCCAGCAAACACCCTGGTCGGTGATGTTGTCGTACATGAGTAGGAACATCTTCTTCAGTTCTGCCTTGTCGGCAGCTTCGGTAGCGTTGTTCCAGGCGAAGGCAATCTTCTGCATGAGGTTGAAATACTCAAGCATTTCAAATCCGGTGCGGGTCAATATGTTCTTGTCCCACGGCTTGATGATGCGCTCGTAAGCCTCGGCGTGGCGTACATACCATATAGGTGTACCGGTGATGTTGCCGTTCTTGCGGTTGATGTTGTACTTGGCAAACTTCGAGCGAATCTCGTCCATATGCTTCGGATAGAGCTTGGCAGGAGTATAAATCAGTTCGCGGAAGCGCTGCTCGATAACCTTTATCTGTTCGCGGTTCTGCTGAGTGAGTTCGGTCAGAGGAATGTCGGGCTGTGTGTTGTAGTTCTTCAGTACTACCAGCCAGTGGGTTTTGGTCTTCTTGTTGACAAACGGAATCTGCATATCGGCAGTCTGCTGACGCGGGTCTACCTTGATGGCAGTGATGAGATGGTCGAAGTAGAGCTTACCCTTAACATCGGGAGCATCGATACGTATCTCGTTCATGCCCACTTCGGGAGTACCCTCCATGTCGCGCTCGTAGCAAACCCATATACCGCGCCAACCACGGAAGTTGATGTTGACAGGGAAAGAGGTGCACTGCTTGCCGTTCTTCAGGAAGTTGAAACGGATTTGTTTGTCCTTTTGAGGTTGTTCGTTGTACACCCACACGATGAAAGCCGACAGATAGTTGTCGACACCGCTCTTGTCGAGCGGCTCAAACTGCAAGTCCTTCTTTATCGACAGCGAGGCACCCGGTTGGAATGTCCACTGCAATGAAGTCTTGCCGTTTCTCCAATGCGCGTCACTCAGTTCAACGGCCGACTTGCTGGTCTTGATATACGAGAGTTCCTGCTTGTTCTCAAACGAGAACATACGAGGGTCGTCGTACATCTGGGCTTGTGCTGTTGCACATACGCCGCTTAAGCCGATGACGGTGGCGAGTATGTTGTTTTTTAGGTTCATTTTGATATCGGATTTCGTTTCTTTTATGAGCTTAAGGAGTTAAAAGGAGGGTGTGATTGACACACCCTCTCTTTATATTACTCAACAACCTTGATGGTCAACTCCTTCATCATTCTTGAATCATGCTTGTAGTTGACTCTTGTTGCGATGAATGTAGCCTTGTATTCGCCCACCTTATTATATGTATGGGTATATGACTCAACATTCTGTGTTATGTTCTTGATGACTGTGCCCTGATCGGGATCGCAGTAGGTAGTGATCAGACCGTCAGAAACGAGCCAGCCGTTCTTGTTGCCAGTATTTTTGCCACCACCAGCGATGTAGAAGCCACCGTTCTGTGCATTTACCAAGTTCCAGATGCCGGCTGTGTTGTTGGTCATTGTGCCATACTCGCGGTTGGTCTTCATGCCAGCCTGGCTCTTGAGGTTGTGGTTGCACATCATGTTGACAGCTGTAAATCCGTACTGGCTCGGCATAAACTTCGACACGATACCATCATTGCGTACGTTCTCGATGTACATCTCCGAGAAGTTGTAGCGCGGCATTGAGTTCTTGGTGTCGTCAATAGCCTGGTAGTGTATAGCCAGTGTCATAGGCTTGCCAAGATACTTTGTTACGTCGACAGTGTATTCCTTCTGAATGCTTGGCTTGTCAGGAAGTTCGCTCTTTGCAACGAGCTCGTTCCATGCAAACTGCTCAACGAGTACAGAGTCCTTCTTGAAGTCGTTCTTTGCGAGGCCTTCGAACTGGTCGCTTACGAACATCTCAAGAGTGTTTTCGTATACCTTGCCGTACTGTGTGCCAATCTTGAAGTGCAGAGTTGCTGACTCGATATCCTCAGGAGCTACTTCAGTGCGCTGACGATGTGCGTATACTGCACCTGGCTCGCCGCTGTAGAACATAATGTTGTCGGGGTCGCCTGAGAAGTTGAACACTACTGGTGTGCCAGCCTTTACCGTTACGACGTCGCCCTGCATTGACACGCCGTCCTGTTCAACGCGGATGCCCATCTTGACGTCTTCTGTCAACTCGTTGTCGCAACTTGTTATCATTGCGGCACCGAGCAGGAAGAATATATAATATTTAATTTTCTTCATTTTTCTGTTTTTTTACTGGTTTCTAATTTCAAGTAACTGATACTTTACCATCCTGGATTGTTCTCCTTGATGAGCTTGTTTACAGACAGCTCCAGGGCAGGGATTGGGAAGTAGTTGTATGCTTCAGATATGTTGAAGTATGTGTGTACGTTGTTAGGACCGAGGTTCCAGTTCTCGCCCGACTGTGCACGCTGTACAAGAGCGTTCATGTTCTGTACATACTCACCCCAGCGAATCAGGTCGAAGCGGCGTGTCATCTCGAAGCAAAGCTCCATAGCGCGCTCGTCCTTGACAGCCTGACGGAAGTCTTCAGTGTTCTTATCCTTCTTGATAAGAGCGATGCCAGCACGTCTGCGTACCTCGTTGATGCACTTGTAAGCCTCGTCGGTAGGCTGGTCGTGTGTCTCGTTCTCACACTCGGCAATCATAAGCAGAACGTCAGAGTAGCGAAGAATCGGGAAGTTGATAGCTGTGAGGTTCTTGTTCTTCTTGTCGGCCTCATACTCGCGGCGCCACTTGCCACAGTTGCGGTCGTAGAACTTAGAAGCTGTCTTCTTCTCACGGTCGCCGATAGTAGCACCCGGCTCTGTCTCGCCATACTGGTATGACTGGTTCCAGTACTGCTTCTTAACCTCTTCCAACTTGCCAACCTCAAACTCACGGCCGTCTACAGCACCACCCTTTTCCGATTGTGTGTACTTGAACGGAGCGATTGACCAGTTCATACGGTTGATGTCGTTGTTCTCAGTATAGAGTTCATAGAGTTTCGGTGTGCTCCAGAAGAAAGCGTAGCCGAAGCCCGGGTCTTTCTTGCCTACAAGTGCAGTCTTGCTTGAGAGGTCCGGACCCTGAATACCGATGATGTTACCGATACGGCCCTCAGTTACCATTGTACCCTTGCCGTCGCCTGCAAACTCAGCCTCCCAGATGCTCTCGTTGGCTGTAGAGTTGTAGCGGTCGGCACACTGGTCGATGAAGTAGTCCCAGTATTTAGGAGCAAGCTTGTGGCCGCCCTGTTCCTTCACCATCTTGGCAAACTTGCCAGCCTGAGTGAAGTACTCCTTTGTCTCAGCCTTGTTCTCAGCCACCTTCATGCGGTGCCACTCACCGGCGCGGAACATATATACACGTGCCAGGATGCCCCATGCTGCCGACTTTGAAACGCGTCCCGGCTCATAGCCCAGTGACGATGCGTCAGGAAGGTCGGTAGCGCTCTCTTCCATTTCCTTGCAGATGAAGTCGTAGATAGTGGCTCTCGGTGTCACTGCACGCTGCAGGTTCTTCACGTCAAGCACAGGCTCTGTGTAGAAAGGAACGTCGCCCCAGCACTCTACGAGGTTGAAGTAGTAGAAGGCGCGGAGGAAGCGTGCCTCGGCTGTATAGCGCTTGAGGTTGGCTGCGTTCATGCCCTGGATATCGTTAATCTGGTCAAGCAGGATGTTGGCGCGGTTTACACCAGCATAGAGTGTATACCAGAACGAAGCTACGTATGAGTCGCTCGATGTAGCGTTGTTGCAAATCAAGCCACCGTTCATCGGAGCACGGTTAGCACCACCGTAGTGTTCCAGGTCGTCACCGCCTACGAGGTAGTAGTAGTTGCCACCGTAGTACGACTGCTGTGTGAGGATGGCGTAGATGCCGGTCAGAAACGAAGCAGCCTCGGTTTCTGTCTTGAGATAGGTGTCCGACGTAGCGCTTGTCGGTTCCTTGTCAAGGAAGTCGCAGCTGCCCAGTGAGAGCAGCGCTGCGAGCAATATGATTGTTGTTTTAATTGATTTCATATATATAATATGTGTTTAATAGTAATGCATTTTAACTTCTTAGAAACCGAGGCTTACACCGAAGCTGAACTGACGGGCGCGTGGATAAGCCGAGAAGTCGAGTCCCGGAGTAAGGGCGCTGTTGCGGATAGATACTTCAGGATCGTAGCCGCTGTAGTTGCTGATAGTCCAGAGGTTCTGAGCTGCGAAGTATACGCGCAGGTTGTCGATGCGGAAGCGTGTGAGCAACTTCTTCGGTACTGTATAGCCCAATGTGAGGGTCTTCAGACGAAGGAATGAGCCATCCTCGATAACGCGGCTTGAGAACACGCGGTTTGAGCTTGATGTTGTGGCACGAGGAATGTCGCTATACGGGTTGTCCTCTGTCCAACGGTCGGCATACGATGCAAACTGGTTGAGCTCGCGGGCCTTGTTCCAGCTTGACTCGAAGAATAGGCGGTTGGCGTTGAGCACGTCGTTGCCGTACGACCACTGGAAGAAGATGCTGAGGTCGAAGTCACCGTATGTGAAGTTGTTGGTGAAACCGCCTGTGTGTACTGGCAGACCATTACCGATGATTGTGCGGTCGTTGTCGTCGATGATACCGTCGTCGTTGAGGTCGCGGTATTTAGGCATACCCGGCTGGGTGTTGTTCTCGCTTGTGTAGTGAGCTACTGTAGGCTTCAATGTGTATGTGTCGCCCGACTTGTCGAAGTCCTCATACTTGTATGTGCCCTCGTAGATGAATCCGTACATAGAGCCCATTGACTGGCCCACCTTAGCGATGTAGCTCTGCTGGGTGTTGAAGTTCTGGTCGAACGATGCTGCTGTAGTCAGAGTGGTCTGACCCTCGGTCAGTGCCAACACCTTATTCTTGTTGAATGCGATGTTGAAGTTGGTCTCCCAAGTGAACTTCTTGTTCTTGATGTTAACGGTATTGAGAGTGAACTCGATACCCTCGTTGCGTACCTTACCGATGTTCTTCATAGCGCTTACGTAGCCAGAAGAAAGCGGCATGTTGGCGTTGAGCAGAAGGTCGCGTGTGGTCTTGCTATAGAGGTCGAGTGTTACGCCGATGCGGTCGTTGAGGAATCCGAGGTCGAAACCGAGGTTCCACTGTTCGGTAGTCTCCCACTTGAGGTCGTGGTTGCGCAGAGTAGAAGGTACTGTACCTACGTTGTTCACGTTGCTGCCCTCAGGGAATACACCGCTCGGAGTAGCGCCGAGGTAAACCTGACCGTTCCACTGCTTAACTACCTTGTAGAGTCCGTATGAGTCGTACTCGCCTACACGGTTGTTACCGGTGAGACCCCACGACAGACGAATCTTTGCATTGTTCACATATTTATTATATGGCTTCATGAAGCCTTCCTCAGCCACGTTCCAAGCTAATGAGCCTGAAGGGAAGTAGCCGAAGCGATTGCCCTTGCTGAACTTTGACGAACCGTCGGCACGCATTGTGAATGTAGCGTAGTAGCACGACTTGTAGTTGTAGTTGAAGCGTCCGAAGTAAGACATCATCGACCATGAGCTCTTCAGTGAAGAGGCACCAGTAGGAGTACCCTGATCCATACCCGACATGCCGAGGCTTTCGTTCGGGATGTTGATGGTCTTGTACGAATAGTAGTCGTAGTCAGAGTTCTGCAATGAGAAACCGAGCAATGTGTTGAAGAAGTGCTTCTTCTTGATGTTGGTCTGATAGGTCAGGGTGTTCTCATTAAGCCATGTAGAGCGCGAAGAGCGTGTGACGCGAGCGTTCACCTTATCATTCGAAAGCGGTCCACCGTAGCGGCTCTTCGAGTTGTTGAAGTTGTCGTTGTTGTAGCCAGTGTCGGTATAACCGCCCGAAACCTTCAGCTTCATACCCTTCATAATCTCATACTCCAAGAAACCGTTGAACTGTACGTAGGTATTCAGAGTATGGTTATAAGCGTTGTTGAGGTCCATGTATGGGTTGAAACGGTAGTCGCTTGATGTGCTTACCGATTCGTCGACACCATTGTTAAGAAGGTATGACAACGGAGTGCTGGGCTGTGTTACCGGACGGTAGCCCCAAACGCTGTAGAACAAGTTGTTCATACCCGAGCTGGCGTTCTGCGAAGGCGAAGCACCCTCCTGGTTTGTACGAGAGTAGTTCACGTTGAGGTTGATGCGCAGCTTGTTCTTCTTGATGTTGGTGCCCATACGACCCTGAACGCGGTTATAGTTTGAGTTGATTACAACACCATCCTGGTCGAAGTAAGACAATGAAGCGTTGTAGCGAATGTCCTGGCTACCACCAGTGAGGCTCACGTTGTGGCTCTGGATAGGAGCCGAGTGGAAAATCATGTCCTGCCAGTTGTACTGGGCGATGTTGCGATAGTCGTCGAGTGTCCACTGCTTGCCCTCATATTCCATAAGATATGTGTTAGCAACAGCGTCGGGATACATTTCGTTCTGGAGCTTAACGAATTCGTAAGCGTCCATCATTTCCATCTTCTTTGATACAGTCTGCCATCCGTAGCTGCCGTCGTATGTTACCTTTTCCTTACCGGTCTGGCCGCTCTTGGTAGTGATGATGACAACACCGTTGGCACCACGTGCACCATAGATAGCCGATGCCGAAGCATCCTTAAGGATGTTGAGCGACTTGATGTCGTTAGGGTTGATGCTGGCTGCTACAGAAGCATTCTCAACTGGGAAACCGTCGATAACATAGAGAGGGGTGTTGGCCTGTGTCAGTGAGTTGTTACCACGGATGGTGATGTTCATCTGTCCGCCAGGCATACCTTCGCCTGAAGATACGTTGACACCGGCAATGCGTCCACCAAGAGTCTGGTCGATTGATGACACCGGAGTGTTGGTGAGCTGGCTTACGTCTGCCTTGGCAACAGCGCCGGTAAGGTCGCGCTGGCGAACCGGCTGATAGCCCACAACTACGATTTCACCAAGAGTCTTTTTGTCTTCTTCCAGTACGATCTGCATTATCTTACCTGGTGTAGCCTTCTCTTCTTTGGTGTTATATCCGAGGAAAGAGAACTGCAGCACAGTGCCGCGCTTCACGTTGATGGTGAATGCACCGTCGATGTCGGTAACGGCTCCAACATTGTTGTTGCCCTTCACCTTGATGCTAACTCCCGGCATTGTTTCGCCGGTATCGTCCTTGACAATTCCCGACACCTTTTCCTGCGCCATTGCAGTGAGCGATGTAGCGAAAATCATCATAAGCAAGAATACCAGAGTCTTGATTGTTTGGATTTTTACTCTAATTTTCATTTCTTGAAGGTTTAAAGATTATATTAATTGTTGTTTGTTTCGGGTTTTCGTTTGCAAATTTATTATAATAATGTCGCGTGTGGGTTTAGTATAATACATATAAGTTCTTTTTGGGTACAACAAATTGTTTTGCTTTGTTTTTAGTATTATTTTGTATGCTCATTGTACAAAATTGAACTCTGTGTTCCGTTGCTTTTTCTGTTTTTTTTACTTCTAGGTTTTAGGTAAGTTAGCGTTGGATATGTATGTGCTCACGTTGCAGCATTTGGATATTGCTTTTCTTGGCTTTATCGTAATGCAAATATACAAAATGTTATAGAAGAAGCAAAAAATCTGGGCATATATTTTTAATCAATCTTCATTTTTAAGAACTGCCTATTGTGTAGCCATGTGTATGATTTTGTAGTTGCTAATATTGCGAAATGGGTTGTAAATTCTGTGTTCTACCACCATTCTTACATGCCGTTCTTGAGTGTATTAGCTCCTTGAAATATAATATTTGTATTTTTTGTCGCTCAATACTATGAGTTGAATGCACGAGAAAATTCTTGGTGCGAAATTCTTGAGTTTTGAGCGTTTTTGCTTATTTGTTTGATATACAGTGGCTTATGTGGGTTGTGAACCAATGCATATAGTGATAGTGAGCCTGCGATGTTTCTATTTTGTTGTAAATGTAGCCCTTTTGCACTCCAACGGGAGTCCTTTTGCACAGCAAATGTAGTCCATTTGCAAAGCAACGGGACTACATTTGCTATGCAAAAGGGCTACATTTGACGTATGAGCCTGTTTAATGAGCATAAAAAAAGCAGTAAAACAGTGTTGCAAATCTCTAGAATGAGATTTTGATTTGTAACACTTTTTTACTACTTGTCTTATATTTGCGTCGGAATTTCAAGTTTTAGTCCGACGCTCGTTTTTATTCCGGTTTTTCCGGTTGTTGGCTGTCGGCATTGCGATAGGCCGACGGCTGAATCTTATATGTGTCCTTGAAGCACTTGCAGAAGTAGCGTGGCGACGAGAATCCGTTGGCGTAGCTTACTTCGGCAATGCTCAGGTCGTGACGTTCGCGCAGCATATCGGCAGCCTTGCGCAGTCGCAGATTGAGTATAAAACTCTTTGGTGTCTCGCCCGTAAGGTTCTTCCACTTATTGAAGAAGGCGGTGCGTGACATGCCGATTTCCCTTGCGAATGTATCTACGCTAAACTCCGAGTCTGAGTAGTAGCGGTCGATGATGGCCATGGCACGGTCGAGCAGGTCCTTGTCCATGGGGTTGGTGGCGAGCATGTCAGCCTCGTGGTGCGGATGCTGGCTGAACTTGCGCTGCAGCAGACGGCGCATGTTGATAAGGTTGTTGCATCGCGACACGAGCACGTCGTTGTTGAACGGCTTTGTAACGTAGTCGTCTGCACCCGTCTTCAAGCCCTCCAGCTTCTTCTCTACAGCTGTGCGTGCCGTGAGCAGAACCACCGGGATATGACAAGTGGTGAAATCGTGCTTTATGGTCTTGCACAATTCCAGTCCGTCGACGTTAGGCATCATCACGTCGCTGAGGATGATGTCAGGCATTTCATCGCCTATCATCTCCAGAGCTTCGGCTCCGTCTACAGCCGTACGTGTGCGGTAGAGTGGGGCGAAGAGCGTAGAGAGCAGCTGACGTATGTCGTCGTTGTCCTCAACGATGAGTATTATCGGACGCTCGTCGTGTCCCTCAGGGGCGTTGTTTGTATTGTCTCCGGATGTGTCATGGCCCGTTGCAGCGTGGTCGGTGGCAGGTGTCAGTTGCTTGATGCTGTCGGTGCGCACCGGTTCGTCGGTAGTCTCTTCGGGTGCGAAGGCATCGCGCTGGGTTGGCAGCGTTATGGTGAACTTGGTGCCCTTGCCCTGCTCCGATGCCACCTCGATAGTGCCATGGTGCATGTCGACAATACCCTTTGTGAGGTTGAGTCCTATGCCGGTGCCTATATCGGCTACAGTTTCGATGTTGCGAGCCTGATAGAATCGGCTGAACAGATGCGGCAGATCCTCCTTGGCAATGCCCGAACCGTTGTCGCTAACTGTTATCACAGCCTTAGTATCGTCGGTTTGCGCTGCTATAGTCACCATACCGCCCTGCGGAGTGTGCTTGATGGCGTTGGATACGAGATTGCTCACCACCTTCTGCATCTGTTTCGGGTCGAACCACATAGGCAGTTGGTCGGGCACGTCAATCTGTAGGGTGATGTCTTTGCCCAATGTATACTCGGTGAAGAGCGTGGCAGTGTTGCGCAGCAGGGCCGACATGTCGGCGTGGCGTGCGTGTATGTGGGTGTGACCCTGCTCCTGCTTACGGAAGTCGAGCAATTCGGAGATGAGGCTGCGCAGCTGGTTGCAGTTGCGGTATATGCCCGTCAGCTTGTTACGTGTGTCGCCCGTGCACTTCATTTCCTTTATCAGCGAGTCAGCCAGGCTGATTATCACCGTGAGCGGAGTGCGTATCTCGTGCGACACGTTAAAGAAGAAGCGCAGTTTCGACTGGTTCTGCTCCTCAATGTCGCGTACACGCTGTTTCTCAAACTTGAGCGATTCGGCGAGGCGTATGCGGTCGCGGTATTCGAGCGTGAGCCACCAAACGGCAGCACCGATACACATTATATATATAATATACGCCCACCATGACAGGTACCAAGGTGGCAGAATGCGTATCTTGAGGCTTGCTGTGGCTATGTCGCTGTCAGGACATCTCAGTTCGAGGGTGTATGTTCCTGATGGCAGACCGCTGAACGACAGTATCTTTTGGCGTGCAGGAATCCACTGGTTTGACAGTCCTTTGAGGCGGAACTCTACCGGACGGTCGTTAGCCTTGACGAAGTTGGTGGTGAAATATTCCACGCTGAACACCGTCTGGTCGTGATCCAGGGTCAGTTCTTTGGTGTATCGCAGGTCGTATTGGAGAATGTCAGTTCCGTCGTTGGGCTCAATCTCCTTGCCGTTGACGTACAGCTGGCTGAATCCTAAGCGGTATGGAGCCGTTGTCTTGTATAGGTCGCGCTCATCGAACATCACCATGCCGTCGATGCCGCCAATGAGCACTTTGCCGTCGTGGGTCACGTACAGACCCTTCTCGTTGATTGATTCGAGCGGAATGCCTACGGCACAGTCGTAGTTGCGTATTTCGCGGTTGCGAGTGTTGAGCACAGCAAAGCCGTGGTTAGTGATGAGCAGCATGCTGTATTTGTCGAGCGATGATGGTGTGGCGGCATATACGCCGTCGCCCTTGAGTCCGTCGGCAGCACCGTAGGTGGTAAACTTGGCTTTAGCCTCGTCGTACATATTGATGTTGCCACTTGCTGTCGACAGCCATACACGTCCCAGGCGGTCGTTGGTGATGTGGCATACGTAGTTGTTGCTGATTGTGGTGGTGTCGCCAGTCTTATGTACGAAGTGGGTGTGTCGACCAGTGCGCATGTCTACCCGGAACACTCCGTCGCCGTCGGTGGCTATCCACAACTGGTTGTGGCGGTCGATGCACAGACTTGGAACTGCCAGCAGTCGCTCTTTGGGCAGAATGCGTGCGAATCTTGGTTTGCCGCCCTCGTCGGGATTGATTGAAGCCACGCCGTTCTGTGTGGCTACAATTATGCGTCCGTTGTATTCTATTATGTCGCGTACAATGTCGTCGGGCAGCGACGTGCGGTCGTTTCGTATGTTGCGATAGTTGCTTACGCGTCCCGAAGCCAGGTCTACACGGTAGAGTCCGTCGAGGTGCGAGCCTACCCACATCGTGTTGCGTCGGCGGTCAAAGTGCAGTGCCTTGATGTTGGCTGTAGGAATACCGCCGAATCGTCTGAACTCTTGGGTCTTGCGGTCGTATATGTTCAGTCCGCCGCCCTCAGTGCTAATCCACAGGCGTCCGCTTGCGTCCTCGGTCATACATCCCACTACGGGGAAGCTGAGTGCGCCCTTCTGCCGGGTCGATGCACGATAGCGTGTGAATATTTCGTATTCGGGGTTGACATAGTTGACGCCGCCGAAGTAGGTGCCTATCCACAGAGTGCCCTGCTTGTCGCGTATGATGCTCCATATACTTGAGTTGGTGAGGCTGCCCACCTGGCCGTCGGCAGTGAACAGACGGTGCTGTCCGTTGGTGGGGTTGTATCGTATCAGTCCGTGGTAGGTGCCTATCCACATGTTGCCCTGCAGGTCTTCGCAGAATGTACGTACAAAGTTGCTCACAAGCCACGAGCCAGCCTTGATGTTGGTTGTCTTGCCGTTGGGTGCAATAGTCCACAATCCGTTGTTCCAGCTGCCCACCCAGATGTTGTGGCGCGAGTCCTCGTATATGGTTGTTATGTGTGCGTCGTTGATGACATGCTTCAGTTTGCCGCCTTGCAGGAGGTACAATCCGCCGCTCACGGTGCCTATCCACAGTCGTTTACGGCTGTCCATAGTCATCGTAGCTACTGTTTCGCAAGCCGGTAGGCGTGCGTACAGCTTCTTTGTCTTGCCTTTGTCGGTGGTGCGGTATACTATGTTCTTGTCCGACATGTACAGAGCGTCGCTGTAGCATATCGACATGTTGCCGCTGCGGTGTAGAGTGGTGAAGCGCTGGGTGTGCACGTCGAGGCTTGCCACGCCTTCCGAGCACGACAGATAAATGGTATGATTGCCGTCGCCAACTACCTGGCGCACGTTGTTGCAGAATAAAGAGTGTGGGTTGTTGGCATCGTAGCTATATACATGTATGGAGTTGCCGTCGTAGCAGTCAAGTCCCATACGTGTTGCCATCCATATCGTGCCTCCCTTGTCGGCAAACACGCTGTTTACCGATATTTGCGACAGTCCGTTGGCTGGTGTCAGGTGGTTGAAGTATATGTTTTGTGCGTGTGCCGTCAGACTGCACACTATACAAATAAGGAAGGTTAATATATGTCTCATAGTCAAAAGTCCCGTTGTAAAGGTTATTTTATGTAAAAGTCAGAAGTCAACTGTTGATACCATTCCGATCGGCTGCCGTCAGCTTCTTGCAGGCAATGTTCTTCGGCGCAGAACTCGTGCTGGCACGAGGCGTGGCGGAAAGCCACAAGGCAGCGTTTGGGCTGTTTGCGTTGTGTGGTGCGTATGTCGCATCGTCTCGACATTGTCAGGTTGGCCATATATGCTTCTGCGCTGAAGGCGCTGAGGCAGTCGCTTGGTATGACAGCGCTGAATTCGCCGTCGGCGCTAAGCAGCCGTGCCACTGTCTGAAACAGTTGGCGGTAGGGTAGGGTGTCGGCATGTCGTGCCACTGCTCGCTGCTGGTTGGGGTTCTTTAGCGAGTCGGTGAAGAATGGAGGATTGCACACGATGGCATCGAATTGTCCGTGAGTTTCGGCGGTGAGTTTTTGTACGGGTGATTCTATAATGCCTATTCGGTCGGCAAAAGGCGTGCGGTTCACGTTGTCGCGTGCCTGCTGCACAGCATCGTGGTCGATGTCTACGCCCGTGATGGCAGCATCAGCACATCGCTGTGCCATCATCAATGCTATCAGAGCAGTGCCGGTGCCTATGTCGAGTATACGCTGTCCGCCATTAGCCCATGCACCGAGTAGCACACCGTCGGTGCCAACCTTCATGGCACACCTGTCGTGCTGTATGTCAAATTGCTTGAATGTGAATCCTTTACTGCTCATTGTTGGGTCAGAATATACACGTATTTCAAATGTTCAGCCTTTTTTGTATTGCCTTGCTCCATTGTTGAAACTTGCGTCGGCTTTGGGCTATGCCGTCACGTATTTCGTTTATTTCGTTAAACAATTCGGCGGCAGCGTTTTGCAGAGCATTGGGCTGTCGTTCGCTGCGGTCGGCCATTGTGTTCACGATAATGTTTATTCCCTTCGGCTTCAGTTCGATGTCTATGTCGGCACCAGTCATTACTGGGTCGCCGTCGTAGTGTATCACGCCCGGCTTGTCGCGGTGAATGTGCAGGTGTCGTGTGCGGAACGTCTTTATCTTCGAGTTCTTGTCGAGTGTCTTGCTGAACATCTCGATGCTTATCTGCGGAGCTTCGAACACGTCAAACGGTTCCATTATGATAACGTCCATCAGTCCGTCGCTCATCGATGCTTGCGGTGCTATGTATGCATTGTTGCCATACTGCGACGCATTGGCGCACGAGATAAGGAACGCCTTGTACTGAAGCGTACCGTTATCGTCCTCGATGGTGTATGTCTCGGGCTTGTATTTCAGTCCCTCGCGCAGCACATTCTCTACATAAGTGATAGGTCCGCGCTTGCCCGCCTCGGCAAACTTCATGCTTACGAAGGCGTCAAATCCCATACCGCATGTGCAGAAGAAGGGATAGTCGTTGATGATACCGTAGTCGAGCTGGCGCACTTCGTTTCTGTTTATTACGTCGATGGCCTTGCGTACATTGAGCGGCAAGAGCAGATGGCGTGCCAGTCCGTTGCCCGAACCGCATGGTATTATGCCCAAGGCGGTGTTGGAGTGTACAATAGCGCGTGCCACCTCATTGACTGTTCCGTCGCCTCCTACGGCTACAACAACGTCAACGCCGTCGTCCTTTGCCTTGGTTGCAATCTCTGAGGCGTGTCCTGCATATTGGGTTATGGCAATCTCGTATTCGAACTTTGTTTTGTCGAGATATTGGTCAATAAGCCCTGGTATGGCAGCCTTGTCTGATGTGCCGGATATAAGGTTTATTACGAAAACGGCTTTTTTCTTCATACGTGTTGTTGAGATTAATTATTGTTACAAAATTAATAATTTTTGGTTTCTTGCACGGATTTCGACAATTAAAAATCTAAAAATAGCACATTTCTTGAGAAAAGCACCCTTTTTTAGGTTCTTTTTTGTAACTTTGCAGCCTGAAATAAACAAATGGAGGTATTTAACACCTTTTTTAATGTATAAGAATACCTTTTTTAATGTATAAGATGGGACAATTACAGGAAAAGTACAAGAGCTATCGTCTTCCACAGAAGTATATGGCAGAAGGCGTGTATCCTTATTTCCGTGAGATAACGAGCAAGCAGGGTACAGAAGTAGAGATGGGCGGACATAAAGTGCTTATGTTCGGCTCAAATGCATATACCGGACTCACTGGCGACCAGCGCATCATCGATGCAGCCAAGGCCGCTCTCGACAAATATGGTTCGGGATGTGCCGGCAGTCGCTTCCTTAACGGTACACTCGACTTGCACGTACAGCTTGAGAGGGAACTCGCCGAATATGTTGGCAAGGACGAGACTTTGTGTTTCTCGACAGGTTTCTTCGTTAACTCTGGCGTATTGGCGGTTGTAGTGGGTCGTGGCGACTATATCATCTGCGACGACCGCGACCATGCGAGCATCGTCGACGGACGCCGTCTGTCGTTCGCTACACAGTTGCACTACAAGCACAACGATATGGAAGACCTCGAGCGTGTGCTCAAGAACCTTCCGCAGGAAGCTATCAAACTGATTGTTGTCGACGGTGTGTTCTCTATGGAGGGCGACCTCGCCAATCTGCCTAAGATTGTAGAACTGAAGCATAAGTACAACTGCTCGATTATGGTAGACGAGGCTCATGGTCTCGGCGTATTCGGCAAGGAGGGACGCGGCGTTTGCGACCACTTCGGACTGACCGACGAGGTAGACCTCATCATGGGTACCTTCTCTAAGTCAATGGCAAGTATCGGTGGATTTATCGCTGGCGACAAGGACACTATCAACTATCTGCGTCACACATGCCGCACATATATCTTCAGTGCATCAAACACTCCGGCTGCCACAGCCGCTGCTCTTGAGGCATTGCACATTATCCAGAAGGAGCCAGAGCGTATCGAGAAGCTGTGGAACGTAACACGTTACGCTCTGCGTCGCTTCAAGGAGGAGGGATTCGAAATCGGCGAGACCGAGAGTCCTATCATCCCGCTTTACGTACACGACGTAGACAAGACATTCCTTGCTACAGCCAAGGCTTTCGAGTATGGTGTGTTCATCAATCCGGTTATTCCGCCGGCATGCGCTCCGCAGGACACTCTCGTGCGTTTTGCCCTTATGGCCACTCACACCGAAGAGCAGGTTGAGCGTGGTGTACAGATTCTCAAGCGCGTATTCACCGAGCTGGGCATCATAAAGTAAAAATCATTTTACATACGCTATACAATGGGCTGCACGCCTTCATCACTTTGCCGTCGAGTGCGGTGAGTATGAGGACGTGCAGCCCGTTTTGTTGTTTTTTGCAGGTGTAGGCTCCTATATATCAATAAAAATGCCTAATTTTGCATTTAGAAAAAATAGAAAAGAAACATATATGTCAAGAAAAAAGAAACCGCTGCCGATACTCGAGAATGTAACCATCGAGGCTGTGGCAGCCGAGGGCAAGTCGTTGGCACACGTCAACGACATGGTGGTGTTCGTACCGTTTGCCGTTCCGGGCGATGTTGTCGACCTGCAAGTGCGCAAGAAGAAGCATAGCTACTGCGAGGCAGAAGTGATTCGCTTCATCAAGAAGAGCGACGTGCGCGAAGAGCCGATGTGCGAGCATTTCGGCATCTGTGGTGGCTGCAAGTGGCAGAACCTTCCCTATGCCGAGCAGCTCAAGGCAAAGCAGCAGCAGGTGCACGACCAGCTCCGTCGCATCGGCAAGATTCCATTGCCCGAGTTCCGCCCCATCATGGGTTCGGTACACATCAAGGAATACCGCAACAAGCTTGAGTTCGGATGCTGCAACAAGCGCTGGCTCACACGCGAGCAGATAGCCGAGGGCACACAGTTTGACAACATGAACGGCATCGGATTCCACATCACTGGCGCATTCGACAAGATTCTGCCTATCGAGAAGTGCTGGCTCATGGACGACTTGCACAACCGCATACGCAATGCCATACGCGACTATGCTTTCGAGACGGGCATGACATTCTTCGACTTGCGTCAGCAGCACGGTCTGTTGCGCGACATCATGATACGCAACTCCAACACCGGCGAGTGGATGGTGCTCATCCAGTTCCACTACGACGAGGAGGGCGACGAGCAGCGTGCCAAGGGATTGCTTCAGCACATTGCCGACAAGTTCCCCGAGATTACCTCGCTCATGTATGTTGACAATCAGAAGTGCAACGACACATTCGGCGACCTCGACCTCTCGGTGTTCAAGGGCAACGACCATATATACGAGACAATGGAGAACCTGCGTTTCAAGGTAGGACCTAAGAGCTTCTATCAGACCAATACCGAGCAGGCTTATCATCTGTATTCTGTAGCACGCGAGTTTGCACAGATCACCGGCGACGAACTCGTTTACGACCTCTACACCGGTACGGGTACTATCGCCAACTTCGTGGCTCGTCAGGCTCGTGAGGTTATCGGCATCGAGTATGTGCCTGAGGCTATCGAAGATGCTAAGGTCAACTCAAATGTCAACAACATAGCCAACACCAAGTTCTATGCTGGCGACATGAAGGATATTCTCAACGACGAGTTTATAGCCGAGCACGGACGTCCTGATGTAATCATTACCGACCCGCCACGCGCTGGTATGCACCCCGACGTTATCGAGACCATATTGCGTGCCCATCCTAAGCGCATCGTATACGTTAGCTGCAACCCTGCCACACAGGCTCGCGACTTGCAGGCTCTCGACGTGGCATATAGCGTGAAGGAAGTGCAGCCCGTGGATATGTTCCCGCATACTCCGCACGTAGAGAACGTGGTATTGTTAGAAGAAAAGGCTTAAGCAATGCAATTTTGAATTTTGAGTTTTGAATTTTGAATTATCGGTTGCACCGATTTTGAATTATCTATTTATGATTTGAGAGTTGTTATATATATAATTCTTAATTGGATAATTCATATTGTGGCTTTGCAGAAATAATTCAAAACTCAAAATCCAAAAAACAAATATAAAAACTCAAAACCCAAAATTAAACAACAATCAATACTAAAAATGAAAAAGCTTTTATCTCTCGCTCTTGCTACGCTTGCCACTACGGGCGCGTTGGCTCAGCAGGACAAACCGAAAATCTCGGTTGTTAGCGACATCAAGTTCAGCGGCTATGTAATGTCGCAGTATCAGTACAGCGACAAGGAAGCCAATGACGGCATCAAGGACATAAACACCTTCAACATCCGCATGGTGCGTATGGCTCTTGAGGGCCGACTGATGCAGGATTTCTACTGGAAAGTTCAGCTTCAGGCCAATGGCAACACAAGCGACCTCGGATCGTCGCCACGTATGGTAGACGCCTTTGCCGAGTGGCAGAAATTTGATGCGTTCAAGGTGAAGGCAGGACAGTTCAAGCGTCCGTTCACATTCGAGAACCCGATGCACCCCATCACGCAGGGATTCATGGGCTACTCGCAGAACGTAAGCAAGTTGTCGGGATTCAGCGACCGTGTGGGCGAGCATGCCAGCAACGGACGTGACATAGGTGTACAGATTCAGGGCGACATCATCAAGAATCAGGCTGGTCGCAACCTCGTACATTATCAGGTGGGCGTGTTCAACGGCCAGGGTACAGGTCAGAAGGATGTCGACCAGCGCAAGGACATCATCGGTGGCTTGTGGCTAATGCCCGTTAAGGGATTGCGTATCGGTGCTTTCGGATGGACTGGTTCGTATGCCCGCAAGGGAACTTGGAATGTTACCGATGCCAATCATAAGCCTGTGCTCGACGAACAGGGCAATAACGTTGTTGAGAGTGGCGTGCGCTCGCTTAAGAAGAACCGCTATGCCTTCAGCGCCGAGTATGCTGCCAACGACTGGACATTCCGTTCGGAGTACATACACAGCCAGGGCTACGGATTCAAGACAACATATAAGACAGGTAAGGAGACCGACTGCAACATCAACTATGCTGCTGGCGACAAGGCCGACGGTTTCTATGCGCTCATGATTGCTCCGGTAATCAGCAAAAAGCTATACGCTAAGGCTCGCTACGACATGTATCGTCCGCGTGCCGAGTGGAACACATCGAAGACCAACTACGAGATTGGTGCCAACTACTGGATAGGCAAATCTATTATGATTGCCGCTGAGTATGTTCGCGTCAACGATCGCAGTCTCAACAAGTCAAACTACAACATGTTTGACCTTGAGTTTGACGTGAAGTTCTAACACTACTTAAATACACATTTACCACTATGAACAGAAAACAAATCAGAAAATCATTGGCCATGTTGGCGTGTGCTGCCATGCTCAGTGTGAATGCGTCGGCACAGAAAAACGTGAAAGCCCCCGAGCCAGTGCTGCCGCTGCCCGAGCAGAAGCAGGTAGACTGGCAGAAGATGGAGACTTACGCCTTCATCCACTTCGGATTGAACACATTCAACGACCGTGAGTGGGGATATGGCGACTCCGACCCTAAGACATTCAACCCTACACGCCTCGACTGCGAGCAGTGGGTGAAGACACTCATTGCTGCCGGAATGAAGGGCGTGATATTCACAGCCAAGCATCACGATGGCTTCTGTCTGTGGCCTTTTGAGGGCAACGACTACAACGTGAGCAAGTCGCCATGGCGTGGCGGCAAGGGCAATGTGGTGCGCGAACTGGCTGACGCCTGCAAGAAGTACGGATTGAAGTTTGCTGTATATCTCTCGCCGTGGGACCGCTCGCGTGCCGAGTATGCTACGCCCGACTATCTGCCTTACTTCTACGCACAGCTGCGCGACCTACTAACCAACTACGGTGAGGTGTTTGAGGTATGGTTTGACGGTGCCAACGGTGGCGACGGCTACTATGGCGGAGCCAAAGACCAGCGCACCATCGACCGTAAGAACTATTACAATTATCCGCGTATATTCGAAATTCTCGACGAGATACAGCCTAATGCAGTGGTATTCGGCGACGGCGGTCCCGGATGTCGTTGGGTAGGCAACGAGAAGGGATTTGCCGGCGAGACCAACTGGTCGTTCCTGCGCAAGGGCGAGGTTTATCCTGGCTATCCAAGACATACAGAACTGACATACGGCCATGCCGACGGCAACCAGTGGACAGCTGCCGAGTGCGACGTATCGATACGTCCGGGATGGTTCTATCATCCCGAAGAGGACGGCAGAGTGAAGTCGCCCGAACAGCTTGTCGACCTCTACTACCGCAGTGTAGGCCACAACGCTACATTCCTGCTCAACTTCCCGGTTGACCGCGACGGACTGATTCACCCCATCGACTCAGCCAACGCTATCGCATATCACAACATCATACAGCGCGAACTGAGCAACAACCTCGTGGCTGGCATGAAGGCACGTGTGAGCAGCGAGCGTGGCGGACAGTTCACAGCTAAGGCTCTGACCGACAACTCTTGGGATACATACTGGGCTACTCCCGACGGTGTGACAACCGGCGACATCGAGTTCCGATTCAAGAAGGCACAGCGCATGAATCGCATCATGCTGCAGGAGTACATCCCATTGGGACAGCGCGTGAAGAAATTCAGCGTTGAATATCTCGACAACAAGGGACAGTGGCAGACTGTAGAGCAGCCTGAGGAGACTACAACAATCGGTTATAAGCGTCTGTTGCGCTTCGCTACAGTAGTATCGAAAGGCATACGTGTACGCATTCTCGACTCACGTGGTCCGTTGTGCATCAACAACATTGGTGTGTACGACGGTGGCAAGGATGCCCAGCTCACATGGAGCAAGGCAGCCGAGAGCATAAAGTCGCTGCCGTTCACAGTTGTGAAGAAGACTGCCGACGAGGTAATCATCGACCTTGGCGAGGCTAAGGACATCACCACACTGCAGTATCTGCCCGACCAGAGCGACCACCGCAAGGGTCTGGTTCATACCTACAGCATCAGCACATGCGACGCTAACGGCAATGTACAGAAGACTCTGAAGAAGGACGAGTTCTCAAATATCCAGAACAACCCGATTCTGCAGACCGTGACATTCCCGACAGTGAAGACACGCTACCTGAAGTTCAAGGCTGAGCGCATGGTGAAGGCTGGCGAGAAGATGAACTATGAGAAATTAGGAATAAACTAATAACGAATAATGTAAAGGTTAAAAAACAAATTATTTAAAACAAAAAACTCGTTGTACATCCTTAATGGAAGTGCAACGAGTTTTTTTGTTTTTATACATATTCTTCTTTATGCGTAGCTGTGCATACCGCCCAACACGTAGTTGACACCGAAGTATGTCATTATAATGGTGAGGAAAGCCACAATCATGAATATGTGGAACACCATAGGGCGGCGCAATGCGGGCAGTGTCTTGGGATGAAGTGCCGCAGCGTATATCATGAATGTGATGAGTGCCCAAACCTCCTTGGGGTCCCATCCCCAGTATTCGCCCCACGACACGTTCGCCCAGATGGCTCCTACGAAGATGCCGATGCCGAGCGCAGCCATTGCCGGATAGAGAAACAGCAGTGACAGCTGTTGCAGCCCGAGCGTTATGGTCGAGGCGTTGCGATTGATGATTCGTACTATGATGGCGGTAATGCCGTTGATAAGCGGTAGCGACAGCAGTGCGAAACCTATCATTATTATCGAAACGTGAATGCTCAGCAGGGGCGAATTGAGCACGGGCATGATGTGCGTTATCTGCGGATCCATCTGGCTGATGTGGCTCACCAGCAGGAAGAATCCCGACATCAGGAATCCACACGTGAGCAGTATGTGGAAGCGCAGACTGAAAATCAGAGCTACAACCAATACTATCCATGCCACGAACAGCATTGTCTCGTAGCCGTTCGACATAGGCAGTGTGCCGCTAATGGTCCAGCGCAGATACTCACAGTAGGTGAGAGCAGCCAGTGTGGCGAGCATGATGATGCGCGACGATGCCGTGACAACGGTGTCCAAAAGCGATTGTTGACCAGCGCGTGTGTCAAGGTTCTGTTCCAGTTGGCACTCGCGGCACAACCTTACTATCGTGTAGAAGAAGGTGAGCACGCCCATTGTGAGGCACACCATAAAGAGTATAGTGGCAAACGGTATGCGGTTGTATGTGCGTTCTGCCTCAGTCTGCTTGGCAGTAGGCAGCGATGTGCCTGCATTCTTGACTTGATACTTCTGTATCTTGCCTATCATCTCGTCCATCTGCTTGTAGTTTTCAGCCTCTGCTTCGTCGTATAGCAGAGTGAAAATGGTCTGGATGAAACGTTGATGCTCAGCATTTATTGTCTTGGGCAGGTTTTCGGTAGGAGCATACCATATTGTATTCCCCTTGACAGTGTTGGGGAAAATCTTCAGAAGCAGACCACGGCGCAGGTCCATGAGCAGCTGTATCTTGTCGTCGACCGATGCCACCTGTGTGTGAAACTTGTCGTGGTTGCCTTCGTAGTATTCCTTTATGTACGGGCCGATTGTGTATCCGCCCATATCGTTGTTGAAGAAGTTGTTGGCTGAAACATAGTCGGGCAGTTGCAGTGTCGACTTCATCTCGCCGTCCTTGATCTTTAGCAACGGTTCGTTCATCCACTCCTCGCCCCAGAATATCCAGCCCGTTAATACCTGCTCGGCGGTGAGTCCCTTGTACGAGCGTGCTCCGTATAGTTTCTTGGTGAAGTCGATGGCTACGGTCTGTACTGGACAGATGCGGCTGTTGTAGAGTATGTTGAGGCGTCCGAACTGTTCGGCTGTAGCTTCGGGCAGATAGTGTGCCTTGACATTGTCGGTAGTACCTGCTGCCCATAGGGTTGAGGCTGGCGCTGTAGCAAAGAGCAGTGTCAGGAACAGAGCGCCCTTCTTGAACACGGGATGACGAAGCAGTTGGCGGTAGGCACCGCGCGGATCAATCAGCATTCCGATGAGCGCGACGAACAGCAGTGCATATCCGGTATAGGTCACGGGTATGCCAATAGGGTCGGAATTGGTCGATAACGTTGCTCCCATGCCGTCGCTGTCGTACGATGCCTGGTATATTCGCATCGGTCCGTAGCTGAAAATGTTGTTCATCGACACCTTACCCTGCGTCTTCTGTCCGTTGTCGGTCAGAGTGAAGTGCGACACGTAGTCTTGCGCAGCGTCTGTTCCGGCGTGATACTGCACGTCGAAGCGGTCGAGGCGTATGCTGAACGGCAACGTGGCGTCATGCGGATTCATGTGGCGGTCGAACACGGTGTAGCGGTTGGTAGTCAATCCTTGACGCAGATGTATCATTCCACGTTCGGAGCTGACATGTGTTATGAAAGCTCCGGTGAGTATCACTACAAACGAAATGTGAAGTGCTGTGCCTGTCCATGAGCGGGTGCGGTGCTTAATGAAATATACTATGGCGGTGGCTGCAAGCAGCGCCCACAGCAGCGTAAACCACCATGCGCCGTATATGTGGCTTCCCACAAAGTCGCTTCCTTGATATTTCTCGACAATGGTGGCAGCTGCCATGCATACTATAACAAGAGCATAGAGTACGAACAATAATTTCTTTATCTTGGTCTGCATAATATATATAATGTGTATTGTATGTTGTGTTCAGTATGAATGTAGTTCATACTGTGCCTATGCAAAGTTACCTAAAAACGTGCAATGTGGTGGATTTAGCGAGGCTTTTTAGTTGACTGAACTTTAATTTTACCTAAAAATAGGTATAAAAAAACGCGGACAGCAATCGGTGTTGCTGTCCGCGTCGATGGTTATTTGTTATATAAATTGGTTTTATTAGCTAACCTTGTTGAGCTTCTTGATGATAGAGAAGATGAACAGAGCAGATACGAGGCAGATGCCGGCAAGAACACCCCAGATAGTAACGAGGTTGAAGTTCTGACCCCACATGATGCCCGGCACCATTACGAGCTGGTTGCCAATGGCTGTTGCACCAAACCAAAGACCCATCATCAAACCTGCATACTTAGGAGGTGCTACCTTCGATACGAACGAGATTCCGATAGGCGAAAGCAACAGCTCGGCGAATGTAAGGATGAGGTATGTAGAGATGAGAAGGTTAGCGCTAACGCGTGTACCCTCAGTAGCAGGATCGCCCTGTGTCAACGGAAGCTCCAAGCCCATAGAGCCTACAGCCATCCATACGAAACCAAGAGCTGCAACGAGCATACCAAGACCAATCTTCTCGGGCGATGTAGGCTCCTTGCCAATCTTGTTGAGCCATGAGAAGAGAGCTACGCTCACCGGAGTCAATGCTACAACGTAGCAAGGATTGAACTGCTGGAAAATAGGAGCCTGAACCTCAACAGTGCCTTCGAGCGTGTTGTACTTGTAGAAAAGGAATGCGATAGCGGCAACGATAACGCCGAGCGAGATGCCCTTGCCCTTACCGGTCTTGCTCTGTGCCAGACCGAAGCTGCCGTATACTACGAAGATACAAGCAACGAGGTTTGTTACGTCGAATGCCATTGACTGTAGACCCTCAGAAGTCTTCTGGGTGAAGTCGCGAGCGAACAATGTCAATGTGTTACCATTCTGGTGGAAAGCCATCCAGAAGAAGATAACCACTGCAAATACGAGGCAGAGGCATACGATACGCTCCTTAGTCTCAGCAGGTGTGAGTTCCTTAACTTCCGACTTAGCGTCGGCACCCGATTTCTGCTGTGTCTCGTTAGCCAAAACGTGCTTGTAAGTGAAGCTGAAGATGTAGTAGATGGCGATACTGAAGATAAGTGAAGCGCATGCAATTGCAAATGCGAAGTGGTAAGCGTCCTCAGGCGATACGCCAAGGCTTGTCTTAGCCCAGTCCATAATCTTGATGGCTGCTGTAGGAGCAAACATAGCACCGATGTTGATAGCCATGTAGAAGAGTGAGAAACCAGAGTCGCGATTGCTTGCATACTGAGCCTCGTCGTACAGACGACCCACCATTACCTGGAGGTTGCCCTTAAACAAACCGGTTCCCAAAGCGATGAGGATGAGTGATACACCCATTGCGGCAATGGCAACGGTGTCCTTGCCGAGCGGAAGCGAAAGAACAAGATAGCCAATGAACATGATGAAGATACCAGTGGTAACCATACGTCCAAAGCCGAACTTGTCGGCTGCGATACCGCCAATGATGGGAAGGAAGTAGACCATCATCAAGAATGTTGAGTAGATAGTACTTGCAACTCCGGTTTCAAAACCGAAGTTAGCCTGCAAATACAGCAAGAACACTGCGAGCATGGTGTAGTAACCAAAGCGCTCTCCGGTGTTGGCCAATGCGAGGGCCCATAGACCTTTAGGTTGATTTTCGAACATAAGAATTTAAATTGGTTATTATTAATGGTTGTAAAAAATCTTTTTATTGGTATAAGTTTGTCACTTCTTTAGACCCTTCGTTCTCGTGATGTCGAACAGATACGACAGCTTGACTACGATGTTCGAATGGTTTGACTTGGCAAAGTAGTCGCGCTTGGAGTCGCCGTATATGTTGCCGAGTCCGTAGTAGTAGCGTCCTTCGAGCAGGAAGTGTCCTACTTTAGGTATTGAGTATTCCATTCCCACGCCGGCGGCAATGCCAAAGTCGAACTTATTCTCCACAGCCATTGTGTCCTGTGCACAGGTGTAGTTGGCGCGGTCGGCTAAGTTAGCTTCCTTGAATTTGAAGTTGGTCTTTGTCGACTCGTTCAGCATATATCCGAACTGTGGTCCAAGTTTGAAGAAGAACTGTACGCCTTTACGTTCACGTCCCCATGCCAAATGGGCGAATATGGGCACCTGTATGTAGTTGATGTCACGTTGGTAAGCTTCAGGCAGTCCTGTCACGCCGTTTATCACCGGCTCGTCGTTGACGGTCAGTATGCTTTCTTTCCATCCTATGCGTGCATAGTTCACCTCGGCTGATATCGAGCATATTGTCTTGAAGTATTTCTCGCATGTGTAACGCATCGACAGTCCGGCTGTAAATCCGGTGTGAGTGCCTTGCGTCACCTTTGGCGTAAATCCAATGCTGCTCATTATGAAGCCGCCATTGAATCCGATAGCCAGGTCGTTGCGGTGGTCGCCTATCTGGGCACGAATCGTAGTTGATGCCATCAGCAACACGGCAAGCAGGGCAACGGTTTTAAGTCTTAATGTTTGAAACATATATTGATTATAGCGTTTTAATATGATATCGACTCCAGTGTTCTGTTAGGCTTGTAGTGAACAAGCATGAAACTTTCGTTCTGCATGCCGCCCGTGCCTACGCGCTTGAATTTTAGTGGAGTCTGCAGCGGAGTGTATGTGTTCTGCTGCTGTGTTCCGTTGAATCGGTCGCCATACTTGTGCAGTCCACGGATGAAGAACTGTGCGTGGTCGAATCCGGTCAGCGCGAATCGAGGCAAAGCTTGACGCATGTCCGACTTGAACCATTGGCGATAGTTGCGCTCTACGGCTATGGTCTTGCCTGCAAACGGATTGTAGTAGAACGTTGTCGGGATGTATGTGTCGTACTTGTAATAGTAGTCGGTATATACCTTGGTATACATCAGCCACTCGGTGTAGCCATACAGCGAGATGCTCAGTCCCTTGTTGGTTGCGGTGAGCGTGTTGAGCTTGGCGAGAGTAGCGTTCAGCTCGGGCGAGCGTCCGGTGTTGAGCACTACCACGTTGGGCAGAGTGGTGCTGAAAGCCTTGGCAAATGATGCGTCAGTCGACTTCAGATTTGTAATGCTGTATGTCGTGCCAGCCTTTTCAAGACGTTTGCGCAGGTTGAAGGTGAACACGCCCTTGCGACTTGTGGTGTCGTTGCAGTCGACAATCACTATGTGTCGACCCTTGAATCGCTGTACGAAAGCGTTGATAGAAGCCTCGTTCTGTTGTGCCGGAGTCTGGAACACCTGATAGATGCGCTCGTTCTGTGCCACGTCGTTGCCGTTGATTGAGAACGGAATGACAAGGCGTATGCCGTTCTTGCGGCAGAAGTCGCCTATGGGTTTCACCTGCTTGGTGTAGAGCGGACCGAAGATGATGTCGCACTGGCGTGCATTGTCGTCGTTGATGGTCTGCTGTACGTTGGCGTCGATAGGCACATTCCAAGCATATACATGTGTGGCAATGCCCTGCGAGCGCAACGAGTCGCACGCCATGAGCACACCTCGATAGTATTCGACCATACGCTGTCCGTCGCCGTCAACATTGTGCAGAGGCAGCATTACGCCTATGCGCACTGTGCCATCGGCTGCACGCTGGTGTGTAGCAGTGCTCTGAGCCTGAGTATTTGTTGCCGCTGTGGCAGGAGTAGTTGTGGCTGCAGGCTTAGCTGCTGGGTAGGGTATGAGCAGCTGGTCGCCCTTTTGCAGAGAGTAGTCGGCTTTCTGCATAGCGGGGTTGGCGCGAATCAGCTCGTCGATGGTGATATTAAACTTTTTGGCAATGCCGTATATGGTGTCTTTCTTCTTCACCTTGTACAGTTCCTGCCACTTTATGGTCTGTCCTGCCACTGCTGTGGCTATCAGCAAAGCGCAGAAGCACAAAATAAGTCTGAAGTAACGTCTCATAGTTGTCATATATTTTTCTGCAAAAGTACATAAAATATATTGTAAAATGAAATGTTTGTCTTATAAATAAAGTTATTAAAACAAAGCCTTGGCTTTGTAGTGTGCAATATAATAGTTAACTTTGCATATTATGAACATCCTTCAATTAATATTGCTTTTAGCTTGCATGGTTTGTGTGGACGCCCGTGCCGACGTGGTGCCCACCATCGACCCATTGGCAACGTTTCATACCCCCGAAGGCGACGATACGGGGCTGAGCTACACCGGTTCGGCGCCACTCACCGTAACGCTCGCAGCCCGTGCTGCTGATGTGGGTGCTTATACAGCCCACTACGAGTGGCGATTCAGAAAGGAAGGAGCGCAGTCGCCCTATCTCACCCGATACGACGAAGACACCGAATACACCTTTGTTGAGGCTGGCACACACATCATCGAGCTGTATGCCACCTTCGTTCTTGGCACTGATACAGTAGCTTACACCGCCGAGTATTGGGCAGATGCCACACCTATCACGGTGTCGATAGCCGAGAGCAAACTCGAGATGCCCAACGCCTTCTCGCCCAACGGCGACGGCATAAACGATGTGTATCGTGTCAAGAGCGGCTACCAGAGCATCGTGGAGTTTAAAGCCACCGTATTCAACCGTTGGGGACAGAAACTGTACGAATGGACCGACCCTGCTGGTGGATGGGACGGCAAGTACAAAGGGCGCGATGTGGCACAGGGCGTTTACTTTGTGCTGGTGAAGGCTAAGGGTGCCGACGGCAGACGATTCAACATCAAGAGCGATGTGAATCTGCTGCGCGGATACACCGAGACAGCCGCTGGCGGAACCGAATGACAGTAGTTCCGCATTTTTTCGAACCATTAAAATCAGATTTAACAGATAATAAATCAATACTTATGGGTAGCTATTCAGAAGAAGGCAAGATAAATGTCTGGGGCGCACGCGTCCACAATCTTAAAAACATCGACGTGGAAATACCGCGCGGTTCGCTCACCGTCATCACCGGACTGAGCGGTTCGGGCAAGTCGTCGCTTGCCTTCGACACCATATATGCAGAGGGACAGCGCCGCTACATCGACACCTTCTCGGCATACGCACGCAACTTTCTCGGCGGACTGGAGCGTCCGGATGTAGACAACATCACCGGACTAAGCCCCGTCATCTCCATTGAACAGAAGACCACCAACCGCAATCCACGCTCTACCGTGGGCACCACGACCGAGATATACGACTATCTGCGTCTGCTATATGCACGTGCCGGCACGGCATACAGCTATGCTACGGGCGAAAAGATGGTGAAATATACCGAGGAGCGCATTCTCGACATGATCAATACCCAGTATGCTGGCCACCGCATATACATCCTCGCGCCACTCGTGCGGCAGCGTAAGGGACACTATCGCGAACTATTCGAGACGCTGCGCCACAAGGGCTATCTGTACGTGCGTGTCGACGGCGAGATAAAGGATATAACGCCGGGCATGAAGACCGACCGCTACAAGAACCACAATATTGAGGTGGTGATAGACAAGATGCAGATGCGTGAGGGATTTGACGACCGTCTGAAGAAGACCATCGAGACTGCCATGCGACAGGGTGACGGTCTGCTGATGATTCTCGACAAGAACACGAGCGAGGCAAAGAGCTACTCAAAGCGACTCATGTGCCCCACAACAGGCATAAGCTATCGCGACCCCGCACCGAATATGTTCTCGTTCAACTCGCCCGAAGGAGCTTGCCCCAAGTGCAAGGGACTTGGCTATGTCAACGAGATTGACCTCAAGAAGGTAATACCCGACGACTCTCTCTCAATACATGAGGGGGCAATTGTGCCGTTGGGCAAATACAAGAACCAGCTTATCTTCTGGCAGATATCAGCCATATTGGAAAAGGCAGGACTGACACTGAAGACTCCTGTGAGCGAGATACCCGAAGACACGATGAACGAAATAATGTACGGTTCGCTCGAAACGGTGCGTATCGACAAAGAGGTGGTGCATACATCGAGCGACTATTTCACTACGTTCGACGGTGTGATAAAGTATCTGCGCTCGGTAATGGAGAACGACGACACTACGAGCGGACAGAAATGGGCTGACCAGTTTCTTGCTACGTGCGAGTGTCCGGAGTGTCACGGCCAGCGACTTTGCCGTGAATCGTTGTCGTATAAGGTTTGGGACAAGAACATATTCGAACTTGCCTCGATGGACATTAGCCAACTCAACGAGTGGCTTAATGATGTAGAGGCGCATCTGGACGACCGCCAACGCACCATAGCTGCGGAAATACTGAAGGAGATACGAACACGAATATCGTTCCTATTGGACGTGGGTCTCGACTATCTGTCGCTCAACCGCCAGTCGGCAACGCTCTCTGGAGGTGAGAGCCAGCGCATACGTCTTGCCACACAGATAGGGTCTCAGCTCGTCAATGTGCTCTATATCCTCGACGAGCCGAGCATAGGACTGCACCAACGCGACAACGAGCGACTCATCCACTCGCTCAAGCAGCTGCGCGACATGGGCAACACAGTGGTGGTAGTGGAGCACGACAAGGACATGATGCTTGCTGCCGACTGGATTGTAGACATTGGTCCGAAGGCAGGTATGCGTGGTGGCGAGGTGGTGTTTCAGGGCACTCCGCAGGATATGCTTAAGCACCATACACTCACAGCCGACTATCTCAACGGCGACCGTAAGATTGCCGTGCCTACCGAACGCCGCAAGGGCAACGGCAAGGCGATAACGATACACGGTGCACGTGGCAACAACCTGAAGAACGTGGACGTGTCGTTCCCGCTTGGCGAACTTATCGTGGTGACTGGCGTGAGCGGTTCGGGCAAGTCGACACTCATCAACGAGACGTTGCAGCCCATTCTGTCCAAGCATTTCTACCGCTCGCTAAAGAAGCCGATGCCCTACGACTCGATTGAGGGAATAGAATATATAGATAAGGTGGTGAATGTCGACCAGTCGCCATTGGGACGCACTCCGCGCTCAAATCCTGCCACCTACACCGGCGTTTTCTCCGACATACGCTCGCTCTTCGTGGCTCTGCCCGAGGCTAAGATTCGTGGCTACAAGCCCGGTCGATTCTCGTTCAACGTGAAGGGCGGACGCTGCGAAACCTGCAAGGGCAACGGCTACAAGACTATCGAGATGAACTTCCTGCCCGACGTGATGGTGCCGTGCGAGGTGTGCCACGGCAAGCGCTACAACCGCGAGACTCTCGAAGTGCGCTACAAGGGCAAGAGCATTGCCGACGTACTGGACATGACCATCAACCAGGCGGTGGAATTCTTCGAGAACGTGCCTGCCATATTGCAGAAGATAAAGACCATACAGGACGTGGGACTGGGCTACATCAAGCTCGGACAACCATCGACCACGCTGTCGGGAGGCGAGAGCCAGCGCGTGAAGCTCGCCACCGAACTGAGCAAGCGCGACACGGGCAAAACGCTATATATCCTCGATGAGCCTACCACGGGACTCCACTTTGAGGACATACGCATACTGATGGACGTGTTGCAGCAACTGGTAGACCGTGGCAACACGGTGATAATAATCGAGCACAACCTCGATGTCATAAAGCTTGCCGACCATATCATCGACATTGGTCCGGAAGGAGGTCGTGGCGGTGGACGCCTGCTCATAGCCGGAACGCCCGAAGAAGTGGCAGAGTCGAAAGAAGGCTATACGCCGAAGTTCCTGAAGATGGAGCTTGAAAACAAGTGATATCAACTACGGCATAATGCTATAATATAGCTCGTAAAATTTGCTGTTGTGCAAGAAAAATGGTAAATTTGCCACAAAAAAGATGCACATACAACTCAATAACCTCAAAAAATGTTTCGGCGAGCATGTCGCTGTGGACATTCCACACTTCACTATTGGCAATGGACAGGTAGTGGGACTTGTGGGAAACAACGGTGCCGGCAAGACGACTTTGTTCAGATTGATGCTCGATTTGGCGAAGGCAACGGAAGGCAATGTGCTCATTGACGGGATAGACCCAGCCACGAGCGAGGACTGGAAACTGCTGACTGGCGCTTTCATCGACAACTCGTTTCTCATCGACTTCCTCACTGCCGAGGAGTATTTTGAGTTTGTCGGCAAGGTGTCGGGCATGACAAAGGAGCAGGTGGAGGAACGACTCAAGACGTTTGAGACCTTCATGGGCGACGAGATAATAGGAAAAAAGAAGTACATACGCGACTTCTCGGCTGGCAATAAGCAGAAGATAGGCATTGTGGCAGCACTGCTCAACAGTCCGCAGCTCGTGATACTCGACGAGCCGTTCAACTTTCTCGACCCAAGCAGCCAGAACCAACTGAAGCGTATACTGACCGAATTCAACCGTTCAACCGGCGCTACGGTAATGGTGTCGAGCCACAACCTGCAGCACACCGTAGAGATATCTACACGTGTGGCGCTGCTTGAGAATGGCAAGATAATAGAGGATATCGACAACTCTGACGGTAAGGCAGAGGAGATACTCGACAAATACTTCAATGTATAATATTTACGAAACAAACACTTATTAAATTTAATAACAACAATGAACAAATCAACCCTGACCCTTTTGGCTGCTCTGCTGGCGTCGCCAATGTACGCCCAGACCACACAGCTTGGAGGTTTCTATTACGGACAGATGCAGGCTCCTACGGGATGGGAGTGGCAGAGTCCTGACTCAGTGGCTTACAACAAGCAGCAGCCGCATGCGTGGTTCTTCTCGTTCAAGAACGTTGACGAGGCTCGTCGCGTGCTGCCCGAGAACTCATCACTCTGGAAGACTCTCGACGGAGAGTGGCTGTTCCATTGGGCAAAGAATCCCGACGAACGTCCGAAGGACTTCTATCGTACCGATTTTGACGCATCGGCTTGGGACCGTGTGCAGGTTCCGATGAACTGGAACATGGCTGGTGCCAAGGACGACGGCACGTTCAAGTATGGCATGCCGCTGTATTCCAACCAGCGTGTCATCTTCCAGCACAGCGTAAAGGTGGGCGACTGGAAGGGTGGCGTGATGCGCACACCCAACAAGAACTGGATGACATACAACAACCGCAACGAGGTAGGCTCATACCGCCGCTCGTTTGACGTACCTGCCGATTGGCATGGCAAGGAGGTATACATCAACTTCGACGGTGTAGACTCGTTCTTCTATCTCTACATCAACGGCAAGTATGTAGGTTTTGCAAAGAACTCGCGCAACCTTGCTCAGTTTGACATTACACCTTATCTTAATAAGAAGGGCGGCAACGTAGTGGCTGTTGAGGTTTACCGTCATAGCGACGGCTCGTTCCTTGAGAGCCAGGACATGTTCCGTCTGCCGGGTATCTTCCGCAGCGTTTCGCTCACCGCCAAGCCTAAGGTGCAGGTGCGCGACTTGAAGGCCATTCCAGATTACGACGATACTTACACCGACGCTTCGCTGCATATCTCAGCCAACGTGAGCAACCTCACTACAAAGGCTGTAAAGGGATATACCATCGACTATAAGCTGTACGAAAACCGTCTATACTCTGACGAGAACACTCTCGTGCCGGGTGTGGGCGCTACTGCTACAGTAGGCGATATCGACAAGAACGGCAATCTTACCGCTTCCGTTACGCTTAAGGCTGGCAACATCGTGAAGCCGTGGAGCGCTGAGGCTCCGCATCGCTACACTCTCGTGGGCGAACTGAAGGACAAGAAGGGCAACACGGTGGAGACTTTCTCAACCAACGTTGGTTTCCGCAAGATTGAAATCAAGGACACTCCTGCCGATAAGGACGAGTTCGGACTGGCAGGCCGCTACTACTATCTCAACGGTCAGCCTATCAAGATGAAGGGTGTGAACCGTCATGAGAACAACCCGGCTACAGGCCACTACGTATCGCGTGAGCAGATGGAGCACGAGGTGTTCCTCATGAAGCGTGGTAATATCAACCACGTACGCGACTGTCACTATCCCGACGCTCCCTACTGGTACTATCTGTGCGACAAGTATGGCATATATCTTGAGGATGAGGCAAACATCGAGAGCCACGAATATTACTATGGCAAGGAGTCGTTGTCGCACGTCAAGGAGTTCCGCAATGCTCATGTGGCACGCAATATGGAGATGGTGCACGCTACGGTCAACAATCCTTCAGTTGTGATATGGAGTCTTGGCAACGAGGCTGGCCCTGGCGACACATTCAAGGACTGCTACGCTGCCATAAAGGCTTACGACACAAGCCGCCCCGTACAGTACGAGCGCAACAACGATATCGTTGATATGGGTTCAAACCAGTATCCGTCGATTCCTTGGGTGCAGGAGGCTGTAAAGGGTAAGTACGACATCAAGTATCCTTATCATATCTCGGAATATGCACACTCAATGGGTAATGCCGTGGGCAACCTCGTTGACTACTGGAACGCCATAGAAAGCACCAACTTCTTTATGGGCGGTGCAATCTGGGACTGGGTAGACCAGGCTTTGTACAATGTAGACCCGAAGACCGGCAAGAAATACTGGGGCTATGGTGGCGACTTCGGCATGGACAACAAGCCTAACGACGGTATGTTCTGTATGAACGGTATCATGCGCCCCGACCTTTCGCCCAAGGCACAGTACTTTGAGGTGAAGAAGGTTTATCAGAATGTGGGCGTTAAGGCTGTCGACATGACCAAGGGCCGCATTGAGATATTCAACAAGAACTACTTTGAGCCGCTGCGCGGCTATCAGATTGTATGGTCGTTGTGGAAGGACGGCGAGTGCATCAAGAGCGAAGGACAGCTCATGGGCGCAAAGAACATTGTTGGTCCGCGCGAGCGTCAGGAGTATACTCTCGACTACGACTTCGCTAAGCTCGACCCGCAGAGCGAATACTTCGTCAAGGTACAGTTCCTGCAGGGCAAGGATATGCCTTGGGCTAAGAAGGGATATGTACAGATGGAGGAGCAGTTGCGTGTGAAGGGTGCCGACGTGAAGGCTACTGCCGTTAAGGCTGTGGCTAATGCCAATGGCAACATCACTTATACCCAGGACGCAAAGACAGTCACTGTGAAGGGCGACAACTTCAACGCTACATTCAGCCTGACTGATGGCGCTCTGAACAGCTTGTCGTATGGTGGCAACACTGTATTTGCCGAGGGCAACGGACCTAAGCTCGACGCTTTCCGTGCTCCTACCGATAACGACGCTGGTATTGGCTATCACAACGCATGGTTCAAATTCGGACTCTACGATCTCGACCATCGTGTAATAGGCAAGCCTACCGTTATGAAGCAGAAGGACGGTTCGCTGCAGATCAGCATGACGGTTGAGAGTCAGGGCAAGGAGGGCTGCAAGCAGGTTTACGGTAACCGCGACCGCGACCCACAGTCGGCTTACAAGTTCGGTGTGGACAAGCAGAAACTTGGCAAGGACGACTTCAAGTTTGTCACCAACCAGATTTACACTGTCTACAAGGATGGTTCTATAGAGCTCAACAGCGCAATCTCTGCCAACCGTAACAGCGTAATCCTGCCACGCATTGGCTACGCTATGAAGTTGCCTAACACATATAAGCAGTTCGACTACTACGGACGCGGACCTGTAAACAACTACAACGACCGTAAGACAGGACAGTTTATCGAGCACCACCGTGGCATCGTAGGCGAGCAGGACATTCTCCTGCCAAAGCCACAGTCGATGGGCAACCGCGAGGAAGTACGTTGGTGTGCACTCACCGAGCAGGGCAAGCAGAGCGTAGTGTTCGTTGCTGACAGCACAATGTCAGTGTCAGCACTGCCATGGAGTGCTCAGCAGATGACAGTAGTGGCTCATGCCAATGAGTTGCCGGTTTCTGACGGAACCTATCTGCACCTTGATGCTAAGGTGACAGGTCTTGGTGGAGCCAGCTGTGGACAGGGTGGTCCGCTCAAGGACGACCGTGCATATAGCCAGAACTACAACTTCGGTTTCGTGATACGTCCGGCTGCCGACGCAAGCGCAAAGGCTATGGCCGATGCTGCCAAGGTGTCGCTCTCAGGCGAACAGCCTATCAGTATCGAGCACAGGCAGACGGGTAAGGTGTTGCTTTCAACTCCGGCAAAGAACCGCACTGTCGTTTATGCCTTGAATGGTGCCAAGAAGCCGACTGTGTATAAAGGTGCAATAGACATGAGCAAGGGTGGAACTATTACCACATGGTATAAGGAAACACCTAACCAGAAGACCACAATGACATTCGACAAGGTAGACTTTGTGCCTCTGCAGATAGCCTTTGTGTCGTCAGAAGAGCCTGAGGAGGGCGATGCCGTTCATCTTGTAGATGGTGACGAGTCAACTATTTGGCATACTATGTACTCAATTACTCTGGCTAAGTTCCCACACTGGATTGACTTCGACGCTTCAGAGCCAAAGACAATCAAGGGATTTAAGTTGCTGCCACGTCAGGATACAAGCTATGGTCGCATCAAGAACTACGAAATATATGTCAGCAACGACGGCAAGACATGGGGCTCACCTATCATGAAGGGTAATTTCGACAGTTCTGGAGAGCTTAAGAAGGTGATGTTCGACAAGCCAGTAAAGGCACGCTACGTACGATTCCGTGCGCTCAATGCACACTACGGTGTCGACTATGCATCGGCTGCTGAGTTCTCGCTCATCGCTGAGTAATCGATATGGTATAATATTCATGCCCTAATTGGGCATAAGCACATAGCCCTGCAAGAATAAAAGCACACATTTTCAATGCTTTTGTACTTGCAGGGCATTTTTTTATGTAAAAAGTGCACTAAAAATTTGGATGTATCAAAAAATATATCTACCTTTGCACTCGCTAAATCGAAACGGGGTGTAGCGCAGTCCGGTAGCGCGCCTGGTTTGGGACCAGGTGGTCGCAGGTTCGAATCCTGTCGCCCCGACACAGAAGAGAGGTTTTCCAATAAAACGGAAAACCTCTCTTTTTGTTATATATTGTTGTTATTTTGTTGTGAACTACATAAAATCGAATAATTTTATGTAAATTTGCATAGATATATTTTTTACTACGCATCAACCATTGATATTACTAAAACAATAAATAAACAATAATGATCAGAAACAAAATCTTACTTACCGCACTGCTTGCTGCGGCTTTCAGCGGCGTGCAGGCACAGGACGACGGCTTCGACCTTAGTTCGCAGCGAGGCGAGAAACAGGATGTAAACGTTGTGCCGGGCAAGAAGCTCGACCACCAGGGCATCGTCGTAAACCCCACACCGCACAACTTAGACATCAACCGCCAGAACTGGATCTCTTTTGAAAACGGACTGAACATTCAGGACAAGCAGAAGCGCTTCGCTGACGACCTGGCTTTCCTGAAGCAGTACAAGAAGGGCTTTCGCCTTACCATCGACTTCGGCGAGAAGCAGGCAAAGAAAGCAGGCTTGAAGAAATTGGTGTCAGGAGCTTATCTCCTCACCGTCAATGGCAAGGGCATAAACATCGTGGGCTATGACGAGCGTGGTGCCTTCTATGCCATCCAGACCATGAAGCAGATTCTGGCTTCTCCGGCTGCGAAGGGCAAGATGCATCTGCCTTACCTCACCTGCAACGACTATCCCGACCTGCCCCTGCGTGGCGTAGTGGAGGGATTCTACGGTACACCCTGGTCGCATCAGGTGCGCCTGTCGCTCATCGACTACTATGGACGCAACAAACTGAACGAATACGTATATGGACCGAAGGACGATCCTTACCACAGCTCACCCAACTGGCGCAAGCCCTACCCTGCCGACCAGGCACGCAATATTCACGAACTCGTTGAGGCTTGCCGTCGCAACCGTGTCGACTTCGTATGGGCCATACATCCGGGCAAGGACATCAAGTGGAATGAGGAAGACTACCAGAACCTCGTCAACAAGTTCAATCATATGTATGACCTTGGCGTGCGTTCGTTTGCCATACATTTTGATGATATCGAGGGCGAAGGAACCGACTCGAACAAGCAGGTTGACCTGCTCAACCGCCTCACCAAGGAGTTTGTGAAGACAAAGGGCGACGTTGCGCCACTCGTAGTTTGTCCTACCGACTACTCACAGCTGTGGGCAAGCCCCAAGGAGAACGGACAGCTCGCTATCTACGGCAAGCGTCTTGATCCGTCTATCAACGTGTTCTGGACAGGTGCTGTGGTTTGCTCTGACCTGACAAAGGAGACTCTCGACTTTGTAGACTCGCGCATCAAGCGCCCGGCTTACTATTGGTGGAACTTCCCCGTGACTGACTATGCCCGCCATATCATCATGCAGGGTCCGGTATACGGACTCGAAACCGACCTTACTACCGAACAGACATGCGGTGTGCTGAGCAATCCGATGGAGCACGGCGAGGCTTCGAAGCTCGCTCTCTACGGTGTGGCTGACTACAACTGGAACGTTTCGGCATACAACGCTATCGACAACTGGGAACGCTCGCTTGTTGATGTTACGCCTGAGGCTCACGATGCCTACCGCACATTTGCCATACACTCGTGCGACACCGAGACAGGCTATCGCCGCATAGAGTCGTGGGAGACCAAGACTTTCCGTCTCGCCGACTACAACAAGAAGGATTATGACAATCTGTATGCTGAGTTCGACCGTGTAGAAAAGGTGCCTGCCATCATGGAGCGCGACTGCAAGAACGCGCTGCTCATGAAGGAACTGCGCCCGTGGCTGGCTGAGTTCAAGAAGCTCGGCACACGTGGCAAGAACACGCTTACGCTGATGAGCCAGTTCAAGGACGGTAAGTATGAGGCTTTCTGGAACGGATATATCAGCAACCGCATGTCGACTGCCGACATGGCTGCTTATCAGGCACACAAGTCGGGAACAATGAAGCTTCAGCCGTTCTACGAGAATGGTATGGACGATATGGCTATCGAGTTCTTCAAGAAGGTGGCTGGCAAGACTCCGGCGTTCTATAAGGGCGTGGGTACATACAAGTCGCTCGGCACCACACAGAACAAGCTGATGCTTGACAACGACTCTACTACGTTCTATCATTCGGGTGCAAGCCAAAACACTGGCGACTGGATTGGTCTGGACCTCGGAGCCGTTCGTCCCGTGCGCGAGGTGCGCATTCTGCAGGGACGCAACTCGGTTGACGACGTCGACTACTTCGACAACGTCATCGTTGAGACTTCTGCCGACGGCAAGACATGGACACCGCTCACTGGCGAATTGAAGAAGACATATATCATCAACTGGAAGGGCAATCCGGTAGAAGCTCGTTATGTACGTATGCGCAAGTTGCAGTCTGACAAGAAGAGCTGGTGTGCAGTTCGTGAGTTTGTCGTAAATCCGGTAAATCCCGAGAATCTTGCATTCAAGGTGGAGTCGGCTGACATGCTCGGCGCAATGAATTGCTTCGACGAGAATCCTTGCTCTTCGTTCAAGAGCGAAGGCAGTCTGGCGTTCGGCGTTGAAAAGGGAACCAAGAGCTACACCATGCTCGTAAACCTGCCTAAGGCTGGTGGAGTAGTGCTCAAGCAGTATAACAAGAAGGACAAGCTCGTGGCAAGCACACCGATTGAGAGCAATATGGCTAAGGTGAATGTAGACGCCAACGCCGTTAAGTGCCAGCTTGAGGGAGCTGTAGAAGTGTTTGAGATTATCCCTAACAAGTAATTGAGGTCTCTCGAATTATATAGATAACAAAAAACGAGGAAGTTTCCAGAACAACGGAAACATCCTCGTTTTTTTTGTTATAGCTTCAAGCGCTTGCTTGATTATTATACATGCTTCATGATGTCGAGAAGGTGATCCCAAACCATCTGTACTGTCGGGATGTAAAGACGCTCCTCAGGAGTGTGAACGTCGCGCAGTGTAGGACCGAACGATACCATGTCGAGGTTAGGATAGCGCTCTGAGAACAGACCGCACTCCAGTCCGGCGTGTATGCCACGTACGATAGGCTCCTTGCCGAACAGCTTCTTGTACGACTCAACAGCCACCTTTGTCAGCTTGCTGTTAGGGTTCATCTTCCATGCAGGATAGCCGTCGCTCTGCTTAACTTCAGCACCAGCCAATTCGAATACAGCCTTGATGGTGTTCGACTCGTTCTCGAGGTTGCTCATTACGTTAGAGCGCTGTGAGGTGATGATATTGATTTCGTTCTCCGAAGAAGCAACGCTTGCAATGTTGTTGGAAGTCTCAACCATGTCAGCCAAAGCCTCGTCCTGGCACATAGCAAATACGCCGTTGTCGGCAGCCTGCAATGCGAGGATTACGCGGCGGCTTGCGTCCTTGGCGATAACTGGCTCTGCATCAATGCTCTCAAGGTGGAACTCCATAGCAGTGTCAGTAACGTGATACTCGTCCTCAACGTTGGCTGTGAATACGTTCCAGTCGACACGTACAGTCTCCTTTTCGGCTGCGGGAACGGCAAATACGATGACACCGTCGCGAGGAATGGCGTTGTGCAGCTTGCCCGAGTTGAACTGAGCCAGACGCACGTCCATCTTGTCCTGCTCGAGGTAGAGGAAGCGGTCGAGAATCTTTATGGCGTTGGCGCGCTTCTTGTTGATATCGTCGCCCGAGTGTCCACCCTTCAGACCCTTGATAGAAGCCTTCATGAAGAAGTAACCTTCAGGAGCCTGCTCGCGGTCGAATGTGAACTTCACCGAAGTAGTCTTGCCGCCGGCGCATGATATGAAGATCTGACCCTCGTCCTCAGAGTCGAGGTTGATGAGCATATCGCCCTTCATGAATCCCGGCTTCATGCCCAGAGCACCGCCAAGGCTTGTCTCCTCGTCGCGAGTGAAAACGCATTCGATAGGACCGTGCTCAATGTCGTCGCTGTCGAGAACAGCCAGCTCGATGGCGCAGCCGATGCCGTCGTCAGCACCAAGAGTAGTGCCTTTGGCTCTGAGCCATTCACCGTCAATGTAGGTCTGGATAGGGTCGTTGAAGAAGTCGATATCAACGTCGACGAGCTTGTCGCACACCATGTCCATGTGGCTCTGCAAGCTAATCATTGGAGCGTTCTCATGGCCCTTAGTAGCGGGCTTGCGGATGATAACGTTGCCAGTCTCGTCAATCTCGGTCTCAAGGTTGCGCTTACGGCCAAACTCTTTCAGATACTCAATCATCTGCTCCTCATGCTTAGAGGGGCGAGGAATTTTGTTGATTTCTGCAAACTGCTCGAATACGCGAGCCGGTTTCAATTCGCAATTACTCATTTTTTCTTAATTTCTTTATGTTGTTACAATAATAATCTGAATTTTCAATAATTTATTTTGTCATGCGACCGATTTACATTACCTTTGCACGTAAATAAATATGTCGCTTTGGGTTTCCCATTTCGATACAAAGTTAATAAAAATGATTAAACTTCTGCTTTTAAGCCTGTTAATTATTGCTATAGCGTTTGCTTTGCTCTCTATTAAGCTTCTGCTGAAACGCAACGGCAAGTTTTCGTCGCAACATGTTCACGACAATCCCGGTCTGCGCAAGCTCGGAATCCACTGCGTTATGGATCAGGACCGCGAGGCACGCAAGCGCAATGGTGCCTATTAAAGTGGATGCGTCAGGTGTGAAATAATTAAATAATAAATACAAATGAACAAGAAAAACTTTTTCCGTACACTTGCTATCGCCGCTTTTGCTGCTGTGGCAATGACATCTTGCGACAAGTCAAAGTCGCAGGTAGACGATAAGGAGCCGGCAGCTCAGGCTACAGCTACTGCAACTAAGATTGCTTATGTAGAGGTAGACAGCATCATGTCGCAGTACAAGTTCTGCAAGGACTACTCACTCATCCTTCAGAAGAAGGGTCAGAATATCCAGAACACTCTCGCACAGAAGCAGCAGGCTCTTGAGGCTGCCGCAGCCAACTTCCAGCAGAAGGTGCAGCAGAATGCCTACACACGCGAGCAGGCACAGTCTATTCAGATGTCACTTCAGAAGCAGAGCAACGACCTTCAGGCTCTCAACCAGCGCTTGAGTGGTGAGTTCCAGACAGAGACCGAGAAGTACAACAACGCTCTCCGCGATTCTATCCAGCACTATCTCGCTTTCTACAACAAGACTAAGAAGTATACACTCATCCTTAGCAAGGCAGGCGACAATATCCTTTATGCCGACAAGGCTCACGACATAACCAACGAGGTTATCGCCGGACTTAACAAGGCATACAAGCAGGCTCCAACAGAAAAGGCTGCAACAGAGAAAAAGAAGTAAAAAAATATATATAAAGCCGTCCGTAGAGATGAAACTCTATAGGACGGCTTTTTTAATGTCTATAATAAGTATTGTATATATACGTCTAATAAAGGGCAAATCCAGCCAAATTAGGCTCAAAACAAAGAATTTTCAAATAAAATCGAAAAAAGTTGCATAAAAGTTTGGAGGTATAAATAAAAAGCCTTACCTTTGCACTCGCAATTCAGAACAATGCTAATCGCTTATAAATCGGAATTGCAAACAAAATGGTTAATATCGCGGAGTGGAGCAGTTGGTAGCTCGCCAGGCTCATAACCTGGAGGTCGCATGTTCGAGTCCTGCCTCCGCAACTAACATCGGTGTAACGAGTTGAAAATCAACAAGTTACACCGATTTGTCGTTTTAGACTGCGACAAATCTGCGCCAAAAAATGGATCAAATAATGGATCAAATAATATTGTTGTGTTTTTAACAATCCAATATTATTGTTTATCTTTGCGTCATGAATAGAACTCAG
>NZ_JADYTS010000149.1 GCF_021531355.1 Leyella stercorea | reverse complement strand
TAAATAGGGTGTCCAGTTAGATGTTCCGAAAAACAGATGCTGAAATCACCCATTAAGTTACAAAACTAACGCTCTGATATTTAACGTTTTAAGCAGCGAAATAGTTCTTTAAAAATTTGCATAACTCATTGATTTTTAGTAACTTTGAATGTAATTTCAAGATACGTAAATCAATGAAAAAGTTAGATTCAAACCAAGATAAAGAGTCTCTCCTTGAGGAGCTAAAATGTCTTCGTAAGGAGAACAAGAAACTTGCATCTCAAAAAGACAAGATCAAGGCTAAGTATGACAAAACCAAGAAGGAGCTTAAAAAAAAGACGTTCGGAAGATAACATTGACCGACGAACAAAGTCGATTCCTCTCGAGCCTGTTCCCGGACATAGATTTCCTCTTGTAGTCATCCAACTCTGCGTTTTGATCTACATGCGTACACCATGTGGGTTGCGCACAGTCGTGACTATCCTGGAGATCTTCGCCGAGCTGTTGGGTGATACATTTGGAAAGGTTCCGTGCTACAACACCATAGAAAACTGGGTGAAGAAACTTGGTCTCTCTGTCTATCAGGATGAGCAGCCATGCAAGGACAAGAAGTTTGCAATGGTCGTAGACGAGAGTATTGCCATAAACGGGCAGAAGCTTCTCTTGACTCTTGCAATTCCTTCCGAGCATCAGAATCGCCCTATAAAACACGAGGATGTCACGATTCTTGACATATCGGTCAGCAAGGGCTTCAACGGCGATGATGTTCAAGGCAGAATCGAGGAAGCAGAGAAATCTGCAGGAAATGCTCCCGATTACATCATAAGTGACAATGGTCATAATCTGACCAAAGGCATCACTGGATCCGGGCATATACGTCATGCAGACATCAGTCATTCCATGGGTGTAATTCTCAAGAAGATCTATGAGAAACAATCTGATTTTGTGGAGTTTACGACACTCCTTGGCAAGAAAAGACTGCAGTATCATCTGACCGACAAGGCATATTTGCTGCCTCCCAACATGAGAGCCATATCACGGTTCATGAATATGTCTTCATGGGTGTTCTGGGGTAATGAAATGCTTGACTGCTATGACACGCTACCGGAAAAAATGCAGGAAGCGTATGCCTTCATAAAGGATTATGAATCCTTGCTGAAAGAACTGCAGGCTGTACTTCGTGCTGTAAGACACATCGAGGCCATCTGCAAGAACGAAGGTTTCTCGGTCATGACGAGCAGGAAGTGCAAGCTCTATGTCATTACTCATATCTTGGGAAACGCACATTCCCGACAGGCACGTGCCGGTATCGGGATGCTTGAATACCTCAATCGGGAAGAAGCATTTCTCACAGGCAACATGAGCATCAATATATCATCCGACATCATTGAATCTACTTTTGGTATTTATAAGAGCAAGAAATCGCCGAACAAGCTGTACGGCGTAACATCTTTTGTTCTGACGATACCGTTATATCCAAAAGTTTCGAACGAATCCGTTACAAAAACAATTAATTTCAAAGAGCGCATTGTAAATGTTAAACTGAAGGACATCAGTACTTGGTCAACCGAACACTTGTCCAAAAACTGGGTAACAGAACGAACCAAAACGCTTAGGAAAGTGAGCTAAATTTGGTACAACGAACTGAACACCCTATTAA
>NZ_JADYTS010000148.1 GCF_021531355.1 Leyella stercorea | reverse complement strand
GGTAGGGTGTTCAAAATCGCTTTAAAATCCTGCGCATTTTTTACCTATAGTATTGATGCGCTTGACCACCAAATTTGGAGAAAGGTTTTCATTCGTCCATTCCTTAATGTGACGGTGTCTTCCTTCCTCCAATCTTTGTTTAAAATTGAAATTAACTCGTCTGCCCTTATCTGCCAAATTAAGGCGAAGCGGCATCATCAGAATTATAGGAGTGACTCCTGCAAGTTTGTCGTCAGACATTCTGCCTTTCACTACTCCAAAGATTGACTCTACCGGATCAGAACTTGCATTGTGCGATTCTCCTTCATTAACGAATGCCAGTTCACGTTCTACATATTCCAATATGAATGAACCGACTTTGCATTGACGTTCATTTCCGGACATTAGACTTGTAGTTACAAGTTGCTTGCACCGACAGATTGTATCATGCGACCAACCGTTATTTTTTACATCCTTCTCTATCTTTGTTATACAATCCATCGTTTCTGCCAGTTCGTCTACAAGAGAGGCGTTTTGTGGAATAAAGGCATAAATGCTCTTTATGTCGTTTTGAAGAGTATGATACAAGTATTGCATACGACTAATCCAGTCAATCCATTTTGACATATTCATAAAGCGTGCAATGCTTCGTTGTGAAGGAGGTTGCACATACGCTACATCTTGCATGTTATATTTGAAACGCGCAAGTTGAACATTATTGGAAAGTTCTTGAAAATCAGCTTCTTTCTTATATACTCTTTCGAGAAACATACCAAGAGTGTGGCTTATGTCCAAATGATGGGCATAACCAGCATCTCTTACTGCCTTACATACAGTGGAACCATTGTCACTGATAACATATTCAGGTTTGTGTCCGATTTTATCAGCAACCTTCTCCAGAACGTTTTTAATGCTTGCTCCATTCCAACTCTTTGCAATAGAAATATCAACAATAGTAATATCTTTTTCCGTAATTGCAGAACCGGCATTAATGGCAGGCATAGCAAGTGTAAGCAGAAGTTTTTCACTGCCTATCATCATGCTTTCATCAACAATCAAAGCATATCGCTTGTCTTTGAATAGGCTGCATGATTCCTTATAGACACTAAGTCCCAATTCTTGCGTCCAATATCCAATCGTTGTATATGCGGGAACTTTACCGAACACATTGCCCATAAACTCATTTAGAATATTGAATATCTCAACAATCTGTCGTGAGCCTACAGACAAACGTGCATAAAAAGCCACACTAAGAGCAACCATCAAACTGGAGTAATGATGTCGTCCAATAGATTCATCATTCGTTCGAAAGTCTCCTTGTCCAATCCAACGTTCGGTTTCTCTTTTTTTTTGAGTACAGAACGATACTTGGCATTGTTTGACTGAGCAGTGGACAACCTTCCCTTGAGATTGCGTTTGTCTCTTTGAAGAGATTCTTTCTCTTTCTTGAGTTTTTCCACCTGCTTTTTAAGCTTTTCTATTTCTCTATCTTGGGCTGATTTTTTCATAACCTTCATATGTTTTATTTATGTAAAGTTACTAAAAATCAACGAGTTACACAACTTTTCAAAGAATTATTTCGCAATGTAAAGTGTTAAATGTCAGCAACTTAACGAGCTGAATTCTTGCACTTTTTATGTCAGATTTATATCTAAATTTTGAACACCCTACC
>NZ_JADYTS010000147.1 GCF_021531355.1 Leyella stercorea | reverse complement strand
ACTAAAAGCCCCACCCCCAGCCCCTCCCCCGCAGGGAGGGGAGCGGTATGATTTGAAGGTGGAGTTTTTTCTAATTAAATAAAAATAAGAATTAAATAAACAATAAAAAAAAGTAGCCCAGCACATCACTCCCCTCCCTGCGGGGGAGGGGCCGGGGGTAGGGCTTTCCGTGGTGGGACTTTTAATATATTATATAATTATGAAAAAGGTTGTTGTAGCATTTTCAGGAGGTCTTGATACCTCATACACAGTAATGAAATTGGCCAAGGAAGGCTATGAGGTATACGCAGCATGTGCCAATACTGGCGGTTTCTCGGCAGAGCAGTTGGTAACCAATGAGCGCAATGCTTATCGTCTCGGTGCCAAGCAGTATGTAACGCTCGACGTTACGCAGGAGTACTACGAGAAGTCGTTGAAGTATATGATTTACGGCAACGTTATGCGCAACAACTGCTATCCTATTTCTGTTTCGTCGGAGCGTATCTTCCAGGCCATCGCCATTGCACGCTACGCTAAGGAGATTGGTGCCGATGCCATCGCCCACGGTTCTACTGGTGCTGGCAACGACCAGATCCGTTTCGATATGACCTTCCTCGTTATGGCACCGGGTGTGGAGATTATCACACTTACTCGCGACAAGGCTCTCTCACGTAAGGAGGAGGTTGACTACCTCAACGAGAACGGATTCTTTGCCGACTTCACCAAGTTGAAGTATTCATACAACGTTGGTATCTGGGGCACCAGTATCTGCGGTGGCGAGATACTCGACTCTACCCAGGGTTTGCCTGAAGAGGCTTACCTGAAGCACGTGACACGTGAGGACGAGTCGGAACTGAAGATTACGTTCGAGAAGGGCGAGATTGTTGCCGTCAACGGCGAGAAGTTTGACGACAAGGTGGCTGCCATCCAGAAGATAGAAGAGATTGGCGCAGCCTACGGCATTGGCCGCGACTGCAACGTAGGCGACACCATCATCGGCATCAAGGGCCGTGTAGGTTTTGAGGCAGCTGCTCCTAAGCTCATCATCGAGGCCCACCGTCTGCTTGAGAAGTACACGCTGAGCAAGTGGCAGCAGTACTGGAAGGACCAGGTAGCCAACTGGTATGGCATGTTCCTCCACGAGAGTCAGTATCTCGAACCTGTCATGCCCGACATCGAAGCGATGCTCACATCGTCGCAGCGCAACGTCAATGGTACAGCCATACTGAAGCTTCGTCCGCTCGGTTTCGAAACCGTAGGTGTAGACAGCAAGGACGATTTGCTCAAGTCGAAGCTCGGAGAATACGGCGAGATGCAGCACGGATGGACAGCCGAGGAGGCTAAGGGATTCATCAAGGTGCTCTCTACTCCGCTGCGTGTATACTACGGCATCCATCCCGACGAACAGCGCTAATTCTTGCAACTTTTCAGTCCTCCGCAACGTCAAATAGGTAGATAATAATAAAAAAACTATACGACTATGAATAGAAAACTTCAGCGTTCGTCGACCGACTGTATTCTCGGTGGCGTTTGTGGCGGACTTGCCAATTATTTTGAATTTGACCCTACACTCGTTCGTGTGGCTTACGTGTTGCTCACTGTCTGCACAGCATTCAGCGGAACACTCGCCTATCTGCTGCTTTGGTTTGTCATGCCGAAGCAGGAAGCATAGAAGCAGCAATGTCACACAAAGCCCCATAGCAGCCACACTCCCCACAAAGCC
>NZ_JADYTS010000146.1 GCF_021531355.1 Leyella stercorea | reverse complement strand
TAGGGAGTGTCGTTAAATATTAAGATTATTTACAACTATCTAATCCTCAATGTGATAGAAATTTTGTACCTTTGTAGAAGATAAGAAAAATCCCCCAATCACCCTCAGAAAGTGAAAAATTGGGGGAATCACAAAAGTGATACGATGGCAAAGGTACAACATATTTCTGGAATAAGCAAGCGAATTCCGTTCGAAGGGTTCGATTTTTATGATTTATTTCGAGTTACGTTTGAAAACAGCGAACTTGGACGTATGAAACGGCTTCTCCCTCTTCATGAGATGGCAGTGAACTTTGGTTTGGTGAGCAACCATCCAGTACGTAAGCGTGGTCGGAAGTCCTTCTTCTCCCCGGAGGGTAAAGTTGCTCTGATGTTCCTGAAGATGTACACCCAGCTGAGTGCCCCGAAACTGCTGGAGCAGTTGAACGGCAACGTCCACTATCAGATATTCTGCGACGTGTACGTCAATCCTCTGTGCCCGCTTACGAACTACAAGTTGATAGATGACATCATCTCCGAGCTTTCCGACAAGCTGAAGATCCAGCAACAGCAGAACATACTCGCGGATGCATGGAAACCGTACATGAAAGAGCTTGATACATTCTACACAGATGCGACATGCTATGAGAGCGAGATGCGGTATCCGACGGACCAGAAGTTGCTGTGGGAATGCGTTGGGAAGTCATATCGGATGATGTGTGATGCCTGTCAGCGTCTTGGTATCCACCGTCCGAGGACGAAGTACCTTGACGTGGAGAAGGCGAACATGGAGTATGTGAAGCAGCGCAAACACAAGAAGTCACAACAGCGCAGGATTATCCGCCGGTTGTTAAACCTACTGGGGAAGATCCTGAAGGAAATACGAAGGATGATGCGCGAACATAATGAGCAGGAGGTGCTGACCGTGCGTGAGCAGTCAACCCTCGGCATTATCACAAAGGTGTACCGCCAGCAGAAGAACCACTTCGACAGCAATGACCCCAGGGAAAGCATTCCCGACAGGATCGTGAGTACATCAAAGCCATACGTGAGGCCCATCGTCCGTGGCAAGGAGGTGAAGAACGTGGAATTTGGAGCCAAGTGCAACAACATACAGGTCGACGGTATCTCTTTCATCGAGAAACTCTCCTTCAACGCCTTCAATGAGGGCAGAAGACTCGGACATTGCATCAAGATGCACAAGCGGCTGTTTGGTGTGGATGCGAAGAAGATAGGTGGCGACACCGGCTATACAGGCACAGCCAACAGGGACCTCTGCAAGGAACTGGGCATACAGACATCATTCGCCAAGCGTGGCCGTCCATCAGCAGAGAAGAAGAGGGAGGAAGACTATGTCCGCCAGGAACTGGCAAGAGTCAGGGCCACTCAGATGGAAGGATCGTTCGGAACACAGAAAGAGCATTACGCCATGCGCAGGATCAAGGCCAGGAAGAAGAAAACAGAGATCCTGTACATCTTCTTCGGCATCCACACAGCGAACGCAGTCCACATGGCGGAGCGTCTGGCAGAGCTGCAAGAGACCAAGGCGGCATAAGAGACATCTGAAACGGAATTAAGATGGAGTCCTCCGAAGAGGACTCCTAATCTGTTATCGGCAAAGGCAGCAAATACACTACTTTGGAGTGCCGTTAAACCAGCAAAAAGCAATTAAAACTGATTGCACGGAGCATCAAATACCAAGATGACCTCTATGCGTCCACGACTGAAAGAATTAAACGACAATCCCTA
>NZ_JADYTS010000145.1 GCF_021531355.1 Leyella stercorea | reverse complement strand
CTTTGCTATTCCATAATTTTTTTGTACCTTTATGGAAAGAAATTTCTAATATGTCAAAGGTACAATTTATTCCCAATCTAAGCAAGGAAATCCTGCTTTTTCCTTCAAGAATCGACGAAGATATCGCCGATGACGCTCCAGTACGCATTATCGACTATGTGCTTGACAAGATTGATATCAGCAACATATTGAAACTTTATCATGTAAAAGGGCGTAATGCATTCTATCCCCGTATGATGCTCAAGGTGATCATCTACGCCTACATGAACAATATTTATTCTTGTCGTCGCATAGAGGAATTGCTAAAACGCGATATCCACTTTATTTGGCTTGCAGGCTACAACAAGCCTGACTTCATCACCATCAACCGCTTCCGCAACCGTGTGAAAGACGAGATTTCAAACGTGTTCACACAGTTGGTTCTTCTGTTGGCAGAGAAAGGTTTTATCACACTTGATGTGGAGTATGTCGACGGCACGAAGATAGAGTCCAAGGCCAACAAGTACACCTTTGTCTGGCGCAAGAACGTGGAACGCAATATAGACAAGCTCAAGCGTCAGCTTGCCGTGCTCCTGTCTCAGGTAGACGACGCTATAGCCCAGGACAATGCAATCAAGACCGAGTCAATCGAGATAACCCCAGCCATTATCTGCGAGATAACATCACGTCTGAAAGAGGAGTTATCGAAAGAGGCGCCACAGGCAAAAGAGGCGAAGAAAGCACTGCGTGAGAAAAAGAAGCAGATAAAGGAGATAGAGAAAAAGGCGGTCTCTCTTGCAGATTATGAACAGAAGAAGAAAACGCTCGGCAAGAGAAACTCCTTCAGCAAGACGGACCCCGATGCCACCTTCATGCGCATGAAGGAGGATGCGATGAACAATGGACAGACCAAACCTGGATACAATCTGCAGATAGGCACCGAGAATCAGTTCATTCTCAACTACGCTTTGTTCCCCAATCCCACAGACACTCTGACATACATTCCATTCATGTACTCCTTTGCTGCACGCTATGGACATCTAGCAAGTACTGAGGTTGCTGACTCTGGCTACGGTTCTGAGGAAAACTACCGCTTTATGGAGGAGAACGGTATCGAGGCCTACGTCAAATACAACATGTTCCACAAGGAGCAGCATATGCACTATGCTCCAAGTCCATTTCATCAGGACAGCTTCTTCTACAATGCCGAACAAGACTATTATGTATGCCCGATGGGGCAGCACATGGAACGCATTGGCACCAAGCTCGACAAGACAGCAAATGGATACCAGACGGAAAGCGTAAGGTACAGAGCCCAAAACTGCGAAGGATGCCCGCTTAGAGGATCTTGTTTCAAGGCTAAAGGCAACAGAGTCATAGAAGTCAATCACCGCTTGAAGGAATACAAGCGCAAAGCATCAGAAAGGCTGACATCTGAGGATGGAATAAAGCATCGAGGTCGTAGGTGCATCGAACCAGAGGCGGTCTTTGGGCAGATGAAGGCTGACTACGGCTACAAACGATTCAGACATTTTGGAAAAGACAAGGTCGAAATGGACTTTGCCTTCTTTGCCATTGCCTTCAATCTGAAGAAAATGTGTAGAAAGTTGAAAAAGGCGGTATAATGGGCCTGTGTTTGCCATATTTTCTGTTTCGTAGAGTGTCTGGATGGCAATTTTAAGACAATGGGGCACCATATAACAAAAATAAATAAAAAACTTTGGTTTTGCTCTCGCTAAACGATATACAAAAGGAGGGTGCACCATAAATGACCATAGTCAATTATGACACACCCTC
>NZ_JADYTS010000144.1 GCF_021531355.1 Leyella stercorea | reverse complement strand
GGCTTTAAGTAGCCCATCATATCACTCCCCTCCCTGCGGGGGAGGGGCCGGGGGTGGGGCTTTATGGGGCTTTTTATCTTTTCTATGAAACTATCAATAATCGGTGTCGGTGCTATGGGTGGAGCCATGCTCGACGGCTTTTTGCAGTCGGGTAAGTTCCAGGCATCCGACCTTTCCATCTCCAATCCCCACACAGAGCGTCTCGCCGCTTATGCAGAGCAGGGCGTGAAGGTGGACAGTGACAACCGAGTGGCTGCCGCATGGGGCGATATAGTGTTTGTGGTAGTGAAGCCGTGGCTCGTTGAGAGTGTCATGGAGGAGATTGGCGACGTTCTGGATTCCGAACGACAGATTGTCGTTGTAGTTGCAGCCGGATTGAAGGCAGAGCAGTTGAGGTCGTGGGTGGAGTACAATGGCAAGTGTCCTTCTACGTTCTTCGCATTGCCAAACACCGCCATTGCAGTAGGCGCATCAATGACATTCATCACCCGTGTATGCGGAACCGACGCTTCAGAGGAGCTTGTTAAGCAGGCTTTCGACACAGCCGGCGACACCCTTTCGGTTGAGGTACGCCAGTTTGGAGCCGGTATGGCTCTCGCTTCGTGCGGCATTGCCTACGCCATGCGCTACGTAAGAGCTGCCACTGAGGGTGGGGTGGAGCTGGGCTTCAAGGCAGATGTAGCTAAAGATATAGTTCTGCAGACCATCAAGGGTGCTGCACTGCTGCTTCAGAAGAGTGGTGCCAATCCCGAAGCCGAAATCGACAAGGTGACCACTCCCGGCGGTTTTACCATCCGCGGACTCAACGCCATGGAGAAAGCGGGATTCACCAATGCCGTGATTGAAGGACTCAAGAAGAGTGTTGAGTGTTGAGTGTTGAATGTTGAATGATCGGCAGAGCCGATGAAGAATGATACAATGAAGAATTAATCATTAAACATTCCACACTCAACACTCAACATTCCACATTCCTTATTGCGGCTTGCCACAACAATTCAACATTCAACACTCCACATTCAACATTTAAATTATGCTTACAGTAGTAAAAGTAGGAAGCAACATACTGACGCGCCCCGACGGTCATGTCAACGTGAGCAGGCTCTCGTCGATAGTCGATCAGCTTGCAATGCTGCATGCAGCAGGCCATAAGCTGATACTCGTTTCGTCGGGTGCTGTGGCTTGCGGAAGGGGCGAGATGCACGCCGTGCATCCGTTGGACAGCGTCGAACAGCGTCAACTCTACTCGGCTATGGGACAGGTGAAGCTCATGAACCTCTACTATTCGCTCTTCCGCGAATATGGCATCAACGTTGGTCAGGTGCTGACGATGAAAGAGAACTTCATCTCCGAACGCCAATACAAGAATCAGAAGTCGTGCATCAGCGTGATGATAGAGAACAACATAATCCCTATTGTCAACGAGAACGACACGGTGTCAATCACCGAACTGATGTTCACCGACAACGATGAGCTCTCCGGACTCATGGCTCGTATGATGCACGCCGACAACCTTATATTATTAACTAATGTAGACGGAGTGTTAGGCTCGCCCAATCCCGACGGCACGCAACCGACAATACGTACCGTAAGCTCGTCTGACGAGGTGAAGCAGTATGTCAACGACAGCAAGAGTTCGTTCGGACGTGGCGGCATGACGAGCAAGTGCAACACCGCTCTCAGCGTTGCGCACGAAGGTATTCACGTGTTCATCGCCAACGGCACGCGCGAGAATATACTGCAACGAGTGCTCGATAGAGACAAGGACACACCGTTTACGGAATTTATGTAAAGGCCCCACCCCCAGCCCCTCCCCCGCAGGGAGGGGAGCGATATGATTTGAAGG
>NZ_JADYTS010000143.1 GCF_021531355.1 Leyella stercorea | reverse complement strand
GTTGGGGTAGCAGATAAGGCAGAGTCTCCTCGATATTCTTCTTGTCGCCTATCTTCACCTTGATAGGCTCGGCATCCACTTGTCTCTGATACTTGTCGTTCAGAGGCTCTGAAAGTTTGTTTCTCAGCTTCTCGTTTCCGTGGATGCCTGCCCATTCACCGATGGTATGGGTCTCACCGTCCATCTGGTAAGGAGTGTTCCAATAGTCTTCGATGAATCTGTCAATATCATCATCGCTGAGGCCTATCATCTTCAACTCCTCGCCTTCCTCGGCACGCATAGCTGCCTTCCACTCGTTGAACTTGTAGATGCCTTCCTTTATTTTCAGCACAGCTCCATTAAGTTGCATCTTGAACAACTCGGGAAGCATTTCTATCTGCTCGGGCGAAAGGTTCAGTGCCTTGAAGGGAGTCAAGGAAATCTTCATATATCCTTGTCCTGCCTTCTTCCATCTTTCCCAGAAGTCCTTTTTCTTCTGTTCGTATTCGGCGCGCTCTTGCTTTAGTCGCTCAGATGTACTATCTGGGAAATGAGTTCCTTGCTTGGCTGCAGGCTTCCGTCCTGCATTCGGGTCAAGAGGTCCATTGCCGCCGCCTTGTCCTCCTCGTTTAGGTACATTTCCCTCATTGCCAAGTCTACCGCCTCCTCGGGTGTCAGTACTTCCGGCAGATACGGCATCCATTCCGGGTGTATTTCCTTCACCTTTGTCATTGCTCGGTTTTCCAGCAGATACAGAAGGGTTGTTCTCACCGCTCGTTCCGCGCTCTCGCTCTCCGGGTGTAGTTCGTTCGCCGTCTGTTCTATCCACTGGTCCATCAGATCTTCCGCTTTCTCGTCCTCGTCCCAATCCCAATTCTTGGCTGCCTCCAGTATCGGGAGCATCCAGCTGTGTTCCGTCTTTTGCTCCGCTATTATCGGGAACATTCTCATGTCTACTTCTAACATCGTTCCAAATTTTAAAGTAAGAAATTGCGTTTATAATATTGCCCTTGTCGCCACGCAAGTATGCGAGTGCGGCAGGTATCAATTCTCTGTTCTCCTCAGAAGTCAGCTCGTTTATCTCTGTTTCCGTAAGAGGATTCTTCGACGACACGGCTTCCCGTTCCTCCAAGTCCATCTGTTCCCAAGGCTTGTCTATCTTCTCGGCTTCTGCTTTACCTGCTTCCTCGCCAAGAATCTTTCCAATCTCCCTGCCGATAATCCTGCGTCGCTCCACCAAGCCGATTCCGTTTCCTCTCAGCTTGGTTTCCATCGCCTGTTTCATATCAGCGGTAGCACGCTTTATCTCTTCAGCGTCGCCACTCTCCTTAGCCTTCACCAGTCCGTCCTTAGCCTTCTGCACCTGCTCGTCCTTGAACATTTCTGCAGTATGCGCCAACCAAGCCAACGGATTTTTCTTCGAAGGCTCCTCACCCTTAGGCTCAGTAAGGCTCTGCAAGGTTTCATTACCTCCCTTGTCCACAGGCTCAGAAAGGCCTAAAGAGGCATAGTCAGGCTTATTGCCACCCTCGCCATTGGCTTCTTTACTTCCCCTCGGGTCCACTCCCTTAGCCCAGTCTGCCAGCACCTTGTCTGCCACTTCCTCAGCCGTAGTAAAGTGAATGCCAAGCACATCTGCCACGCCCTTCCAATATTTTGTCAGAGCCTCCTTTACTTTTTCCAGGAATCCCTGTGCCTTCGCGCTCTCAGTCACGCTCTTGCCGTCCTCCGCAGCAAGCTTTCTCACTACGTCCTCAAGCTTCTTCGTGCCCTCGCGTCCAGAGTAGGTTGTTATCATTTCCTCATACAAGGCGTCGCCTTCCAGTTCGGGGTACAACTTCTGCACCTCCTCTTTCAGACCCTCCACCTTGTCGAAGAGCTTCTTCACATTCTCCCATTCTTTGGAATTCACATGGCGCAGCATGTCACACCACAGGTGGGTATACTCATGCAGCGGTGTCTCTGGCTTCATCTTCTTCGTGTCGAGATAAATCTTCTCACCGTCAGTA
>NZ_JADYTS010000142.1 GCF_021531355.1 Leyella stercorea | reverse complement strand
TGGTGGTCAAGCGCATCAATACTATAGGTAAAAAATGCGCAGGATTTTAAAGCGATTTTGAACACCCTACCTTACAGGGCGTCTTTCTGATTGCCATCATGCCCAGGGCGATGCCCTGGGCTAGGAGCTTTTGGGCTTTCAGCCCGTTCTTGAACCACATGCGAAAGTTCAGTTATTATTGTGCTATATGTTCATTATTGTCTCCTGCCTCTGTCCAAGGCTTAATGGTTCCAGAAATCTCTACGGCAGAACGACTCAATTTTACTACTGTATAGTGGTATCTTTTTCCACCCTCAAGTTTTGCAGGCATTCTCCATACGAAAGGAGCGTCGTAACCATTCTTGAGGTCAAACTCTATCACTCGGCTTGCTTCTTCTGTAGGGAGCAGGATTGCCTCATACAGCTTGCCAGCTTCGGTAGTTTTCATCGTGATGTCCGCAGGAGTTTCTTCACCAGAGATAGTACCATCCACAAGATTGAAAGTGGCTTTGGTATTCTGACCTTTCACTGTCACAGTCATTTTCTTAAGGTCTTCTTGCGTGAGACCGTTACCTGGTTGAACATCCAAAATAAGATTGCTTAACTTATGGAAGAACTTCAAGTCAACCTGTGGCGTAGCTTTGTTGCAGCCTTCTGTCTTGGCATACATGAAGTCGATAGTTTCTTGTTTCGTTTGGTCTGTTACATCAAGTGCAACCTTGTAGTCATTGACAGTGGTCTGTGGATAGTAAGAATAGAAGTCCACATCTCCATCTATCGGGAAGAAAACAGTCTTACCACCAGAAACAGGTGAAAAGGCTATACTTCCATTTGACTGATAGCAAACATTGTCAACACCCTCTTTGATTACATCCGCAGAGAGTGTCTTGCCTGCTTCTGTCATGAAGATACCGATCCTGTCACCATCAGCCCAAGCTACACCAGCAGCACGGGTGTTTACGCTGATACCACCAGTAAACTGCACGGCTACCTTATCGTTCTGGGTAGAAGGTGCGATATCTTCTGTACTGCATGAAAACATTGCACCAGCCAAGAGTGCAAGAGCGAAAAACTTTGTCATCTTTTTCATCTTATAAACATTTTAAAAGTTATTATTATTTTATTTCTACTTCATTGTTGAGGTTCGTCCAACCGTTGATGGTAGCTTCCAGATTCATCTTTGGCTGCATTTGGTTGTAGTTGAGTCGCAACTCATACTTTCCTCCAACCTTCATCGCAGGAGCGGTGATGTCATACTCTTGCAAGGTCTCGTCAGGCAGCAAGAGGCGGAGATAAACATGAGAGGCGGAACTTCCCTGTATGGTCGGCATCAGCCGAATGACTTCTGATTGCAAAGTTGACTCAGTAGCCAAGATAGTAGGTATTTCCACTTCCGTTGGCTCTATGCTCGGCAATCCATATTCTCCATCACTATTCTTCTGTGTAGGGAACAGACAAAAAGCACAATCCACCGCCTTGCCACTCATCTCTGTGCCTTTTGGCACATTCTCAATGATGACGGTCAGTTCCGAAAGCACGCTCTTCATAGGGTTTTGCACTACATAGCTGCCTTCCTTGTTATCTATCTTCACATCGGCAACTCCGAAATAGGCATTGTTCCTTACATCCTTAGGATTGGTCAAACCTATCTGGATATTGTTCCAGTTAGTCAAAGCCCTGGTCTGGTCAGTGGTGAAGAAAGGCTCTATAAGATTGGTAATAGCCAATATCTGATAATGCCCTTCAGGAAGAGCGAAGCGTTGGCTTGCTACCTCCTGTGCACTACCACCATGTTTTTCCTCTACAAGCGAACCGTCATCGGCATTGAATATCCAGAGCTTCACATCCTTCACTTCCGTACCTTGGTCGGCTTCATCTGCCCAAGTGAGCGATACAGACAAGCCACCTTCTTCCTCACCATCATGAACATCATGGTCGCAACTTGCCAACAGGCATGGGACGCATACCAGCACCCATAACCAAATATTAAATCTACCCGTTGGCGGAATTAATTTAAGTTGACAAATATGAGTAAAAGGTTGTATATATCGCTGATTTTTAGTAACT
>NZ_JADYTS010000141.1 GCF_021531355.1 Leyella stercorea | reverse complement strand
CGGTGTCCTGTCTTGTCATCATACTTCATTATCTTGCCAGTGCGCACATTCCCATTGACATCTATCTGCCAAAAGATAGTTGAACCGCCCCATTTCTTTGAAGTGCCGACCTTGTACAAGGCAAACAGCCGTTCTGTCTCCTCTTTGCCAAAGACCGTTGAAATGTATCGGTACAAAGGATTGACATAATAGCCATGCAGTGTTTGCTCCACCAGCTTGCTATCAATGAAAGTTGGAAGAGGTTTCTCTTTCCTACACTCTTTGATTGGTGTTTTATATCTCCAATCATCATTGCAGTTGGCATCGGGATTGTCCTTGAAATAATCAGATGGAGAATAATGGTAGCCACAACTCTGTTCATGGTCACAACGCCCCACATTGTCAGGAAATACAATCTGTCCTTCCTCGTCAATATATCTTGCAAAGCAACGCTTACGCCTACATTGAGGGCAAGCATATCGGTTGCCCAGCTTGTATTTCTGTAGATGGAATCTATACTCACTCATAAGGCTCTGCACTTGTTGCACCTTGCACTTTCTGCACTTTTGCACTTGTTTGGCACAAAATGCAGCTTCTTTTGTGCAAGAGTGCAAGAAGTGCAAAGTGCAAACGGTGCAAGGTGGTGGTTCTACTTCTGTACTTTCTCATAATTGCCTTGCTTGTCTTTGATGATAAAGTTTTTCTGACAGAAGTCTTTGAGCATATACATGACAGTACGTCTTGCAAAACCGAAATCCGCTCCAGCCTTTACTGCTTCAGCAGTTACGAACTTGTTTCCCAACGAGTCAAGTACCTGTTTCTTCACAGGGTCGGTAGCCTCGGTTGAAACGAGGTCATCCATCCTTTTGTATGACTTCTCAAAGTAATCGCTCATCCGTATGGCTGCATTCACGGACTCCGCATCAACAAAATCCTTGTGAGACTCATCACAAGCCCAACGGAACAGTTGGAATATCAAGGCAAGCCGAGCAGTGTTCAAAGGAACTTTTGCAGCACGTGAGTCTATCATTTTTTCATCCGTAATGGCATTCTGCCGTTCTATGTCCTCATTCTGCCAATCATAGAATATGTCAATGGCTTCATCAGAGAAGTCAAGAACATTGAAGATGCCTTCCGTAAAAGGAAGAGCCACAGCCTTGTCTATGATTTCTTTCCATACACGGAATGGTCTTTCAATGATTGCAGCATCTTGTTTTGGAACCTTAACCCAAGGAGCAATCTTCAAACCTTTTGGGCATGTGATCAGAAAACGGTCAAGAAAACCATTCTTCTTAAATCCCATATCATAAAGTTCATGCACAATACCAGTCTGGATAGTTCCTACAATCTGTATGCAAGGATAGTCAATGCGTAAAGGGCAATCAAGATTACAACGAGAAACATCTACAGGCAAGCCATTGTGAGCCGACAGCATCTGTTGTACAAAAGAACTGTTGTTGTATCGGTTGATGGTGTTGAACAGCCCCATTATCTCATCCACCACAACTGCCACACCTCTGAGGTTGGCATCGTGATTACGCATCAGAATCTCTGGTGTGAAGTCATTCATGATATTCTTATGCAGGACTGGTACAGGAGGTAACGATTCCCATTCCGTCCGTTTTTTGCCCTTGTTTCTCTCCACAATGGCTGCATACTCATTCTTTAGAGCCTTGAACTTATGGTGCTCCTCAGTATCAATGTCGTGCAACGGTTTGTAGGCAAAGTTCAATGGTGGAGTCTTGCCGACTCCTGGTCTGCCAACAAGAATGACATATAGAATAGGTGAAGTAATCCAATTGCCTTTAATCCGGATATAGCAGGAGTTGCCGACGGCTGCTGCCATAGCGGATATTAGGGAAGTGACAGTGAACTCAATGGAATAGTTTTCCGTCCTTGCCAAATCAAGAATCATCTGCTGCATCGTCTGAGGGAATATGTCAAGCGGAATGCCAGAAGTGGCTACGCCCGAAGCCTCCGAGCGTAGCTTGTTACAAATTTCAAGCGCATCCATTACATTACCAGTTTAAGGGTTTGGGCTTGCGCTTGTTTCCTGCAAGAATGGCAGCGTTCTCCTCTTC
>NZ_JADYTS010000140.1 GCF_021531355.1 Leyella stercorea | reverse complement strand
GTACGAACTTATTCGTGAATTATTCATATTTATAAAATTAATTTTGAACAGTTACTTATTATACTATAGGGGATGACAACGACTTTTTATTTTTGATTTTGACAAAATGACAAAATAACCAAATGACAACATCGCCCTTTCTGTATGTTGTCTTTTATGTAATCTTTGATTTTTCCATTTCCCTTATCTTGTCAATCCTTGTAAGGGACAACTATTGCATATTCGGAACTAACGTCGTAACTTTGCAGGCGAATCACAGAAATTACATGTAACAAAAAAGGGAAAGCTGTGAAGCCTTCCCTTGTGGTGAGTATGTTATTGCAATAAAACTTATGCAAATTATACGAGATACTGTGAGCTGATGCTCTCGTTGCTGATGACACGGCGGATTGTCTCGGCGAACATGTCGGCTACAGAGAGCTGCTTAACTTTTGCGCAACGGTTAGAGTAGGGGATAGAGTCTGTGAAGACAATTTCCTCAAGAGCAGAGTTCTGTACACGCTCTGAAGCAGGACCTGACATTACGCAGTGTGATGCGCATGCACGAACGCTCAGTGCTCCGGCAGCCTTCATCACGTCGGCAGCCTTGGTGATAGTACCTGCTGTGTCAACCATGTCGTCGACGATAACAACGTGCTTGCCCTTAACGTCGCCGATAATCTGGATGCTCTCAACTACATTTGCACGTGCACGTGTCTTGTTGCAGAGTACGAGCGGACAGCCGAGATACTTGGCGTATGTGCTGGCACGCTTTGAACCGCCAACGTCAGGTGAAGCGATTACCAAATCTTCTGTGCTGATGTTGAGGCTCTGCAGGTAGGGCAGGATAACACCAGAAGCATACAGGTGGTCAACAGGAACATCGAAGAATCCCTGGATCTGGTCGGCGTGGAGGTCCATTGTGATAAGACGGTCGATGCCGGCAGCCGAAAGCAGGTCGGCAACGAGCTTGGCACCAATGCTTACACGTGGCTTGTCCTTACGGTCCTGACGTGCCCATCCGAAGTAAGGAATTACGGCGATGATGTTGCGTGCTGATGCACGTTTGGCTGCGTCAATCATAAGAAGAAGCTCCATCAGATTGTCTGAATTGGGGAATGTGCTCTGTACGAGGAACACGTCACGTCCACGGATAGACTCTTCGTATGATACGGCAAACTCGCCGTCAGAGAACTTTGTTACAACCAAGTTTCCTAACGGACAACCCAAACTTTGACAGATTTTCTCTGCAAGGTATCTCGTGTTAGTACCAGAGAATACCAAAAAAGAGTTTTGCTCACTCATTTCCTAATTTGTTTTATGTTATATTATAGTTTTCTGTAATCTCTATTTGCTGTCTTTTCGGCCAATTTCTACTTACGTTTCTTTTTAGCCTACAAGCTTTCTGAGTTTCTCAAAGTGCGCTATCAGCTCCTTGTAATCTCTTTGGTGGTGAATGTTGAACCTGTTCCACAGGTCGCCACATATTACTATTCCACCAAATCCCAGGTCGCGCGCAAATTGAATGTTGTCGATGTTCATTCCGCCTAATGCGTAAACTTTCTTGTCTATCAGTCCGCAGTCGGCAGCCTTTGTCAGACTGTTCATGTCGAGGTCGGAGAGTACCGATTTATTCGACTGGCTGTTGAGTATGTTGCCAAGAAAAACATACGACGAGCTTTTCTTTGTCTCTTTGAGGTCTTCAATTCGCTTGCATGTGCGGCTTATTCGTCCCTTGTATCCTATTGGCTCCTGAATGGAAGCATCGTCAAGGTGAATGCCTGCAAGGTTGTATTCATCTTTCAGATAGAAGTGCTCATGAACGGTAATCTTGTTGTATGTTGTGCTCGGAAGCAACGATAGTAGACGTTCTGAATAGATTGGCGACGAGCCTGGCTTATAAAGATGCAAATTATCTAACCCGGCTTCGAACAGGGTCGCAAGAATTTTGTCTTCTTCCACAAAGAATGTGGATTGAGTCATTATTGCTAACTTCATAGTCCGTATTTCTTAATTTAAATGCAAATGTAGGCAATTTTCTTTAAACAGGCAATTTTATGAATGACAAAATGTAACGGAATTGAAATTTGCAGGGCTCATCCGATAAACCAGGGGGATTAAGCATATAGTTTTGTAAGTCTGAAAAGAAAGAATTTTATATCCGTT
>NZ_JADYTS010000013.1 GCF_021531355.1 Leyella stercorea | reverse complement strand
AAGGGTACGCTGGTTGCAATGGTAAAGGGAGTGAAATCAGACTTTATAATCAAGAAGTTACAGCGTCTTCCTGCCGGCAAACGTGCAATAGTCAAGTCTGTTACTATGGACATGTCAAACTCTATGTATAAGATAGTACGTAAGTGTTTTCCCAATGCAGAGCAGGTCGTTGACCGATTCCATGTGCAGAAACTTATGTATGATGCTCTTCAGGACTTACGTATAAAGCACCGTTGGGAAGTGATGGCAGAGGATAATCGCATGCGTGCTTTGTACAAGGAGAAAGGGCTTGAATACAAGCCTGAGATATTAAGCTGTGGAGACACTCTTAAGCAGCTTATGGTAAGATGCAGCAGGTTACTTGTAAGAAAGCCGAATGACTGGACCGAATCACAAGCAGAAAGAGCCAAGGTTCTGTTCTGTCGATTCCCGGACATGAAAGAGTTTTATTATCTTGCTTTAAGATTGGGTAAGATATATTCGGATTACGATAACAAGGACGTGGCACGACCTAAACTCGCATTATGGTTTAATCAGGTTGAGCAATGGAACTGTGAAGAGTTTAATACAGTCATCAAAACGTTTCAAAGCCATTATGACAGAATACTGAATTTCTTCAATGACAAAAGAACTAACGCCAGTGCAGAATCGTTCAACTGCAAGCTAAAAACATTCAGGGCAGAATTCAGAGGAGTGAACGATCTGAAGTTCTATCTTTATAGGGTAAAACAGTTGTTTGCATAAGAAATGCAGATTGTTAAAAACACAACAATATTATATGAGCCGAATCATTTTCAAATAGCACATCACTTGAATTTAAATAGCACATTAATATTTTGTGAGTTCCAACTTTTTTCATTAACTTTGCAAAAGTTTTGAAAAACAAACGACAAACCCCACTGCGCTTGTGGCGGAATTGGTAGACGCGCTAGACTTAGGATCTAGTGTCCTGCGACGTGAAGGTTCGAGTCCTTTCAGGCGCACCATAAGAAATCCTAACTGCTTGATATTGAGTAGTTAGGATTTTTGCTTTTATGAAATTGCCGAGTTTTATATTTTTTACACGATTTTAGATGGTTATATCCGTTTGATTTACGGTGAGAGAACTTCACCAAGTTAATAAATAAACATAAATTCCGTTGTTTTTATGTGAGATTGTTATGTTTTATGTCTATCTTTGTATTCAAACTTATTCCTAAATATGGCCAATCTTATGGAGATTGCAAACTGCTTGAAGTGGAAGAGGCTGACCTTCTCAATGGCTATGTCTCTACCGCATATTGGGAAATTGGCCAAATGCTTCATGAACGCAAAATTGAAAGTGGGTATGGTGACAGCGTTGTAAAAAGATTGTCGGCAGACCTAAAAGAACGATACCCTAAAATGGGTGTTTTACCACGCCAACTTTGGAACATGAAGAAATTCTATGAGCGTTACGCAGGACATAATGAGAAAGTGCAACGCAGCGTTGCACTTTTGCCGTGGTCACATAATATGTTGCTTTTGAGCAAAGAATTAGATGATGATGCAACACTCTATTATGCCACAAAGACGGTGGAAAAAGGTTGGAATCGCGACTTGTTGCTCAATGCCATCAAACTCAATATGTATGAGACACAGGCATTGGCAAGAGTAGACAACAATTTCGACCGAACTCTTCCTGCAGAACAAGTGCAGTATGCCAACGAAGTGTTCAGCAGCAGCTATAATCTCGGCTTCTTGGGGGTGACCAGTCCTATTTTGGAGCTTGAACTTGAAGACCGTCTTGTAAAAGCCATCACACGTTTCCTTATGGAACTCGGCAATGGCTTCACGTTCATAGGCAACCAGCATGTGTTGGAATATAACGGCAAGGAAAGTAAGGTGGATATGCTGTTTTTCCATCGTGGGCTGCGTAGTCTTGTTGCCGTTGACCTAAAGATTGGTGCTTTCAAGCCAGAATATGCAGGAAAGATGAACTATTATCTTTCTCTGCTCGACCGTCTTGAGCGTGGTGCAGACGAGAACCGTTCCATTGGCATAATCCTCTGTGCTGAAAAAGACCGTGTAGAGGTGGAACTCGCACTTGAAGATATGGGCAAGCCTATTGGAGTGGCGGATTATCAGCTGATAATACCAAAAGAGAAATTACAGAAAGTCCTTGCTGACGAGATTAAGGCGTTTAGTGAGGAAAGAAATATGAATCTAAATCACTGCTGTCCAAAGAAAAATCTTGGACATGATTTTTTCTTTGGACAGCAGTGATTTGATATATATATCATCTCATTAGTGTCTCGATTTTAACAGGACGCGAATTACTAAAAAACAAATAAGAACAAACCATATTACATAAAGCACAAGTTTGTTATAATTAATTATAAGTTTTGAGGCTTTTTACTTTTTATCATATTAAATTATTATATTTGCAATCAAAACAATTTATTGACAATATGGGAAATTTAAATAAGCTTAAATTGGTATTCTTTAAGAAGAAGGGACCAATAAATGGTTGGCGGAACAACTTAGAGTAAATTAAACTATAGTTTTCAAGCGGTGTACAAATACCGCACAACCTTATTTGGCAACTATGAAAAGATTCTCCGAATTACAGGAAGCCATGTGAGCGATTTTATAAACTTTGAATAAAATTTTTAGAACATGAAGCTTGGTAAATTAGAACAGATAACAGATTTGCGTTCCATATGGAAACATGAGGCAAATGACTTCACACCATGGTTGGCTAAAGAAGAAAACCTTTGTGTGCTAAGTGATGTTATTGGGATTGATTTAGTTTTAGAGGAACAAGAGTCAAGTGTAGGAGATTTTAATGTTGATCTATTTGCCACAGAAGAAGGAACAGGACGGAAATTCATTATTGAAAATCAGTTAGAAGAAACCAATCACGATCACTTAGGAAAGATCATAATTTATGCTTCGGGAAAAGATGCTGAAGTTATTATTTGGATAGTAAGAAGAGCTCGTGATGAACACAAAAAAGCCATAGAATGGCTCAATCAGCACACAGATGATAGCTCCGCATTCTTTTTGATAGATATTGAAGTATGGAAAATTGGCAATAGTGAACCTGCTCCAAAATTTAATGTTGTGGAGCGTCCAAATGACTGGGCAAAGGCTATGAAAAATGTAGGTGTCATCAAAACCCAATCTTTGCAAATCCAATTTTGGCAACATTTTGTAGAGCTATGGGATTACAATACAATGTTTGCCCATACTTTTAGAAAACGAAAGGCTCATCCTCAGAATTGGTATGATATAAGTATGGGTAGTTCGGATTATCATCTCAGTATGGAAGTACATTTCCAAAAGAATAAAATTAATGCAGGTTTGTACATACCAGATAATAAAGATATCTATAATCTATTCTTTGAAAAAAGAACTGAAATAGAAAAAGCTTTAGATTCCATTGAATGGAGAAAAGCGAAGAAGGCAAGTCGCTTTCTAATTAGTAAAAACATAGATATTAATGATTCTGTAAATTGGGATGAGGCTTGTAATTGGTTAATGGATATGTGCCTTAAAATAAAGAGCATCACCGATATTTTCAGCAAGTAAGATGTTGTTTGGTATATATCGATGAAGAAAAGTTGTACTAATATTGATTGAATAAAAATCTTGGGTTTAATTAGGTAAACATATAGTAAAAACAAATAAAAAAGATAGGATGTCATGGGATTAAGAATAAGGAAATCGGTTAAAATAGCTCCAGGTGTTCGTCTGAACTTTGGGAAAAAAGGAATTAGCACATCTATAGGTAAACGTGGGGTAGGTGTTACTTTTGGACCAACCGGAACAACAGCTCATATAAGTGTGCCTGGTACAGGTATATCATATGTAAAGAAGACAGGAATAAGTAAAAGTAAACAGAAAGAAGTCTCTGTTAATACGGTTTCTAATTCTAGTGGAACCATTTCTTGTTTATTTTGTTTACTTTTTTTATTGATTTTGGTTATTGCTGTAGGAATTCAAATCAAGTTTGGATGGATTCCTTTAGTATTTTGTGTAAGTATTATCGTTTGTATAATGTTGGTACTTTATCTTGTGTTTGTATCTAAAAAAGATAATGTGCAAGGCAAAACAGATATTGATGAACAAGAAAAAACTATGCATTCTTTTTCTGAGATAGAAAAGTCTAGACAAAAGGAAGAAATAGTCGATAATATATCACATAATAACCGACAAACCTATATTTCTATGCCACTAAATCCTAAGGAACCATTTGCAAGATATAGCTATCCAAATCCAAATCTTTTGGAAGAAATGGATATGCATAAAAATTCCATTAGAAGTATAGTTAAGACAGGTGAATTTCAAAAATGTAAAATGGCTTTACCACTAATTTTGGGTCGACCAATTAGTGGGGAAAATGGTATTGTAGATTTGGCACTGCTTCATAGTATCCTCATTGTTGGAGATAGAAAAAGTGGAAAATCTAATTTGTTGGAATGTATGATTCTTTCTCTGTTATTCAAAAAACATCCAAATGAAATAAAGTTTGTTATGTTGGATATGAATAAGGACTCGTTAACGAAATTTTCTAAGATTTCAAAATCCTTTATGGCCGCCATAGAAGAGCAAGAGGAGCCTGTTGTTATTAACACAACAGCTGCTTATAATACATTAAATAGCTTATGTAGGTTGGTAGATATACGTAAGAACATGCTAAAGAAGACTGATACACATGATATAGAAGAATATAATAATAAATATGTAAATTGTCAGTTAGAAATAGCAGATGGACATGAGTTTTGGGCTTCTATAATTGTAGTCATTGATGAATTCGGAAAATTAATGATGAAAGATCCTGAGGAAACAGAAATGTCTTTAAGCTATTTATGCAAATATGGTGCTACAGTAGGGATTTATGTTATAGCGACCACTAATCAAACAGTAGAATCTGTTATTAATCAGAATATAATAGAGGCTTTTCAAGTAAAAATCATTTTTAAATGTTGCTCAATAGAATCCTCTGCAGTAAAACTAGTAGATAATGTTGAAGAATTAAAAAACAATGGTGAGTTTCTTTATATTCTTGATGGTAGTTCTTCATTATTACAGAGTGCTTTAATTACGACGGAGGAAATAATGGAGGTTACTGACTATATTTATATTCAACCTGGTCCTGTTGAACCAATGGGACTTCCAGTTATATCATGTGAGCAAGATAAGACGACAGTTGACAATCTGGATCCTATTCTACCAAATGCTGCGGAATTTATAGTATCAAGTCAAATCGGCTCAACTTCTTTTCTACAGCGAAGTTTCTCTATTGGATATAATAGAGCAGGAAGACTTATGGACCAATTAGAGACATTGGGAATTCTTGGTCCTGCAAATGGTTCAAGACCACGTGAAGTATTAATAAAAACTATAGAAGAACTAAAACCTATGTTTTCATCTTGTCATAACTCTTCTGTTGTTACTGAAAAAAAACTATCAGGATACCGATTGTTCCAAAAGGAATATGTCTTTAAAAATATGGAGAGCAATAAAAAGTTAGTGGAAATAGAGGAATTATCAAGTAAAGATAGCAGATGTAAAAAAGGAGAGAAAGTTCATTATGATAGTTGCCAAGAAGAGTTAAAGTCATTAATAGGTCTCAGTTCTGTGAAGGATGAAGTTTTTTTTTGGGCTAATTTCATCAAGTTGAATCAAAAACGACTTGAGCAGGGACTTCCTGAAACCAAGATATCACTTCATTGTATTTTTACAGGAAACCCTGGCACCGGAAAGACAACTGTAGCACGGTTGTTAGCAGGAATCTTAAAAGAATTAGGTGTGCTTAAAAAAGGGCAACTTATTGAAACTGATAGGTCTGGACTTGTTGCTGAATATATTGGGCAAACAGCTGTGAAAACAAACAAAATAATTGATAGTGCACTTGATGGCGTTTTATTTATAGATGAAGCTTATACCTTGGCACAAGGTGGAGCCCAAGATTATGGACATGAGGCTATTGCAACATTGCTAAAGCGCATGGAAGACCATCGTGATAGATTGGTTGTTGTTCTTGCTGGATATGAAAATGAAATGAAGATGTTTGTAAATTCCAATCCTGGGCTAAAATCTCGTTTCAATAGATATATTAACTTTCCAGATTATAATGCAGTGGAATTAATGGACATTTTTGAGTTCTATCTCCAAAAACAAGAGTATGAATTATCCTTGGATGCAAAAGTATTTGCAAAAATGTATTTGTTAAATGTACTTTCCCAAAAACAAATAGATTTTGGTAATGCACGCTTTGTAAGGAATCTTTTTGAGAAAACAATTGAGCAACAAGCTAATAGACTGGCTAAAACTACGGAATACAATAAAAAGACACTCAAAGTCATTGTGAAGGAAGACATAGAAAGGTGTATAGAGCGAATGTCTTAAAGCATACTATTTTAAATGAATGATATTTATGAATATACTTTCCTTTATTGGCGAAGCAACCGCCTACGACAAGAAACAGCAGCTCGAAGTAAAGCGACCAAAGAGTTGGCTAAAAAGTGTATCTGCCTTTGCCAATGGCGAAGGCGGAACATTAGTGTTTGGCATCAGCGACGACGACCAAGTGGTTGGTCTTGCTGATGCAGAGAGCGATGCCGAAAGAATAAGCGAAGAGATAAAGACAAAACTTGACCCTATACCTGCTGTCAACCTTGAATTTAAAGAGGTTGAAGGCAAGAAGCTTGTGATGCTTCATGTTTACAAGGGGCAAGAAACACCATATTACTATATAGGCGATAAGCAACGCTTAGCATTTGTAAGAGTTGGCAATGAGTCTGTTGTTGCTGACCGACTTCAACTAAAAAGTCTTGTAATGCAAGGTGCAGGTCGCTCCTTTGATGCGATTCCTTCACCCTATAAGTTTGAGGATATGGCTTTCTCAAAGCTCAAATCCGTACACTTCAAGCGGTTGAACCAATCGTTTGATGATAGTGATTTCGTATCATGGGGTATTGTAGATAATGATGGAAAACTTACCAATGCTGGTGCTCTTTTAGCTGACGACTCCCCAATACGCCATTCTCGTATATTTTGCACCCGTTGGAATGGCTTAGACATGACAAGCGGTTTGGGCGAGGCTTTGGATGATGCAGAACTGGAGGGTAGCGTTATCGGACAATTGCAAGATGCGGTCGCATTTGTTCGGAACAATTCACACCGAAGATGGTGGAAAGAAGATGATTATCGGGAGGAACTGCCCGATTATCCAGAACGTGCCGTAACAGAAGTGATATGTAACGCCATCATTCACAGGGATTACATGGAGCTTGGTAGCGAAATACACATTGATATGTATGATGACCGAATGGAGGTGTATTCCCCAGGCGGTATGTTTGATGGACGCTTGATACAACAACTTGACCCTATGACTGTACCTTCGAAACGTCGCAACCCTTTGCTCGCTGATTTCTTTCATCGCTTAAAGCTTATGGAGCGTAGAGGTAGCGGTATGAAGAAGATTATAGGTGAATATAAGCGGTTTGAGAATTTGGAGGATTACCATGCTCCAGAGTTCAACTCCAATGCTTCTGAATTCCATGTTACCATGTGGAACCTCAATTATGCCATGGATGTCATAAAAGATAATTCTCATGTCGTAAAAGCACCCGAAGATGTCGTAAAAGACGTCGTAAAAGAGACCAGAGATGTCGTAAAAGCCAAAGCTAATGTCACAAAAGAATTTGTAAAGGCTCAGCGGCAAATCTATAAATTGATTTCACAAATACCTCAAATCAATGCCACGCAAATGTCTGAGAACATGGGCATTTCCCTACGCCAAGTACAGCGATACCTTAAACAACTTTCAGACCTTAACTTGATTGTCAGAGAAGGAGGTCGAAAAAAAGGCATTTGGAAAATAGTGGATGAAGAATACGAAGGGTTCTTCAATAGAATATAGAAGTAATATTGCCAAGCGAAAGAAGCATGGATTACAAGAGCAACCAGAACTTATGCAAGTTAAATTGACTCTGCATATTCAAAACAATGTTGCATCTGCTTCATCGAATGACCCAATAAATGACTCAATAAATGACCCAATAAACTTGACAGAGAGGCAGAAGTTGATTTTGCAGATGTTCTCCGATGACAAGAACCTGAGCCGAGAAAGGCTTTGCGAGAAAACGGGGTTGTCTGATGCCACCGCTAAACGTGAGATTGCGTTCCTTAAAAAGGCCGGTTACTTGGAGCGTGTCGGCAGCCTTAAAACAGGGCATTGGATAGTTGTTTCAAATCATTTCCTGCTGTAGCTCTGTAGAAGGCGTTATGCCCAAATTCTCCAGGCATTTTTTTGTTGTTCCCATTTTATTATATACATTTGCAAAGTCATATAGCGTTATATGATTATATTGTCAACGTCAACTAATAAATAAAGGAAATATGAAAAAAGCATTTGTCTTTGCAGCAGCTCTTGCTCTCACATTCTCAAGCTGCGGCAACAAGACACAGAACACAGCAGCCAATGCTGATTCGGCTGCCGTAGTAGCTAACGAAGAAGGCGGTGCTGAGCTTAGCGAAGACAACAAGACCACCATCGACAATCTCACAGCAGAGCTTCAGAAGGCAATAGACGCCAAGGACGCGAAGACCACTATTTCGGTTCTTGCCAACCTCCAGACCATCTATAAGAACCTTGCTGAGGAAGGCAAGTTGGAAGAGGCTAAAGCTTACGGTTCTGCTATTAAGAAGTTTGTCAATGACAATGCCGAGTCGTTGAAGACCATTGCCAGCGGCAACAGCACGGTGGAAAGTCTCGTAAACGGCATCATCAACCTGCCTACATCAGCAGCCGCAACAGCTGAGGACGCAAAGGCTGCCATCACAAGCGACGTGGTTCAGCTCGCTTCTCCTGCCATTGCAAAGGGTGAAACGGTTGTGGAGACAGCAAAGGCTGCCGCCGAAATGGTGAAGAACGCTCCTGAAACAGTGAAGAACGCTGCCAAGTCAGCTGTTAAAAATGCTACCACAACAGCCGAGAACGCCGCTAAGGCTGCCGTGGACGATGCTGCTGCCAAAGCCAGCAACACTGCTGCAGAGGGAAAGAAGAAGTTGGAAGAGAAAAGAAATGCCGAACGCCAGAAGGCTGCGGAAAAGGTGAATGAGGCAAACAAGAAGGCCAACGAAGCCGTTAACAAGGTTGCCGACAAGGCGTTGAAGGGATTAGGACTGCATAATAATCAAGAATAAGTTCTGTCTTACAGCTTGTAAACTGCAGCTGTTACAGCAATGCACTTCCGCTATTACTGCCACATTATTTCATTCTATATACAAAGCGTCTCCTTCCATAGTTAGAGTTAACTAAGGAAGAAGACGTTTTGGTATATCAACGTTGTCGCGAAAAACTTCTTCATTTATAAAGGTTTGTAAATCTGTATGTTGTTTGTTATTTAACAACACTATTTCAACCCAATATTCAAAAAAACTACCGCAAAGGTAATAATAATAATTTCTCTTTCGCCGATGAAATAAACTTTAATAATTATTATTCTATTCTTTTTACTTTCATATCAATATATTTTATATATTTGCATAATCAATTTGTAACGACGGACTACTAATTCTATTATTAAACTTAAATATACCGTTATGAACAACATCCCTTTAGTTTTTTGGCTGATTCCTATTGCCAGCGTTGTAGCATTGGGAATGGCATGGTTTTTCTTCCGCTCGATGATGAAAGAGGAAGAGGGTACTGACCGAATGAAAGAAATCGCCGAGCATGTCAGGAAGGGTGCCATGGCTTATCTGAAGCAGCAGTATAAGGTTGTGGCTATTGTCTTTGTGGTGCTTGCCATCGTCTTTGCTTTTATGGCTTATGTGCTGAAGGTGCAGAATCCGTGGGTTCCGTTTGCATTCCTCACCGGCGGATTGTTCTCTGGATTGGCAGGTTTCTTTGGTATGAAAACCGCTACTTATGCTTCGGCGCGTACCGCCAACGGAGCGCGTACGGGGCTTGACAAAGGACTGAAGATTGCTTTCCGTAGTGGAGCCGTTATGGGTCTGGTCGTTGTCGGACTCGGACTGCTCGACATTGCTATATGGTTTATTGTGTTGAATGCCGTCTATCAGGGCGAGTCGACAGCCCTCGTCACCATCACCACTACTATGCTTACCTTCGGAATGGGTGCTTCTACACAGGCGTTGTTTGCCCGTGTGGGTGGCGGTATTTACACCAAGGCTGCCGACGTGGGAGCCGACCTCGTGGGCAAGGTTGAGGCTAACATACCCGAGGACGACCCGCGCAATCCTGCAACCATTGCCGATAATGTAGGCGACAACGTAGGCGACGTAGCCGGAATGGGTGCCGACCTCTACGAGAGCTATTGCGGTTCGATACTCTCTACTGCAGCTCTTGGAGCCACAGCATTTGCCATGAATGGCGACATGCAGTTGCGTGCCGTCATAGCACCGATGATTATTGCTGCCATCGGTATTTTCCTTTCGCTCATCGGCATCTTCATGGTGCGTACAAGGGAGGGCGCTACGATGAAGGAACTTCTCCACTCGCTTGGCTTGGGCACCAACGTCAGCGCCTGTCTGATAGCCGTTGCTACGTTCGTGATACTCTATATGCTTGGCATCGAAAACTGGTTGGGACTCTCGTTTTCGGTCATCAGCGGACTGATAGCAGGTGTCGTGATAGGTCAAGCCACCGAATATTACACCTCGCACAGCTATGTGCCTACGCAGAAGATAGCCGAAGCCTCGCAGACAGGTCCTGCCACTGTTATTATAAAAGGTATAGGTACGGGAATGATTTCGACGATGATACCGGTTGTCACTATCTCGGTAGCCATCATGTTGAGCTATCTTTGCGCCAATGGATTTGACATGTCGCTATCGGCAAAGTCCATCAGTACCGGTCTTTACGGCATAGGTATAGCCGCAGTGGGCATGCTCTCAACGCTCGGCATAACCCTTGCCACCGACGCTTACGGTCCGATAGCCGACAATGCAGGCGGTAATGCAGAGATGAGCGGCTTAGGCAAGGAGGTGCGCGAGCGTACCGACGCTCTCGATGCACTCGGTAACACCACCGCAGCCACCGGTAAGGGATTTGCAATAGGTTCGGCTGCACTCACAGCCCTTGCCCTGCTGGCATCGTACATCGAAGAGATAAAGATAGCAATGATACGTGCCGTGGACAACGGCAAGCAATATATCGATGCAGCCGGCAACGTGTTCGACCCGACGAATGCCTCGACCGTCGACTTCATCGAGTTCTTCCAGGTGAACCTAATCAATCCTAAGGTGCTCGTAGGAGCGTTCCTCGGAGCCATGGCAGCATTCCTCTTCTGCGGACTGACAATGGGAGCCGTGGGTCGTGCAGCCGAGTCGATGGTGCAGGAGGTGCGCCGTCAGTTCCGCGAGATAAAGGGAATACTCGAAGGCAAGGCTACGCCCGACTATGGCCGTTGCGTAGAGATAAGCACACGAAGCGCCCAGCGCGAGATGATATTGCCGTCGTTGCTCGCCATCATCATCCCGATTGTTGTGGGACTGGTGCTCGGAGTGGCTGGCGTACTTGGATTGCTTACAGGCGGATTGGCAGCAGGTTTCACCCTCGCCGTGTTCATGTCCAACTCAGGAGGAGCTTGGGACAACGCCAAGAAGATGATAGAGGAGGGCCACTACGGAGGTAAGGGTAGCGAGAACCACAAGGCCACTATCGTAGGCGACACCGTAGGCGACCCGTTTAAGGACACCTCAGGTCCGTCGCTCAACATCCTCATCAAGCTCATGTCGATGGTTAGCATCGTAATGGCAGGCTTGACAATTGCATTTCTTTAAAACGTAGAATATTGTATTAATATAAGATTATAACCTTATATTAATATAAGAAAGGAACACCGCGAGTATGTTTTCTCCTTAAAATCAGTTACCTTTGCAGGTAATATTGGTTTTAAGGAAAAAACATACAACAATAAATACAAATAAACGACAAATGAAAAGACTACTACTATTATCTGCTACGACAATCCTTTCAGCGGTTATGTCGGCACAGACCGTGGAGCGTATGAACAATTTGAAGCCCGAACAGAAGTCGATGGCTGTAAGCCTTAAGCTCACAGGCGAACTGTCTACCGACCGTAAGGGCGACTACAGACAGATGCGTGACCTCTGTTTTCAAGTACGCGACATCGACCTCAGTGACGCTAAGAGCACCGAGATACCAAAGAATGCGTTCCATTCGCGCCACCAACTCCTCACCATCGCTCTGCCAAAGGTGCTGAAGACCATCGGAACACAGGCGTTCTTTGCCTGCGACAAGCTTCAGAACATTACTATCCCGGCATCGGTAGAGAGCATCGGTGCAGCCGCTTTCTCGGGATGTAAGAGTATGACAGAACTTACTATCGACGGCGCTCCTGTAATCGGTGAATACGCATTTGCACGTCTGTCGGGACTGAAGACCGTCAAGGTCAATTCGAAAGTGCCGCCAAAGGCTGCCGTTTCTTCATTCTATGGTGTAGAGCCAGGCAGCGTTAAGCTCATCGTTCCGAAGGGCAGCGAGAAGGCTTATATGAAGGCAGCAGGCTGGAGCCGCTTCTATGCCGAGCCGAAGATGGCAAAGGAAGTGAGCGACCCGACGCTGTGCCTCACCCCAATGCCGCAGACCCTGACCGTTCAGAAGGGTGCTAAGGCGCTGAACGTGCAGACAGCCTGGAATATATTGCTTGACAAGAAGGATGATAATGTATTGAACAATGAGGTGGAGCGTGCTCGCGAGATGCTTACTGGTCGTATCGGCAACATCGTAAACAGCCGTCAGCGTGGCTTGCAGCTTGTTCTCGCCCTCGACTCGTCGCTCGACGACGACGAGGCTTACACTCTTACTGTAGACTCTAAGGGCGTGAACATCAAGGGCAAGACTCCGCGCGGCGTGTTCTGGGGACTGATGACTCTCGACCAGATTCTTCTTGGTTCGGGCAATAAGGAGTGTGTTGATGCCATTCCGCAACTCTCCATCAAGGACACTCCTCGCACTCACGTACGTGAATTGATGGTCGACCCTGCCCGTACATTCATTCCGCTCGACGAGCTGAAGGCTTTCATCCCCGAAATGGCTCGCTACAAGCTCAACGCTCTGCACCTGCACCTCGTAGACGACCAGGCTTGGCGCATTGAGATTAAGAAGTATCCGCAGCTTACCGAACAGGCTTCATCACGTTGGGGTCAGGACGACCTGCTGATGCCTTACAAGGGCTATTACACTCAGGAGCAGATGCGCGACTTGGTGAAGTTTGCCGCTCAGTATCACGTGGAGATAGTACCCGAGATTGAGATGCCGGGCCATGAGGTAGCTGCTATCAGTGTGTTCCCCGAACTTACATGTCATCAGCGTCAGGTGCCTATCCGCACCACATGTGGCGTTTCCAACGAGCTTCTTTGCCCGGGCAACGACTTCACATACGAGTTCTTGGGCAATGTATTCAAGGAGATTGCCGACATTTTCCCGTCTAAGTATATCCATCTCGGTGGCGATGAGGCTGGCAATCCGGCACTCGACTGCTGGACCGACTGCCCCAAGTGTCAGGTTCTGAAGAAGAAGCTCGGCATCACAACTACCGACCGTTCGGAGAACTGGAAGCTTCAGGGATATATGTTTGACCGCGTTATCGAACTCCTGCGCGACACATATCACAAGACACCGATGTTCTGGTATGAGACCGACTTCAAGAAGATTCAGCCGGGATGCGTAACATTCGCTTGGCGCAACGGACTCACCGACAAGGCTCTGCAGGCTGCCGTCGAGAACAACGCACGCATCATGCTCTGCCCGGGCGAGCACTGCTACTTCGACTATCCTATGGCTAAGGGCGACATGCCTGAGGTGAACTGGGGAATGCCCGTAACTTCGCTCAAGGCTACCTACGCTCTCGATCCGGCTTGGGGACACGACAAGCAGTTTGAGCAGAACAATCTTTTCGGCGTAGCCGGAACACTTTGGAGCGAGTGCATCACATCGCCCGAGCGCATATACTATCAGGCTTATCCTCGCTCTATAGCCTTGGCTGAGGCAGGATGGAGCCAGCAGCAGAACCGTTCGTGGGAGTCGTTCATCAAGCGTATGAGCCCGTTGGCTAAGGATATGATGCGACGTGGTGTGACTTTCTCTATGGAATACTAATCAAACAAAACGCTAATAATCAGGATGAACATCAGAACTGTTATCATGTCATCGGCTGTCGTTATGGCAGCCATGACTACTAATGCCTTTGCTGCAAAGAAGAATGCGGCAAAAGCGAACAAGAATCTCACGGCTCAGATTGAAGCCGGTATGCGCTCTATCACCGAGGATGCTGCACGTGCTCACGTGTATTTCCTCGCCGACGACCTGCTTGAGGGTCGACGTGCAGGCGAACGTGGTTCGCGTATAGCCAAGCAGTACATTATCTCGCAGATACGTCAGGCAGGACTGAAGCCTCTGTTGGGCGATTCGTACGAGCAGCCGTTTGAGGCTTGCGCTGTGCAGAAGCTCAAGCGCGGCGTGCGTTTCTATGTCAATGCCGACTCTATAGCCAAGATTAAGAAAGGTGTATATCAGTCGATGGCGCTTAGCAATGTGCTCGCTGTGTTGCCCGGCAAGAAGACTGACGAATATGTTGTGGTGGGCGCACATCTCGACCATGAGGGCGTGTACAACGACGTCGCTGGCGACAAGATATACAATGGAGCCGATGACAATGCTTCGGGCGTGGCTGCCGTGTTGCAGATTATGAAAGCCTTTGTAGCGAGTGGAGCACAGCCCGAACGTACTGTTGTGTTTGCTTTCTGGGACGGCGAGGAGTTTGGATTGCTCGGTTCGCAATACTTCACCGACCATTTCAGTGAAATGTCGAAGGTGAAGGGCTATCTCAACTTCGACATGGTGGGCAGCGGTACAAGCAGCAAGTATCTGATGTACTTCTTCACTGCGGCTCATCCCAAACTGGGCGAGTGGCTCAAGAACGACGTCAATAAATATCAGTTCAGCACTTTCGAACCCGACTATCGTGCTTGGGAGAATCCCGTTGGCGGCAGCGACCAGCAGTCGTTCCATCTTAAGGGAGTGCCAATCGTGTGGTATCACACAGGCGGACAGCCTCATTACAACCAGCCATCGGACGAAGCGTCGACCATAAACTATCCGAAGCTTACGGACATAACACGCGCTTCTTATCTTACGACTTGGCATTTGGCCAATGAAGCGGAATATTAGTTGAAAGTTGAGAATTGAGAGAAATATAGTCGAGAATTGAGAGTTGAAAGTTGAGAGAAATATAGTTGAGAATTGAGAGTTGAAAGTTGAGAGTTATGATATGTATAGTTGATTATATTTCAAAACTATAATTATCAATGGTAATCATAACTTTCAACTCTCAATTCTCAATTAGTAAAGCAGCATCAGTCCGGCAAACGCCGCCCAGCATATCATTCGTATAGGGTTGATTTTTAGCGCCATTGTACCAATGAGTGTAGCTGTGAAAATATAAAGGCTGATGCCGAAATACCAGGGGTTTATTGACGGTGCCGAGAAATTTTCGCTGTTCATTAACAGCAACGCGGCGGCGGCAATAAGCCCCACTACAGCCGGGCGCAGACCCGACATCACGTTTTGCACCACCATTGAGTTCATGTATTTCATGAACAGACGACAAATCAGAATCATCAGTATGAACGACGGCAATACCAGTGCCAGTGTGGCAGTGGCGCTTCCCAGCACAGCCATTGTTTCGCCCATGGCGGCATTATGTACAGCTGTGTAGCCGCAATAGGTAGCGGCGTTGATGCCGATGGGGCCTGGGGTCATCTGGCTTATTGCCACAATGTTGGCAAATTCAGCCGATGTCATCCACGCGTTGTGTGTCACCGTCTCGCTCTGAATGAGCGACAGCATTCCGTAGCCACCTCCAAATCCGAACAGACCGATTTTGAAGAAGGTGTAAAAGAGTTTCAGAAATATCATTCGGTTGGTTTTATTAATAGTCCATACAAATATCCGCACATTCCTGCTGCGGTAAGAACGAAGATAGGATTCACTTCAAGCAACCATATAAGCAATGCGCAGGCTATAGGAATCCAGCAGTTTATCCATGAGATGCGGGCAGCACGACCCATGCTGAACACCGGTGCGCATATCAATGCCACTACAGCCGGGCGTATGCCGTTGAATACGGAGCGTACCACTTCGTTGTCCTGGAACTGATGGAAGAACATGGCTATGAGCAATATTATCACGAACGACGGCAGTGCTACGCCGAGTGTGGCGCAGATGGCACCTCCCATCTTGCGCAGCTTGTATCCTATATACACGCTCATGTTCACCGCCAAAGCTCCTGGACACGTCTGTGCCACGGCTATAAGGTCGAGAAAATCCTTGCGATCCATCCATTTATGACGGTCTACTATCTCCGATTCTATCTGTGGAATCATAGCATAACCGCCACCAAGAGTGAAAAATCCTATTTTAAGAAAGATACGGAATAAATTAATGTACATAAAACCATACCATAAACAATAAGCCCCACTCCCAACGAGGAAGTGTCAAAATGGGAGTTATAGGAATTTAAGAAGAAGTTAATCCATCTACGATGAATGGAAGTTAACAGACAAATGCTTTGTTTTCAGCAATCTATACATATGTCCGCTAACTTCTGTTAACTACGGGCAAAGCCCAAACTTCCGCTAACTTCTATTTTGACACACCTCCTCTCCCTACTGGGGAGAGGTTGGGAGTGGGGCTTTTTTTATCTATTACTTATTGTTTTCAATCCACTTGCGTGCATTGACGAATGCCTCAATCCAAGGTGTAACGTCGTCATGACGACGCTCGGCAGGATACCAAGCGTTCTGCCATGGGAAGATGGCGCGCTCCAAGTGGGGCATCATAGCCAAGTGACGGCCGTCGGCTGAACAGATACCGGCTACGTTGTAGTCTGATCCGTTCGGGTTGCCCGGATACTCAGCGTAGTTGTAGCGAGCCACAACGTTGTACTTGTCCTCAGCCTCAGGCAATGAGAACTTGCCCTCGCCGTGAGCCACCCAGATGCCGAGCTTGTCGCCGCTGAGCGATGAGAACATCACGCTGTTGTTCTGCGGAATCTCCAAGCCGAGGAATGTGCTCTCAAACTTGTGTGAGTTGTTGTGCAGCATGCGTGTGCGGTGCTCGTGCTCCGGATTGATAAGGTTGAGCTCAACCATAAGCTGGCAGCCGTTGCAGATACCCAATGACAGAGTGTCCTTGCGTGCATAGAACTTGTCAAGAGCCTCCTTAGCCTTCGGATTGAAGAGGAATGCACCAGCCCAACCCTTAGCCGAACCAAGAACGTCAGAGTTAGAGAAGCCACCACAGAATACGATCATGTTGACATCCTCGAGAGTTTCGCGGCCGGTGATGAGGTCGGTCATCATTACGTCCTTCACGTCGAAGCCTGCAAGATAGAGTGAGTATGCCATCTCGCGCTCGCCGTTGGTACCCTTCTCACGGATGATGGCAGCCTTGATACCCGACGCTGTGCGACGGTCGGCAGAGATGCCGTAGCTTTCGAGCGAGCCCTTGAACGAGTCGTGGAACTTCATCTCAACAGGCTGCTTCTTGTAGTTGTCGCGGCGCTTTGCAGCACAACCGTTGAAGCTCTGGTCGCGGTCGAGCAGGTAAGAAGTCTTGTACCATGTGTCGCGCAGAGCGTCGATGTCGAAGGTGTGAGTATACTCGTCCTTCTTGATAACGATGGTGCGCTCCGACGGAGTGGGGTAGCCGATCTTTGCGTAGCCGATACCGTTCTCCTCCATGTAGTCCTTGAACTCCTCCTTGTACTTGTCTGAAACCTGGATTACAACGCCCGGGTTCTCGGCAAGGAGCATCTTGATGATGTCGTTGCCAGCGAGGCTGTGCAGGTTGATGTGCATACCGCCCTCAGTGTTGGCGAAGCACATCTCGAGCAATGTTGTGATAAGACCGCCGGCAGAGATGTCGTGACCTGCCATAATCCAACCCTTCTCGATCATGTCCTGAACTGCGTTGAAGCAGTCGGCAAAGTATTCCGGATTCTTTACGGTCGGAACGTCGTCGCCTACGAAGCCGAGGCTCTGAGCGAAGGCACTACCGCCAAGACGCTGCTCGTCGAACGAGAAGTCGATATGATAGAGTGAAGAGTTCTTGTCGTTAACCAATACAGGCGAAACAACCTTGCGGATGTCAGAAACCTCGCCACCGGCGCTCACGATAACGGTACCCGGAGAGATGATCTTCTCGCCGTTAGGATACTGCTGGCTCATTGACAGCGAGTCCTTACCAGTCGGAACGTTAACCTTCAGAGCCAGACAGAACTCGCTCAGTGCCTGAACGGCGCTGTACAGACGAGCGTCCTCGCCCTTCTGCGAGCGGCATGGCCACATCCAGTTGGCTGAAAGCGAAAGGCTGTTCATGCCGTCGGCGAGAGGAGCCCAAACGATATTGGTCAGAGCTTCGGCTACAGAGAGAACCGAACCAGCCTCAGGTGAAGCCAGACCAGCCTGCGGTGCATGACCGAGAGCGGTAGCGATACCCTTCTTGCCACGGTAGTCGAGAGCTACAACGCCACAGTCTGAGAGAGGCAGCTGAATCTGACCCTGACACTGCTGACGTGCAATCTTACCCGTTACCGAACGGTCTACCTTGTTGGTCAACCAATCCTTACATGCCACAGCCTCAAGCTGCAGTACGCGGCTTACGTATTTGTCGAGAACGTCGTCCTTGCCGTTCTCCGAAGTCTCCTCGTGAGTATACTCGGCATCCTTGTAGTGACGCTCTACAGTTTCGTCGCGCATGATGGTCTTAGGTGAGTGACCGAACATCTGGGCAACGTCCAGGTCGAACGGCTTCACGCCGTCGCCCTGCTTGAATGAGAAGTGTGCGTCGCCAGTGGTTTCGCCTACTACATACAGCGGAGCACGCTCGCGCTCAGCAATACGGCGTACGTGGTCGATGTGCTTCTCGTCGATGAGCAAGCCCATACGCTCCTGGCTCTCGTTGGCGATTATTTCCTTAGCCGAGAGAGTCTTGTCGCCGATAGGCAGTTTGGTCATGTCTATCTCGCCACCACACTCCTCTACGAGCTCCGAGAGACAGTTGAGGTGACCAGCCGAACCGTGGTCGTGGATACTTACTACAGGGTTTACGTCCTCCTCGCACAATGCGCGAACGAGGTTGTAGGCACGCTTCTGCATCTCAGGGTTGGCACGCTGAACGGCGTTCAGCTCAATACCGTTGCTGTAACGGCCGGTATCAACCGACGATACAGAACCGCCACCGAGACCGATGCGGTAGTTGTCGCCACCAACAACGACAACCTTGTTGCCCTTCTGCGGCTCCTTCTTCAGGCAGTCGCGCTTTGTGCCGTAGCCTACACCGCCGGCAAGCATGATAACCTTGTCGTAAGCATACTTCTCATTGCCCTCCTGATGCTCGAAAGTGAGCAACGAACCGGTGATGAGAGGTTGTCCGAACTTGTTGCCGAAGTCGCTTGCTCCGTTCGAAGCCTTGATAAGAATCTGCTCAGGAGTCTGATAAAGCCACTTGCGAACGGGCATGATGTCCTCCCAGTCGCGTGTCAGGTTGTCGTCGTCCTTGAGTCGCGGATAAGATGTCATGTACACAGCTGTACCGGCAATAGGCCATGAACCTACGCCACCGCCCATACGGTCGCGTATCTCACCGCCCGTACCTGTAGCTGCACCGTTAAACGGCTCTACGGTAGTAGGGAAGTTGTGAGTCTCAGCCTTGAGCGAGATAACGCTCTCGATGTCCTTCACCTGGAAGTAGTCGCTTGTCGACTGGTCCTTCGGAGCGAACTGCTCTACAACCGGACCCTGTGCGAAAGCCACATTATCCTTATAAGCAGAGAGAATCTTGTTGGGGTTCTCCTTAGTGGTCTGCTTGATCATTGCAAACAGCGACGACTCCATTTCCTTGCCGTCGATGATGAATGTTCCGCCGAAAATCTTGTGGCGGCAATGCTCAGAGTTGATCTGTGCGAAACCGAATATTTCCGAGTCGGTAAGCGGACGGCCCAATTCCTTCTCTATCTTATGGAGATATTCAATCTCCTCAGCCGACAGAGCCAGACCCTCCTGCTCGTTGTATTCCTCGATGTTATCCACGCGCTTGATAGGCTCAGGCTGGTGGTTGACAGTGAAGATGTCCTGGTTCAGGCCCTCATACATGCGCTGAAGCATAGGGTCGTGGTCGGCATCTTTCGAGTCGACGGGGAAATACTCCTCTATACGCGAAATGCCGTGGAGGCTCATATTCTGAGTTATCTCTACGGCATTCGTACTCCATGGAGTAATCATTTCGCGGCGTGGGCCCACGAAGAAGCCCTCGACAGTCTCACCCTCTATGAGTGTAGCACCGCCGTAAAGCCAACACAGTTCATTGATCTCATCTTGTGAGAGCTGGTGATCCACTTCTGTAGCGATCACGCTCTTGCTTGGAGTCATGAAAAATAAAATCATACTGCTTGTATATGTGTTTTGATTTGAATTCTATCGTTTGCAAAGTTACTACTTTTTAATCGAAAGCCTACCGATTTATTATTATTTATTTTTTTTCTTTGCATTATTATCATTGTTTGTTTAGGGGAATAATGATATTTACGTCGCAACGGGAGTCCGCCGTTCCTATTATGGACAATAAATTAAGCCCTAAACCTTGCACAAAACCTTTTGTTTGTGCAAGGTTTTATGCTTTTTCTGTTAATAGACATTAAATAACTGTTCTTTTGTACGGAAGAATAGAACAATCTGATTACCTTTGCAACCAATATTTTAAAGGTAATTAAATTAAGATGAACAAAATCAAGACAGTTTGCTTGACAGCAGCGATTGCCTCAAGCAGCTTTTCGTTTGCAGGAGGACTACTTACAAACACCAATCAGAACATAGCTTTCAACCGTATGATGAGCCGTGAGGCGTCAATCGGCATTGATGGCGTTTATTTCAACCCAGCTGGCGTTGCGTTTTTGGGTCAGGGTCATCACCTCTCGCTCAACTGGCAGTTGGCTTATCAGGACCGTTCTATCAAGAACGACTACAAGTTGTTCACCAACAACGTGAACAATCCTATCACTCCACGTACATTCAAGGGTAAGGCTTTCGCCCCCGTCATTCCCTCACTCCAATATGCTTACAACAAAGGACGCTGGTCGTTCCAGGCTAACCTGGCGCTTGCCGGTGGCGGTGGAAAGTGTACTTTCGACAACGGACTCGGTTCGTTCGAGAAGATTGTGAGCGAGACTGCAATGGGAGCATGCAAGTTGGCACAGGTTGTTGACGGCGTTGCAGCCCAGTATGGCGTTCCTGCCGTATTCTCAAGCAAGTTCGGTAAAGACGGCAAGTACACCTATGACAGCTATATGCACGGCCGTCAGTACTACTACGGCATCTCGATAGGTGCTGCTTATAAGGTGAATGAAAACTTCGCAGTATATGGCGGTGTGCGTACCGTATATGCATTGTGCAACTACTACGGATATGTACGCGACATCAAGGTAGGCAACATGCCCCTCTATCAGGTGCTCGACCCCACCAAGACCAATGCTGCTGACATCGAGCTCAGCTGCGACCAGACCGGTCTCGGATTCACTCCTATGATTGGCGTAGACTTTAAGACTGATCGCTGGAACTTCTCGGCCAAGTATGAGTTCAAGACTCGTATGCGTCTTAAGAACAAGTCGGTAAACCAGACTCCTTCAATCGGTAACCTCGATGGCAACTTGCGCAACGCATACCTCGCTGGTGGCGTGCCTGAGGCAGCTGCCGATGCTATCCTTAGCAATCAAAATGTGCAGGGAGCAACTACTATGCTTAAGAAGCAGTTCAACGCCGAGCTTGGCGAAGCAATTGGCGAATACGAGGACGGCAAGAAGATTGAGGGCGACATTCCTGCTCTTCTCACTGTAGGTGTAGGCTACAAGCCAATCGACGACTTGCGCATCAACGTAGGTTTCCACTGGTTTGACGACAAGCACGCCACTTCTTACAACAACCGTCAGGAGAAGCTCGACCGTGGTACATTCGAGTACAGCGCAGGTGTAGAGTACGATATCAACAAGAAGTTCACCGTAAGCACAGGCTGGCAGCGCACAAGCTACGGCATGACCGACGACTACATGGACGACAAGTCGTTCGTGGTTAGCTCTAACTCGGTAGGTGTAGGTGGCGTAGTCCACCTCTCAAAGAAGATGGATCTGCAAGTAGCCTACTTCCACACATTCTACGACACAATGAAGACACAGAAGAACAACTACTCTGCCGACTTCACTCGTAACAACAATGTGTTTGGTGTAGGACTGGACATCAACTTCTAAGTCTCATCATATAATTTGCTTAAAATAGGCCATATAACTTAAAGTTTCGGCAAGTGGTTATCGGCAATCGCATTGATATTAATTTATCGTGTGATTGCCGTTTTTTTATGTCCTCTCAACACAATATTTGCATTTTTAAGTCCTCAAAACTATGAGTTGAGCGCACAAGGAAATCTTTAGCTCGAAATTCTCGAGTTTTGAGCAATTTGAGATATGTTGTTGAAAATCACTGTGTTGCTACGTTAGTGTTGAAAATCGGCAATGCTATCAACGTAAAAAACACTCCCTTTTATTGCAAAACGACCACTTTTGCCTTTCATTTTAGCCTTGTTTGCATTGCAACTGTAGTCCTTTTACACTTCAACTGTAGTCCTTTTGCAATGCAAAGAAGCCTTGAATGGATTTTGGTGTGGCATTTTACGTCGAAAAACCGATAAAAACCGCCTCAGAAATCTCTAGAATCAATTTTCGTTTTGTAACACTTTTTTACTGCTTGTACAATATTTGCATGCCGTTAGCAAGCTGTGGCTATTATATATTTCTGAATTGTTAAAAACGGGTTGTAAAACACATTTAAGTGCATAATGTTTCTTGTTTATGAAACATTATGTCTATCTTTGTACCAAATTGAAAATGTATGGCACTAAATATCTTCCGACTTGTCTTGACTGACGAGGCACAGATGAATCTTACCCCTTTGGACGATGTGCTTGACAAGCACTTTGGAAAAGTAGGAACTTCGAAACGTGATGCTTTTGAAAGTGATGTTGATGAAGCATTGCATGCTTATCGTTTGGGAGAAGCCATCAAGAAGGCTCGTATAGAACAGAACTTGACCCAAGAACAACTTGGTGAACGTATAGGTGTGAAAAGAGCACAGATTTCTCGATTAGAAAGAGGTTATAGCATAACAATACCTACTATGCGAAGAGTATTCAAGGCTCTTGGTGTCGTAACTGCAACCATTGATTTGGGTGTTGCAGGAAAAGTGGCATTGTGGTGAAAATGCACATATTGGACATAAAACAACAAGAACAACATTAATTGACTTTCAAGATAAAGTCCTTAATGTTGTTCTTGTTTTTTTATTACTTCTTAGCCTCTGGATACGATATACGTGTGTGGTATATTGCTTTGAGGCGTTCGATGAGTACGACTTTGGCGAGTGCTATGTCGCGGAAGGTGATGGGGCAGTCCTTGAAGTAGCCGTCGGCAACGTCGCCGTCGATGATTTTGTTTACCAGAGTGGCAATGTTCTCCTCGGTGTATTCGGCTATTGAGCGCGAAGCAGCCTCCACGCCGTCGGCAATCATGAGGATGGCCTGCTCGCGTGTGAACGGGTTGGGACCTGGATATTCAAACGGTTTCGGGTCAATCTCTTCGTCGGGATGCTCGTTCTTATATTTAATGTAGAAGAACTTGGTCATTCCCGTGCCATGGTGGGTCACGATGAAGTCGCGTATGATGGTGGGCAGATTCTCACGCTCAGCCATTTTCACGCCCTCGGTGACATGATTGATGATGATGCGTGCGCTCTCCTTGTAGTCGAGGTGGTCGTGCGGGTTGACACCAGCCTGATTCTCGGTGAAGAATACGGGGTCAGCCATTTTGCCGATGTCGTGATACAGAGCACCGGTACGCACGAGCAGCGAGTTGGCACCAATCTTATTGGCTATTTCGGCTGCCAGGTTGCCCACCGTGATAGAGTGCTGGAAGGTGCCGGGCGCTATCTCCGAGAGGTCGCGCAGCAGTCCGCGGTTGGTGTTTGACAGCTCAAACAGCGTCACGCTCGACACGAATCCGAACATCTTCTCGACGATGTACATCAGCGGATAGGCGAGCAACAGCAGCACACCGTTCACCACGAAGTGGTAGTACATGTCGTGGTCCATGATGGTGAAGTCGTTGTCTTGTATCATCTGCAGCGCCAGATACACCAGTGCGCTGCCCATAGCCACGAGTATTCCCGTCTTGAACACCTGGGCGCGGCGTGTCAGTTCGCGCAGCGAGTAGATGGCTATCAAGCCCGCTACAATCTGAATGATGATGAATTCGTACTGGTATCTCACGGCGATGGTGCATATAAGCAGCATCGTGACGTGCGAGATGAATGCCGTGCGCGAGTCCATAAACACACGCACAAACATCGGAACCATGGCGAAGGGCACTATGTAGACGCTCATGAAGTTGTGGCGCATCATTATAGCCACTATCACCGGGAAGAACGTAATGAGCGAGTAGAGCATGGCGATGGAGCGCGGCTTGTTGAAGTAGTCGCGACGGAACAGTGCGAGGTATATGGTGAAGAGCGTCACCATAAAGGTCACAAGTATAATCTGTCCGATGATGGTGCTCGTTATCTCGTTCTGCGTAGCCGACCGGCGTTTTATCTCACGCTCGAACGAGTTGAGCACGCGGTAGGTGTATTCGTCGACAATGTCGCCACGGTCAATCACCTTCTGTCCGCTCATTACCATGCCGCTGGCAGGCGGTATGGACGACAGGAGGTCGTTGCGTTCGGTCAGCGAGCGTTCCTTGTCATATATAAGGTTAGGCTCGATGTAGTTGTTCAGATTGCAGCGTTGCAGCAGGGGGCGTTGCTGGGCAACCACGTCGTCGAGGAATATCTGCTCGTAAGCCGACAGCGTAGAGTAGATTTCGTCGAGCGGCATGGTCTGTGCGTTGTTGCCTATGACGACGCGCACCAGCGAAGTGGAGTCGCGGTATATCTCGTTGTATTCGGGCGTGTCCATGATGCCCGTCTGATATAGTCGGTGCAGCTGTTTGGCTATGATGTCGATGTACTGATGTGGCAGTCCGGGAATGCCGTCGTGGAAGTCGGAGAGGAACTTGTTCACCTGCTTCTTCTCCACCGTCTTGTCGTAGTTGTAGTAGGGCTGGTAGGTCTGCAGCAGCGAGTCTTCTTGGGCCTTGATGGTCTCGTCGGTCTTGTAGATAGGGAAGTCGAACTTGGCTATGAACGAGCCGTACATCCACGGCTTGCCTACGTCGTATCTGAATCGCTGGCTCTCATTGCGGGGCAGCGACCACACGATTACAGCCACAGTCACCAATACCAGCGCCATACGTGTGAACATATTGCGCCAGAAATGTTTTCTGCTCTTCTCAATTCTATACATATATAGTCTTATTATGGGTTTGGACTGCAATATTACAAAAAAAATGTCTAAATTGAGAAAAACTTACTACCTTTGTACACAAAAATAAATAACATACTATAATATGTCAGATAGAAAAGTAAGGGTGCGCTTCGCGCCAAGTCCAACAGGACCTTTGCACATCGGTGGTGTGCGTACAGCATTGTATAACTATCTATTCGCCCGTCAGCACGGCGGCGACCTGGTGTTCCGTATCGAGGATACCGACTCGCACCGCTTTGTGCCGGGAGCCGAAGACTATATTATCGAGTCGTTCCGTTGGCTCGGTATCAAGTTTGACGAGGGAGTGTCGTTCGGTGGCAACCACGGCCCGTATCGTCAGAGCGAGCGTCGCGCCATATATAAGAAATATGTCGACCAGCTTCTTGCCGACGGCAAGGCTTACATCGCTTTCGATACGCCCGAGCAGCTTGAGGCAAAGCGTGCTGAGATTCAGAACTTCCAGTACGACGCCAAGACACGTATGCAGATGACCAACTCGCTCACTCTCTCGAAGGAAGAAGTGGAGCGTCGCATCAACGATGGCGAGCAGTATGTGGTTCGCTTCATGGTTGAGCCGGGCATCGAGGTGCATGTCGACGACATGATTCGTGGTGACGTGAAGATAAAGAGCGACATTCTCGACGACAAGGTGCTCTACAAGAGTGCCGACGAGCTGCCTACCTATCACTTGGCAAACATCGTCGACGACCACCTTATGGAGATTACTCACGTGATACGTGGCGAGGAGTGGTTGCCCAGCGCACCGCTTCACGTTCTGCTTTATCGTGCTTTCGGATGGGAAGACACTATGCCTACATTCGCCCACCTGCCGCTTCTGCTCAAGCCGGAGGGCAAGGGCAAGCTCTCGAAGCGCGACGGCGACCGTCTCGGTTTCCCCGTATTCCCGCTTGAGTGGCACGACCCCAAGACCGGCGACATCTCTTCGGGCTATCGCGAAAGCGGCTACTTCCCCGAGGCTGTTGTCAACTTCCTCGCCCTGCTGGGCTGGAATCCCGGTACAGAGCAGGAGATGTTCTCGCTCGACGAGCTTGTTGAGCAGTTCGACATCCACAAGTGCTCTAAGTCGGGTGCCAAGTTCGACTATCAGAAGGGCATCTGGTTCAACCACGAGTATATACTGCGCAAGTCGAACGAGGAGATTGCCGACCTCTTCGCACCTATCGTAGCCAACAACGGCGTTGACGAGTCGATGGAGCGCATCACACAGGTAGTGGCTATGATGAAGGATCGTGTGAGCTTCGTCAAGGAGCTTTGGCCTCTGTGCTCGTTCTTCTTCATCGCTCCTACAGAGTACGATCAGAAGACCGTGAAGAAGCGCTGGAAGGAAGACTCAGCCAAGGTGATGGGCGAGTTGGCAGAAGTGCTCCAGGGCATCGACGACTTCTCTATCGAGGGTCAGGAACCCGTCGTGATGAAGTGGGTTGAGGACAAGGGCTACAAGCTGGGCGACGTGATGAACGCCTTCCGCCTTGCTCTTGTAGGTATAGGCAAGGGTCCGGGCATGTTCGACATCTCGGCTTTCCTCGGCAAGGAAGAGACAATCAAGCGTTTGCAGCGTGCAATCGAGGTACTGAAGTAAGCCTTTAGGCTACTAAAGTAAGACATACAGGGGGTTATGACACCGCGTCATAGCCTCCTTTTTTGCTTTAAATACAAAAAAATCATACTTTTTTGTCGCTTTTCGGTTTTTTTTATTTAAGTTTGCACTCTATATAAATATATATGTATATGAAAATCATGCCTTGGCAAAGCCTTGGCATGGTGAGAATTTGAATTACCCTTATCATAAACTTAAAACAGTGAAATGATGGACTCTCAAGAGAAAGCCTTGAATCAAGGTACACAAGAAGTGGCGAATGTGGAGAACGTAGCTGAAGTTCAGAACGTAGACACTCCCGCCGAACAGCCGGTGGCTAACACCAAGGTATACAAGACAAAGCAGGAGGTTGTAGAACGCCTGAAGCAGATTGCACAGAGCGACGACAATCCTGACAAAGATGAGATCGACCTACTTAAGACTGTATTCTACAAGTTGCACATCGCCGAGCGCGAAGCACGTTTGAAGGAATACATCGAGGGCGGTGGCGATCCCACAACATACCAGATTGTGCCCGACGAAGACGAAGAAACATTCAAGGAGCAAATGGCTGTAGTGCGCGAAAAACGTGCAAAGGTGTTCCTGGAGCAGGAAGCTGAGAAGCAGGCTAACCTTGTGAAGAAACTCGCCATTATCGAACGTATCAAGGCTATGGCTACATCGCCCGATGAAGCCAACAAGTCGTACAACGAGTTTAAGGAACTGCAGCAGGAGTGGAAGGACATCAAGGCTGTGCCGGCAGATAAAGCCAGCGAGCTGTGGCGCAACTATCAGCTTTACGTTGAGCAGTATTACGACCTGCTGAAGCTCAACTCTGAGGCTCGCGAGTACGATTTCAAGAAGAATCTTGAGATAAAGACCAAGCTGTGTGAGGCTGCAGAGAAGCTTGCCGACGAGGAGGACGTAATCAGCGCGTTCCACCAGTTGCAGGAACTCCATCAGCAATATCGTGAGACAGGTCCCGTTGCCAAGGAGTTGCGCGAGCAGATATGGACCCGCTTCAAGGCTGCATCTACCGTCATCAACAAGCGTCATCAGCAGCACTTCGAGGACCTTCGCGCTGGCGAGGAGGAGAATCTTGCACGCAAGACAGCCCTCTGCGAGAAGGTAGAGGAGATTGGCAAGCTCGAAAACAAGGGCGCTGCCGACTGGGAGAAGCACTCTAAGGAGATAATCGAAATACAGAACGAGTGGAAGACCATAGGTTTTGCACCGCAGAAGATGAACGTCAAGATATTCGAGCGTTTCCGCGCTGCCTGCGACGACTTCTTCGGACGCAAGACTGAGTTCTTCAAGCAGCTCAAGGCTGCCTATGCCGACAACATAGAGCGCAAGAAGGCTCTCGTTGAGAAGGCTAAGGCTCTGGCTGAGAGCACTGACTGGAAGTCGACAAGCGACAAGCTCATCGCCCTCCAGAAGGAGTGGAAGACCGTAGGCCAGGTGCCCAAGAAGCTCGGCGACCAGCTCTGGAACGAGTTCCTCGGTGCTTGCAACAAGTTCTTCGAGGCACGCAAGGCTGCCAATGCAGGCACACGTGGCGAAGAACGTGCCAATCTCGACAAGAAGCGTGAGCTCATAGCTCAGCTCAAGGGTCTTGGTGCTGATGCCACAAAGGATCAGGTTCAGGCTCTCGTCGACGAATATAATAAGGTAGGCCACGTGCCCTTCAAGGAGAAGGACACTCTTTATGCCGAGTATCATGAGGTGCTCGACGTAATCTATCGTCAGCTGAATATCTCTACAAAGCGCCGCCGTCTTGACGACTTCAAGTCGAACATCAAGAACATGGCTAAGCGTGGCGAGGAGGCTTTGGGCTCAGAGCGCTCACGCCTGATGCGTCGTTTCGACCAGCTCAAGCAGGAGATTCAGACCTACGAGAACAACCTCGGTTTCCTCAATGCAAGCTCTAAGAAGGGCAACAGCCTTATCGACGAGATGAATCGCAAGGTGCAGAAGCTCCGCGACGACCTCGAACTGGTTCGCCAGAAGATTAAGGCTATCGATGCTGAGAAGTAAGAAATGGTATTAATATATACAATTAAACAATGATAAGTTGCACAGCGCTGCAACGACAACTCGCACTGCCAGTGATTGGTAGTGCGAGTTTTTAAAATATACGCCCCTGTATTATTTTATTCATTTTTATTAATTAATTCATCTAAAAAAATCTATGTACAGACACAGATTTAACGACAGACAGGCTCTGCGCTTCAAGCATTTCTCGCGCCGTAGCTATGCTCTGTTCAGCTGTATCGGACGTGAGGTGCTCATCTGCACCCTTAGTGTAGCAACTTTGACCTACGCCAAGGCAGACGGAATCAGCACTAAGCCTGCTGCTACAGCAATGGCTGCCGACTCACTTGGCCGTCAGGAGGTGAAGCTCGACGAGGTGCTTGTCACCGGTTCGCGTGCTCCGCTCACTGCGTTGCAGTCGGCAAAGATTGTGACTGTCATCTCGCGCGACGACATTCAGCGTGCGGAGGCGTCAAGTATCAACGACATTCTTAAGTTAGCCACGGGCGTAGATGTCCGTCAGCGCGGTGGCTTTGGTGTACAGACGGACATCAGCATCAATGGCGGCACGTTCGACCAGATTACCATTCTATTGAATGGAGTGAACATGTCAAGCCCGCAAACCGGCCATAATGCAGCCGATTTCCCAGTTTCTCTTTCTGACATTGAGCGCATCGAGGTTCTCGAGGGTGCTTCGGCACGTGTGTTCGGTTCGTCGGCGTTCAACGGCGCCATCAACATCGTGACGCACACCGACAAGGAGAGCAGTGTGCGTGTGTCGGCCGAAGGAGGCTCGTTCGGCACATTCGGTGGCGATGCTGGTTTGAGTCTTCGCACAGGCAATGTCAGCCAGCAGCTCAGCGGAGGCTATACGCAGAGCGACGGTGGCACAGCCAACAGCGATTTCAAGCGTCGTCGCATGTATTATATGGGAGCTTTGGAGTCGCGCTACGTCAATCTGTCGTGGCAGGGCGGTCTGTCGTCGCAGGATTATGGCGCATCTACATTCTACAGCGCCCGCTTCAACAACCAGTGGGAGGCAACACGCCGCTTCATGGCATCGGCTCTTGCAGACGTACGTCCGTTTGCCGACGAGCGTCTGGTGTTCTCGCCCTCGGTATATTGGCACCGCGATGTAGACCATTATCAGCTCACTCGCGGCAAGGAAGGAGCACAGAACGGCGAGAACTATCACCGTATGGATGTATATGGAGCTGCTCTCAATGCCCATGCCTCGTGGTTACTGGGTAAGACAGCCGTTGGCGTCGACCTGCGCAAGGAGCACATCCTCAGTACTGCATACGGAACACTGCTCGACGAGAGCGAGTGGACTGCCATACACGGTTCCGACCGCCACTACGACCATCGTGGCGACCGCACCAACACGAGCGTCTTTCTTGAGCATAATGTAATTCTCGGTGGATTCACCCTGTCGGCTGGCGTGCTTGCCAACCGCAATACGGGACTCGACAACCGTTTTCGTTTCTATCCTGGTGTAGACATTTCTTATCGTCCGAGCGACAACTGGAAGTTCTACGCTTCGTGGAACAAGGCGCTGCGTGTGCCCACATTCACCGACCTTTATACTTCAAACTCGGCACAGCAGGGCGATCCCAACCTCAGCCCAGAGCGCAATTCTACCTTCAAAATTGGTACACGCTTCCGCACACGTGGCGTTGAGGCTGTGCTGAGCGGATTCTACTCTGAGGGCAAGAACATCATCGACTGGGTTTATCCTACAGCCGAGAGTCGCAAGTATCAGGCGATGAACATCGGCAAACTCGACAATATGGGCTATTCGGCTGACGTTACGCTCAATATGGACGAGCTCGTTCCGGGTTCGTTCATCACACGTGTCAAGGCTGGCTATGCCTTCATCCACCAGAAGCACGAGACCGACCGCGAGATATTCGGCTCGCTCTATGCTCTTGAATACTTGCGTCATAAGGCCACATTCCAGCTCGACCACCGCATCTGGAGCCGTCTGTCGGCATCGTGGGCAGTACGTTGGCAGGAGCGCATGAACAACTATTCGCCTTATACCAAGGTCGACGTAAAACTGATGTGGACCGCTCCGTCGTACAGCCTTTACGTTAAGGCCGACAACCTGACATGCCACAGATACTACGACCTCGGTGCTGTGCGCCAGCCGGGTCTGTGGATTATGGCAGGCGGAAGCGTGAGGATAGGGTTGTAAGATATCGAAACCCAACAAAGCATACCACTCCCCTCCCCCGTAGGGAGGGGAGTGGTATGCTTTGTAAACTTATATAGGAGGGTATGGCGTCCTCGCCATACCCTGCGCAAGAAAACGAGTAGCGGAGGCCGGAGACCTCCGCTACTGTTTTTATCCTTCCATAGCAAACAAATCATATTACTCCCCTCCCTACGGGGGAGGGGCCGGGGGTAGGGCTCTTCACTTGTACCTCTCCATCAACTCCCTTTCCCCTTCCTTCGCCTTTTCCAAGAACTTCTTGTATTCTTCGGCTTCCGGATTGAATGGTCGGTGGGCGAGAGCAGCCTTTATCGGGTGCCACTCTTCGAGAAACTTGCGTGTTTGCTTGGAGAAGAAAGTTTCGCCGAAGCGCTGCCAGATGTATTCCACAGCCTGGTCGGTAGGGTGGAGCATGTCTTCACGATAGAAACGGTAGTCGCGCAATTCGTCGTTGACAATCTCGTAGGCAGGGAAATACACCACGTTGTCCATCTCCTTTGTCAACTTGTCGGCAGCCAAAAGCAGCGTTGCCTTCGACAGCTGACTGCCGTGAAATCCGTATTTGGCGTAGCGGATGGGGCTTACGGTGATGATGATACGAACCGAAGGATTAATCTTCTGGAGTGTGGCAATTGCCTCACGCAGATAGTCGGCACACTCGTCAACGCTCAGCTCGCGCTCGGTGAACAACCGCTGTGGACGCTTCCGGCAATTGTCCACTATCTCGCCCGTCTCGTTGAGGATGTAGACATGGTTGGTGCCGAGCGTGAACACAGCCGTCTGAGGGGCTTCATCGGTTGCAACAAGCTCATCGGTCCATCGCTTCACGGTGTGCATGATGCTTGCCGGATTGTACATCACGCCGTATGGATTGACCGTAGCGCGAAACTTGTCCTCCACAAATCGCCGTCCTATGTTGTCGGCAAAGCAAGAGCCTACAAAAAGCATACGCTCGCGCGGTTCGATAGCGAACGGCGCGAGCGTAATGTTTACTGGTGTACGAAACTCCATATTGTTATTTCTTCAGTTCGTTTGTTTCATTCTTGCGTCTCTTCATTTCGAAGAATACGCCTGCGGCGATAGCCAGTACGAGCAACAGATAAGCCACATAGGCAGCTGTTTCGGTGTTCTTCACCGATGCAGGCTTGAATGTCAGCACTACGGTGTGCTTGCCTGGCTTGACGTTGATGGCTCTAAGGATGTAGTTGACACGGCCTACTGGAGTGTCTGTGCCGTCGACAGTGGCTGTCCATCCGGGATAGTAAACCTCCGAGAACACTACGATGCCACCCTTCTGCGACTCTACTGTGTATGTCAGCTCGTTAGGCTCATACTTCTTCAGAGTCACTACGGCATTTGACTGTTGTGCTACAGGCTCGCCCAGAACATCCTTAAACTTGCTGTCGGCTACAGCCTCGTGGCGCAGATTGAGCTTTCCTACGGCATCAATCTCGGCGTTGGCATTGTCAACATAGCTTATACGGTCTACAAACCATGCGTTGCCGAAGGCGTACGGATTGAGCAGCGGAGCTGTCTGTCCGCCCTGCAGCGGCAGGATTACGTACTTGGTGTTGAGCATGTTGAGCACCGGATAGATTGAGTCGCCAGCCACACGGGTCATGTCGCCTTGTGCGTTGACGATGGCACCCTGCATGTCGCGCATCTCCTTACCGATATACTGGTCGATCATTTCCTGATAGCGGCGCAGCTTGGCAGCGTGGTATCCGCCGATAGACTTGTGATAGTAAGAAGTCTCGTTTTCGTTGAACGTGTTCGAAGCGAGGTTAAGCACACGATAATCGGGCGCTTTGTCCTGCATGATCTGGCGGTCGGTGGCTGTCTCCTGTTGCGGAGTCTCGCGCACGCTACGCTCTACGAACATGCCGTCGTTGAGATAACGCTTGTTGACCTGCCACATATCAACGAGGCAGAGCACGATGATGGCACCCACAGCATACTTGGGCTGTATCTTCTTCATGCGCAGCAGCAACAGCACAGCGGTGCCGAGCACGATGACGAAGAATGTGCGCCAGCAGTCGGCGGTGAATATCGAGATGCGTATCTCCTGCAGATTGCTGAGCAACGGACCAAGATATTCCGACGGAATCTGCTTCATTGCCTCCAGCTCTGAAGCCGAAACATAGTCGGGGAAGAATATCGACGGCATGATGGCAAACAGCAACGCCATGCCACCCGTAGCTATGAAGCTCACCCACAACCAAAACATGTTGGTCGTGTTGTGCGCAATGATAGGATGTTTCGACGTGCCGAGGTATATGCGTATCTTCTGTGTGAAGAAGTCGGGAGTGTCGAATATCTTCTTAAGTGCCAACATTGCCAGCAAAGGAATGGTGAACTCGGCAATTACGAGTATCGAAGCCACCGTTCGGAACTTGGCATACATGGGTACATAGTCGAGGAATAGGTCGGTAAACCACATGAAGTTGTGGCCCCACGAAAGCAGTATCGACAGACCGGTGGCAAGGAACAGCGCCCACTTCATAGGTCCTTTCACGATGAACAGACCCAGTACGAACAGCATCAGTACGAAAGCGCCCACGTATACCGGTCCGCTTGTGCCGGGCTGGTTGCCCCAGTACTGTCCCAACTGTTGATAAATCTGATAGAACTGCGGGTCGGCTTTCTCCATAGCCTTCTCGTTCATGGCAAGCGGCATTGACGCTCCGCCCTTGGTGTTAGGCACGAGCAGTGTCCATGTCTCGTCGATGCCATAGCTCCACTGTGTGATGTAGTCGCGGTCGAGACCGCTGCTTGTCTGGTTGGCTGAGTTCTTCTTCACCAGTTCGCTCTTTCCTCGCATCGACTCCTGGGTGTACTGCCAGGTGTGGTAGAGGTTGGAGAGGTTGATGACAACGCCCAGTGCGGCTGCCACAAAGCACACGCCCGTAGCCTTGCCAAACTGTGCCAGGCGATGATTGCGAACGGCATCCCACAGATAAGCCAGCACCATGAAGGCGATGATGAACAGATAATAATAGGTCATCTGCACGTGGTTGGCCTGTATCTCAAGCGCCGTGAACAGTGCCGTGATGACAAATCCCCACACATACTTTCCTCTATATGCCAGCACAATACCTGCTATCATAGGCGGCAGATAAGCCAGGGCTATCACTTTCCAGATGTGTCCGGCAGCGATGATGATGAAGAAGTAGCTGCTGAACGCCCATATTATAGAGCCGAGCACAGCCAGCTCACGACGGAAGTCGAATGCGCGTAATAGGATGTAGAAGCCCAGAAGGTATGCAAACACATACCAGACGTTCTCGGGCAGCCACAGGTGGTAGAACTTGCCTACCTCGTTCAGAACCTGCTGGCTGTCGTACGACGGTGCCATCTGATAGGTAGGCATTCCGCTAAAGAGCGAGTTGGTCCAACGGGTGCGCTCGCCTGTGCGCTGATAATACTCGGTCAGCTCCTGACCCGAGCCTCGTCCTGCCGACGAGTCGTGGCGATAGAGAATGCGGCCTTCGGTATCTGCCGGGAAGAAGTAGGCAAATGCGATGACGGCAAACAGCAATACTACCAGAATGTCTGGCAGAAATCTTTTCAATGTCTTCATTTATGTAATCTTTTGTTTTGTTACGAATGGTTCGTTGTTACGTCAGCTTCGATTGCCGGCTTACGTCAGCTCCAGTCCCATGGCTTCGACGAACGAGCGCACTTCCTTCTGCTTCATCAGTTCGTCGAACACCTCCTTCTTGGTGAGTTTCTTGCTTATCTCCTCGGCTTTAGCCAGTCTGAGTGTGAGCGTTATGTTGCCGTTGTGCAGAGCCTTTGCCATAGTGGCACGTATTCGTCCCTTTATGGTATCCACTTGGTCGAGCAGCATCTGGTTGTCGACGATTATCTCGATGGCAGGAAATTCTGCTATGCGTGGCCTCATGTTCTTCATTCGTGAGGCAAGACTAATCATCTTCTGCGGCATGCGGTTGCACATCGACAGCCATTGCAGTTCGAGGAAGTCCTGGTTGAACTCCTCATTCTCGTCCTTGTTGGTTATTTCCGCCTCCTGCTTCTTCTCCGTTTGCTGCTTCTGCTGAAGGCTTTGGAATGTGATGCCGAGGCTCGACAGCTTCATGGCTGGGCGTTTGGGTGCTGCCGTAGGGGCTGAAGCCGTAGTCGTAGCGGCTGCCGTGGCAGCTCCCGATTGTGTGATGTGTGCCGAGGCAGCGCCCATGGCAGCAGCCAGAGCGGCGTTATTCTCCGGAGCGGCCACCTGCCGAGCCGCTGCATTCCGGTTCATCGTTAAGTGCTTGAACAGGGATTTCAGACTTTTGGGGCTACGCCCCGCGCCATCGGCAGCATCCTCGGGCTGTGTCAACTGAGCCACCTGTATGAGTGTCAGCTCGACGAGCAGTCGCTTGTTGCTGCTCTGTCTGTAGGACAGGTCGCACTGATTGGTCAGCTTCAGTGTCTGATACAGGAACTTCGTGGGGCATCGCTGCGCCTGGTCGGCATACTTCTGCACCTGCTGCTGGCTTGCGTCGAGCAGTTTCAGAGTGCTCTCGTCCTTAGCCATGAGCACGTTGCGTACGTGCGACGCCAGTCCGTTGATGAGGTTGCCACCGTCAAAACCCTTCTCTATGATGCTGTTGAGCAGCACCATTATGTCGCTCACCTTGTTCTCAAGCGCCAAGTCAACCATGCGGAAGTAGTTGTCAGCATCCAGCTCGTTGAGGTCTTCAATCACCTTGGCGTAGGTGATGTTGCCCTGGCAGAAGCTCGCCGCCTGGTCGAATATCGACAGAGCGTCGCGCATACCGCCGTCGGCTTTCTCGGCTATTATAGCCAGAGCCTCCTCTTCGTATGTGATGCCCTCCTTCTGTGCCACGTTCTTTAGGTGCGATATGGTGTTCTCCACAGTCATTCGCTCGAAGTCGTATATCTGGCAGCGCGACAGGATTGTAGGCAGAATCTTGTGCTTCTCGGTGGTGGCGAGGATGAAGATGACGTGTGCCGGCGGCTCTTCAAGCGTCTTGAGGAAAGCGTTGAAGGCGGCAGACGACAGCATGTGCACCTCGTCGATGATGAAAACCTTGTACTTGCCCACCTGCGGCGGAATGCGTGTCTGCTCCATGAGCGACTTGATATGCTCCACCGAGTTGTTGCTGGCGGCGTCAAGCTCGAAGATGTTGTACGAGCGCTGTTCGGCAAACGCCTTGCAGCTCTCGCACTCGCCGCATGCCTCGCCCTCAGCAGTGGGGTTCATGCAGTTGATGGCTTTGGCAAAGATGCGTGCGCAAGTGGTCTTGCCCACGCCGCGCGGTCCGCAGAACAGATAGGCATGAGCCAGCTTTCCGCTCTTCACGGCGTTCTTTAGGGTGGTGGTCAGAGCCTTCTGGCCCACTACCGAGTCGAACGTCATCGGGCGGTATTTGCGTGCTGAAACTATATATTCTTCCATATTATATAATGTGCGATGATGATAATCAACTGCAAACTTACTATAAAAAATTCTATTTTCGTGTATGAATACGGAAAATTATGAGTAAGTTTGCATACAAATTAAATAACAATGGGTCGTCTTAAACTTATAATGGCTCTTGTGGGCCACTACAAATATGCTATTGTCATCATCGCCGGAATTATACTCGTAGGCTTTGTCGATGAAAACAGCTTTATGCATCGTGTCCAGTTGGAGATGCAGATAAGCGACCTTCGCCAGCAAATCGACAAGTACAACGCCCAGAACGAGGACGACATGCGCAAGCTCAGGGAGCTTAACCATGTGCCGGGGGCTTATCAGAAGATTGCGCGCGAACGCTATTTCATGAAGACCGACGACGAGGATATTTATGTATTGAGTGACGATAAAAAACCACAAACCGACAATAATGAAACAAATGAGTAGAGTACAGAGTATGCTGTTCCTTGTTGGCGGCATACTTATGGTTTTAGGAGCAGGATGTTTTGCGTTCATGTATGCACGCGAGGTGGCTTGCTGGATTTATCTTGTAGGTGCACTGTTGTTCGCCTGGATGCAGGTGAGCGAGATTTATGAGGGCAACAACCCCACCATCAAGCGTCTGAAGCGTATCATGACGCTTGCCGACATATTGTTCGTGTTCTCCGGACTACTTATGGTAGACACCGCTTTCCAGTTCCTTCGCGATACATTCACCAACTATACCACTTACATTGAGGTGGTTTACAACAAGTGGGTGTTGCTGTTGCTCGTGGCTGCAATTCTCGAAATGTACACTATGCACCGCATCAGCAGTTGCCTGAAGAAGGAAGAAAACACTACCAACGCTCAGTAGGAAGATGTATTAGGCGTGTCGAAAAAAATCTAAATAAGAATAATCTTAACTTAAAACTCGACAAAAACGTCTTTTATTCAAATAATACATATTACCTTTGTCTTTATACAAATTTACAAGTAACCACATTTTATGAGTAAAATACTTTACGCTTTTATCACAATCATGGCGTTAGCGTCATGCGGCAATTCTTATAACATCCAGGGATCGTCAAACGTTTCTACACTCGACGGACGCATGCTCTATCTGAAGGTTCTACATGACAACGATTTCAAGACTATCGACTCGTGCGACGTAGTGCACGGACAGTTCCACTTCAACGGATCGTTCGACTCTATATGTATGGCCAATATTTTCATGGATGATGAAAGCGTACTGCCTCTCGTGCTCGAAAAGGGTGACATCACTATCAAAATAGACAATACTCAGCAAACAGTCAGCGGCACTCCGCTCAACGACGAGCTGTTCAAGTTCTTCAATCGCTACAACCAGCTGAAGAATCAGGAGGCAGAACTCGTACACATGCACGACCGCGCCATTATGGACGGTTCGGACATGAACGTCGTAAACAGTCGCATCAACGCCGAGGCTCAGCGACTGACTGAGCAGGAGGACAAGCTCGTCACTTCGTTTGTCACCGACAACTTCGACAACGTGCTCGGTCCTGGCGTATTCTTCATGGTGACCATCGGCTATCGCTATCCCGAACTCACTCCGTGGATTGAGGACATCATGAGCAAGGCTACTGATAAGTTCAAGAACGATCCTTACGTAAAGGACTACTATAAGAAGGCACAGGAGAACCAAGCCATAATGAATGGAATGAAGACCCCTGAACAGGCAATGCCTGCTCCTGCTCCAGCCCAGGGGCCAACTCCCAATGAGCTGGCTGCGCCTGCGCAGTAGGAGTCGGGGTGTTGAGTTGAGATGTTGAGATGGTGTGATTAAAAAACAACATAACAACCATTTTTTTGAAGAAAAAATGAAAACATTAATATTTGGAGGAACCGTTGTCAATGAGGGTGTAGCCCGAAAGGCTTCCGTGATTGTTGACAATGATGTTATAACAGAGATAGTTGAAGGTACAGACTCTCCCCGTGGCAACTACGACAGCGTCGTGGATGCTACGGGGTGTTTTGTTTTACCCGGTGTGATTGACGACCATGTGCACTTCCGCGACCCCGGATTGACACAGAAGGCCGACATCGAAACAGAGAGCCGCGCGGCTGCGTTTGGCGGTGTCACGTCGTATTTCGACATGCCCAACACCAATCCGCAGACCACAACGCTCGAGGCACTCGATGACAAATATGCGGACGCTGCACGCAAGTCGCACGTCAACTACGGCTTCTTCATCGGTGCCACCAACGACAACATTGATGTCGTTACGTCTATAGACCCGCACCGTGTGCCCGGTATAAAGCTGTTTATGGGTTCAAGCACAGGCAATATGCTCGTCGACCGCAAGGAGGTGCTGCAGCAGCTGTTTACAAAAGCGCAACTGCCCATCATGACGCATTGCGAGGACACCGACATAATCAATCGCAACATGGCTGAGGCTAAGGCCAAGTATGGCGACGACCCGGCTGTAGAGCATCATCCCGAGATTCGTTCGGAGGAGGCATGCTGGCAGTCTACACGCCTCGCTGTGGAACTTGCCGAGCAGACAGGAGCTCGTCTGCACGTAGCACACCTCACTACAGCACGCGAGTTGCAGCTCTTCGGCAGCAATCCGCGCATCACCGCTGAGGCTGTCATAGCCCACCTGTTCTTTTCGGATGCCGACTATGCCACACTCGGAACACGCATCAAGTGCAATCCCGCAATCAAGACAGCCGCCGACCGCGACGCCCTGCGTGCCGCACTCAACGACGGACGCATTGCCACCATCGGTACCGACCACGCCCCACATCTTCTTGCCGACAAGCAGGGCGGATGTGCCCGTGCTGCTTCCGGCATGCCTATGGTGCAGTTCTCGCTCGTTGCCATGCTGCAACTCGTCGACGAGGGCGTGCTCACCATCGAGCGTCTGGTTCAGCTGATGAGCCACAATCCTGCCGAACTGTTCGGCGTGTCGCGTCGTGGCTATCTGCGTCAGGGCTACAAGGCCGACATAGTCATTGTGCGTCCCGAATCGCCCTGGACTGTCGACAAGGAGTGCATACAGAGCAAGTGCGGATGGAGTCCGATGGAGGGACACACATTCGCATGGCAGGTGCGCACCACAATGTGCAACGGCAGCATAATATACAACAATGGAGCCTTCGACACCACGAGTCGTGGTGAGGCATTGGAGTTCAGACTCTGATATATATGGATAATATAACACAGATAGATTTCAACATCGCCCAACTGCGCCCTTACATCAACTGGTTGTACTTCTATCATGCGTGGGGACTCGCCGGCAAGCCGCAATCCGAGAAGGACAAACTGCTCAACGAGGCAAACTTCATGCTCGACCAACTGCAACCGCGCTATCAGACGCATGCACTTGTAGGCCTGTTCGATGCCAATGCCGACGGCGACGACATCGTAGTAGGCACAGAACGCATGCCGATGCTGCGACAGCAGCGCCCCTCCGAGCCTGGAGCGCCTTACCTCTGTCTTGCCGACTTCGTGCGTCCGCTGTCGTCGGGCATAAAGGATAGGGTGGGGGTGTTTGCCGCCAGCATCGACGAGGCGATTGAGCACGACTTCCAGCAGGACGATTTCCAGCGCATGTTAGCCCAGACTCTTGCCGACCGATTGGCTGAAGCCACTGCCGAACTTGTCCACTTGCAGGTGCGCCGAACCATTTGGGGATATGCTCCCGACGAAAATCTCGACATACCGCAGCTTCTGCGCGAGGACTTCCAGGGCATACGGCCAGCCGTAGGCTATCCGTCGATGCCAGACACGAGCCTTAACTTCATCATCGACCGCCTCATCGACATGAAGCGCATAGGCATACGCCTCACCGACAGCGGTGCCATGAAGCCCCACGCTTCTGTGTCGGGACTGATGTTTGCACATCCCAAGGCACACTACTTTGACATCGGACGCATCGACGACACCCAGTTGCGCGACTATGCGCGGCGCCGTCATGTGCCCGTAGAACTGATGCGGAGGTTTCTCGCCTCACGTCTGGCAGACTGATGTGTCTTCTTTATTCATACAAACGATAAAAATAGATGATAGCCCGTATATTCATATTTATAATACTGGCAACCCTGTTGCCCGACCTCTACGTCTATCGTCGCTACATACGCCACCGCTTCGACCTCTCGCTCCTGATGCGTCTGTTGTGGTGGGTTCCGGGTGCTGCGATGGTGGCGGTGACGCTTGTCTACGCCATGATTGACGACTTTGCGCCAGCCAACCTCACGTTGTTCAACATCTATCTGTTCATGCTCGGACTGATAGTGGTGCCCAAGCTACTGTTCGTTCTGTCGTCGATAGCCGGACGTGGCGTGCGCCGTATGGCGGGAGGCACGCGCAATTGGGGCAACTACTTCGGATTGCTGCTTGTGCTGGGACAGCTTTACGTGCTGTTCACTGGTTCGATGACTGGCACCGACCATCTGCGTGTGCGCCGTGTCACCGTTCGTGTGCCCGACCTTCCCAAGTCGTTCGACGGCTATCGCATAGTGCAGTTCAGCGACATCCACCTCGGTTCGATGCGCAGCGAACTGCTTGAACGTGCCGTAGAACAGATGAACCGCTTGCGTCCCGACATGATAGCGTTCACCGGCGACATTCAGAACATGCGCCCCGACGAACTCACTCGCCACACGTCTACGCTGCGTCGTCTGCATGCCAAGGACGGTGTCTACTCCGTGTTGGGCAATCACGACTACTCGGAGTATGTGCCTAAGTTGCCCATGCAGCAACGCCGTCACAACGAACAGCTCACACGAGAGTTTCACGCCAACGTGGGTTGGCAGCTCTTGCTCAACGACCACCGCATCATTCGTCGTGCCAATGACTCCATAGTGATTGCGGGCGAGGAGAACGACGGTCTTCCGCCATTCCCCAGCAAAGCCGACCTCAAGCGCACGCTGCGTGGAGTCAACGCCCATTCGTTCGTAGTCATGCTTCAGCACGACCCCTCGGCATGGCGTCGCTCCATACTGCCCCGCAGCAATGTGCAGCTCACTCTGAGCGGACACACGCACGGCGGACAAATGAGTCTGTTCGGATTGCGCCCCACAAACCTGACGGGTCGCGAGGACGACGGACTCTACCAGGAGGCAGGCCGCGCTCTGTTCGTATCCACAGGATTGGGCGGTTTCGTGCCGTTCCGATTCAATATGGATCCAGAAGTGGTGGAAATTACTTTAAAAAGTAAAAATTAGAGAAAATGAAACAGAAATACAATAAACAAATAGCTAATGCGGTTAAATCTTTTTGGGAAACCAAAAAGAAGCAAGGAAATGTTTTGGCAGGTAAACAGCTTGATTCTTTTCTTGATATGTTAGCCAATGTTGCGGTTGATGCTGGTGTGCCACGTGAATGTATATATTTAAAGAATAATCATATACCTGGATATTATCGTGCTACCAAGGATTGGGATTTTCTAATTGTTTCGCCTAAAGGAAACCTTATATCTGCAATAGAGCTGAAGTCGCAAGTTGGATCTTATGGCAATAATTTAAACAATAGGGTTGAGGAGTCACTTGGCTCTGCTGAAGATTTTTGGACTGCCTTTCGTGAAAAGGCTTTTGTATGCAATCAGTCACCTTGGCTTGGCTATTTGATGGTTGTAGGTAAGGACGAAGGAAGTACTCATATAGTTAAAGTAAACGAGCCACATTTTCACGTTGGCTCTGAGTTCATTGACTCTACCTATCTTGATCGTTATCGTATATTGTGTCAACGTCTTGTGCTTGAGCATAAATATAATGCTGTTGCTCTTATAACAACAACAGGATGTGACAACTATGAAAGTATAGCAGAAAATATTTCAATAGATACATTTATAAATTCATTTATTGGTTATCTTTTAGGTTTAACGGATGAGTTTAAATAGAATCCAAGATAATAAAAAATACGGTGGTGGGCAATATGGGGTTGTTTACACCAAGCCTGAAGTCGTCAAGTTTATTCTTGATGAGGTTGGTTATTTGTCTTTGTCCAATCTTTCTTCCGTTAAGATAATGGAGCCATCATGTGGAGAAGGAGAGTTCTTGTTGGAAATAGTTAGTCGACTTAAAAACTCCTCGCAATTATTCAACTTTGATTTTAATCAAGCTTATCATAACTGTGTTTTTGCTTCGGAAATAGATGCGGAAAAGGTAAAAGTTTGTTGTGAACGCTTAAAAATAGAGTTTCCCGAACTTATCAATGTAGAAGAGAATATTATAGTAGAGGATTATTTGCTTGGTAGACATAATCAAGTAGATATAGTAGTAGGAAATCCGCCATATATAAGATACGAGGACATTCCAGAACAGAAGCTCGCTATTTATAAGTCGTTTCCAACCTTCTATTATCGTGCTGATATATATGTATTGTTTTATGAAAAGTCACTTTCATTATTAAAACCCAATGGTAAACATTGTTTTGTTTGTGCAAATCGTTGGATGCGTAATAAGTATGGCAAGTTATTGAGAAAGTTGGTGGCTGATAATTACAGTATTGATAAAATAATCAATATGGAGAATGTTGATGCTTTTCAGAAAAACGTGTTGGCTTATCCTGCAATTACATTGATTTCAAATAAAAATAGGAATGATAGTGTTCTTTATGCAAATATAAACAAGATAGATGACTTCTTAGATATTGAATATGAAATGTTGCCGTCACCAGAAGGAGAAGACTGGACATCAATGTTCAATTCTTTTGATAAAGGATTGAGTCTTATAGAAGAACAGGGGTTTAAAATAGGAATAGGTGTTGCGACGGGTGCTGACAAAATCTTTATCTCAACGGAATTAAAGGATAAAGTGGAAGAAGATTTGTTGTTGCCTGTTATTGGAGCCAGAGACCTTAGTGGTGACTGCATGAAATGGGGTGGCAAGTATTTCCTTAATCCTTATTCAAAAGATGGTCAACTTGTTGTCCTGGACAAATATCCCAGAGCAAAGGAATATTTAGAAAGTCACAAAGAACAGCTTATCTCACGTCATAAGGTGCGTAAGAATCCTTCACGTTGGTATGCAACAATAGATTCTGTTTCACCAACATTAATGACTAAGACAAAGATTCTTTTACCTGACATCTCGGGTAATAATTATGTGTTTGTTGATGAAGGAAATTTCTATCCTCAGCATAATATTTACTATATTATAGGAGGTAATCTGTCACAGATCCGTGTGCTTGCAGCTATACTTATGTCTGATTTCGTACGTAAGCAGTTGAATAATCTTACCAACCACATGAATGGAGGGTACGCTCGTTGGCAAAGCCAATATTTGCGTAAGCTCCGCATTCCAGTAATAAGTGCTATCTCAGACAATTTATCGGATAAAATAATGAAATATTATGAGAATAAGAACATTGAAGGTATAAATAACTGTGTGGATGAAATATTATCCAACGAATGTGACAACAAAGATAAAAGAGTGAAAAAACAGCCCAAACAACTTGTCTTTTCATTCTGTTAAATAAAAGTATAATAATTAAACATTAAAAGAATATGAAGTATATATATCGTATTTATCAGCTCTTCATAGCTCTTCCGCTGATTGCTGTATACACCGTAATAACATGTCTGATGGTAATTGTCGGCTGCGCATTGGGCAACGGTCATTTCTGGGGATATTATCCCGGCAAGTGGTGGGCGCAGTTCATTGTGCGTGTGCTTCTGCTGCCCGTGAAGGTAGAGGGACGCGAAAACCTGCAGAAAGGGCAGTCGTATGTGTTCGTAGCCAACCATCAGGGAGCGTTCGATATATTCCTGATTTACGGTTTCCTGTGCCGCAACTTCAAGTGGATGATGAAGCGCCAGCTGCGTCAGATGCCTCTCGTGGGCAAGGCGTGCGAGTCTGCCCACCACATCTTCGTCGACAAGCGAGGTCCCAGCAAGATACGCGAGACCTACGACCGTGCACGCAAGACGCTGCAGGGCGGCATGTCGCTCGTGGTATTTCCCGAAGGAGCACGTACGTTTACGGGTCATCTGGGCGTGTTCAAGCGTGGAGCTTTCATGCTGGCTGACGACATCGAACTGCCCGTTGTGCCAATCACCATCAACGGCTCGTTCAATGTGATGCCGCGTATGCGCGACATGCACTGGGTGACATGGCATCCGCTGCGCCTCACTATCCACAAGCCTATCATGCCGATAGGCAAAGGTCCCGACAACATCAAGCATCTTGAGAGCAAGAGCTACGACGCCGTTATGTCGGGACTGACAAAGGAATACCAGGGATTTGTGGAGAATCCCGACCAGTAAATCCCCACCCTCCTAAAGTATTATACAACAAAGCGCCCTGTAAAGGCGAAAGCGTTAACAATTAGTGCTTTTGCCCTTGCAGGGCGCCAATGTAGTTTAAACCTTATCTATTAGAAGGTATAACCCAATTCATTGCGCTGTTGGATGAACTGTGTCTTTTGCAAATTAACTTCCCATTTCTTGCTTGTGAACTTACCTGCTGCCAATTTAGCGTCATTATCGCTGTTTAGGCAAACCTTAAAGTCATTAACTCCCTGCAACGGTAGAGGAATTGTAACACACTCTCTTGTAGCTGGGATATAGCGTTTTTTGCTTCTTGTATCGTCTACATAAGAATAAACCTTGGCAGTACCATCAACTTTCTTTTGTATTGTATTGGCTATAGTCTGCCATGCTATACCTGCACCCTTAGCACCAGAAATAAGCTCCAATGTCTTTAGATTATCCATCTTTGAGAAGTCGTATTTCTCGTCACGGGTATCATACTGTAATACGAGATGTTCAACACCCTTTGCGTCAGAGAGGTCGTACTTGGTTCCGTAGTGTGTGAAGAAGAACTTGATTTCGCCTTCAATCTTAATCAAATCGTCTATTTTACCTTCGAACATATAGTATGCCAAAGTTGAGTTTTCCTTTACCAAGTCAAGCTTCACTTGTTTGTCGTTTTTATACACCTTCAGCGGATTAGTCTTGCTATGAGCAGCATTTCGGTCAACAATGAACTTAATCTTCGGTTCACTATCTACCCAATATTTAATACCACAGTAAGGGTCTAAGCAAAGGATTTCACGTACATTAAATACGATAGAACTCTTTACACTCGTGTCGTCGCCACCGCTATTTTCCTTCAGTTCTTTCAGCAGCACAGCGATGTAATCCAAAGCTTCCTTTTGGCTCTTGTTGCCGTCTTCTACAGCCTTCACAAGTTTCGCAATCTCGTTCTTGATATTGTTGAATGCAGCAGTGTAGTCGGGCATATTCTCGATAGCCTTCTTGATAGCATTGAGCTTAAGAGACATATCTATAGAGTGCAGCGCCAAAATAGTATTAAGAGTATTAATCTTAGCCGATAGCGTTAGGGTCTGTGTCTTCATAGCTGCCTCAATAAATGCCAATTTCTCAGAGAGTTTCTTAGTCTGATCCTTCATAGCTGTCTCGATAGCAGCGAGCTTGTCGTTGTAATCGGGCAGACCGTCGATGGCAGTCTTGATGGCCTGGAGTTGTTCGGTGTAGTCGGGCAGCGCCTTGATAGCCTCATCAAGAGCATCAAGCTTGTCCGCGAGCTTAAGAGTCTGGTCCTTCATAGCTGTTTCAATATATGCCAATCGATCAGAGAGTTCCATAGTCTGCGATGCGAGTGCCTTCTCTATAGCCTCAAGCTTCGATGTGTAGTCGGGCAGAGCGCTGATAGCCTTCTCTATAGCCTGGAGCTTTTCGGTGTAGTCGGGCAGCGCCTTGATAGCAGCCACGAGAGCGTCGCATTTCTTTTCGAGTGCGAGAGTCTGAGCCTTCATGGCGTCCTCAATGAGAGCCAACTTGCCTTCCAATGTTATGGTTTGCGCCTTCATTGCAGCCTCAATGGCAGCGAGCTTGGTATCGACAGTAGCATTGAGCGAGTTGAGCACGTCCTTAATGGCTTGCAACTTGGTCTGCTGGTCGGCGTTCATCTTGTCGATGGCAGCCGTGAGCTGAGCGATGGCCTGCTCGTTCTTGAGCGTACCATTATTTATGGCATCCACCACCTTACTAAAGTCGTTGACCACAGTCACACTCATAGTGTAGTCGATCTGGGGAGCGTCTTCTTGACAAGAACTGAAGAACGCTGGTGTCGCCAGCAACATTGCGCCGGCTAACAGAATAGATTTTAATGTTCTCATAGTCGTATGTTTTTAGTTTTTATATTCTCAACTTTTTTACCTTTTTACTCTTTTACTTTTTTACCTTTATAGTAACGCGTCGTCCTTCGGCAGCCTTCTTTCCTTCCTTCGAGCCGATGGCTGTCTGCGGCTGGATGTCTTGCGGAGCGAAGCCTTCTTTGATAAGCACGTCTACAACGCGCTTCATGCGGCGCTCTGAGAGCAGCTGGTTGTAGTCGGAAGTACCCGGTGTACTTGCTTCAGCCACAACGGTGAGTTTCTCGCCCTTCACGCTGCGTGCGAACGAGCGTAGGCGGTCCATTTCCTCACGGCTCATATACGAACTGTTGTGAGCAAACTGCACGTAGTGTTCAGGTGTAGCTACCACAGCCTTCTTGCTGTTCTGGCAGTCGTCAAGCTGTCGCTGCAGGTCGGCGTTTTGTTGCTGTGCGTTGCGGCGGAGCTGAGCCTCCTGGTCGGCGCGTGCCTTCTCTGAGTCAGCCTCCTGGCGCAGGCTGTTGGCTCGGTCGTTGAGAGCAGCAATCTCGCCGTCGTAGTAGTCGCGCTGCATGCGTGCACGGCTCGGTACGAAGTTGTAGCGTACGGTAGCCAGAGCGTAGATAAGGTGCTTGGGAGCCACCTCCTTACGGTTGAGCAGCCAGTCCATCTCGCCCTTAACGCCTACAGTGAATCGGCGGCTCACGTCAGCCTCGATGTGCAGAGTGGCAGGTATGTATAGCTTGTCGAAGTTCTCGTGGCGGTTGCGTGTGCTCACGTTGCCCGTAATGGTGACAGTACCGTCGTTGCTGATGTTGGCGTCGCTGCCAATCGATGAACTTGTACCGTTCTCGGTCTTGGTGTTGTTGATCCACATACCGTACTCGTTGCCTCGTGCCAGAGTGCCGCCCAGTCCGGTGCCCAACCAGATGTTGAACCACTGAGCCTTGCGTGCTGGCCAGAACTCCATGAAGTTGAACTGTACGCCGAGCTTGATGTTGTGGGTGTTCATCATGTAGTTGCCGTAGGTCTTGACTGGCATCACCTTGTTGTCAATCACCGAGAAGCGTTGTTCGCGACGATAGCGCGACCAGAGGTAGTCGGCACCTACACGTATCCATGGGCGGATTGTGAAGTCGATGCCACCGCCTACAGCAGGCGACTGCTTGTAGCTCGACTTGGCGTCGAAGTTCTGATACCACACGCCGTTAGCCCATGAGAGTCCGCCCTGAGCATAAATGCTCCACTTGTTGGTGCGCAGTTCCTTATTGGTATCGCGTGGCGGATTAGCTATGCCCTCGCCAGCTGTCTGCGCCTGAGCACCGACGAAAGCGAGCGTTGTAAGCAATACGCTGAGCCCTACTCTTGCCCATCTGCCACTGAATAGCGGAATGAGCGGTTTAGTTCGTCTTGTATTCATACTTTATTAATTTAGATTGTTTATATATTTTATATTATTCTGTGTTGTGTCGTTTATATCAAGTTTTTGAGCCATTGTAGGAAAGTAAGTTTTCGGTGTTCGTCTTCGGGTGGAGGTTTTTGGGGGATGGCTCCACCCTGCATACAGCCGCCACGTCGGTCTATCTCCACGTTTATCATCTCGCGGATAGTGTCGAGCAGTTGGGCGCGATCTTCCAGATACTGCTCGGTTTCGTCGGTCTTGTGTCGGCGGCTGTCTTGCCGTATATATTTGTCCGTTTGACTCATAGCTTTAGGTTTATAAGTTTCACGTATGGCGTAGTCGTCTCTTTTAAAGTGTCAGTTAACAAGTGGAGGTGTCGGCGAGTTTTGTTGTTCTTGTATGGTGTTATGAAGAGAGTTATTATTAGCGTTTTATCACAAACTGCCAATTACCTCCACTTGTCAACTGACTGCACGCTTGCGTTAGTCTTGTTTAGTCTTGGTGTCGCAAATTTACGCATAAATTCAACTATGTATAGTGTGATAATTGGACAAAATTGTGTGATAATCGGACAATTTGCATTGTGCTAAATTGTTCTAATCGGACATTTGAATGGTGTAAGTGGTTGAGAATCAGGGGAACATCATGAACATAAAAGGCCAACATACACAGCCCCGCAAAGCCCATTCCCCCGAAAAGCCC
>NZ_JADYTS010000139.1 GCF_021531355.1 Leyella stercorea | reverse complement strand
TTTGTAGGGAGCAACATCCTGCTTTGGGCGATATTCATTTCTATGGTGAATTATCCCTATGAACTGATGACCACTGGTAGCAACAGCAAGACAAAGAAAAACGTTGTAGAAGCAGAGCCAGCAACAGAACAAGAACAGCCAAAGCAAACATTACCACAAACAGAGTCTGCACAATACAGTCATGAGGACTATGCCAAGTGTGTAGAGGCACAAGAAAAAGAAGCACAGGAGATAAAGGAAAAACGAACGAGGGCCGTACTTGACTATGTGCATCGTACCATGTCAAGGTTTCTGTATGAGGAAGATTTGTACAAGGTAATTGAGGCAGTCAAGGAATGGAGCAACGACACCAACTATACCCCGATAGCAATAAACCGTTTCAAGGAGACGGTTGAGAATATTCCTTTAAGACACTTCGTGTGGAATATCGCAGAACGTTTGGGTAAGCGTGATTACACAATGGCAATGCGAATATCCTTTATCAAGGCTTTGTTCCCAAAACCGTTTGAAGGCTTGGACTACAGCACATTGAAGAACCTGAAAGCACCATGCTCCAATGATATAATCCCTATTGATGAGCCTGCTAATGGTAGATATGATTTCCATGGATGATAATGTAGCCTTTGGCAAAATTCGTTACATAACAGATTTTACCGTTGCTTATTCCTGTCTTTCAAGATACCTGCCATATTATCCTGTGCCCATACAATCATGTTTTCCACCACAGGAATGAATGAGCGTGCACGATCTGTAAGCGAATATTCCACTCTCGGTGGAACTTCGGCATAGACTTGTCGGGTGATAAAACCATCCTTCTCCAATGAGCGGAGGGTGGAGGTCAGTACCTTTTGCGAAATGTCGGGAATGGCTCGGTTGAGAGCATTGAAGCGAATGCTGTCATTCTAGTGCATCACGTAGATGACAAGCAATGACCATTTGCCACAGATATGTGACAATACGTTGCGAATGGGACAATCTTGAATGATAGTGTCTGTAATCTGATTGTTCATAATTATTTCTTTTCAGATATGTTTGTAATTGCTTTACTCTCACTAATAGTATGCAAAGTAACCAACTTTCTTGATGTGATTCAACTTTCCGAGTTAAAGTATAATAAATAGCAAAAATCTTAACTCTTGATGATCAGCAATAGTTACCTCAAAGTAAGTAACTCACATAGAAGTTTCCTCTTGTGAAAATGAAAAAATCAACACACTTTCCAGAGGTTAAGATACCAGGCAAGGTATTCGACACCGCATTGGTAGGCGCAACTGGTGGTGATTTCTCATTCCATTCATTTGCACCTCTATTGCTTTGTCTCTATGTTCTATATCAATATGCTTAACTTTTATCTGTTTTCAGCAAGTCTGTTTGATTGACTTTGTTTTTGCTATTTATCTCTCAATCTCTCATGATTTTGCCGTAATACACAGACTGTCAACAACAAAAATTATGAGAGATAGTATGAGAAATGAGGGATAATTATTTTTTGAGGTATAAAATCAGTTTCTCATAATCAATGACAGCCTTTCCGCTTATCAAAATGTCAGCACCTATGACGCCATCTATTTCTGCTATTCCAACTTTCTTGAAAGCATTATTAACATGGTCAAGATTCATTAGATGTATTTTGTAATCGTGTAAAACATAATTTTTTATGCAGAAATTCTTAATTGAAGTTTCCTTAAGTGCCAAATTATTGCCTCCTGCACCAACGGCTTTTGATTCAGAAAGAGATGTCGTTAAATTAAATTTCGATTCCTTTTTTTCTTCCATTACAGTAGATCCTGCACCTGTATCTAAAACAAAAGTGGCATTGGTTCCATTCACTTCAGCTGTGAGATAGAGATGACCAGTAATAAATCTACCTAATTGAATTGCTTCATAATTCTTTTCCTTTAGGAAAAGTCCCAATTCAGAATCGAACTTATCCTGTTGGGGGTAAGCATTTTGACAAACTAAAGACGAGACAAAAACAAACATCAATACTTTAAGTAAATTCATACGAATGAAATTTTAATTGTGACTAAATATATATTATGCTACAAATTTAGTGATAAATATTGGTTCTAACAAATTTAAGTAACCTAAAATCCGCAACTATCATCCAATACACGATTAAGGGTAGATTTATGAGTCGTTAGTAGCAGCTTTCA
>NZ_JADYTS010000138.1 GCF_021531355.1 Leyella stercorea | reverse complement strand
CTGAGTTCTATTCATGACGCAAAGATAAACAATAATATTGGATTGTTAAAAACACAACAATATTATTTGATCCCGTTCACAATAAGTGCAGAAGCAATCAATAAGATTGCTGAGATTTCAGGTCTGATAGAGCGTTATGCCATACGACTTGAACAGAAAGATGCTCTGCATCTACGCAAGGTTAACAGAATACGTACAATCCACAGCTCGCTTGCTATAGAAGGTAATAAGCTGACGGAGGATGAGGTGCGCGACATAATCAACGGCAAAAATATTGTTGCGCCAGTTAAGGAAATACAAGAGGTGAAGAATGCCATCAAGACATATGAGATGTATCCATATCTTGATGCATTTAAGGAGGAGGACTTGCTCAAGGCTCATGCGCAGATGATGGAGGCAATCATTGATTATCCTGGTAGGTATAGGCATAGTGGCGTAGGTGTGTTTTCAGAGCATGGACTTGTTCATATGGCACCTCCTGCCGACAGAGTTCCATATCTTATGGGGGATTTGTTTGCTTGGTTAAGGCAAAGCAAAGACCACCTGCTTATACGCTCATGTGTGTTTCATTACGAGTTTGAGTTTATACACCCCTTTGCAGATGGCAATGGACGTATGGGAAGACTGTGGCAATCGCTTATTCTTGGCAAGCTGCATCCGTTGTTTGAGTATTTGCCAGTAGAGAATATGGTGTTTTCTAATCAGCAAGCCTACTATGATGCAATAACAGCAAGTACACAAGCAGCCGATTCTGGTGTGTTTATCGACTTTATGCTGTCTGAAATTCTTGAAACTCTCAAGAATCATCAAGGTGAAGAATTGAATGACGTTCACGATAAAGTTCATGATAAAGTTCATGATAAAGTTCATGATAAATACCCGGACGTTTCAGATTCGGCATGGAAGGTGCTTGATTATCTTGCTGAAAACAACAGTGCGTCAGCTATAACGGCTGCTGAAGCTCTTGGTATGTCTGAACGCATGGTAAGAAAACATATTGCAACACTAAAGTCTGCCGGTATCCTGTCTCGTATGGGAAGCAACAAAAATGGCAAATGGGTTGTTGGTCTTGCCTGATATAGAAATTTCTACGGTTGCTTTTCTTATTGCAGTAGCTTGAAAAGTATCAATCTGCCTTCTGGTATAACCTCGTTAGGGAAAGGATGTTTCGCAGAGTGCAGTAGCTTGACAGACATCGACTTGTCATGTATAACCTCGTTAGGGGATCTTTGTTTCATGAGTTGTGTTAATCTGAAAAGTGTCTCTTTGCCCACATGTGTAGCTTCGTTAGGACAAGGGTGTTTCTATCGTTGTACAGGTTTGGCTTCTGTCTATATGTATGCAGAACATCTGCCGACAATGTTGGGTTATAATGTATTCGGTGGTTGCGATGCTGATAATTGCATACTTTATGTTCCTAAAGGCACCATGGATATGTATAGACAGTCGTCGGCCTTTGGCTATTTCAAAAACATAGTTGAGCTTGACGCTACGGATATCAACAACCCTGCGACATCTACCAATCTAAAGGAGGTTTATCGATACACCACAAATGGCAGACGAATACTGACTCCTACTAAGGGCATCAACGTTGTTAAATACAACAACGGCTCTGTAAAAAAAGTGTTTGTAAAATAATAATAAGGCTTATATGAATATGGGCTGGCAGATTGCGGAATGAAATAGCAATCTGTCAGCCCATAATTTATTGTGTGTATGAGAGATGTCGGGGCGTTTCTCAGAACGTGAACAAGTTATAGTTTATGCCTACGCCGAAATATGGCTGCATTCCTTCTTTGGGAGTGATGCCATAGCCGGCATTAACGCCGATGCCCCAACGTTTTGGTTTCTTTCGTATTGTATTGGTGATGGTGATAATCTCACGTCGTGGATATATCGAAATGCTGTCGAGCGATGGCATGTAGCCGCTTACCCATGCTGTATAGGTGCTGTCGGAGTATTGCTTTTGTGTGATTGGTATCGCTTTTGGTTTCGTACTTGTCCTTCGTACGCTGCTTAGCGAAAAGTACAACATTGAGTATCACGGAGGCGAGAAGGAGATATACGAGTCCGTGTGTGAAAACCTTTCTTTTGTTCATAGTAGTTTCTTGATAATGTGTTGAGAAAGCTATTAGTTTAGTCTCGTTGGCAAATGAACCGGGGACACAAGGCCAATTAATAGACAATGTCAGTCCTTTGCTCTACCACCACAACAAAACACCGTAACAACAAAAGGGGGTGTGTCAAAATTCACACCCTCTTTTAAAATATCACAAAGCCCGAACTTTCACAAGCTCGGGCTT
>NZ_JADYTS010000137.1 GCF_021531355.1 Leyella stercorea | reverse complement strand
GGGGATGGGCTTTTTGGGGTAGGGCTTCTTTCTTTTAGTTATGCACAAGCGTTCCGATCGGTTCGCCGTCCATAACCTTCTTCAGATTGCCCACAACGTCCATGTTGAACACATAGATGGGGAGGTTGTTTTCCTTGCACATTGTTGTGGCTGTGAGGTCCATCACCTTCAAGCCGCGAGTGTAAATCTCGTCGTATGTGATGTCGCTGAACTTGGTTGCGGTCGGGTCTTTCTCTGGGTCGGCGGTGTAGATGCCGTCAACGCGTGTGCCCTTGAGCATAACGTCAGCCTCAATCTCGATGCCACGCAGACTTGAACCGGTGTCGGTAGTGAAGTAAGGCGAACCGGTTCCGGCAGAGAAGATGCAAACGTAGCCGTTCTCCATAGCCTCGATGGCTTTCCACTTAGAGTAGAACTCGCCAATAGGTTCCATGCGTATGGCTGTGAGCACCTTTGTCTTAACGCCTATAGCGCCAAGAGCCGAGCTAAGAGCCAATGAGTTGATTACTGTAGCGCACATTCCCATCTGGTCGCCTTTGACACGGTCGAAGCCCTTTGAGGCTCCGCTAAGTCCGCGGAATATGTTGCCACCGCCGATGACGATGCCAATCTGTACACCCATTTCGTGTACTTCCTTAATCTGCTGGGCATACTCACCCAAACGAACTGGGTCGATGCCGAAGCTTTGGTTGCCCATAAGGCTCTCGCCACTGAGCTTAAGAAGGATTCTGTTGAATTTCATATTTTGATTTTTGAGTTTTGATTTTTGAATTTTGAATTGTTGCCTACGGCAATTTTGAGTTTTGAATTTTGAGTTTTGAATTGTTGCCTACGGCAATTTTGAGTTTTGAATTTTGAGTTTTGAATTATTCTCGGCTACGCCTGCGATTTTGAGTTTTGAATTTTGAGTTTTCCCTTTTATTCCTCTTCCCAAGTTTTCAAAGCATATAACTCCCCTCCCTGCGGGGGAGGGGTCGGGGGTGGGGCTTTTTACAGCTGAATCTCCACTACCTTATCCACATCAGTGGGCACGCTGTCGAGTGTAATGAGCACACCGCCTTGACACTTCTGCATCTTGACAGCCTTGCGCGAAACGTAATCTACGGCATGCTTTGCGTTCTTGTCGGTGATGGGAAGGAAGAGCGAACGGTCCTTGAGGTTGAGGATATGTACGAATATCTTGTTGTCCTTCTCGGTTGTTACGCCCCAATCGCGTGGCGATACGCGTCCTCCACGTGTACCATAGATGGTTTCTCCGTATGTCTTCATCCATTCGCCCATTTCCTTAAGGCGCTGCACAGCTACTTCGGGCAGACATCCGTCGGGTTGCGGACCGATGTTCATAAGGAGGTTGGCGTTGCGACCTGCTGCCTTTACAAGATAATGTATGAGAGTCTTTGTCGACTTATAGTTCTGGTCGGTAATCTTGTATCCCCACATACCGTTCATTGTTTCGCATGTTTCGAGCGGCAGTTGTGAGATTGACTGACCTGAGAGTCCGGCTGTATTCTCGCCTGGCAGGTCGCGTTCGAACATCTGGAAGTCTTCACCCTCGAATGGAGTTTGATGATGATTATTGCCGATGAGGCAAGCAGGCTGCAATCGATGGATGAGAGCATACTGCTCAGGCAGACGCCAATCGAATGATGGGTTCTGGTCCTGATCCCACCATCCGTCAAACCATATAGCTCCAACCTTGCCGTAGTTGGTGAGGAGTTCGGTGAGCTGATTGTTCATGAACGTATAGTATGAGTCCCAGTTCTGCTTCTCAACGGGTCGACCAGTGCCGAGACCTGTACGACCAAGCGGAGCGTCTTCACGCTGCCAGTCGATATGTGAGTAATAGAAGTGGATGTCGATGCCTTGACGGTGGCACTCGTCAGCAAGTTCCTTGACGATGTCGCGCTTGAAGGGAGAAGCGTCTACAACGTTATAGTCGGAATATTTCGACTTGAACATAGAGAATCCCTCATGGTGACGAGTGGTGAAGCATATATACTTTGCACCCGAAGCCTTGATTTGCGACACCCATTCCTTTGCGCTGAAGCGAGAGGGATAGAAGCCTCCAGCCAGCTTGGCGTATTCCTTATAGTTGAGGTTGTTGTTGGTCATAGTCCATTCGCCGGTGGCAAGCATAGCGTACAGACCCCAGTGAAGGAATATTCCGAACTTGGAGTCCTGGAAGTGTTTGCGTGCTGCGATGTTGTCGGCAGAGGGTGTGTAGGTTTGATTAGTGTTAGCGGATGCTGTAAGCGATAATGCCAGCATAGCCGCAGCCAATAGCTTTTTCATAAGTTGTTGTTGGGTTATGGGTTATATTTGTTTCGCAAAGTTAACCTTTTTATTCGTATTGGTGAAGCAATAGGGCAAAAAAAAGAGGGTGTGTCATAATTGACTATGGTCATTTATGGTGCACCCTCCTTTTGTATATCGTTTAGCGAG
>NZ_JADYTS010000136.1 GCF_021531355.1 Leyella stercorea | reverse complement strand
GTCAGCAACTTAACGAGCTGAATTCTTGCACTTTTTATGTCAGATTTATATCTAAATTTTGAACACCCTACCCAAAAGGACAAAGTTACGAATTTTCATTCTTGTAAGTCTAATGCTTATGATTAGTCAGATGACATTTGCTTATGTAACACTGCCATCGACACAGTACTCAATAAAGATTGGAGAAACAAAGTTTCTTTCAGTACCTTCTGCTACGCGAGGGTATATAGATAAAGCCATATGGACTTGTTCTAATCCCAATATTAAATTCATTAAAAAAGATAATGCAGGAGCACAGGTAAAAATAACAAGTTCATTCTCCGGAACTGCAATTATTGAACTAGTATGTGTAGAAAAGTACAATGATAAGAATAATCGAACGCAAGCCATCACTTACTATAAACAATTTAAAATTAGTTGTATATCAACAAATACTGTTGCTCCAACCTCAATCAGTTTTCCAAAAATTCAAGTTAAAATCGGAGAAATAAAAGAAATAAAACCTACGGTTAGACTGTCTAATGCAACTGTTATTTATAAAAGTTGCACTTTAATAAGTGGAAACAGTGCATCAATATGGATAGACAGTTATAGTAATGTTATAAAGGCAATAGGCAGAAGACCAGGTATTACTACGTCAGAGATAGTGACGACAAATGGTAAAAAAGCTATTGTTACAGTAACTGTGGCGAAACCGCAGAGTATAACATTTATAACTGATAATAAAGGTAATAAAATCTATGATACAAATTTGACAAAAGCAGTATCTAAAATGGAGAATTTAATTACTAAAACAATACAAAATAAAAAGTGACAACTATGAAAAATAATAATTTACTGTACATATTATTTATTGTCTTCTTGACTGTTTTTACCTTTGCTTGTTCTACTGATGATGATGAAAATGATGGCGAAATGGTAAATCCTATAGAGAACACTTTAATGCCAATAACAGATTGGCATGCTACAGAGAATGACATAAAAGAAAAGCAAAGTTCAGATTTCATACTATCATCATCTTATAATAATGTATACTTTTATGAACATTATAGCGATGATAACATAACGATATCGTATATGTTCGGTAACGACAAAACACTAACAGCATCTTGTGTCACTATTGAGAAAGATAATGATACTGATAAAAAGTTATCAAGACTGTTAATAGGCTTCAATAAACTTGGAACTAAAGATGAAGCAAATATATTTTATAATAAAAAGAAGGGTATTGTTGCAATGCTTACAGAAACACCTGATGGAGATGGACATCAATACTGCTCGTTATGTTTTGCTCCATATGTTCCATCCGACGATGACGATGATGAGAACCAAGAATATGTAGATTTATGCCTAAGCGTAAAATGGGGTAAATGTAATATTGGCGCAAATTCTCCGGAAGATACGGGTCTTTACTTTGCCTGGTCAGAAATAAAATCAAAATCGGAATATTGGAGAGAGAATTATTCCTATTGCAATAATAGAGCCAATAAATATATATTTAACTACACAAACCCATTGTCAGAAATATCAGGAACAAAATATGATGTAGCAACAGTCAAAAAAGGGCAGGGTTGGCGAATTCCAACATACGATGAAGCTCTTGAACTCATATACAACTGCAATTGGGAACTGGAGGTAATAAACGGTGTAAGGGGAGCAAAAGTAACAGGACCAAATGGAAAGAGTATCTTTATACCAGAAACGTATTGTAAGAAGCAGGCTAAAAAACCGTCAGGAATGACTAAAATTTGGCTTTCAGAATCGCCAAGCAAATCAGATGAGGAAGCATATGCTATTAATATTTCAAAAAGTCGTTTTACAGAACCGGAACTTGTTCTAGAGTGGAAAGCATGGGGGCTAAATATTAGGGCTGTTAAGGATTAAAAAAGGAGACTGCTCGGTTTGATTATGAAACTAAAATAGTTTTTTTGATGAAAATTCTGCCAAAATCTGTGGAATAGCTTAAAATGAGCGAATTATGAGCGTCTCACCTCAATGGAGGTAATGATTTAGCAACATTCCTAATTTCTGCAATCTGCGTACATTTGCAGTCAAACAACTCTTTTCAAGTGCAAAAATACAATATTTCTTTAAAATAGAATGTGAGAACAACGTTAAAAAATTATATATTGGAATAAAAGTGAGAATAATTCATTATCTTTGCAGAAAAAATAAAATATTATGGATATTAATCGTTTGAAAATAGTGCTTGTTGAAAAGAAAAAGACGAGCAAATGGTTGGCAGAACAGTTAAAGGTAAACCCTTCTACTGTTTCAAAGTGGTGTACTAATACATCGCAACCTCCATTAGAATCTATAATTAGCATATCGAAATTGTTAAATGTTGACATTAAAGAATTGATAAATAATTATGAGTAGTAAAAGATTCCTAAGACATCACCAAATTTTTGAGAGCTTTTTTGTGTTAAAATAAGCAAAATTGCCCCCAGAAAGCAT
>NZ_JADYTS010000135.1 GCF_021531355.1 Leyella stercorea | reverse complement strand
TTGCTCTCGCTAAACGATATACAAAAGGAGGGTGCACCATAAATGACCATAGTCAATTATGACACACCCTCATATAGCAGACCGTACCTGCCACTATAGACCACATCAGGTTTCTTCTCCACACATGGACGAGGATGGTGAACACTACGGCTTATCACCTGTGCAACATCACCCCACGCCAAGGAATGGACGGTACGAAGGCGAATGCCACGAAAGGGACGAAACGTGTAAGCATAGTGGCTGCTACGCCAGCAGCTACCATGACGATATCCTGCCATTATAGGCAGGGAGGCACGGAATGCGTATTGTAATGCCGTTGTCCTTTTTCCCATCATTATATGTAATTTGGAGCAAAGATACAATAATATGACGAGTCTGACAATACCAGAAAGTAATATATCGGCACAAATCCTTGTTATTGTCATTCAGACATTTATCTTTACTCATAAGTAGGTATTTTAGGAGGAATACCGATTTTTGATGATGCCTCAAATTTGAAGACTTGTGAGATAATGCTTATTTTTGCACTCAGAAAAAAACGATATATACAATTAAAAAAATTATTGAATTATGATTATTGAAAATGTTCATGCAAGAGAAATTCTGGATTCTCGTGGCAACCCTACAGTAGAAGTTGAAGTTACATTAAAGTCCGGCATCGTGGGACGTGCTTCTGTTCCGTCTGGTGCATCAACGGGTGAAAATGAGGCTTTGGAACTTCGCGATGGCGACAAGAACCGCTATTGCGGTAAGGGCGTACTTAAGGCCGTAGAGAATGTGAATAACGTGATTGCTCCTGCCTTGGTTGGCTTCTCAGCCTTGGAACAGCGTGCCATCGACCATAAGATGCTGGAACTTGACGGTACCAAGACCAAGTCGAACCTGGGTGCCAATGCCATACTTGGTGTGTCGCTAGCCGTGGCCCATGCAGCTGCCGAGTATCTCCACATCCCGTTGTATCGCTACATAGGCGGTTGCAACACCTACACTCTTCCTGTTCCTATGATGAATATCATCAATGGTGGAGCTCACTCTGATGCGCCTATCGCCTTCCAGGAGTTTATGATTCGTCCTGTTGGCGCTCCTACAGAGAAGGAGGCTGTCCGCATGGGTGCTGAGGTGTTCCATGCTTTGGCTAAGCTTTTGAAGAGCCGCGGTCTTTCTACAGCCGTTGGTGATGAGGGAGGTTTCGCTCCTGCACTCAATGGTATTGAGGATGCGCTCGACAGCATCTGCCAGGCTATCAAGGATGCCGGCTATGAGCCAGGTAAGGATGTGAAGATTGCCATGGACTGCGCAGCCAGCGAGTTTGCCGTTCAGGAGAATGGTGAATGGTATTATGATTATCGCCAGTTGAAGGACGGCAAGAAGAAAGATCCTAACGGCAAAAAACTGACAGCTGCCGAGCAGATCAAGTTCCTGGAAGAACTGATTACCAAATATCCTATCGACTCTATCGAGGATGGTCTTGACGAGAACGATTGGGACAACTGGGTAAAGCTGACTGCTGCCATAGGCGACCGTTGCCAACTGGTAGGCGACGACCTCTTTGTTACCAACGTGAAGTTCCTGGAGAAGGGTATCAAGATGGGGGCTGCCAACTCTATCCTCATCAAGGTAAACCAGATTGGTTCTCTTACGGAGACTTTGGACGCTATCGAGATGGCTCATCGTCATGGCTACACTACCGTAACCTCACATCGCTCTGGAGAAACTGAGGATACCACAATTGCTGATATTGCCGTGGCTACTAACTCTGGTCAGATTAAGACGGGTTCTATGAGCCGTACCGACCGTATGGCTAAGTACAACCAGCTTATCCGCATCGAAGAGCAACTTGGCGACAACGCGTCATACGGCTACAAAAAGCTGAAATAAAGGCTTATAAGTAAACTATTGAATAAATCACAATCGGTATGGGCATGGATAACCGGGATGGTTGTCCATGCCCTTTGTTATCCTTTACAAGGATACGAGATTATTTTTAGTAATTATCCAATATCTCTTTTGCCTTTTTCTTTTTCGCTTGCTTTCTTGCTTTAATAATTCCTCCTACATTTATGGAATAAGGTTCAGTATCGTAATCTCTTACGAATACTTGGGTGCCGGTTTTGGGATCAGAGACAGATTCTATCAACGATTCTTTTACAACTTCCTTTGTTACTCTGCATGATGTCAGGCAGAATAAGAATGATATGATCAGCATGAGCGATAATACAGCCCATGGTTTGGATATACTGACAAACTGTTTCATTGCTTTATATTTTTGTTATATGAACAGCTCACTCTCTTTCCTTTCGCTACATAGAGGCTTGAGATGTGCCGTCAGTTGATTGAGGCGTTCGCCTATGCCTCTTGTTTGAGTTGGACAAACAGAAACACATCGCATGCAACCGATACAAAGTTCCTGGTTGACAGCTTTGAGGTTGTCGAAAGAAATTGCTCCCGTAGGACATTCGCTCGCGCAAGCTCCACATTCTGCACAACCATCATTAGCTGTAGGATAAGGACCTGAGCAACCTTGTTTGTATGGTCGGTTTCCAGGCAAAGCGAGAGGTACGAAAGACTGTGTATCATTTACCTTGTTAATTATATCCAAACCGAACGACGCCAATACCTTTGCGTCCTCATCGTCAGGTCTGCCAGCGCCATACATTCTGCAAATGCTAAGTAAGTGATCTAAATTATTTTTATATATAAGTACTAACATGGCTCATTTTTCGTTTTATAGAAAAAGTAG
>NZ_JADYTS010000134.1 GCF_021531355.1 Leyella stercorea | reverse complement strand
TTCTTTTACCTTTGCACCCAGGAATCAAGTTAGGATATTTGGTTAATGGGTGTTAAGGTGAACTATCTTTCTTTCAAGGTATGCCCTTTCTCATGTCATAGTCCTTATATAATCCAGCCAACTTTCTTGATTCCATTTAACTATTAAATGTCAAAATTATGGATAAAGAACTTTACATAGGCGTGGATGTCTCAAAGCAGACTCTCGACCTTGCTTATTATGACGGAGAAAGCATTGATTGGAAGAAAGCCCATATAAAGGTGAGCAACAACAATGCAGGTTTCAAGAAAATTGGTTCATGGGTGGCAAAGGTAAGCAAGGGGTTTGATATAGTCTTGTTCTGTATGGAATATACAGGACTTTACACCCAAAACTTTAGACTGTGGTTGGAAGAGAAACATTATATTTATAGGATGGTGGAACCTCGCAAGATGCATCGCTTTGAGCCAGACTTGGATGATGGACTGCGTTCGCTCGACCGCATCAAGACTGACGAGCTTGATTCTTTCCGCATAGCCATTTACTGTGAGCAGAACCACAGAAAGATTCTTCGCAACCCATCAAAACTTCCTTCTCCTGTATATTTTAAGTTGAAGAGGCTTTTGGCGGAACGCAAGCAGACAGTCAAGCAGTCAGTCCTTTACAAGCAGCAGCTTCATGATATATGTGCGTATGACACAGATTTGTCTGTGGAACGTAAGAATGGGCAACTTAAAACGCTCAATGATGCACTTAAAGGCATAGACAATGAAATTGACATGTACATAAAAGAAGATGCGGACATCAGCAAGAACTTTTCCCTGCTGACATCAATACCTGGTATTGGGCGTGTTGTCGCACTTGAAACCATTGTCTTGACCGAAAACTTCATGGCAATAGATAACCCACGTAAATACGCTTGCTATATTGGTGTCGCTCCTTTCAAGAAAGAATCTGGTACATCTGTGAGAAAAGGCTCGTCAGTCTCTAAGAAAGGTTTTAAACAGGCAAAGGCAGATTTGTCCATTGCCTGTTTGGTTTGCATGCAGCACATTCCGAACATCAGAGATTACTGGGAACGCAAGAGAAAGGAGAAATGCAGTGGAATAGTGTTTAATGCAATCAAGTTTAAGATGATACTCCGTATGTTTGCCGTTATAAAACGAGGTACTCCGTATGTGGAGACGGACAATTATCGAAATGGGAAAAACAAGCAACCAGGAGTGAACTAACAGTGTTTTAAGACCATCACTATACCATGATAGAGTCTCTTGGTTGCTTTTGGCACTACCTTTGCGAGGAATCCTCAAAAGGAAGGAACTCCAGACAGAGGTAGTGAACTTTTTAATCTTAGGCAAAGCCCTTTCCCTTGATATAGTCTCCTCTGCCCGAAATGTCAGACTCAGTGCCTTTTAGGGAATTAGCTGTCCGTCCCAGCTTTTAAAAGATTTGGCTTATCCTGACATAGAGAGTTCCTTTCGTAAAGCGGTGCAAAGATATGAAAAATAAATCATTTGTAGGCATTGACATCTCTAAAAATGTCATAGATGTATCTATATTTCGTGAGGACACCAACATCAAAATGTTCCCTCATGAGGTGTTCAACAACACTCGCAAGGGATTTGGCGATATGTGCTCATGGCTCAAAAAGAGCCGTGTGGTACTTTCCCAAGCCCTGTTTGGCATGGAATTTACAGGTTGCTACTCCTTGGACTTGGAAAAATTCCTCACGTCCAAGAATTACTCTTTCTGTATGCTTAGTACACGTATAGTAAAACATCATCCTATGGGGACAATAGATAAGCGAGACAAGAATGACTCTGCAAAGATAGCTGACTTCCTCTATCGTTATGATGGCACGGAATGTGCCAAGCCATACAAGTTGCCAAGCAAGGCTATGCAACAATTGAAGCAACTTGTCAATGAGCGTAAGTTCCTTGTGGAGCAACGGACAAACTTTATGAACCGAATGCAGATGTTTGAAACGAAAGAGGATTCTGCCATGTATGAGAGCTACATTAAAAAGCTCAATCATGACATTGAGAAGATAGATCAGGAAGAGTGTGAATTAATGTCCAAGGAGGAAGATGTCTTTGACACTTTTCAGAATCTGTTGACGATACCAGGAATTGGTTTTGTCAATGCAACAAACATAATTGCCATCACACGAAACTTTACCGCTTTTGACACAGCTCGGCAATATGCGAGATATGTTGGCGTAGCTCCATGCAGTCACACTTCTGGTACCAGTGTGAAATGGCGTGCCCGACCTTCCGCACACTGTAACGGTCAAGTGAAAGCTGACCTGTCTATGGCGGCATTGAGAGCTGTTGAGTACGATGTGGAAATGCAAATGTTTTATAATCGAAAGTTAGGAGGCAGAAAAGATTCTGATACTAAGCGTAAGGCATTGAATGCCGTCAAGTTTAAGCTCATTTGCAGAATGTTTGCCATAGGCAAGCAAAAGAGAAAATGGGAAGTGTTGAACACCTCTGACGACAGAAAGAACTTACATATTGAAAAGTCCAAAGCAAGTGAACTATGACAATGTACCATTGTCTCTTATAGTCTTGTGAGGACAGATACGGATAACTAATTAGGAATCGAGCAAAAAGCTATTAAAAGAAAGAGTTCCGTATCGTTTTTTTTGTAACAGAAAAGTCAAAAAATGTCTTCTTCTGCTACAGGGGTAGGTATGACTATATGCTTTCTGGGGGCAATTTTGCTTATTTTAACACAAAAAAGCTCTCAAAAATTTGGTGATGTCTTAGGAATC
>NZ_JADYTS010000133.1 GCF_021531355.1 Leyella stercorea | reverse complement strand
ATTTACGATAATATACGTTCAGCGACAGCAAGTGTTTTGTAAACCACCAATACAGCGTACCCACTATTTTTCAGTGGGTTAACTGCATTAGCATTTTGAATAAAGTTTTGAGTTCAAGGTAATTTGTGGATAATTTATGACAATTAATGTTCTTATAATGTATCCATAAACTTTCGCCAATCCATTACACAGAAAGGAGTGCCATAATCTTCATACGCCTCCATCGCTGCAATCTTTGCGATTCCTTTATCAAGGTAGGCAACATCTTCTGCAGGAACTTTCCCTATCTTGATTTGTGCAATAATGGACTTTAGTATGTCATAACAAATATAGTCGGGACTATACATGTCATCAAAATAACAGAAGTGCTCATCTTTCACAAAATGGTTGGAAAGAGAATCCAATATCTCCAAGAACGTATCAAAGGCTTGGTGATAGTTGCCTTTCGCCATGTCTTTGTTGACAACCTCCTTGAAGGAACATAGCAGATTGGCTATTGTATCACAATCCGTATCTATGTTGCGTGGATTAAAGATTGATTCGATTTCTCTTTTTAATGGAGAGAGTTCAATATTGGTTCGCATAGTCATATACCTTTTTTTAACTGGTTCCCCATCACAGAATCGCTCTGCGCTTGCCGTCACTCGGATGGGGATTTGAATGTTGAGTTTTGATTGTTGAATTGTCGGCTTTGCCGATGTTGAGTTATGCGCGAAGCGCAATGTTGAATGTTGAGTATTAAATGATAACTTATTTCTATTGTAAAAGTTTTACTTTTTCAATTATTGCTTTCTGCATTTCAGCCCATGAAGTTTTATCAAACATCTTGGGCATAGGTTGCATTTCTGCGTCCTCGAAATAAGTAAGGCTCATCATTGCCCTAAAATCGCTATAATTAGGGTACTTTGCTTTATAGAAAGATAAAATCTCTTGTCCTTAATTCCGCAACACTATTACAAATATAACTTTTTAAGTACCTGAGCAACAAAAAGTTGCCCAGGATTTTGCCATGTCGAAGAATTCACTTATCTTAGTGTTGCAAAAATAAACAAGCAAAACTCTGATATGACATGGCAAAAATACAAATTAAATCTGAGGAACTCACTCCTTTTGGAGGAATATTTTCAATAATGGAGCAATTGTAAGCACTCAATTGCTTCCAACCCCTTATAAACAGGGGCTGGAGAGCCATTGATTATTTTTGTTTTAACTTTTGTTTATTTGAATTTACCGTGCAACAGCACTGGGGAGAAGCTTTTCGTAGTCCTTCTCACCCTCTATAAGTCTGCTGAATACATAAGTGAAATACTCCTTCACATTGAGACCTACATTTTTGCATGTCTCAATGAGCGTATGGTATTTCAAGGCTGACTCTATGCCATCCTCACTACTGAAAAACAATGAGTTCTTCCTTTTCACCGTAAATGGACGTACAGCACGTTCTGCGAGCATATTGTCTATTGTAAAACGACCATCGTTTCGATACTTGATAAGGTCTTCCCAATTGGATGTCAAATAAACCAACGCCTTGCGCATCATGTCACTATAATGATAGCGAATAGGATTTGCAAGCATCCCGTTTGCCTTCTTATAGATAAGGCTCAGTATCTTGGTCACATCCTTTTGCTGTCTTCGCTTTTTGATTTGCTGTGGTGTATAATGGTTCAGCAAGCATTCTGCTTCTACGCGATACAGCGTGGCTATCAATTTGACGAAAGTGTCAGCATCGGCATCTTTGCAAGCCTTGAATACCGCTTCAAACTTATTACGGACATGCGCCCAGCACATCAAGTGCTCGTTAGCGGGATTGTCCTTGGTAAGCTCCTTGTACACCACATAGCCATCCGACTGTATGGTACCCAAGAAATCTCCCAAGAATGTCTGTATCGGTCTCTTGCCACGGCTGTCATTCTCGTCATTGTCATAAAAGAAGTAGGTTATCTGCTTCGCCTTGTTCACAAGAACCCACACGTACTTCTTGAAGTATCTGCCGAGTTTGGTCTTGTCACCCTTAAACTTGATTCTGACCTTTGTCCATGTCTCGTCAATGTTAAGAATGGACTTCACCTTTAGCAGCTTCTTCTTGAGAAGACGGATTATCGGAGTGAGCAGTTCCGCACCTTGTGTCAGCCAATTTCTATTTGTGTTGCTGCTTATCTGCAGCTTGTCAAGAATATTGCGTATCGACTGTCTGTATATGGGAGTCATCAGCATATAGTGGTCAACAACCAAATCCGCCAAGAACTCAGGGGTACAATGCGTCGAAGGAACCACATTCAAGTTCGGGCGGCGTGTATCCTTTTCATCCTTGGGCTGATAAAAGTCATGCCGCATACCGAACTTGTCCTCATAGACCGCCACCTTGAAAACCGTACATTCCACATAACTCTTTTTGGTGTATTCCTCTATGTCCTTATAACCGATAAACTTCATGTCTTCTGGCGCACCTTCCAAGGATGTCTCAAGAGTTATGGTCTTGGCAGCGTTCATACGGTTGTACTTCATACCATTTCTTCCTGAACGACTCAGATTCTCTGATTTTACCTTAGTCTGGTCTATTTCACCGTCAGCAGACGAAGAAGCGGAAGAGGCATTATTGTCATTGTCATCTTTTGAAGCCCAATCGTCACGTTCTTTCTGACGGTCGTTCTTGACAACTTTGCCCCTGCCACTCTGCTTCAGACTCTTGGAACCGAATGTCTCCTGATTGCTTCTATTCATACGACCGTTCAAGTCATCACGCTCCTTGACAGCCTTGTCGTATGCACTCTGAAGCCTAT
>NZ_JADYTS010000132.1 GCF_021531355.1 Leyella stercorea | reverse complement strand
CAAAGATAACTAATTCTAACGAGAATAAAGCAAATCCTGTTAACTATTCAACACAGGGTTTTACTGGTGACCCCAAATTTCGTGCATAAAAAGGACAATGACAAAAGATACAATCCTCTTTACATAGAAGTTCAGTATATGAGCTATCCCCAAAAATGTATGGAGGAGTCAAATATCCTTTAGCTTTAGCTATGGACATCCGAACTGGATATTCTGTGCATGTTTTGTATGATTGATATTCTATCACCATACAATCCCTTGTAATTTTCACACCATTTGGCCGAGCAGGATTTTCTGATGTGTTATCCCGTTGATTGGTCTCATATTCAAATTGAGCTTTTTTATCTTGTTCTTTGTAATATTCCAATTCTTCTTCAGTGCAGAAAATGTAATTACCCTCAGAATACTCGATAACATAACCTCTCATCGTCAATATTCCAACCATTGTAGCTTGTGCTGTTTCCATTTTCGGAGAGAAATCTATTGTCTCCGAATCATCATGTCGCTTATCGGCACAATGGAAAGATCTAAAATCTGGATTATTGGAGCATGGATGCAATAGATGGGGAATGACCCTGCCATTGCACATACAAAAGTCTTGAAGCTTAGAAATTCTCAATAAGCGTCTCATAAATTAATTCTCTTCTTTGCCAATGGCTACCATATTGACATAATTAATAGATGGCTTGAATGCATACGAAAAAGCGCGGAGCCTGTTCTTGTCACTCGTCCCACGTGTAGAGGCTCTGGCATCGCCCAATTTGTCGAAACGAGCAACGCCGAAAGCCCCACGCCAGTGTAAGTATATAGAATGCACCCTTGACAACGAACGATAAAACGTCCGAAGCCAATGAGAGCTGTATATAATACACCTCATGAGGCGTTCTGCATTACTTTGTTTTTGACAAATTGTGTCGTGAACTGCCAGATTCCTACACGTCAAAACCAAAGCGTACAAAAACGCCTTTTACCATATGTATGTCTGCCCAACCTCTGCCCATCTGGGCTTCCGGTATGGGTATAGACGTTACAAAGGTAACACTTTTACCTTGAAAACCACTTTGTTTGGCTGGCAAAGTATGATTTTAAGGCCTGATTTAACATTATTAAATATAAATATGTCAAAGAATTCCACTTTTGCGTGATTTTTCTTGCCGAAAAGTTTGTATTATCAATGATTATTCGTATCTTTGCAGCGTCAGTCCTCGCCAAGCCTCTTAACAATGCTCAAATCGTGCGAGGCGTTTTTTGTTTATACACATTTGAATATGGCGAGTCTTATTCCCTTTACAAAACGGTTTGAATCTTCAGAAAATCTCGTTGATTTGCTTGAATCTCGAGGTTTACAAATTTGTGATAGAAACAAAGCCATACAATACCTTGACAATATTGGTTATTACAGATTGTCTGCTTACATGTACCCTTTGTTGAAGATGCCCAAAACTGCACATTTGTATAAGGAAGGTTCAACATTCAAAAAGGTGATGATGCTTTATCGCTTTGACAAGAAACTGAGACTGCTCATGTTCAATGAAATAGAAAAGATTGAAATTGCTATCAGACGTGCGGTGATGCAAATAACAGCAGATATGACTGGCAATCCTTTCTGGCTTACTGACTCTTCTTATTTCTTGGATAGTTCAAAGTTTAATGAAACAATGCGAGCTATATCCAAGGAATATAGCAAATCCAAGGAGGAGTTCATTCTCCATTTCAAACGAACCTACTCAGAACCTTACCCACCATCGTGGATTTTAGGAGAGCTGCTTACTATTGGAAACGTCAATGCCATTTATCGCAACATCAAACAAAATCGCATACGCAAACGCATAGCAAAACGTTTTGGTTTACCTATAAATGTGTTTGAGTCATGGCTTACGGTTATTGCTGTTACTCGAAATGCCTGTGGCCATCATTCAAGAGTATGGAACAAGCAGAATGCTATTCAGCCAGCAATTCCCAATAGTCCCGCAGGAGAATGGATAACGCAGCCAACAGATTCCATGCGTGCTTACTTTGATCTTTGCATCATCAAGTACTTTCTTAATGTTATATCCCCCAATAATGATATGCAATCCAAACTAACATGGTTGTTCATTCGGTTTCCTGAAATTGACTTAAAAGCTCTCGGCTTTCCGCAGGGATGGGAAACGGAACCATTATGGAGGTAATAACATGTGGAATGGCTACTGATAATTCACTCCCTTACATGGTCTTCTTTGTTTCGGTTTTATCATATTATAGAGTCGGTTCAAACGGCTCCATCCAATCCATATCTATGTAATTTTGATGTAACTGAAAGTTAAATACGTTAAATCTTCACCTTTTCGTATCTAAACAGAATCCACACAGTCACTTTTCTATCGTTTAGAGCGTATAATACTGATAATCAACTAATAATAGAAACCAATGATGTATTTCAATTCCATAAAGGTACGATTAAAACACATCATTAGTTTTAGCAATAATCCTGACGGTTGCGATTTCAATTCCATAAAGGTACGATTAAAACAATGAGGTGCATCTTTACCTAAGTCCGGATAATGAATTTCAATTCCATAAAGGTACGATTAAAACCAGCACCACCGACGGCACGCTCAACAAAACCGAAATTTCAATTCCATAAAGGTACGATTAAAACCGTAAGTGTACGGCAGTCAGTAAACGGCATTTTTACATTTCAATTCCATAAAGGTACGATTAAAACATGAGTGTTTACTTGCTAAACTGCCTTTTAGCACATTTCAATTCCATAAAGGTACGATTAAAACATATATGTCAACATACGTTCATACATCTTCTGAAATTTCAATTCCATAAAGGTACGATTAAAACGATTTTGGTCTCTTGCAGCCTTTGTTGTCTCAATACAATTTCAATTCCATAAAGGTACGATTAAACCCAAATCGGTCATTAGGATTTCTCTGTGTCGTACGGCAAAGAGAAATCCTTTAATTTTTCCCATATAG
>NZ_JADYTS010000131.1 GCF_021531355.1 Leyella stercorea | reverse complement strand
CAAAATCCTGGGCAACTTTTTGTTGCTCAGGAACTTATAAATAAAGTTAAATTATAGTGTTGCGGAATTAAGGGTATGGACTTTAATAAAGCTCGATTATTATATCTTATCGTATTTTTCCTGTATTCCGGCCTAAGTGTGTCCGGACAATCGATTCATGTTTCAGGAAGAGTACTTCAACAAAATACGCAAACACCTGTTGAGTTTGCTAATGTCGTTCTATTCAAACAAGATTCAGTCTTTCTGAAAGGAACAACGACAGACACTATCGGAAGATTTGAATTTGAAAATCTTCCCACAGATAATTATGTGCTGTCAGTATCCTGTTTAGGATTTGAAACAAAGCGGATTTTGATACAGAATCTGACGGAATCAGCACAAATAGATGTGTATTTGAATGAAAATGTTTTGTTACTTGGGGAAGTGGTGATTTCTGCTTCTTCCACAATAAACAAGATTAACCAACGGATTGTGTTCCCGACAAAATTGCAAATCAGCCATTCTGCCAACGGAATGCAATTGCTGAATACAATGATGCTTCCCGGCTTGAACATCAATCCGATGCTGAATACGATTTCATCATCCGACGGCGGGAAAGTCATTTTGCAGATTAACGGCGTAAATACCACGCCGGAAGAAATTCAGACCTTGCAACCCCGCCAAATCAAGCGGATAGAATATTCGGATTATGCAGGTATCCGATACGGACATGCTTCCAAAGTTATCAACTACGTGGTAGTAAGGGATGATAAAGGCGGTGTTGTTGGTGTGGATTTGATGAACTCGCTGAATATCCTTGCAGGGGGCGATGTTTTCTTTGCCAAATTCAACAAAGGAAAATCGGAATATGCTTTGAACTACACCGCAACGTTTCAACGCATCAACACGAATAACAGAAATCGCACAGGTAGTTATCAGTTTGAAAATTCATCCCCTATATTGAGGGAAGAAATCAGTGCCGGAGGTGATTATTCGTACCAAATGCATGATTTTTCGCTGACATACAACTATCAGCAGAGCGATTCGGCTTTTTTCAATGCCAAGTTGAAATATAATCTGAGCAATCAGCCTCACAACGATTTCAACAGTTTTCTAAAAGAGAATGGCACGGACAAAGGGTTGATTTTTGACGGAAGTCAGCAAAAAATTAATGTTCCTACCATCGACTTGTATTACCAGTATGGTTTACCCAAAAATCAGAAAATATATGCTAATGTGGTGGGGAGTTATGCGAACGCAGCATCTTCGCGGAATTACTGCGAATACAACGATGTTGATACTCTTTTCAGCGAACGTTCGGAACTGTTTTCCGATAAATATTCACTGATTGCCGAAGGCATATACGAAAAAGGATTTGCCCATGGAAATTTGAAATTCGGGATAAAACATATTCAGTCGTTTACAGAGCAGACAATTAATCAGGGCGAGGAATTCAAATCGGATTTGAATCAGGCGGAATCGTCGGTTTTTGCAGAGTGGTTTTATAGTAAGGGCAAATTCAGCTATAGCTTGGGACTTCGCCTGAATCGCCTGCATTTTTCCAATGTATCTGTTACCAAAAGCTATTACCATTTCTTACCCAAAGCGATGGTTGGCTATCGGTTCAGTGATAATTCTTTTATCCGGTATGATGCGGAGATGAGTCAAACGAATCCAACCCTGATGGAGTTGGCCGACACGGAAATCCGTCTTGACTCGTATCTTGCCGAGAAAGGGAATCTGTTGCTTCAACCGTACCTGAATCTGAATAATAATTTATATTACGAAAACAGAAAAGGGTTGTTCGCTTTCAATGCAAGCCTGCATCATCACTACAAACACAATCCTATCATGGAATCGAAAAGAGAACATGGAAATGTGTTCCTGACAATGCCCGAAAACATGAAAGATTGGAATAAGTATAATGCGGAGATAACATTGAAAGTAGGGATGATAAAAAACTTCCTGCAATTTTCGGTTACAGGAGGCTTCAACCACTTTGACAGTCGTGGGAACAACTATTCGCATACCCATTCTAATTTTTATTACAGGGCAGATGTTTTGGCAATGTATAAGAAATGGATGCTGATAGGCCAGCTACAGCCTTTTGACGAAAGGTTATACGGCGAAACCGTCATAAAGGATGGTAATTATCACTACTTGGCTATCCGGTACAATGCGACTAATTTTTCTTTTGGCATAGGTGCGTTCAATCCGTTTAAGAATGTTTCCCGAACCATTATGGAAAACAAAAATGCACAAGCGCCTTTCCGAAGAGAAAGTTTTAGCGATGCATCCCGAATTCTCGTTGCCACGCTCACTTGGAATTTTAATTTCGGAAAAACTCATCTTGTCGGTACTAAATCGCTGAATAATCAGGATACCGACTACGGAATCAAAGGAAGTTATAAGTAAGATTAGGTGTTGATTTCAACAAATTCTGTATTATGTATTTCTGGCAAATCTATCACTAATTATCTTTCAGCGACATGTTGTTGCTTCGCGTTCACTGAATCCTATCGGAATTCAGTGAACGCCTTTGTGTGTCGTCAACTGACGATATCATCCTTTTTTTTACTCAAAATCAATAAAAATGAAAGATAAGATAAAAAACATTGCAGAAAAATTAGAACATCAAATCAGGATGCATGAACTCGATTTAAATGACAGGATTAAAGATATTCCTCAAATAATATTGCTGTTGGAACAGGGGTTCTCGGAATTGAAAGAAATAGTTTCGTTTTATAAGTTCAAAAGTGAAATGGATGAAATATTCTTTTTCAAGATAATAAAACCCAAGTTTTTTAGTAAACTAATCTATTACAGGAAAGTGTATAACATCGAAATGATGCGCCCCAACGGACAAGATTGTGTGCTGAAAAATTATTTCATCAATGAACTGAATCAGTTAGAGAATTTCTACAATAAGAACATTGATTTCTATAAATACTACCGTTCGGGAAGTATGCATTTGGATAAGTACTTTTTTCTGAGAGGAAAACAAGATATTCAAATGACAATGGAAACATTTTATTTTGAAAGAGACCCTAATTTTTCTACGATTTGCGATTTTAAAGTTGCAAAAATAGTAGCAAACGAAATGTTGCGAATTTATCTGAATCCTAAAATCCGCAACTATCATCCAATACACGATTAAGGGTAGATTTATGAGTCGTTAGTAGCAGCTTTCAG
>NZ_JADYTS010000130.1 GCF_021531355.1 Leyella stercorea | reverse complement strand
TTATAAATAATGTAAGACTTGCTTCTTGTACTACTTGTCTGTTTATGTAAATCTTTTCAAAGAACTCTTTCTTCATGCAATCTTAACACGAACTTAACTCGTTTAGCTTGAGGTTTCGTTCGTTCTCGAAAGCGGATGCAAAGGTATAACAAAAAGTTGTTCCATGCAAGAGTTTCGGCGAAAAAGTTTCAAAAAAGTTGCATTTTTAGCTCATAATTGACCGAAATCAAGGCGAAAGCACGTTTTCACCATGCAAATATCGTACATGCAGTAAAAAATTATTACAAATAAAAATTTGGTTTTAGAGATTTCAGAAGCGTTTTTTATGGTGTTTAACAGCGTCGGTGACTCTTCAACTCTTCAATAGGAGCTTCTTTGCATTGCAAAAGGACTACATTTGCAAGTCAACTGTAGCCTAATTGCATTGCAAATGTAGCCCAAATGGAAGGCAAAAGTAGTACATTTGGAATGAAATGGAGCTTTTTCACTCATCATTTTTTTGCACATTCACACTCATTACCATATATAATACACTGACAATAAGCATAATAACACCTGCACGCCCAAAACTCAAGAATTTCGAACCAAAGATTTCTTCGCTCGCTCAACTCACAGTATTGAGCGATAGAAATGCAAATATTGTATTGCGGAGCGTGCTCCGGGCGATGGTTATTTTCTATTTTTTTGAGAAGTTTGTACCTTTTCTTAAAATTATTGTAGTACTTTTGCAAGCATATGGATTCATTATTTCTACTTCAGTTTGCATGTTTTATATTCATGCTCATCAATGCCTTCATCGTGGCACTCTCTCATCTGCATGTAAGATGGGAGAACAAGCGGTATGAGCGTTCTCGATGGATGATCGTTGCTGCCCTGATAGGACTGGCGATACAATATGTGCTGCAGATGGGGTTCGGCTTCCGTGCTATGCACGATAATTTAGGGGCGGTCATCAACATTATCCTCTATACCCCCTGCTTCTCGCTTATCTCCATGGGAATCTACAACATAGAAACCACCCGTGCTAACCTCAGAAAGATGATACTGATGTGTAGTGGCATTTATGCTGCCATCATTGCGGTCTTTTGCGTGGGTATCAGTCTTCATCATAGCCTGTATATCAGAGAGGGGCTTTATCTGATGCTGACTCTGTTTTGCGTAAGTGTTTTCTATTGCATATACATGATTATTCAGGAGATGATCAGGCGTAAGAATATGTTGGAGACAATGGCGGCAACGGATTTGTTGCCTTACGTAAGATATTCGCGTGCAAGTGTAGTCATTCTATGGCTCGCAGTTCTCGCTATGCCGATTGCCATCTTTTCCACCACCTTATTATATATAGTAGGTCCTGTCGTATTGTTTGCCCTGCTGTTCTTCAATCTTACGTTTATCGCTCTCGGCAGCAGTTATGTCCCTACCGAAGAACTCTTGTATAAGGAAGAGCAGAGCAACTGCTCGGCAATTATCGTAAAAAAAGAAATGGGGGGTAAATACTATTTCCGACAATCAACAGAATTCATCGGACAACCCCACCAAACCTTTGCTTCTGATTTCTGATGAGCGCAGAGCGTTCATCCAGAAGAGCCTTGACGACTGGTGTGCAAATATGGGCTATAAGGATAGCAACGTGAATATGCTTATGCTTTCACGCTCGCTCTGTATATCTAAGAACGAACTGAGTCAGTTCTTCGACCAATGCTTACACACTAACTTCCGAATATGGCTCAGCGAGATACGTTTCAACGCAGTAAAAAAGATGATGTTGGAATATCCAGATTATAGCAACGACATCATTTCAGCCGAGTGTGGATTCTCTTGTCGCACTCATCTTTACCGCATCTTCAAGACCAAAGAAGGCTGTTCGCCAACAGAGTGGAGAGTCTCACAAAACGCCAAAAAGGTGTTGCATTCGTAGGAATGCGACACCTTTTTGGTATGAACGCGACACTTGGACATGGCAAGTGGACACCTCTTTTTAATGAAAAACACTATTTTTGTGGCATGATGAAAGAAATATTTGAAACCATGCCAAGGATAGAATTGGCCCTGATTATTATCGGGGTGGCTGCACTCATGTTAGGCATCATCTTCGGATATGCCATGATACATGAGTACAGGATGTATCTTGAGGATCATTGGAAGGCTCGCTATAGCTTTCGTGACTTCATCAAGAGAGAACGCTTTTATATCTATTTACTGTTGGCATCCATATTTATCTTCCTGACAAACCTCTTGTATTTCCTGGTATGAGTTTCGGATAGAATGGACATTACGATAAAAAATAAACGAAATAATATGAAAAATCATTTGACAACAAAACACCGATTGCTGGTTGCAATACTTGCATTTATTCTTCCTTTTTCTTTTGCGAGAGCAGAAGTAAAAGAAGATGGAAAGACCGGTCAGCAAGGCTGGTATGTAGGAGTAGAGGGTGGAATGCCTTTCGGTTTCTCTACTTTCTCAAGTTTCGGACATGACAAGACGCATCTTGGTTGGGCTGCTGGCTTATATGGGGGCTATCGTTTCAACTCCATCTTCTCGGCTGAGTTATCTGCCAAGTATGGAGAGATGAACTTGTCTGCACAAGACTGCTGCGTAGAACGTAACTATTGGTTGGGTAGCGACGGCGTGCTTTACAAGGCAGGTGTCTTAGGCATGGACAGTTGGGAATATGCCAATCTGAAAAGCCATGTCAGGATGGGACAATATGGGGCAAGAGTGAATATCAATCTCCTTGGGTTGTTCCCTCAAACAGCTGACAGCCGATGGGATTTGGCTGTTTCACCTCATATATATGCAGTAACGACCAAAGCTGACATCCATACTATAGCCGATAAAGCCAAAGTGATGAAAGGTTCAACCAACTGGCATTTGGGTTATGGCGCAGACTTGCAGGTGGGCTACCTACTGACCTCATGTCTGAAATTGGGCATCTATTCCGGTCTGACCCGTCTTACTGGCGAACGTATGGACGGAATGCCGGAACATCTGCATAAGAACAACTTCTTGTGGGAAAGTGGAGTAAGATTGGGATTCAGCTTACCTTTTATTAATCATCATCAGTAACCCATAAAACACGGATAGAAAATGAAAGCAAAAAGAAGATTTAACCTGTTGGCGGAATTAATTTAGTGCATACTTAATTCTGCCAATGGGCTTGTCGTTAATGAAGTTTACGTA
>NZ_JADYTS010000012.1 GCF_021531355.1 Leyella stercorea | reverse complement strand
CCAAGGCTTTTGGGCTCAAGAAAACGAGTCGCATAAAGGCTTTTGTCTTCAGATTCATCTCCGTACCTGCCAAGTGGATCATGACTGCAAGGCAATACGTGCTGAATATCTACACAGAGAACCGAGCTTATGCAAAACCCTTCAAAACAGAATTCGGATAAGAATCCTTTCTTTCCGGTTTGAATCTGCGTATTACCTCAAGTCGCATCGTGGGGTAAGGGGATGGTGGCTACATATTGATGTTGTGCTGTTGCTTTTTACTGAAAGCTGCTACTAACGACTCATAAATCTACCCTTAATCGTGTATTGGATGATAGTTGCGGATTTTAGGTTAAACTCATTCTCTATCTAACTTTAATAGGCCGTTTGTGTCGGTCTGTCCTGTACTAATCCCTCTGTATCAATCAATTCGGGGGGGGTAATTCGTGTTTCCATAATCTCAGTCTATGATTTGAATATATTCCGGCTTCACCTCAGCTGAAACCGCCAGTAGGTCGGGAATAATGACGACAAGCTGCCGACCTCTCTTTTTTGCCACTTTTATGAAGTAGCCCTCCACCTGGTCGAACGGTCCGCCATGTACCCTTACTCTTTTACCTTTTTCAATGTTGATTTTATCTTTTTCCTTGTTGATTTCGCTGATTTTGTAGAAGTGTACCTCTTCATCTGCCTGCTTGCACACCTTGATGAAGTTGGTCATGTCTTCATCAGGTACAGTCAGATAGACAAGTTCTCCGCCACTTTTCCATGTGACAAACTGTAGGTCGTAATAATAATTGTGTTTGAAATCAACAATCTTCTGATGACTTGCATGCACAAACACCAGACTATGGATGACGGGTACCATGAAAAAGACTTTCTTGCCCTTGACAGTGCGAAGGACTTTCTGCTTGGGTATGAAATACTCTAAGCCATACGTTTCATTAGAGAGCCGATCTTCGGCAGTATTCTCGTTCTTGTAGGCCCGCATGACATACCACAGTATCTTATCCTTGTCCAATACATTCACCATACTGTTTTGACATGTGTTTTTTGAGAAAAGAACGTACTCATGGTTCATCCCGATATGCGTATCGGTCTGTATATCAGCAACTTTCTATGTGTTTCAACTACAATAGTCATCTATTCTCATCTTTCTGAGTCCACCCCCTGCAAAGCCCCTCTTTACGACATAAAAATTCGGTCGGAAAAGGTATGCAAAAGATGTTTCTCTCTTTAAGAGAAATATCGTTTTGCTAAACAGTTGATATTGAGGTATCATTTTATCGTAAAAGACATATTTGCTCAACAATTGCTTGACGGAAATCAACAAATTTTAGCATTTTTGTAAAAAAGTCGCTATATAATTTGGTGAATTGGAGTTATTTTCATATTTTTGCATCCCGAAGAGTTTCTCTTAAAGAGAGAAACACCTTTTTGCTCAACAATCCCCGACTTTTTTATTATAGTTGCGGTATCACACCGCAATACAATAGTTATAAATATTGAAATAAAGGTGCAGTGAGACGCTGCACCTCCTAAAGAGAATTGATGATGAGATTGTTGGCGTTGTCAACGACAGAGGTGTCCAATGAGGAGAGGTATATCTGTGTGGTTTTCTCGGAGTCATGCCCCAATGCCTCGCTGATAGTAGATACGGGCACGTTCTTGCTCTTGGCTATGCTTGCCCAGGAGTGGCGGGCTACGTAGGTGGTCAGGGGTACGGACAGGCCTATCATTTCTCCGATTTTCTTCAACTGCTTGGTGATACGGCTATAGGCATTCTTGTACTGTCTCCAGAATATGGCTCCCTCTCCTTTTGCTATAGGGAGCAGGTAGGGAGAATCATCTGTTTTGTACTTCGCCACTATCTCCTGCATGGCAGGTTCCCATTTGATGTGCAACTGTTGTGAGGTCTTCTGACGGCGGTAAATGAGCGTACTGCCATGCAGATTGCTTGGTGTAAGTTGTGCCATATCGATGAACGACATCCCACGGGTATAGAAACTGAACAGGAACATATCCCTTGCAAGCTCCAAACGGGGGTTCAGACTCAAGTCCAGCTCTTTCAGTTGCTTGATGATTTCCAAGGGGAGTGCCCGCTTGACGGTCTTGTCGATGCCGGTATATACATGCTTGAACGGTGAGGAAGAGATGACCAGTCCGTCATCTACGGCATGATTGTAGATGGTGCGCAGGTTGCGGATGTAGAAAGAGGTGGTGTTGCGGCACAGTCCGCTGTCTTTCAGCCACTGTTCATAGCCTTGTATCGTTGTCCCATCGACTTCCTCCAATGGCACATCGCCTCCTTTCAGGTAACGCTGGAGGCTGTTGAGGGTGGTTTTGTACCTTGCTACCATCCGCTTCTTGCCGATGCGTCTCAGTTTTTCGTTCAACTCCAGCGTATAGCCGATAATGCCATGTAATTCTTTTCCCTCATGGAAGTTGTCAACGACGGTGTCTGCTGTATATGACTGCCCTTCCTTGTCCAACCGTGCAATGACCAACAGCAGTTTCTTCCTGTCAGCATCCAATGTATCTTTCAAGGAAAGAAGATAGGCTTGACGTTGTGGAGTGACGGAAGTTGGCAAAATGATGTTTGAATGGTCCGCATCCCACTCTGAGGAATAGATTCTGTACTCTGTATGGATCTGACGTGCCACACGATTGTGTATCACCTGATAATACAGGCGACCCTCTTTCTCTTGAACAGATGATGTTCTGAACTTTAATTTGATGGATGCCATAATGCTCTGACTTTAACATTGAAATTGCAATTATTACCTTTATATATAATATAAGTGACAGACAAACAGGTATAGGAGGGATGGTGCCTCACCGCTCGGCATACAACAGCTGATATTCCACCCACCTCCGTTTCCTAATGGATGCCACTGCTTTTCCCCTCCATTTGCAATAGCTCAGATAGAGTGGCAGGATGTCCCTGTCGCCACGTTCCAATCGGGTGAGCAGGGACGCTTTCGGGTATCGTCCATTGCCTAACAACTTGGCTGGTCCAATCTGGTACGAGAGGGTGGCAAGCAGATAAGCATCCCTGCCATAACGGGCATATAGGCGCAGGTGCCGGAGGAGGTCTGTCCGTAACAGCAAATCTGCACGCTGACGTGTCAGTGTTTTCGGGAAACGCTCTCCCTTCTGTAGCTGGTGACCATAGCCCACATAGCCCGGTGTGGTCTTTGGGTCGTGCCAACCCTCGAAGTGTTTGGTAATGGCTACCATCCGTTCAAACAGTGCCCTGTCAATGGTTTGGCTTTGACAGGGCACGCTACAGATGGCCAACATGCTCAATAGTACGATGATGTATCTTCTCATTACATTATTTTATATAGGAGGTGCGATGTCTCACCGCACTCTAATCAATATCACTACATCATAGTGCGGAACTGCTGAATCTCTTTAATCATGGCTTTCACGTCCTCCCCAACCTGAACGAAGTTCTTGTAGAGGATGCGCTCTCGCTCTTCTTTCGACTTGAACTTATAGAACTTAGGGAGAGGGACATACTCCGATTCCTCCTTCTTTATTTCCGTCATATCGAAGTCGGTCTTGCAGTAGAACTTGGATGTCTTGAACTCCTCGCTCTCCTGGATGTTCATGCTTCCGTTCATCCCGGTCTTGGTGACTACGAAGTCACGGGCGGTCTGTCCACATATCCAACCTGTGGGCATATCGGAGATTTTGCTTGCAGGCACCAGGCTGTCCATATTCTCATTGAGGTTGATGGAGGTCTTGTCACGGTCGATGGTCACGCCCTTTTTGAGTTGCACTACTTTACCGAAGATGTCACTCGACAGCCATTCGAGGGTTTCCTTGGCTCTTGCCGAACCGCTCACCACATTGCCCACGGTGGTGATGATTTTCTGCATACCCACCTTGCCATAATCGGCTTCCAACTGCGGAAGTTCCTGAAAGCCAAGTGCCACGCTCACCTTGTTGCTTCGGGCTGTGCCTATCAGTCGGTCTATCTTGTGGAAATACAAGGTCGGCAACTCATCGACGATGATGCTGACAGGAACGTTCTTGCCCTGTCCTGTATTCACCCTCGTTACAAGGCGGTTGAGAATCAAGGCATTCAGTGCACCGATGATGCTCTCCATCTCGGGGTCGTTGGCAATGAGCAGATAACTTGGATTCTTCGGGTCACTGACCTTCAGGTCGAAGTCATCGCCGTCCTTGTGGAATATCCAGTAAGATTCCTTGGTGGCGAGACGGGAGGTATAGACACGTAGCGTGCCAATCATACCTTCCAACTGCTCCATGGCTTTGTTGGCAAAGGCAGTCTGGAACGGGCCAAGCAAGGGGGCTACCTCGTTGTCGGTCTGAAGTACCTCGAAGATGGTCTGATAACTCTCATTGAGGAACGATAGGATATGTGGCATGTCGCTGTACTTGCCCAACCAATAAGCGGGCTGCACCTCCGCGCCCGAATGGTCGAACACCCGTCCTGTGGGTATCAGCCTTTTCGTCTTTGGGTCTTCACGCCGCTCGGCAATCAGCATCTTTCCGTCCTTGTCGTAGGGCTCCTTGCCGTAGTTGCAGAAGAAATAGATGCAGGCGGCAAGGAAGTTGACGGCAGAGGTCTGGAAGAACTGGTCGCTGCCACCGCCGCCTTCCTTCTTGCCTTTTTGCAGGGATTCAAGCAGGGTCTCGGCGGTCTCGCTCGCTGCGGCAAGGTTGTTGATGTACTTCAACTGGATGGGGTTCACACGGCGCGAATACTCCACATCCACAAAGTTGATGATGTTGAACTTCATGCCATGGGGCATCTTGCTGTCCTTGGCATTCTTGTTCTTCAAGTAATGATAGTAGAGTTTGGTGGCGAGAGTGGGAAACTTATAGTCGTACACCACCATGGCAAAGCCCTTCTCGCTGTGCTGCCTGATAAACGGCTCGATGATGGAGAAGGTCTTACCAGAACCAGGAGTACCCACAACCCATGTGCCACGGAACGGATTGACGATGTTCACCCATCCCTTGCGGAACTTGCCCTTGTAATAATAGCGCATAGGGATGTTCACGCTGTACTTGTTCTCCTGCAACTCCCTGCATTGCTCAAAGCTCTCATTCTCGAAGTTGAAGCGGTCTTTCAGCAGCCCTTCCTTCAGGAACTTAGAGATATTGTCGAGGGCGATATGCACCAATACGACACCGACGATGGAAGTGAGCATATAGAGCCAAGTGTTCAAACGGAGGGTATAGAAACAGGGCATTATCGAATGACCGAACAGCCATACGGACTGCACAATCAGCAGCACTCCCGACAGCAGCGGATAGAGCACCTGCCTGCGAGCGTCAAACTCCAGATGCTTCTTGTTGCGCGTTCCCACACAGGTGATACATATCAGCAGGAACGTAGCCACCTTGCTATACACGAGGTTGCCGTCATGGTAAATCATCCACCGCTTGATGCGAGTGTGGATATCCGTCACTACGCCGCCCAAGAAGTCCAACTGCTCCGGCTCCAGTGCGTAGGCGAAGAACTCCATCAGGATGGAGACATAAATCACCGCCCTGAATATCTTGTAAAAACCCTGTAACTCTTTGCTTTCTTCCATTTACTTTACGATGATGTTGGGTGATAATGAGAAAAGATGAAGGATGCCACGGTGGACACCCTCCAATCCTCTTATGAGTTTTATTCGTAGCCGTTGATGGTCTTCTCAGACTCTACTGTCCACGGAGAAATAGTTGCAGATATGACCTCCAAGGTGTTGCGTACAGGCTTCAATGAATAGCTGTAGGAATGACCCGCTTTCCACGTGTCGTTTGTGAGGAATACGAAGTTCTCCCCATTGCTGAGTTGCAATGTCATGTCTGGCATAACCTGTGCAGGAACATAAAGCGTATATTCCATGTGGTCACTTTGTGGGTCGCCGAAATAATAGGTCGTCACCGACTCGTCACTGCATTCTACCTTTCCGGTCTTGATGTTGAAAGTACCGCTGTCAAAATAACCGACGAACGTGAGTAGGCTTCCTGCAAAATCATTGGTGGTGAAACCGTATTCTGGTGAGGTATAGACCTTGATGATGACACGCACCATCTGATGGGTGAAGTTCAATGTAAGGCTCGGATTGGCGTATGATGCCGCTCCACTGGCAAACAGAAAATCATTGACCTTCTGCTCACTCTGTACAGCTGCCTCCGGCACTTGGAACTCTATGAGGTCGTTGGTAGGATTTGCCGTATAGGGATAGTAGGCATTGAAGGTGTGAGTGTCTGTGTCCGTGAAAAACACCTTGTTGGCTGACACAAACTGATTCGTGCCGCCGCTTCGGGTGAACTTCATATTGTTGATCATCCCTGTGGAAGAGATGCCAATCATATCATTGAGTTCCCACTGGTTGTCAACGGCTCGTGTGGAAACGGCAGGTTGCAGCATCTCCAGATTGGTGAATACCTGAAGCTGCTTGGTTGATGTGCTGTCGGTCACGACCACAGAACCTCCGCCACCGGGCAGGTAAATCTCATTGACGATGTCTTGGTCACAGGACGTGAGGAGCATGGCTCCAAGTCCCAACATTAGAAACAAATTCTTTTTCATGCTTTTTCTTTTTTAATTGTTGTACTTTGATGATGATACGGGTGATACTCGATGTCTGTATATGGGCTAATCCATAATCGTGATGATGGGTCTCGCCTTATGCGGCTGCCACTTGGGAGTCTCCTGTATGGCACCGCTTCCCAGTGAGTAAAGCCATGCCTTGGCGGTCGCTTGTCCTTCTACCTCCGTTGAAGTCCAATACCAACAGTCATCATCCTCATCGGGGATAGGTGTGCCGCCGCATTTCAGGATGTATGGGTTGATGATGTCCTTGGCATGATAGAGCAGACGCATCTGTGCCACACTGGGGATATAGGCACTTTGCCCGTAACGCCACATGTCGAAGACACGCTCAGCCAAAGGCGACTTCACATCGGTCGTGCCATAAAGGGCAAAAGTGTTCTTGTTGCCGTCGTAGGCGGTGAGGTCACAGGATGTGTCCTGTTCCACACCGATACTGTCAGCAAAGGCTTCGGGAGCGATGTCCCACAGATAGACGGCATATCCGTTTCCCTCCATTTCTTCCCTCTGATTGACGTTGAACACCACTGCAATGGCTTGCTTGCACGATTGCTCGTAGGTTTCGTAGGGCATCACCTTGCCGTCAGTGGTCAAGATATGGGTGACCTTCATGGCTGTGTCGGGAAAGTCCTGATGCTCGTCACAGGCAGTCAGCAACACCGTTGCCGCAACTGCCAAGATTGAAAACAGTTTCTTCATACGCATAGTCATTTTACAGGAAGTTTCACACCCAGGACAATACCCGTTCTGAACAGGTCTTCACCCTTGATCATCACATCGGTCTTCACCTGCCAGAAGAGCTTCCAGCCGTGTCTGAGTGTATAGTTTTGCTCATAGCCGAGGTGGATGCCACCCAAGAACCTGTCAGTATCGCTACCTGCCGATGCTCCTATGCGCATGTTGCCATGGTGGTTGCGTCCTCTTGCCACACAGGGCTTATAGGCAAAGCCGAAACCATAACTGCGGTAGTTGTTCCAAAAACTCTCAGGACAGACATGACCGCACGATGCGCACTCGTTCCACTTGATATATCCGTTTGCAAAATACTCCCACGCATTGTGGTACTTCGTCTCATACTCGTAGGACAGCGTCACGTCCAGTCCTCGCTCATACAGGCATCCGAACCCCAAGGATATGCGGTCGCTATTCTGCTGCGCCATTGCCGGAGTCATGCTTGCCATAAAACAGATGACAACGAGTAAGGTATGCACAAGCCAATTCCTCACTCCTAATTCCTCATTCCTAATTCTCATTATTCCTCCTCCAACAGTATATGGTTAAACGAATCGGCAGACAGCACATCCTCATAGTCGATGCTGAGCGAGATGGTGCGTCCACTTATCTGTTTTTCCGACAGCTCGATGGTCAGCACCTTGTCGTTGGGGAAGGTCATCTTCTTCACCACAATCACGTTGCGATAGCCATACTTGAAGGTCTTCGCATCGTCCAACACAAGAGATGGGGTCAGTTCCACTATCTGCGCATTGGTAGCCTTGCTCTGCTTCTTGTCCGATAGTTTGATGCGCATCTCGTCGATGTCGAAGCGGATGTTGGTCTTGTTCTCCACGGAGAAGTCGATGAAGAAATATTCGCCCACGCTGTAGATGTTGTTCAGGCGCATTACCATGCGGTGCATCTTCGTCGCCACGTTGCGGTATTTGGCAGACGATGACCATATCTGACGTGCATACTTGGTCATGTCGGCAGTGGACAGGCTTACAGCGGGATTGTTGTAGGCATTGCGCTCCGAGCATTCTATTTCCTTATCGGTTACTGCCTCCTGCATCCTCGTGGTATAGAGCAGTGCATACTGCGTGCGGTAGCGTTCCGTCACGATTGTCACTATCGCCAACACCTCACCGTCGGCATACACGTTGTCCTTCGGCTTCAGGCGGATGGTGTTGTTGATGGGTTGGTCGCCCACCACCTTGTCTGTGGATATATCGACAAAGCGGATGGGTTCGGAGGCGGTGATGACGGTGGTCACTTGGTCGTTGACCGTCAGCTGCTCCATCTCCATGTAGGTGGTCTGCGCCTTGGCTGAAAGCACGCTCAGCGAAAGCAATGCACAGACATTCATTTTCTGAAAACAATTCATATTAGTTGATTTTTTGATGTTTATACTCTATGAGCCACCGTTCCCGACAATTCCGTTGTCGGGCAGTGTCTATTTCCTTTTCTCTTTCCCATTTACAAGGTAAACAAACGTCCCATACTTCAGCTTCACTTTGTTCTTCTTGATAGCCTTGCTGATGGCATTGCTTGTCTTCTGGTAGGCATTGGTCACGGCTTGCATTCCCCATTGCGAGAAACTGTTGTTCGCTCCACTCTGGTCGATGTTCATGTTGCTCTGCATAGCACCGCTCGCCACATCTTTCGTGGTCTCACGGAACTGGCTGCCGGGGACATACAGTCCCTCCAGTCCGTCCGTGTCATAAAGCGAAAGCGAAACCTTTATCAGCTCGTCATCCACAAGGATGGAGTTGATGCTACCCTTCACTCGCTGCGAACCGAAACCGCTCATGGTGGCATAGAGGTACGACCCTTTCTTCACCACGGTCTCACCAATCTCAATATCGTCCAACAGTCTCAGCCGCACCCTCGACCCGTCCGTAGCCTTCACGTCCTCGTCAATGATGGCCTTGATGAGCTTTGGCTCATGCTCGTTCTGCGTCAGGGTGTTGAAATAGTCCGAAGTCACCTTCACCTTCTTCACCACCTCCTGTGCCTTGTCCTCCTCGTCCAGTGCCTTCACCGCCTTGCTGTCCTCGGCAATCTGACCTTTCACCTCAATCTGCTCCTTGGGAGGCCCAGCCTGTGTGGTATCCTGGGCCACGGGGGCAACTGCCGCCTGTCCTCTCAGCCTCGCTTCGGCGAGTGCCTTGTTGAGTGCTTCGAGTGCTTCCGCTTCTCGCGCCTTGGCATCGGCCACTTCGGCTGCATCGTCCTTCTCTTCTGCCTGACGGACGAGTTCCGCAAGGTCTTCTTCTGTGTACTTGGATTCATACGCTTCTTTCTCTTCTTCGTTGTCACGCTCAATGTTATCAACAGCCGAATAGTCTGCTATGCGACCATACGACTTCGCCATGTTCTCATACTTGCCACCGATGCCGTCACCATTCTTAATCTGCGCTCCGGGCAGGTTGGGGTTCAGAAACTCGGTGGTCTGCAGGTTCTTGTCCTGCGTTTCCGCCACCTCCGTATTGAACATGTCAAAGACAAAATAGCCTGTGGCAATCAACGGGATGTACACGATGGCTGGCAGCATGTACTTCGGCTGACGGAAGTTTATCTTATCTGTTATTCTCATCGCTGTCTGATTTTGATGTTACTGACTTGTCTCGATTCTCCTCGTTGGTTCGATGCGTCACGGGAGGAGTGATGCAATGGGCTGCATTCATCATCTGCTTCATGCGCCCTTCCTGCCGCTCGATGGCACTTGCAGCCTCCGTCCGATGACCGTAATACCGCACCATCCTGTAGATGTTGATGCCGAAGCACGTGGCGACAAAGCCGAAGACGATGACGAGAAACAGCGTCTTGTGGGCATTGGCAAAGCCTTGCACCTTAGCCGCCGCACGGTCTATCCTCGCGGTCTTGGCAAACTTGCGCCCTGCCGCCACCTCCTTCTCATACCGCTTCTTGTACTTGGGGTCGTTCTTGTCGGGCATATCCTCGCCCACAAGCATCCGTCTGATTCCTTTTACACTCATACCGCTAGGATATTAGAAGTTTGACTTCGACTTCTGCTCAATATCCTTGTTGAGCAAGGTTCTCCAGTTCGTGATGAGCAGTCCATGAGGATTGTTCTCCGTCCTCGGCACGCGCTTCACCTGTCCCGCCGTCACCAATTCACGCATCAGAATATTGCTCCTTCGCTCTATCCTTTGCCTACCGTAGTAGGTGAACTCCATCTTCTCCTTGTTGAACTTGATGCTGTCGCAAAAGATGCTGAACACGGCACTCGTACCCATGATATTGTTGTAAAAGCCCTTTTCCTTCAGCGTATTGTACTGCGCCAAACCAGTTTCATCGACCAAATACATCGCCTTCTCCATCGAATAGCGGATGTACTTGTCATCGGGAGCAAGCGTAAAGAAGTAATGGTGGAACATCTCGATATGGCTCTTTGCCTCCACATCCAGCGTTTCCTCCATCGTGGTGCGGTTCACCAGTATGGGCACGTTGCCGTCCAATACATACACCTTTTGCTGCGCGTCCGTCACCATGCAGCGCGCCGTCCAGATGCTCGACACCGAGATGATGATGCAGCCCATGAGGAACGCAGAGCAGATGATGCCCACCAGCTTGATTTTGTTTTCTAAGTTCTTGATTACCATACGTTACTGCTTGTTTGAGGTCTGATTTCTCTTCATTCTCACATATTCACGGTGCAGGATGGTGTATATGTCCTTCTCAACTTCTTCCACCAGTTTGGCGTAATACTTGATGCAAGCCTCTACGTAGATGCCTTCGTATTTCAGTTGGATCCACACCCACCAGATGTCACGTTCACGTCTCCGTCGATTTCTGTAGATTTTGGCACGATGCAAGCGATAACTCAGGTAATCTACCATAGGCACTACATACTCGTCGTTATCCTCAAAGCCTTCTGCCATCTCCTCATACTGTGGGTCGATGTAGTTGTTTTCGGAATTGAAAAACTCTTCCTTTGCACGCTTGTTGGCAAACGCCATGAATTTCTCATCTTTGAGCCAACGCTCAATTTCATTTTTTGCTTTCATTTTTCTTGATGGTTACTTTTATTTGTTTCAATAGGAGGTGCGGTGACTCACCGCACACTCACATGTTATCTCATCACGGTCGCCATGGTTCCCGTAGCCGTCATCTTGGCTTGTTGTGCCACGCCCTCGCCGAAGTTTCGGGTTGAGAAGGCGGTGTCGCCCTCTGGTATCATCCATGCCGCAAGGTCGGGCACGAGGTTCAGGCATTTCAACGCCACGATGCTCGCTGCCATCAGATAGCCTGCCGAGAAGAACGAGTTTTGCAGATAGGCTGCCATCGTCTGCTCACTGGCGGTGATGGCCGTCAGGTTCTCTACCTGTATGCAGAGCACAATATCAAACAGCAACAGGACGTAGAAACCGACGAAGTAGAGCATGGCTCCGTAGAAATGAACTGTCAAATAACGGGTTAGCCACTTCGCCCACGCTCCTTCCCACTTGGGCAGCAACGAAAATGCCCATTGTATTGGACCGAATATAGTGAGCATTCCGAGCAATATCTGCTGACAGTATATCGTCGCCCACCAACCGATGCGGAACACGATCAGGGCTATCAGCATCACTATCTTGTCGATGCCCACCACGGCCCCTGCCGTCAGTGAGGTGAACCACAGTTTGCTGGCATCCTTCTCCATGTTGGTCACTTCGTCCACGCCCGTCTGCTCCATCGTCGCCTCTATCAGGTTGGGGTCTGATGTGCCCTTATGCGCCACGTCTGCCTGTGCCTGGAGGTCAGTGTACATCGAGTCCCTGACATATACCAACTGCTGCACCTCCTCAAACTTGTCGGAAATTTGGGTCGCCTCTGCCTCATAGAGGTCGTGGGTGTAACTGCCGATGCAATTGGGAATATAGGATAGAAAATCCAATACGCACCAGCTGCTGCCGCTGTTGGTCATGCCTGTGTCAGCAGGTGGGTACCACCAACAGAGGATGATGCTCACCACCAAGGGCTTGAACAGTTTCATCACGTCCAACGGTTCGTTCTTCACCATCATCTTGTAGGCCATGCTTGCCGCCACGATGATAGAGAACAGTGCCGCCAATGCCATACACATTTGGAGGATCCACCAGAACGGCCCTTGTGAGCCTGTGAAGGTGGCATCGGTCAGGAACTCGTTGGTCTGGAATATCACATCGTCAATCTCCTCTTCGAGGATGTTGATGCCGAAATCGCTGAGTATGTTGTCTGCCATCAGTGCCTGGTTCTATTGTTGATAATCTCTTTGATAAACTCTATGCCTTTCGGTGTCCATGACAGATAGAAGTGGTAGAAGCAGCGCATCCTGCCTGTGACATATACCGCAATGCCCTTGTCCTGAAGGTCTTCACGCAGTTTCCACATTCCATATTCCTTGGTGATGATGCCTTCCTCTTTGAGGGTCTTCACAATCTTGCCGTAGTAACTTCCGACATATTTGTGAAGCTTTGACATTGAAACTACCTCTAAATCAGATGGCATATAATGCTCATCAACGATGGGTGTCCTGCCGATAACGCTGATTCGCTTCGGCATCCTTGACATCTCCAACTGCCACTTGCCGTTTTTCCTCTTGGCGGCATAGAGACGTAACTGTATTTTTGATATTGATTCCATAGCTATTTCTTTATTTTATGTTCTTTCGATAACAGGAATGACTCCCACGCTCTTCAGTTTCTCATAGAGGAAGCGGCGACCTTTCTGTGTCCATTTGGTGTTCATGCGCACATCCTCCGTACCGTCCTTGTGTTTAATGAGGTAGGTCTCGCTGGTCACATAACCGCAGTCCTTGTAGTCGGCATACAGAATCCACTGCTTGCCACGCTGATACTGGATGTTCATCTCCTTCAGACGTCGGTTGAAGCGGATGGACGACTCGCCATAGTCCTGTGCTATCTGTGTGACCAGGACACTGCTCTTCGTGGCAAGGATGATGTCAAGGTAACTCACCTTGTCCTTCATCTCCGTCACCTCCTGTTGCAGGTCATCCACCTTGGATCCCAACTCAACGATGCGTGTCCTTTGGTGTTCACACTCCTGTTCGACAAGCAGACGCTTTTGTCGTTCTTCCTTCAGATTGACTGCTAACCGTATCAGGAAGTCTGGCTCTGCCAATGCCTTCTCGATGGTCTGCTGTGTCATATAGGCACCATGCTTGCGGATAGAGGGGAGCACCTCCGATGTCACCCACTTGCGGAAACGTTTGGCTTCGGGTTTGCGACTGTCAAGGATGACATCATACAGTCCGTCTTCATTGATAAAGTTTGTAACCTGTTCTCTTCCAAGACTATCCGAGATGGGGTACTTTGAAAGTACATCATCCGAAAGTCGTTGTACCAACTTGCTGGTTTTTAGTCCAAGAACTCTTGCCACATCAGCCAAACAGAACAAGGGTTGCTCTGGTGTTCCTGTGGTTCGGACTGCTCCAAATTCCTCGTTGTTGAAAATCTGAATATCGTTCATATCTCTATGCTGTTTTGTGATTATTTCTTCTCTTCCCTTATTTCTATCTGTTCACACTTTCTTCACCCTCACCGCTGTTGGCATCATCGCCGTCAGTGCCTGTCGAGCTCCTCACGCCCTTCATGTTTTCCTGCCAACGGCTCTTGGCATCGCTGATGATGCTGCCTTTATGTACTACACGGTCGTTGGTGGCTGCCAAGAGGGCGGTAGTCTGGCTTTGGGTGTTGAGCTGCACAAGGTATTTCAGTAGTGTCTCGTTCTGTGTCGTCAGGTCGGCATAGATGCTAAGATACTGCCGCTTTCTCTGTGCATTGGGCATATAGGCATCCTTGGTGGCTTTCACGGCACACTGGTACATATTGTACAGTTCCTCCCACCGACGCTTGTCGTTGATGGTGCCTCCTGTAGGGATGATATGGTCTATGTTCGCCTTCATCTTGTCCAACTGACCGTTGATCTTGCTGCTTTCGGCAAGCCAGGCGAGGTCTATCTGTCGGTCGGCTACGTTCAAGGCTTCCACCTCAGCACGCTTGGTGAGGGCAGAGTCTATCTTCTCCGCATCATCTACTTGGTTGTAGAGGTTGATGCCGGCAAGAGTGCGGAAACCTAACTTGTTCTTCTCTGCCGCTGTCTTCTTATAGTTGTTATGTAACAGCCAATAATAGAACTCAGGGGTGAGAGAACCGCCACCTGTCTCCATCACCGTTATCTGGTTCTGCTTGGAGGAGTCGTGGTTGTAGGTCACGCTCTGGGCTGTGGCTTTGATGGTGGTTGCTACCGCCATGATGAGTATCATTGTCTTCTTCATGTCCGTTCTTCTTTTGTTTACAATCCGTCAATAGTCAAGTTTTCCTGCCACTTTCCATCGGCTGAAGGCATCTTCCAGTATCTCTTCCTTCGTCCTCGTCCGATACACCTTCTCCTTCCAATAGCCCATGCGCAGCTGCACATACCGCCATGTCTGGAAGTAGGCTTGGTTCAGATGTTTTTCTATCAGGTCCAACGAATTGTTGATATTGTCCAACACCATCAGCAGGTCGGAAGTTGAACAGGCTGCCGCTCCTGTGGCATACAACACGAGGTCGTTGACGCTATGGTAGAGTTGGCTTCCTTCGTTGTATATGTTGTCGATGGCTTTCTTGTTGATGCTGATGAGCATCGTGTCAGCCAGTTCGATGTGTTTCCGCTTGATGACCTTATCATTGAAGTCCTCCAACAGGTTCTTGTAGTCACTGATGCGGTCGCTCACCGTCTGGTAGGTGCTCTTCACGTTCAGCACCGTGCGCAACGACTGGTACATCACATCGATGATGTCGAAGGCCCGGGTGTATTTGTCCAAATCCACATTCAGTTCCTTGTATTTGCCCACCTCTTCACTGCTGTATTCATGCAGCAGTTGATTGCTGTACTCCAAAGTGCTGCGTGCCAGCAAGAGGCTGCGCTGCTTCTTGTGGTCGTTGATGTATGCTTCCACCGATACCGCATCGAATCCCCATTGCGCCAAGGCTGTATTGGGGAAGAGGGTAATCAGCAGGAGAGCTATGATGATGGTATGTCTCATTCTCCGTTCCTCCCTCAGTTTTCGTTCTCGTTATCTTCACCATTCCCTCTGTTAGGGTCTGCATTCTCTCTCCATCGCTCGTAGCACTCTTCAATGAGTGTCCTTCTGCGACCTTGGTCTGCGTCGATTGAAGGAAGAATGTCCTTCAGCACGTCAATGATGCTGCGCTTGTAGTGCATCATTTTTTCTAATGATACCAAGTCGGCGTAAATCTTGGTGATACGGCTATCTACTTCACGGGCTATCTCCAGACGGTCGCTCGACCAGAGCAGGTGTATTACATCGTCATTGTCGGCGGTCTGGGTTGCCTCGCTCTTGGCATATTCTGTGGTGATGCTGCACGACGGGAACTCCTGGGCTATCTCCGAGATACGGCTGTTCACCTGCCTCGTCTTCTCCTCGTCAGAGGCATTCGGGTCAAGGGTCAGCACATCCACCACCTGTGTGTCGGTGTATTCCGAGGTCAGCTCCCACGATATTTGCAGTATCGCACGGTGTATCTTGATGCCAAGGAAGTACTTGGGCTTCCTTGCAATGGACAGTGTCGCCTTGAAGGTGATAATGCCGTTGATGTTGGGCATGGTGGCAGTTCGGACGTAGGTGTAGCCGTTCCACGAACCGGCACCTTGCCACGTGAGATTGTAGGCTGACTTCACATCCTGCATGATGGCAGGGATGCGGTAGTAGTCATCGGTGGAGGTGGCATTGTCGTTAGCCGCCTCGCTCTTGGCATTCTGTATGTCTGCCAACTGCTGCTGCCATGTCGCCAATTCCTTCTTCAGGTTGTCTATCTTCGTCTTGTTGACATTATGTTGCTGCCGCAAGGCAGGGGCTTCCTCCACAGAGGCATTGGCTATCTGCGTGAGCAGGTTCCTGTTCTCTGTCTCCAACTGGCTTATCTGCGCCTCCAACAGGGCTATCTTGCTATTCGCCTCACGTTCCTTCTCGTCCAGTTCCGATAGGTCGAGATTATTTTCTGATACGCTTGTCCTCATGGCGCATTCCTTGCTGTGGGCATTGAGCGAACCGCCGCACTCACGGCACTTGTACTGCGTGCTGCCCTGTCCGAGGGTGACACCGTCCGAACAGGTGACGCTGATGGTCACGCTCTCCACGCCCTTCAGTTTGGCGGCATCGGTGGCTTGATAGTAACGGCGTGCGTCACTGCCGATGTAATAGACATAGCCCTCCTCGTTGTCGTTATACTCCGAGAGACGTGCCTGCAACTGACGCTTGAAGGTATTCAAGTCCATGCTGTAGGAGTCGAAGACATCCTCATACACCTCTTCCACGTTGTTCCAGCTCTTGGTAACGTGTATCTCGTAGGCGTAGGCCTTCTTGGTCTGCTTGCCGCCACGGCTGATGATGTACGACGACATCCAATAGTTCATCGTATAGGTGAAGCCGTCGCTCTGGGCGTTGAGCTGCTGCACACGGCTGCGGCTCCATCCGGCATGGTTCTCCGAGTTGGCCAGTATCTGCTCTCGCTGCGTGCTGTTAGGGTAGAAGTTGGGGTCGGAGGTGTTGATACGATACCAATGGTCACCGTTCAGAATACTGTTGTCATCGGTCGGCGGATAGTAGTCACAGAGGCTTACGCTGCCTTGGTCTCGTCGGGCAATGTACCAACGCTGTGTATAGTAGTTGCCCTGCGTCTCGCTCAGATAGTCTGTCATCCACGAGGTGATGTTGTAGTTGGAGAGGTCGAAGAGGGCTGCCACGTTGTCCTCGCCACCCACCAGACTAAGGAGTGTGCTGCCGATGCCGTTCTCTGCCTGTTCATAGAGGTCATGGTGGTTGTCATAGATGTCGATGATTTTACTCACCTTGCCATTGAAAAGGTCGTTGAAGGCACTCTGCTGCAAGAGTGCGCCTGATGCCCCGTTGATACCTGCCGTCGCCAACGATGCTCCCATATTGTAAAGCGTCTCGATGTCGGCGGTGAGGTTCTCCACGGTGAAGTTGCCGGGCACACTGGCGATGTCATCCAACAGCTGCTGCCAATCTACATTGCCTATCTCCGAGAGTTTGAGGATGGCGGCTATCTCTTGGTTGATTTCCAAGAACTGAATGTCGGCAAAGGTCAAGCTACTGTTGGTCACGACACTCTCAAACTGCATACACAGCGACTTTGTGTCGGCGCATATCTTCATCAGGTAACTGCCCCAGTAGAGGGCGGTCTGCGGACTTTTCAGCATCATTCCTGCCACCGTCCATATCTTGGGCATAATCTTGTTCGCCACCATATTGTGGATGCGGCGGTAATAGTAGTTCTCCGTGCTACTGCTCCAAATGCCGAGGTCGGTGAATGCCTTGCGCTCCAAGAACTTGGCAGCGAAGATGCCGGCAGTGGCAACCTCTGCGGCATTGTAGTGCTTCAAGATTTCGCCCACCTGCTCGTTATAATAGCTCTCTGCCATAGCTCCAGCACCGAATGCGGCAGCCATGGCGGCAACGATCTGCTTGTCGTAGTTCACGCTGTAATACTGCGCATGAACCCTTCCCACGACAAGTGTAAGACACATATATATTATAATAAGGTATAAACGTCTCATTGCTTCACTACTTTACGTTTTTACTACTTTCAGTTTCTACTATTCCACTACTTTACTACTTGTAGTATTTACTATTGGTAGTATTCACTACTAATCGTATTTACTACTAATCGTAAATACTACCCAGCCACCGTTCCCGAAAGTTTTGCTTTCGGGCATCTGGGCTTTACGTCTATTCCGGGATTTCCGTTTCCATCAATCAGCCCCCGTGCTCGCCGTGTCAGCGGCGAGTGGCTCCATCGTCCGTCAAATTGAGCACATGCCCCGCCTCATTGACCTTCTGCGCAAATGCCAACGACTTCCCGATGCCACTGGCATCCCAATCTCTGCAATACCGCTCGATAGCCTCCTGATGTCTGCACTTCAGTTCATGCTTATAGAGTTTCAATGCCTCCTTCTCAGCTCGCTCGGTGGTGTAGGTCATATAGCACTCGTGCGGCTCCTCCACACCATACACTCCGCTCGTCGATCCACGTCGGATAAACACCTCACGGAAGAAACTTCTTCCCTCCTTGTTATCCAAGCGGTTGACAGTGAATATCTTCTTGCAATCCACATCCGTCAATCCTAATATCGCCTTGATCTCGTCGAATCGCTCACGAAATTTGCTTTGGTCGAGCAGCATCACCACGTCGGAGTTGTTGATGATGGCTTCCTTCACGATGGGACTGCCGATGATGTCCTGTATCTCCTGTGTCACTACGCCCACGCTCGCCCAGAACTTTCGGGCTGTCTTGTATAGGTACTTGATGTACTCGGCCATCAGCGGCGAGGCGATGGCTTTCCATGCCTCCTCGATGACAAGGCACTTGCGGTTCTTCTTCAGGCGCATCTTCTGCAGGAACACGTCCATGATGATGAGCGTCACGATGGGGAAGAGCTGCTTGTTCTCCTTGATGGCATCCACCTCGAAGACGATGAAGGTCTCGTCGAACAAGGTGCTATCCACGTTCTCGTTGAGAATCTTGTCGTACTTGCCGCCACGGTAGAAGTTTTGGAGCATATAGGCGAAGTTGTCGCAGTCGATGGTGGTGATGTTGTTCTCGATGCAGATCTGGTCGAGACGCTCACAGGCGAACTCATAGAATGAGTCGAAGGAGAGGGTCTTCACGCTCAATGCCATGCGCCGTTCCTCCAGTCCCTTGATGAGTTTCTCCACCTTGTCGTGTATCTGCGTCAGCTCCGTGCCGCGCCGCTTCTCCATGGTGGAGAGGTTTTTTCTCAGTGTCTCCTTCTGTGAGGAAGGATAGGGCTGCACACCGTTGAAATAGAAATCGTAATACTCCGTCACCAACTGCTCCACGACACGGAACTCCAGTTCGGGTATCTGCGTCTCCGAGCCTTTCCATATCAGCAGTATCAGGTTCTTCAGGAAGTCTATCTTCTCAATGTTCAGCTCCCGCTTGCTGATGTTGAAGGGGTTCATGGTGATGGGCTTGTCCTCCGTATAGGCGATGTACTTGCCGCCCACATACTCGCAGAGTCCCTCATACGAGTTACCCGTATCGACCATGACGATGTCGGTGTTCTGCTCCCACAACTGACGCACCACGCTGTTCATGTGGAAGCCTTTTTGTATTTCCTAACACGCTGAGCCACAGCACTCTCTTAAAAACAACAAATTCAAAACGGTACAAATTTTGAACAGGGGAAATCTATAGTTCAAGGCACTCGGCAAAGAGAAAAAACTATGACAGGGGCAAAAAGCAGTTTTAAGATTATTTATGAAAATATTTTGGGCAATTTTGGCTGGTTGCTATCCAAAGAGCGCATTTTTGATGAAAAGTCCCACTTTCATCAGCCATAAAGAGTGAGACGGTCGAAAAAGAAAAAGAGGGATGAGAGAGCCTTCTTGGTGGCTTCAACATTGGGCGAAAATGGATGTCTTGTACCTCAGTTGTATCTCAGTCGGCATATATTGCTGATAGACAATGCAGGTTAATAATTCGGCGGCAATAGTAGTAAAGTACATAGCTCAATGTTGGTTAATAAACATACAATTGTTGTGTAAATAGCCGATAATACCTCTTTTTGAAATTACAAAGTGAAGATTTTTCTATAAAAATTTGGTTTATAACATAAAATTGTGTACTTTTGCAAAGAAATCCGATATATTTTTATGAAGATAAATCGCATAAAAGAAATCTTGGATGAGAAAGGAATCTCTCAAACATGGTTGGCAAAAAAACTCAATAAGAGCTTTAATACTGTCAATTCGTATGTCTGCAACCGTTCTCAACCGACTTTAGAAACATTGCTAACAATAGCAAAAATTCTAAATGTAGATGTAAGACTTTTAATTGAAAATAATGAAGATGAACAACTTGATAAATAAAATCACAGCAGGAAACTGTGTTGAATTAATGAAGCAACTCCCAGATGCTTCTGTGGATATGTGTATCACATCACCCCCATATGACAATCTGCGGACATATAAGGGCTATAGCTTCCCGTTTGAAGAAATAGCCGCAGAATTATTCCGGGTAATAAAAGAAGGTGGTGTTGTTGTATGGGTTGTCAACGATGCCACAATTAATGGTACTGAAACAGGAACGAGTTTTAGACAAGCATTGAAATTCAAGGAAATAGGTTTTAATATTCATGATACAATGATTTTCCTAAAGTCTAACCCCATTCCGCAGATTTACAGAAAGAGGTACACAAATGTCTTTGAGTATATGTTCGTATTTTCAAAAGGAACAGTAGCAACGCATAATCCTATCTATGTTCCTTGTATGCATGCAGGACTGGAACTTAAAGGTACTACATATAAAAATTTCTCAACTGGTACACAGACAAGAGGAAAGATGGCGAAACCTGTAAAAGAGGATAAACTAAAAGGTAATATATGGGAATATGTAGTTGGAAAAAAAGCCGTTGACCAAGAAGCAAAGGGTCATCCTGCACCGTTTCCATATGACTTAGCAAAGGATCATATTTTATCATGGACTAATGAAGGCGAAATTGTATTAGACCCAATGTGTGGCAGTGGCACATCCATTGTTGCAGCGAGTGATTTGAGGAGAAAGTACATCGGTTTTGATATAAGCGAAGAGTATTGCGAACTTGCAAATAAGCGTTTAGAAAAGCATAAGGCACAGACAGATAATGATTTGTTTTATAGTAATCGAATAATTTAACTTTAGACATGTTCATAGATAAGTACAAAGACAAGCAACTCAATGATAGTTTCGATTATATTGAGAGATTTATTAAATCTAAAGTGAAAAACTGGGAAGTCGCTCCTAATACATCAGTAATAGAACAGGAGTTTGCTTCTCAGATAAAATCTATGACCAATGATGATTTTGCATTGTTGGTCATGCATTCTGGATATATTCCCGAATTTTATCTGCCAGATTCTTCCCAAGAAACACTTTATTCAAAGTTGATAGAATCTTTGGTCTGTGAATGGGCAAGAAGAATAGGGTTTACTGATTCTTTCCTGCAAACCCAAAAATCAAACAAAGAAGATGTAACTATAAAAAGAAGGAATAATGTTATTGTGTGTGATGCTAAAAGTTTCAGATTAGGAAGAAGTCAGGCAGCACCTAATGTCAAAGATACAATTAAGAAACAGGCATATACAACATGGCTTGACCAATACAAGGAGACAAAAGTCGGAGGATTGGTTACATTCCCATCTTTGCATGACTGGAAAAAAGGAAGTGAAGCCTATTACTATTTTACAGAAGGAAATCCCCCAATAATGATGCTCTTTTATGAACAAATGGCATATATGTTGAAGAAGGGAATCTCATACAAACAGGTCATTACCTTTCTTAAGAACTATGACAAGATTTTCCCAGAGGCAAAACAAGACAGGTCGTACTATTGGGATGGGGTCAAGAACCACCTTCTTGCTCCAACCCAAAAAGACAGGGCTGCATATAATAGGTTTATGGAAGAAGCTGCCAAAATTATTAAAAAGAAGGTCAACCATGTCATATCCCAGATTGTTGCATATCTTGCAGAAAAACGTGGTATGATAGAGTTTGAGCTTCAACAACTTAGCATCGATGAGCTTCGGAATATAGCGATTGAGGCAAGATATAAGAATGAATGCGAAGATATTGAACGGCAACAATACAATATTCTTAGATTTCGTCCACATGATTAAATTCTGACTGATATGAAAAAAGAATATTTTCTTCGTCTTAGATGTGCCACATGTGGTCGCGAAGACAGTTTTGAGTATAGTGATGACAAGTCATACGTTAAATGTACTTTTTGTAACAGAGAGTACTTTGGTGGCATTGATGAATTGAAAGAACTAAATGAGGATGCCATTGAGGAAGTTAAAGAAGAGATAAAATCGGACGCAAAGAGATACTTAGAAAGTGAAATCAGAAAAATTTTCAAAGGTAATAAACATATAAAGTTCAAATAGATGGATAGCATATTAGGACTCTTCAAAGAATGGGGCGGTCATATACTCTCTGGTTTTGGAATAATTGGAGGGCTATGGGCATATTTCCGACATGACCGTATTATTAAAAATCAAGAGAAGTTACTAAACGAGCTGCAAATAAAGCAACTCTCTAAAGCTGTGGATGAAGAAAATAAAGCTGAGATAAAGTGTAACTTCGTAGCATGTAAAGGAGGAGGTCGTATCCGTTTCGTTAATGCTGGTAAATCAGATGCCAGAAATGTGCGGATAGAAATTCTAACTCCTAAAAAAGAATTGGATGGTTTACTTATGTATAATGACTGGGGAGATTATGATTTAATCAATCCCCAATCATATAGGGAAGAGTCTGTAGGATTATGTATGGGTTGTCCTGATGTAATAAAGATTAAAGTTTTATGGGACGATGATTATGAATTAGGAAGAAGTTCTATTTTGTCAGTTCAGTTATAATGTATATCATTAACATGCAAAAACGCTCAGACTGAACTGATAAAGCAATACAATCAGTACTGCAATTATCGTCTTAAAGAATGCCCTTGCCTCGGAACATCTCCAACAATCCCCTCCAACTCCCTATCCACCTTGTATAGTTCCTCTTTGGACAAAGCATATATGCAGTCAATCGCCAGTCGGTTGGCTGCTATTTTTCTGTGTGCGAGGATGGTCTCTTCGCCACCGATGGAGGGGCGGTTTGCACCGCTCGCCTCCAGATAGTTGTTTACTGCGTCACGCATGGTGAACTGTCTCATGCCTGTCTTTGCCCAGTAGATAAGGGCATCGGCTGCTGCTTTTCTTGTCTTGCGGTATTCGTTGTCTGTCATAATTCTGATGTTTTGAGTTTGCTATAAAAGTTTAATACATATCCAAATGGTTAATTCAACCAAGATGATTGCCCAACTCACAAAAGCTAAGCCGAACATCCAGGCATAGGTGCGACCGTTGAAGTATGCACCCTCCTCGATATTTCGGATTCGTTTGAGCTCCTTTTGCTGGTGAGCGAACAGTTCTTTTATCCGCTTCTCATGCTCGTCAAGGGATTGCTTGAAGGCTGAAATGGCGGTGTTGTTCCGCTCGTCCAACAGAGCAAGTCCTTCATCGTTAATGCCTACTTTGAGGTTGCTTTGCTCAGCCTTGACTATGGCATGGCAGATGCCGTCAACGATGTTCTCCGTACTCCTGTGGGCAGCCATAAGTGCCACTTTCGTTGATTCCAATCTCTGATAGGCATAGCCCAGTTCCTCCTTGGCTTTATTGAGTACTTCCTTGGCTGATTCAATCTCTTCCAGAGTCACCTTGATTTCGTCTTTGCCACTCTCGATGTTCTCGTCCTCCTGCATCTGATTGTACAGGTTAAGCACATCCTTTGTGGCATCTTTCTTGTTTCTTCCCATACCGTTTTTGTTTGAAAGTTATCGTCTCATGCCTCTCTTTATAGGCTTGCAGAGGCTGTTTGCCTGCCTTGCGCAGCGTCTTGCCCAGTCACGGTCATCCTCGTCCTTATCCCGACCCCAACCACTGCCAGGACTGCCACCGCCACCACAGGACTCAGACATAGATGTGGCAGCATCGAGGTAGTCCATGAAGAGCAGCATAGCCACATTCAGAATGTCAGTGTGGCTTGCAGATCCATTCTCAGGGACTTCGATACAACTGTTCATCGTGTCGTATGCGGTTCTTTGCATGACTATGTTGAAACGCTCGCCATCAACCTCAATAATCTTCCTCAATCTGGCAGGAGGGACAAGTTTGCTATCATAGGTTGTCCGAGACTGACCACTTGAAACTGCCGTATTTCGGCTGTCCAATGTAGTAGCGCTTGGAACAGAAGAAGCAGGTCTTTGACCAACTGCAACAAGGGTTGTCTGTGAGTGCAGTTTACGGAAGGTATTCCCGATTTTCGATGCTGTGAGATTCCTGCCTACACCAAGTTCTGATGCCTTGATGGTCGTTCTGCCGAAATTGAAGCGATAGCCATGCACCCTGCCTTGACCAGTCTTGTCACGGATAAGCTCGATGTCATATCCCTTTGCCTTCAATCGGTCGGCATATTCATCCCAGTCAAAGAACGGCATTGACCGCAGCACATCCATACATGCTTTGGTCACCTCTGCAATACGCTCCTGACGAATATCCATGGCATCCTTCCAGCCATGACGCTTATTGACTGCTTTCGCAGCCATCACGGCACGCTCACCGATGAACTTCACATCATTGAGATTACCATCCATGTCGATGCGGTTCACCACCAGATGCAGGTGGGGAATACCACTCTTGGAATCACGGTGAAGGGCGGCAAAATACTGCGAGTTGGCGATGTTGGTCGGCTTGACCGAAGATGCAGCCTTGCTCTTCTTCTTCCCGATATGGTTCACCTTGGAGATGCCATCCAACTCACGGATGAACTCGTCAAGGAATCTCCGCCAGTCTTCCATCGTCCAGTTGCGTGCCTCTTCCTCAGATGGGGAAAGCTCAAAGCGGATGGACGTCAGTTCGATGGGCTTCTTGACATACCTCTGCTTGAACATAGACTGATGCAACACCATTTCATCCCACATCCCCATAGGCGGCAGACCCTCGCTAAGATGGTTGGTCTTGACGATGTCCGCACGGTTGTTCTTGGTTGCGTAATTGGTCATTGCCTGCCCATGCTGAATTGCTGATGCTTTTGCTATCATAACATATCTAAGAATTTGTCCCTAATGCGGCTCAATTCCTCTATCAGGGTGTTGATACCTTGGAGCCAACGCTCCATGAAGTCGGCTCTCTTGAAGAGTTTCAGCCTCTCCGTCTGTGGCAGGGCATGAAGCGCATTGCGCACATAAACCAGTTCAGACCTTGCCCCGATTAAGCCCTTCAAGGCTTCCTCCTGCCCTTCGGTCATGGGTAGGGAAGGTTTGTGTCCGATGCCTAAGTCATGGAGATAGGTGCTCTTGCTCCTGCCTGACAATCGGGCATTATGCACTACCTCATTGTATTCTTCTTCTGTGAAACGAACGTCAATGTGTCTGGTCTTCGGAGGTCTCTTCATTGATGTCTTCTCCGTATTGCTATTCTTGTCTTTTGCCATTGTAAATGGGGTTTATAAAGTTTATACTCTGATATAACAGGACAGCCAATGTGAGCCTGCGAACATTCAAGAATGCCAGTAGGAAGCGGTGGGCGAAGCGAAACCGTCTGACACTGGTACTTCTTGTTTAGACCTCCGAAAAAACTACGGCTAATAGAGGTGCCGGCTCCTGAATAGCTTGTCTGTCAGGACTGTCAATAGTTGAAATAAGGGAAAAGGAGAAATGGCATCATGAATGCCTTGGGGAGTTGTGTGCGTCTTACTGCTCCGTGTTCTCCTCAAAGAGTCTCTCATCGCCTGGAGGCTGCAAGAGATTGCCTTCGTCATCATAGACAGGAGGCGGCAGCAGTTCAACAGAAGGAGTCTCTTCGTCCTGGTTGTAGTTATCTTCTGACGGCTGTCCAACCTCATACTCAAAATAGGTATCACCTTTCTCTTCCCTTTGTTTGAAGTCTTGTGGTATCGGAGAAGGATTTGAAAGTCCGTCCCCGATGACATGAGAATTAACGGAAGGGGAAGAAGTATTATAAGAGGCAGGAACATGGGGCTGCTGAATGTCAGCAGTGGCAGGAATGACACTGTTGTCTTTCTGCTGCCCTGTGCCATTGGAGAGATTGCCTCCCGAAGAGTAAACGGTTTCGGATGGGACATCGGACACCAGTTTCTCTTGGGTGGCGGAAGTCACGGCTTGACGGTTATAGAAAGGGTTCTTGATGGCTTCCTTGATGCCGTCAACGTACCAGAAGGCGATGCAGAGTATAGTATGGATGGAGGTGCGGTTATTCCTCTCTGTTGAGAGAATACCCACCTGATTGAACAGTTCCACCACCTTTGCCGCTGTCTTGCGGTCACACTTCCAGAGGGCAGACAGCTCTACGGTTGAGATGGCAAACTGCCCGATGGAGAGTGAAGCGGAGAAGCCTGTCTTCTGATAAACACTTGGCTTGATGGAAGCCATAGATACAAAAGTGTCGAAGGCGGTCATGCGGTGGAAGCCCTGCCTGTCATCCTTCAAGAAATCGAGCTGCTCCTTGGTCAGCAGGATTCCGTATTTTATGCTTTGGTTACTCATCTTGAAAAACTGGTTATAAGTGAAACGGATTACTCAGCAAAGAGAAAATGAATGTTTATTCTTTTTCCCTTTCGCAAAAATGTAGATTCCGTGGTTCTATTGTCCATCATGTCATTCTTCTCCATTGGGTAATCTCTCATCCTTGTCCCTCTTAATGGAGGAAGGCTTGTTCTTCTTGCTCTTCTGCAACATTGCCAGATGAGCCTCGAAGTCTGCCTGTTCCTCCTGGGTCGGTTCGTAGGGCTTATCCCAAGAGCCACCTGACTCAATCCATTTTATCAGCTGGTCTTTGAAGAAATATAGCGTGTTGCCTCTCTTGTAGAAAGGGATGCGCCTCTCGGATGTGTAAGCATAGAGCGAAGAGACCTTCTTTCGTACAAAGGCACTTGCCTCTCTGATGTCCATAAGAACATGGTTATCCTCGCTCGGAGCATTGCCTATTCTCTGACCAATGTCATCAAGACGAGTCATCATCGTATTGACCTTCGTCAGAAGTTCGCCAACAGCACTGGGCAGTTGGTCGAACGATAGTGATTTGTTATCTTCCATTTGTTATCCTGATTTTGTTATTCACTTATGTCTGGTCACTCTCTGCCTTGGTTGGCATTTTGAGCGAGATACGTTCTGCCGCATCACGTTTGAGTTCGTCCACTACATCGGCATAAACCTGTGTAGTGGCAAGATTGCTATGGGTAAGCAGCTTACTCACGGTGTAGATGTCCGTACCCTCTGCCAACTGCAAGGTGGCAAAGGTATGGCGGAAGCAGTGGAAGGTGATGTGCTTCTCAATGCCGGAATCCTTTATCCACGGTTTGAGGTACAATGCCACTGTACTGTTCGTGAGGTTCTTGAACACCTGTCCTGTGCCTCGCTCGCCACAAAGCTGTAGAGCCTCTTCGCTGATAGGCAGGATTGCAGCGGTGGAAGTCTTCTTTGTGATAATGTCCATTCCCCAGCCGCCATCAGCCAACTTGACGATGTTCTCCCACTGGAGTCTGATGCAGTCAGAGAGGCGAAGACCAGTGAGGCAGGAGAAGAGACCTGCACGGCGAAGAACATCACTCTTGCAAGGAGTCTGAGACAACTGCAACAACTCTTCCTTGGTGAGGAACTGTCGCTTGTTGCCATGAGCCTTTGCACGTACAAGTTTCTTGGCAATGTTCTCTTTGAGCAGTCCGTCTTCGTAAGCGATGGCAAGGATGCACTTCAACTTGGTAAGGTTGTTGTTGGCGGTCGTACCCATCATACGCTTGCCATTGTGCATACAGGCATCCGACAACAGATAGTCAAGGAAGCCCTGACAGTAAGGAACTGTAAGATCACAGAAACGACACTCACCATGGGTGTAGTTGTGGAAGTGCATGTAGGCGGTAGCCCAGTTCTGGCTGCTGCCACGTTCAATCATGAGGTTCTTGAAGTATTCCAAGAAACTCTCCTTTCCCTTGTTGCGGTCGAGGAAGCCATACTCCTCATTGATGATGGATTCAGTCCTGCGGCACTTGATGATTTCCGCTTTCTGAATCATACTCTTGTTATACTCCTGCTGAAAGCGTTCAACAGGGTTGGTGTAGATGTAAAGACCAAGGTACTCCCTGCGTGAGAGCTTGCCTGTCTTCGGGTTGCGGACTGGAGGATAGAAATCCAAATAGAGGGAAGTCTGTCCGTTCTTGATAGGTCGTCTCCGCACGGTGACCTTTGTACAAATGTTTGTCATATTGTTACTGTTTTATTATTGTTTATGATATGTATCTGTAAATGCGAATAGCCTTTGTTGGCTTTGCCTTCCTCACTTGCGACTCGGCATAGTTCAAACATGTTTGGCTCTGCTCTCGCTGCTCGTTCTGTTGCAACGCTTTAACTCTCAAATCCGATGCAAAGTTAGATTGCCGTGAAAAGAGAAAAGTAATGATGGCTTCAAATACTGTCTGAATTTAACCTGAATTTGCTTTTGAGTATGATTTTACGCTAAAAATCAGACTTAAAACAGGTGTCGGATGCGCTTTTTATCTTATATCCGTTTCTCTGCGTTTGGGGTTTGTTTCGACCGTCAATGATAGCAGTTTCAGACCATTTGCAACGGCATGGGTCGTATATGAATTTGTTTGAAACAGTCGTTGCCTTGTGTCTCACTTCCGTTTTGCTTTGGTTGAAGTGCTGTTCTTCTCTGCCTTCTTGCGTGCAGCCTCCCAGTCTGCTTTCAGATAGTAGTTGGCTCTTCCGCCTTTGAACTTTCGGATTCTCACTCCATGAGTTTCTGCAAATCTGCGTACCTGTGTCTTGCCCAATCCGTAGAGCTTCATAATGTCGAAGCAGGTGTACCAGTCATCGGAAATGTTCTTTCCCTGTTCTTCATTATAAAGCCCGATGACCCTCTCTACATCTTCTTTCTTGAAGCATGTCGTACCCCATGCATGGACTGATTGGAGTTGGTAGCGGTTGCGGACTTCATAGAATCTGCCATACTTAATATCAAAGGTGCTCAACACCTCTGCCATCGTGTAATGGGTGTCGTGGGTTACTCCATCAGGTGCTCTTTCCCCAGCCTTGGGAGTCTTGCGACACTTTGCCAACTTGTTGACTGAGCCTGTCTCGGCATCTTGGCGAGAAATAGTCTCGTTCGGCATTATCACCTCATAGCCTTTGGAGTGGGCAAGTTTCAACAGTTCATCCAATGTAATCCGCGTCATTCTTGACATGATTTTTACCGTGATGATTTCACCTCTTTGAATTAGCCTATACATAGACCTCTTACTTATTCGGAGGTAATCGGCTGCATCTTGGACAGTGAAGAATTTTTGTGAGGACAGTTGATGTCTCTCTGTTTCATTTACTTGTGCCATACTGCAAAATTTTAGTCCGTTCATTTACTTTGTTTGCAATTCTGTACACGGTCCATAACGGAAAGTGACATAGAGTGCCATAGTGTGCCATAATGTGCCACAAAGTAACAGCCTTCTGTCCGTGTCCGTGATTTCACGTGGTACAACCGTGGTACAAAATTACTCTAAACGGATGAAACTCGCAATAGGCGGTTGGAGCGTTATGTTAATGAATATGTATTGAAAATGAGCATTTTATGACGATTCTCTAAGTTTTGTTTGGAGTTCTTTTCGATGCGTTTTAGTCCATATGACATGCATGTGGAACGACTTGCCGCTGCCCGAAGGACCCAAACAAAAAAAGTTCGAGTTGTCGGTCAGCTTCTCCTTTCCCTCCTTTCCTGTGATGTCGATGGCTACGGGCACACCTTGGCGGTCGGTATAGTATATCTTCAGCGGGGTGTCCTCATTATGCACGATGCGCTCCTTGTACATCAGACAGGTGGCGGCATCGCCGAGGGTGAGGAATCGGTCGTAGTCGGCATTCATGCCATAGCAGTTGCCGGGGAAAGAGTTGACGAACAGCTCCAACTGGTTGTAGGCCCGCTTGCTGATGTGGATGCCCATGCGCGAGAAGGAGTTTTCGAGATGGTTGGTGCATTTCTGTATGTCGGTGTCGCCGCTCACTGCCACCACGAGGTTGTAGTGGGTATAGACGAGCTGCTTGCTCTCACGGGCTATCACCTCCTGCACACGCTTGATGTCCTCTACAGCCATCAGGTTGCTGGGGTTGGGCATGGAGGCATGGCGGTTTTTCTTCTTGTCGAGTAGGGCAAGCTCACGCTTCTGGTTGGGCACGAACACCATCTGGTTGAACACCACGCAGTCGGCTCCGGGCACGCTATCGACGATGCTCACGAGATCAACGGGCATACTGGTGTTGTTCACCTCGATATTTGCGTAGGGACGGATGACCGACGGCAAGTTGGCATAATCCACATCCACAAGGCTATACACCTTGCAGCTACGGTCCCCCATGCCGATGGTCTCGTCATCGACCTTGAAGTTGGTCATCGACACCACCTTGTCACGGAAGTTCATGGAGAAGAAACGGTCCACATACTCGCAGGCTTCCGTTTTGCCGAGGAATCGGGACTTCACGCCGGCATCCCTCAGCTGGTCGTGCACCTTGCGTATCTTCACCAAGAAGTCACGCCATTTCTTGTTGTCGAACGACATCAGACGGCTCTTCTTGTTCTCCTGTGTGATGGTGAGGTAGCAGACGCTGTCGGTAAAGGGTCTGCCGTTGAAATAGCGGAAGTAACTCTCGCTCAGGAACTCATGATTTCCACCGTTCTCTTCCTTGAATGCCTTCCTCACAAACACGTCCTGCTTGTGCAGCGCATAGCCTTCGCCCAAGGTCTGGGCAAGGGCGGCGAAGAGGTGGGTGAACTCATAGTAGGCCTCGATGTTGGCGGAATACTTCTGCACAGGGTTCTCCATCTTCAGAACAGCGGAGTATTCGCCCGTCTTGGTATAGAGCACGCCGATGCCATCCACTTCCTCGATGGAGAAGTAGATGTCCTGGAAGATGCGCTTGCGCTTCCCTCCCGTGCCGAATGCCTTGACACTGATGGCCATGCCCACGCAGATGGCTGAGAATATGAGTATGATGTATAGGGTCATTGTTCTTTTTCTTTTTTAATCGCAAAAAGGCGGGCGCACCCTCATGCGTGATGCCCCCACCTCCATTCACTTACAATCATTGATAGCTTTCCACTTGGACATAATGGATTCTCTTTTTTGTTTTACACTTTCTTTGAATAGGCATAGATGAATATGCCGTTGTCACTCTTCTTGCTGTGCAAGCCCTTGCGCTGCTTCATGACGATGAGAACGCCACCGACAGCTACGGCGAGGACTAGCAGCACGAGTCCTGCCACGAAACCGAAGATGCAGTAGCCGAGGATGAAACCCGCAACGGCTCCTCCTGCGGTGGCTGCCGCCCAGTAGATGTAGCGTCCCTGCAACCCGAAGAACTCCAATGGACGTTGCAGTCCCTTGAAAATGGGATAATCCGGAAAACGCTCTTGCTTCGTATCTGCCATAACTGTCAGTGTTTTAACGTTCTACATACTCACAATCTCACGCTGCGTTTAACCTCCAATGCCGAAGAACAGAGGCAGTGCCTGGGCTGCTGCAATGAGGAAAATACATGCGCCGACGACCATCATGATCTTCTTCTTGAAATCTTACTGATTGTTCGTAATGTGCTGATAGTCAATACTAATCGGGATAATAAAATGACGAAAGAAACAAATTAGGAACAACAAAATCAAGAAACTCCAAAATGAAAGCATGAGAAAACATAAATTAACATGGAAAACAATGGTAATTTTCCGATTCTATCATTAAAAGACGAAGTTGTATTGTGTGTGAATCTCATATTGAACCTCTATTATGTAAAGCTATAAACTCACTAAAAAGCAGTAGTCACTTCCCTCATTGATAACATATTTGAAATAGAACACATGCCTAACAAAAGTTAAAGTTATCGTTTTGTGTTAATATATTAAATTAAATTGCTAACTTTGTAGTCTAAAATGAATAACAAATGCAGTTGGTAAATAGACTTAAAATAGTTCTTGCTGAAAAAAACATTACAAACAAATGGTTGGCAGGACAACTCAATAAATCTGTGATTACAATAAGTCGGTGGTCTCAGAATAAATCTCAGCCTTCTCTTGAACAGTTAAGAGAAATTGCTAAAGTTTTAAATATAAGTCCAAAGGATTTAATTAATGATTTGTAAATATGAATCTTAAAGAGTTAAACGAATCAAATAAAATAAAGACAGTATCTTTATTCTCTGGTGCAGGAGGATTAGATATTGGTGCCATTTTGGCTGGATCCCATATCGTTTTTGCCAATGACATGATGAAAGAAGCTTGTATGTCATATCGTGAAAACATAGGTAATCATATCGTTCAGGGTAATATCAATGAAATACTTGAACATTTTCCTGTTATAAACGATGCAGATTTACTTATTGGCGGTCCTCCATGTCAAGGTTTTTCTGTTGCAGGAAAAATGGATATTAACGATGTACGCAGCCAACTTATTTGGAGTTATCTAAAAGCTATTTCTATCGTTAAACCTAAAGCTTTTGTTATGGAAAATGTAAAAGCATTAGGCTCTCTTGACAAATGGAAGCCTATACGCGAAAAACTTCTAGCAGAAATGCGTGCATTAGGATATTCAGTTAACCTGATGATATTAAATGCTTCGGACTTCGATGTTCCGCAAGCAAGAGAAAGAATTTTTATTGTTGGTATAAAAGGAAATGGTAAGCAAATTCCTGATTGGCAAACGATGATAAAAGATTATTCAAAAAAAGCCCCAACGGTAAGAGAAGCATTGAGCATTCTTGATAGAGCAGGAGAAGGCAACAATACAGGAACATGCAAAGCCAAAATTACATTGGCGGCAAACCCTATAATGCGTAAGTCTCCATATGCTGGGATGCTTTTCAATGGTTTAGGCAGACCGACGAGACTTGATGGTTATAGCGCTACACTACCTGCCTCAATGGGTGGAAACAAGACCCCTATTATTGATGAAAATGAACTGTATGAGGGGAAAGAGGCTTGGGTAAAGGGCTATCATGAGAAGATTTCAAAGGATATAAGTATTGCAAAATTTCAAGAAGCTCCTCCATTCCTTAGGCGCATGACTGTAGAAGAAGCCGCAGTATTGCAAACATTTCCATTGGAATATGATTTTCAAGGCTCGCAGTCATCCAAATATACCCAAATAGGAAATGCAGTACCCTGCAATTTGGCAAAGGCGGTTGTTTCTATGGTAATAGACATACTGCAGAATAAAAAATCAATTGTTTATTGTAAAGTAGAACAAACTCTATTCGATTAGGAATGAAAAAAGTATCAGAAACAGTAGCAAAAAAAATTCTTTTGGCTCTTTCAAAGAACCCTACTTTCTGTAACGATGAAGTAGGTGAAGAAATAAAATCCGTATTAAACGGAACACATAAGACGTATAAATATGTCTTAGTAAATGGTTTATTGGCAAAAGCTGTTAACAAAGAGATTGATGCATTAAGTCTTCAAGCTGGTGACGAATCAGACGGAGCTTATGATGCACGAAGTCTTTGTCATAAGGTATTAGTGCCTTTTGAACGAGAATTTATGCCAAATAGTTTGGGTGGGTCAAATGAGCCATTCCTTAACAAGCCTGCAAGATTCCCAAGATTAACAACGGATAATGCAGTACGAAAGGGAAATGATATGAGAACTCTCCAAAGCCTCATATCTATTCTGTCCAAAGTAAAAAATTCCTCTTTGGCGAAGAAGTATCTTTCGTCCGCTCTTGCTAACATGGCAGAAATTGCAAATGCCGTGGCTGAGAAATACGAACTTCCAGATTCAGATCTTGAAGATTTTACTGGACCTCAAATAATTTTAGATTATGTATGTGATTTAACAAAGTCTAAACTTGAAGGTGAAATGTGTCCACTAGTTGTCGCTACAATAGAACACTTTTATTATGGTGGTACTAGACTGGTTGTTGCACATAAAGTTAATGAAAGTGGAGCTTCTTCGAAAGAGGTTGGTGACATTGATATTTTTGACAAGGAAGGAAATATTGTATCTTCTATAGAGGTGAAAGATAAGGATTTTGCAAAAATTGATGTTGAACATGCGATTAAGAAATTTGCATATGCAAAACTGACAAATACGCTATTTATTTATGGTAGAGCAGTCATGTATGATGCAGAAGAGGTAAATGAGACAACATCAAGTTATGGAAGAAACGGATACTTTTGTTCTGTTGTTTCAATTATTGACTTCGTTAAAATTAGACTGTATTCTATAGAACGCCCCATTTCGCTACAAGAATTTGTAACAGTTCTTTTGGCATATGCCAAACGTATCAATGCAAAGGATGAGACTATCGAATGGATAAAGAACACTGCACTAGAATTTGCACTATAATAAATCTTCTAAATGTTAAAGATATATTTTGATTGGAACTGCATTACTCACTCAAAAAATAAATATAAATTTATTTTGAGTATTGCAAAATGTTTTGGGAGAAATTTTATTTTTCCCTTTTCAAACGCACACATAAGGGATGTCCTGGTTAGTCATAAAGAAGGTAATGATTTTTTTGACTCTGACATTTCGCTTCTTGAAACAATATGCGGAAATCATTATTTACGGGTAGAAAATGGGCAGATAATGCCAATGTTCTATAAGCCTAGAGATGTTATAGAAGTTTATGGTGATCAACTTGAAATTCTACAAAATTTTGAGTTGATTACTCCAGAAATGTATTCATCAATCAAAGATGAAATTAAGAAGTTGTTGCCAACTAATGTGTTCAAAAGAATTCAAGGCGCTGCTCCTCAAAATATTTTTTCAATTATTGATGAGTACATATCCCAAAACTTGCCTAATCATAATCTTAATTCACTGATGTCCATGTCCTATTCCCATCCTAGTCTAAGTCAATTGATTGATGCAGAATTAAGATTTAAAAGCATGTGCATGATTCTTGATTTATTTGGTTTTAGACCTGAAAAAAAGGATAAAAGTTTAATGAATATTGACACAGATGCTACTCATATGTTTTATGGTATGCTTTGCGACATTTTTGTAACTGCTGATAAAAAGTTGGCAAACAAAGCTAAGGCTGTGTATCAGAAATACAATTGTCAAACTAAAATATTACATCCAGAAGAATTAGAAGCTTTTATTATAGATGAATTAAGAAAAGAGAATTCACTCATATACTTATCAGAAGTAATAGATAATTTTGGTGTACCTGCAATAAAAGAAGATAAGCTTTGTTATAAGTTTCTTCCTACTCAAATATTTGGTATGTTTAATACATGTCATAAAATTGATGAGTCTTGTGGAATTAAGTTTAAACACAAAGCTGGATTATTTAGATATTGTTTCAATAATACGCCTTTTTTGTTCAGTACTGAAATAACATATTTCTGTGAAACTATAGAAAGTTTTCTGCCTGATTCTGAAAAAGATAAGTTTATAAATAATTACAAGATTCCAATTCTTTCTGGCAATTTCGAAATGACATCTAAGGCTCAATATATATGCGATTTTAAGGAAATGGAGACCCAATTAATATTGCTTTCTGATCCTTTAAATCCTGTTCCAACACCTATGATGCTCGTCATTTTTGGAGATATATTTGAAGAATATATAAAAAAGAACGAGCAATATTGCAAATCCACGATTGCCCATTAGAAAGTGTAAAAAGCACTTTATTCCATAATGGCAGTAACAGTGTAAGTAGAACCCAAGACGTAGTTCTGCTTACACTTTACATATTAAGGGCGTAAGTTTCAGATTAATAGGTGGAGTAATTTATTTATCATAGTTTTGTGTAATCATCACACTAATGACTCCTACAAACACTGATATACCTATTATGAAGAAAAACCAAAAGAACCACTGGGCATAGTGACCGAGATAACAACCATCATATTCCTTGTAGCGTTCACGGACTTTTTTCCGTTCATCAGCAAACATGGAATTGACCTCACGGATATGCATCTGCATCTGTGCGGTCATCCATTGGCGTTCTTTAGCAAACAGTTCTTGAATCTTCTTCCAGTCAGCATCATTGACATTTACTGTCACCTTTAATTTCGTGGGAGCATTTTCCAAGACTTTGTCTATGTGCTGATTGATGGTATCAACCTTTTTGCTGATAGTCGTCACAGCACCACCTAATTTGGCTTCCGCACGTTGATACTGCAGAATGGCAGATTCCAGTTCAAGTGTGGCATTGATGAAGGTGTTTGTAGCCTTGTCAATGTCCTCACTCAACTGCTTCAACTCAGGAACTCGGTTTACAAGTCCATCCTCAGCTTGCTGTTCCTCAACCTCGTTTTCGACATCATTCATCATGTTGTCGAAGTCGGATCTTTCTTCTGTATCTATGTATATCTTGCTTTTTCTGATTGCCATATTGTCATTGATTTATCGGTGAAAACTTCTGCTGCGTGGCTTTGGCTTGCACATGGAATGAGCCATCTGTGCGCAACGGTGGGCAAACTTCCTATCATCTTCATCATCCTTCTTTCCCCAACCAGAAGAAGGAGCAGAACCGCCACCACCATATGACTCCGACATGGAAGTGGCTGCATCAATGTACCCTGCAAACAACAGCATTGCTACATGAGCGACATTCTCTGTTGTCGCTATATCATTATCCTCTGGAATCTGAACCTCATTAGTAAAGACATCTTTGACAGAGCTCGGAATCCACACCTTTTTGACTTCATCGCCAATGTTGATTGTGAATGCCGTTTGTGTAATTTGAGGTTGCGCCTTTGGTTGTGATGCTGTTTGAGTCTGAACGACAGGACGAACTGGGCGAGGCGCAGGAGCAACGGATGGGGAAACAGGCTTTGTCTTGACTTGTGTTGGTTGTGGGTGCAGTTTCTTCCAGGTGTCTTCAATCTTTGATGCCATAAACTTTCTGCCAATCTCAGAAGCCTTGAACACGGAAGCATTCTTGCCGACTGTGTAGCCGACAAGTTTCCGCTGCTTGTCGTAACGAGGTTTAACCTCATAGCCTTTCATGCGCAACAGATTGAAGTATCTGTCTATGTTGAACTGTTGCATATCTTTGAGAGTATGTTCGCAATCCTCCGCAAGCTCCACTTTCCGCATATTCCGAATCTCCTGCGGTTGTTCCCATCCATGCCGCATATTGATGATTTCCGCAGCCTTCATTGCACGAAGATGAATATCATGCACATCGTTGGTGTTACCCTCCATATCCACACGACAACAATCAATGTGAAGGTGCAGCGTTCCAGACTTGGAGTCAGAGTGCAATCCGCCCACATTCATAGAATTTGTGAAGTTGGTCTTTATCTCATTGGAGAAACCATTGGGCGTAAGTCCAACAGAATCCAAAACTTCCAAAGCTTCGTCTTGAAGGTCCGCCCAATCTTCCATCGTGAAGTTGGCAGACTCTGTCTTTGAAGGCGAAAGTACAAACGTGGTCATGAACCTTTCCAACTTTCTGCCCACAGTCCTTTCCGCCTGATGATACTGGCAATGATGCTTCATCATGTACCAGATGGCGGTAGGGTCAAGACCATCGGGCATATTGTTCACCTTGACCGTCTTTGCATTCTCCTTTTCCAATGCGTACCTTACGGAGTTGCCTCCATACGATACTACCTTTGCGAGCATAATCATGATTACTCCTTTGATTTGGTCTGTACGTTTGTTGCAATATTCTCTTCAATGCTATACCAATGTTGGATAAGTCCTGCTACGGCATCAATCCACCAACGCATGAACTTCTCATTCTTGAAGAACCGAGCCTTTTCCTCAGCCGTTTTCTTGGATAGCACGTTGCTGATTTTTATCAAATCCGTCCTTGCGATGGCGAGAGAGTTGAGAGCGTCCACCTCTTCCTTGGTGAGCCTCATGCGTGGACGGTGCTTCAAACCAGTCTCAACGACATAGCGGCTCAGACTAATTCCACACTCCTTGGCAAGCGTCTGGAGCTGCTTAAACTCTTCTTTCGCACATCGATAGGTATGGACTTCCGTAGGCGGTTTCCTTATGATTTTCTTCTTTCTCATTTGTCTTTGTCTCTGATTAAAATGGGATGATTACAAGCACCTTGCAAAGGTGGTCACGACTGCGAGCCTGCGAGTAGTCCGAGAAACTTTTAGGAATACAGAAAGACGGACACGGCTTCTGTATTACAAAAGGATTTCTCGAAAAGTACCTATAAAATGACGGCACTTTTAACAGCGTCCGTCCCCAAGGCTGCTTAAACGTATAACAGTTTGGCGGTAGCCTATGGCGGTCAATCGTCCTTTGGGATGTTTATTGGTATGGTGGCTCATAAACCTCTTTATACCTATTGATTGCCGTTATGGTAGCTGTTAGCCTTGTAACCATTGGCATTAGAACCGTTAGACAGTTGTGTTTGTCCTCCTGCCAGATGCTGTGGATATGTGTTGTGTTCTCCCTCATTCTGATTGGCATCTGCTTCTTGCATGGAAGAAGGATTGCCAACAGACTGTCTGGAGTAATTCTGTTGTGGGGAAATTCCACCAGTAACAGCATCGGAAAGATTGCCATTCGTTCCGAACTTACCCACGGTTCCATTATCATTAGATGAAGCAGAATTTAGGGAAGAGGAAATATCTGCCGTAGAAGAATCGCCCTTGTTGTCAGTATCGGATATGCCATTGTCAGAATACCCATCTTCCTTGTCCGACTTTGTATCATCCTCCGTTGTCGTAACAATTACTCTTGCTTGTGGAACTTCCGTGTGGATGATTGCAGAGCCATCCGCATTGCGCTTCAATGAAAAGCCGTTCTTGACAAATCTTCCGTCCACATACCAACCAGAGAGTGAATGCAGGGTAATGATGCGGTTGTCTCCAACCTTTTGTGAAGAGGAAATGCCCACAGCCTCCATAGCCTGTAAAAGTTTGGGTACGGTCTTGCGGTCTTTATCCCAGAGTTTGGCAAGTTGGGTATTGTCAACCATACATTGCCCACACAAGATTTCTACTTGTTGGGTCTTGCTGATAGGTACAAGTGTTGTTTCACGTTCGGCAAGAGAGGCAAGAGACATGAAGCATTCCATGCGGTCAATCTTGTACTTCTTGCAGCGAAGATACTCCATCTGTACATCGGACAGCGTGAAGCAGTAATGTATCTTTTGTTTATCCATGTTCTGTGAATTTTGAATATTATAACCATAAATGGCAAGACTGTTTTTCTCAGTAAAGAGAAAATCATCTGTGCCGTCCTCGCCTTGGGGAAATGTCCTCTGCTATAACATAGAGCTCGCCTTGCAACCTGTCATTAGAATGATTGCTTAATCGTGAAATGCACTCAATGCAAACAGACTGGGCAAGAAGTTTTCTTCTGCCGACAGTTGCTTCATCATTGATGCCCTTGTTGGCTCCGCATTGCTCGGCAAGTCCATTGAAAGCATCACGCATCCGAAAGTAGCCGTTGCCAGTATTGATGTAGCTCACGGCAAGGTCAGCAACATTTGCCAACTTGCTTCTGTACTCCTCATGGGAAATATCGTCCTTCATCATCGCCATGTCTATTTACAAAGTTCACTCATGTGCTTGGTCGCTGCAGCCTTGGTCTCAGCCTCGGACATACTGCGGTTCTGGCGCATCCAGTTCAAGAGTTCGGACTTTTCAAAGTATATAATCTTGCCGTTGGGACGGAAGAACGGAAGTTCATGCTTGTGTGTCATCTTGTAGAGACTGCTCTTTGATATACCCATGAATAAGGCAGCTTCCTCCAGTGTCAATACTTGCTTGGCATCACGGAGAAGGTTCTCCATTATCCCAATGCGGTGCTCATGTGACTCTACCTTCAAAAGAAGAGTCTCGGTGTCGATAGTTTTGTTCATTATCCTGTAATTTAATTGTTTATGATTTGTTGTATTGCTTGTTTTGAAAGTGTAGTCCCCCAAGGCAGAGAGAAATCCCTGCCCGAAAAATGGGGAACTACAAAAGTGAAATTTACTGGTTGTTATCCTGAAAAGTTCCGTTTACTTGTTATCCTGTAAAAAAGTTATTCTGCGTGGATGGGTGTTGGTGGCTGCTGTCCGCTTTGTCTTCGGTATCTGCTTGTTCTCCTCACGTTGTTTGCGACCTCGAAAGGCTTTCTTCGTGTTGTCAACAGCCTTGACCTTTTCATTCGTCAGCACATCTGCATAGATGGCTGTGGATTTGAGCGATTTGTGTCCCATCAGCTTCTTGGTAGTCTCAATGTTGCCGGTAACCGCCTGCACAAAAATTCCGAATGTATGTCGGGAACAGTGAAAAGAGATATTCTTCTCAATGCCCACCTTTTTGGCTATCCTTTTAAGGGCTGCATCCACATTAGCCTTAGCAGGAAGGTGGAACACAAAATCATCATCGCCTTTGGGTGGCATCCATGACAAGGCGGTATTGCCGATTGGTACGGCATTGAGAGCCTTTGTTTTCTTCTGGACGATTACAAGAGTGTTCGTTTCTTTGTTTCTCTTGATGTCGCTCCACCGCAGAGCCTTGATGTCGCTGATACGAAGTCCTGTCAGACAGGCAAAACCGAAAGCTCTCTGTGCTTCTGCAACTCCTGGACTTCTCTCATCTGAAGCCATGAACCTTTTCAGTTCATCGGGAGTGAGATACTGCTTATGTGATGACTTCGGCTTGGGAAAGATGTCTGACTTCTCCAACTGGTAGAAAGGGTTAGCCTTCAACTTGCCGAACTTGACCGCCTTGTTGAACACCGTCACTATGCGCTGTTGAACATTGTGAAGGGAGCCTTCACACAAAGGCTTGGCTTCAACTCGTACATACTTCTGTGGTACATAGTCGTTCTTCAACCAAAGGAAGAAAGCCTTGAACCATTCCTTGTCGAACTTCCTCAAAGTGATGTGAGGTCTGCGCTTATTGGCAAGGAACTCGCTCATTAGGTATTTCAGATACTTTGACTGGTCAACAATAGCCTTGGAATAGTCTGTATTGTCGCTCATCCAGTCGATGTAAGTCTGGATCCAGTCCAAGACTTCGGGAGACTCGTCATTGGGGATTTCCTTCACAATCATCAAGTGACCTACCTCTGGGATGGTCTCTGGATGAAGAATACGCTCTGCCCTTATCTGGTGAGCACGTTGCAATGTTTCTTCGTTTCTTGCTTTGGTCTCTGCATCAACCTCCGGCAACAAATAGAGGGAAAGAAATTCAAACTTGCGCTTGCCACCATCGTAGATGTCAAGATACAAGCTTATGTTGTCGTTGGCAAGTGCCTTTTGTCTGATAGTTATTGTCATGTCTCTATATATTTTCGTTGTCAATGATTTATGTGAACATACCGTCAATGAGGTTGATGGCTTCCTCCTTCTTCTTATCCACGATTTTAGCATAGATTTCCGTGGTCTGAATGTTGGAATGTCCCATCAGCTTGCTTGTGGTAAAAAGGTCTGCACCGAGCGTGAGCATCATCGTTCCGAACGTGTGCCGTGAGCTATGGAATGAGATATGCTTCTCTATCCCTGCCGCTTCCGCCCATTTGCGGAGAGCCCTGCCTATAACGGTCTGTGTGGTTGGTATATCAAAGAAAGGAATTTCATTTCCTCTTTGCTTTGGCAACCACCGCTTAGCCTCTTCCGAGAGAGGTATTATAACTGGCTTCTCCGTCTTTTGCATTTCCATGTCTATGTATTCGCCCTTTCCGTCAGCGGTCTTGAAGATGTGCATCGGAGCAAGACGGTACATGTCGCTTAATCGCAATCCAGTAAAACAGGCGAAGATGAAAGCCTCCTTGACTTCTGGACGATAACTGTCCGTAGCCATGAGGGTACGAAGTTCCTCAATGGTCAGATACTCTTTCTTGCCGTCCTTGGGCTGAATGCGCTCACGTGCATCCAGTTCTTTCATAGGGTTGTTGCGGATAATGCCTTGTCGCACAGCGTTGTTGAGAGCAGTGGAGAACATTCCGAGGTATCGGCTTGCCGTATTCTCGCTGATAGGTCTTGGCTCGCCATACTTGATATGGGAGTTTGGGAAGTTTCGCAAGAACTTCACATATCCACGGCAGAACTCCGCATTGACCTCTTCAAGCGCAATGAAGCCTTTGTTAGTCTCGTCAAGATACTTCTCCACAGTGTGCATCATTTCCACACGGCAATGGAGCGTTGACTTCTTGATGCCGACACCACCTTCACAATACTTCTTTATCCATGTGGTAAGAAGCATCGAGCCTTGTTTTACTGTCTCCCAGTCCTGTATGCCATGACCATGCAGGGCTTTGATGCGCTCTGCCTTGATGCGTTCTGCAACCGCCATAGTCTGCTTGTTCTGTTCCTTGCAGACAGGGTTGATTTCGGGGACGAGGTAGAGTTTGAGGTATTCATACTTCCTCACTCCCTTATAGTAGATGTCAAGATAGATACTCTTGTTGTCATCTGCGAGCGACTTCAACCGAATTTTAATCGGCTCTTTCAGCTTTACTTGTTTCTTTGGTCTTGCCATAATGTATGAAGTGTTATTTTGTTTTTGTATTCTGCTACATTGGAGGGTCTTTCTCCCTCTTGTTGAAAGTCTATGTCAGATATGGTTTCCTATGCTGACATTTGCTTTTCTTTCTCTTCCCTTACTTCGGAAAACTGATGTAAAGATAAGAAAATAAACCGAGAAACGAGAAACAAAACGGAAACAAAAAACAGTCTTTTATGTCTTTTTAAGAGTGAGTTTAGCAAACATCGGAAAATTCAAATTATCGCTTAAAGCATTGATACTTAGCGCATTTACTTTCATTTGCTTTCTTGTCTTTTCAAACGTATTTCGGAGGACTAAGATATTCTTGACGTCCTGTTCCTCGTTGTTCATGGCGATGTAAACGCTTATGGCTCCGACAATTGCAACGACACCTGCAATGGCATAGCAGAGCTTCACCACGATAGGTACATACTTGGCAATCTCCTCCGAAACGCACAATATCTTCATAAGTCATTGATATACAGTATATATTTTTAAGTTTGATAGTAAAATTGTTCCCAAAATGAGACAAGAAAGCAAACTTGTGGGTTATACCCAAAGACAATGGTTCAGTAAGATAAATTAGGCTTCAAATGGCGATTTCTCCGTTTACATTCATTAACACGGCATTTTGACCGATTGCGAAACTAAACATGGCAAGTGAAGACAACTGGATATAACTGGAGACGGGATTTGCCTTGGCTTTATAACTGTGCGTTTCCTGTCGTAACTATGGAAGAACTAAATAGTCTTGGCTTTGCTTCTCCGATGGGGTGTTTTGAATCCACATCATACACAATGCGATATAGACTATTTGCCGTGAAAGCAAATGCAAATCGAGAGCAGAACTTGCCAAGCTTGCTTGGGCAATTATGCCGAGATGTAGCTTTGCTTATTCAAAGAAGAAAAGATGGGTCTTGTGTGTCAGTAATCAGCTTCTATCCGTCATCCTTGTTTCCTTCTTTTCCCTTTGCTTGAAAAGGGACTATCGAAAAAAGGGAAAGATAGGTCTGATGTATCGGACTTCATCTTGAAGTGAGCTGCTTTCTACGCTGAACGATTCGTTCACCATTACAAAGGTACTGTGCATTTCTACCGAGAATGTGAAAGGGTAATGATATGTAGTTGAGATTGAGGGGAAATGACGACCAACGTTTTTCAGTTGTTCCCAAAATGTACCTAACAACAAGTCTTTACTTGTCGATTTTTGCTAAAATCAGCTCGAAAAGTAGGATTTTCAGCTTGTTCAACTAAGAAAAATCCCAAAACTTTGCTTACTCTCAATTTTTCTAAGTACCTTTGCAAGGTAATATATAATGTTGAATAGTAAATAATAAAAGATATGGCACTACCGATAGCATCCATACCAGTACTGACTGGTGAAGTGGCTCAGCGATTCGAGGAGCGTGCGCAGGCTAATTACCAGCGTTACCTCAATCGCACGGAAGAGCAGAAGAAGGCAGACGAGGCTATTCTTGAAAAGAAGTTTGCCGAGTTGTATAGCATGTTGTCAAAAGCTCATTTAGGAAGAAGATGAGTTTTTTGAAAGAACACTGCTCGCTGTTTTCCGTCAATGAGCCAAAGGAACTTGAAGGCTTCAATTGTGGAGACCTTGACATAGACGAGTTCTTTGCCAATGATTGTTTTGGTTTTACCAAGCAGTTGTTGGGCAAGACCTATTGTTATAGGTTAAATGAAGATTCAGACAAAGTCGTATGCGCCTTTACCCTTGCCAATGCAGGAGTCAGGGTAAGCGATTTGCCTAATGCACGCAGAAAGAAAATCGAGGCTGGCATACCACACGCAAAAGCCTTGAAGGACTATCCTGCTGTATTAGTGGCAAGACTTGGGGTTTCTTCCGAATTCCGTTCAAAGCATATCGGCAGTGATGTTCTTGATTTCATTAAACTCTGGTTCATCGAACCTCTAAACAAGACTGGATGCCGATTTGTGATTGTTGACGCATATAACACCTCATCAACGATGGCGTTTTATGAGCAAAATGGCTTCACGACAGTGTTCAGTACAGAGCAACAGGAGAAAGACTACCGTCATATCACCTCAGAAACAACATTGAGCACTCGCTTGATGTTCTACGACTTGATGTCGATGGTAGAAGAATATAGGTAGGAACACGTATTCATTCCTGCTACCCCTGCAAAGGGGACATTGATAGAATACAATGTTGAACATAAAATAGTAGATAAAAAACAGATATTATTGAAGAAATAGCGAACAGTAATAGGAGGGCAACCTCCTCGAATACCTCCAAAGAGCAAATGTCCAGCTCTGTCATATCATTTGACGAAATGGACAATAGTGTTAACTTGAAGGAAGGTAAACTACTGGTTCGACATATATAACACATGAGCTGTCGCTCTTGTTCTCAATTCTGAAAACCGCCAAAAAGAAGATTGGGTAGAACAAGTTTGTGAATGGCTCACGTCCCGTATCGGGGCGTGACCTTTCGTCCTACTTGTTACCCAAAGGTACTTGGCGGTACCTCAGAATTGAATAAGTGATCGGACAGGGTTGCGCCCTTTCTCTTATTCAGTCATATGAAGAAAAAGATTATTTTATTTTCGGTACTTGTTGTTTCTTCGATATGCATATATGCACAAGAAACAAGCAAGGAATGGCGTAAGAAATTCATTAATTTGAGTTTTACGAACGCTACCATATCACAAGACAATGTGCAAGATTTGAAAAGTAATTATGGTGTGGCATTTACTGTAGGACGAACATTTTTTCTACATAAACCTATTGGCGATATGCTTCGCTTCGGTATTGATGCGACTTGGTTTGACATTAATTATTCCAATTATGAGGCGTAACTTTGCACAATATTTCAACAAACAGAGCCTCGGTTTCGTGCTTTCGGCACAGTCTTATTGTGGCGGCGAAAGTCTTGTGGGCATGCTTTCTGCTGTCGGCAAACAAGTGTTGTGGCGCAGAATTATGGCAGACGAAACTTGGGAGGCACAAGTATTCGGAAAAAACAAAAAAGGAAAATAGTGAAAATGAAGCAGACTTTTATTCTGTTGTCGGCTCTTTGCGCCGCCGTTCTTGTGGGATGCGGCGGCAAAGGAGATTCCGCCCAGAACGGAGAAAACGGCAATAACGGCGGCAAACAGTGGAAAACCATGGTGGTGAAGCGTTCCGACACCGAGGTGTCGCAGCTCTTCCCTGCATCCATTCAGGGCCGGCAGGACATTGAGATACGCCCCCAAGTGCAGGGCAAGATAGTGTCGGTGAACGTGAGCGAAGGTCAGGAGGTGAAGCGCGGGCAGGCGTTGTTCGTTATCGACCCGGTGCCTTTCCGCGCCGCTTTGGCTCAGGCTTCGGCCCAAGTGCGCGCCGCTATGGCGAGATCGGCCACTGCCCGGCTCAATTACGAGAGTCGCAAGCGCCTGTTTGACCAAAAGGTCGTGTCGAAACACGACCTTCTGTTAGCTTACAACTCATGGCTCGACGCTCAGGCTCAGGTGAGTTTGGCGCGCGCTTCAGAGGCAAGTGCCCGCAACAATCTGTCTTACACCGTTGTGAGGAGTCCCGGCAACGGCGTTGTTGGCGTGCTGCCGTTCCGCCAAGGAGCCTTGGTGGGGCCTGAAATCACGCAGCCTCTCACCACCGTGTCGGACAATTCCGAGATGTATGTCTACTTCTCCATGGACGAAAACCAACTCTTGGGACTGCTGCGCAAATACGGTTCCATGGCAAAGGCGGTCAGTTTGATGGACAGCGTGGGCTTGATGCTGAGCGACGGAGGCATGTATGTCAGGCAAGGCAAGGTGTCGAGCATCAGCGGAGTAATCAACAAAAGCACGGGAAGCGTGTCGCTTCGCGCCGATTTTGCCAACCCCGGACGCCTGCTTCACAGTGGCGCCACGGGCAATGTGGTGATGAAAAACAAGTATAACGGAGTGATTGTCATTCCCCAGTCGGCCACCGTCACTTTGCAGGACAAGCTCATTGTCTACCGGGTCGTGAGCGGAAAGGCCGTCTCCACAGCCGTGAGTGTTGCGCCTTATAACGACGGCCGCACCTACATAGTGCTTTCGGGACTGAAGCCAGGCGACGAGATTGTTGCCGACGGAGCAGGACTTGTGCAGGAAGGAATGGCTATAAACAAATAAGATTATAAATGAAAAAAGGCAATATCTTTATAAAGCGTCCGGCGATGGCGGTTTCCGTTTCAATCATAATGTTGGTTGCCGGAATCATTTCGCTGTTCACGCTTCCGGTGGAACAATACCCCGACATTGCGCCGCCCACGGTGTATGTGAGCACCAGTTACACCGGAGCTGATGCCGATGCGGTGATGCAGAGCGTGGTGATGCCGCTTGAGGAGGCAATAAACGGCGTGGAAAACATGATATACATGACCTCGAACGCCTCCAACGACGGTTCGGCTGAGATTTCGGTCTACTTCAAACAGGGCACCAATCCCGATGTGGCTGCCGTGAATGTGCAGAACCGTGTGGCGCGTGCGCAGGGACTTCTGCCTGCCGAAGTAACTCGTGTGGGAGTGAGCACGGAGAAGCGTCAGAACAGTTTCTTGAAGATTGCTGGTCTCACTTGCACCAACGGCAAGTACGACGAGAACTTCATTTCCAACTATTTGGAGATAAATGTGTTCCCCCGGTTGAAGCGCATCGAGGGCGTGGGCGATGTGCAAGCCTACAGCAGCACCTACGCTTTGCGAGTGTGGATGAAGCCCGACGTGATGGCACAATACGGTTTGGAGCCTGACGATGTGAACGACGCCATCAACCGGCAGAGCTTTGTTGCGGCGGTGGGCGCGTTGGGAGAGCAGAGCAAAAACGCTTTCCAATACACAATCAAGTATAAGGGCCGTTATGCAGATGTGAAGCAATTCGAGGACATTGTGCTCAAGAACGACAAAGACGGCAACCTGCTGCGGCTGAAGGATGTGGCGAAAGTGGAACTCGGAGCCACCGCCTACAACTTCAAGGGAATAATCGACGGCAAGCCGGGAGTGAGCTTTCAGGTGTTCCCCGTGTCTGGAGTGAACATGACGGAAGTGAACAACAACATCAACAAGGCACTTGACGACATGAAAAAGGACTTGCCCGACGGGCTGAAGTTCGTCACCTTCATGGACACCAACGACTTCCTTTTCGAGTCGATTCACGAAGTTGTGGAGACGCTTGTCATTGCAATTCTGCTCGTGATACTCGTTGTCTACTTCTTCTTGCAGGACTTCAAGAGCACGCTCATACCGTCGCTTTCCATCATAGTGTCGCTTGTCGGCACGTTCGCCTGCCTGAAGATAGCCGGATTTGCCATCAACATCCTCACGCTCTTTGCCCTTGTGCTCGCCATCGGAACGGTGGTTGACGATGCCATCGTGGTGGTGGAAGCAGTGCAGTCGAAGTTCGACGCAGGCTACAAGTCGCCTTATCTTGCCACGCGCGACGCCATGAGCGACGTCACGATGGCGGTGGTTTCCTGCACGCTCGTGTTCATGGCGGTGTTCATCCCCGTCACCTTCATGGGCGGAACGGCAGGCGTCTTCTACACACAGTTCGGCATAACCATGGCCACTGCGGTGGGTCTTTCTATGGTGAGCGCCCTCACTTTGTGCCCGGCATTGTGTGCACTGCTCATGCGCCCGGCATCGGGAACTAAGGGAGCGAAGAGTCTCAACGGCAGGGTGAAGGCGGCTTACAACGCCACTTACAGCGCCTTGCTCGGCAAATACAAGCGTGGCGTGATGTTCTTCTTCCGTCGCCGGTGGACGGCATGGACGGCTCTCGGCATCGTGGTGGCGCTGTTTGCCTACCTCATCAGCACCACGCGCACAGGACTTGTGCCTCAGGAGGACAAGGGACTCATACAGATGTTCGTTTCGGCTTCGCCCGGAACCTCGATGGAGGAAATGGGAAAGATAATGGAACGTGTGGAGAAAGTGGTGAACCAGCAGCCCGAAGTGGCAAGCTATGCACGCATCGACGGTTTCGGAGGAGGCACGGGCTCGTGCTACGGTGCGCTCTACATAACGCTGAAAAAGTGGGGAGAACGCAAGGGAAGCGAGCACAGCATAGGGGCGGTTATCGGCCGTATGCAGGCCGGAACGGAAGCCATAAAGGAAGCCACGGTGTTCTGCATGGAGGACGCAATGATTCCCGGCTACGGCGAGGGCAACGCCATCGACCTGAATTTGCAGGATCGCACGGGCGGCGATGCCAAGGTGTTCTACGACAATGTGCAGCGCTTTCTCATGGCGCTCAACGACCGTAAGGAGATTGCAATGGCTTTCTCGTCTTACAGCATCAACTTTCCGCAGTACGACATTGATGTGGATGCGGCGAAGTGCGAGCGTGCCGGTTTGTCGTCGCAGCATGTGCTCGACGTGCTCGGCGGATACACCGGCGGCACTTATGTGAGCAACTTCAACAAGTTCGGCAAGGTCTACCGCGTGATGTCGCAGGCTTCGCCGGAATACCGCACCGACGAGTTTGCACTCAACCGCATCTTCGTGCGCACCGACGACGGCATGGCTCCCATAAGCCAGTTTGCCTCGCTCCGCAAGACGGTGGGCGCAGAAGGGGCGAGCCGCTTCAACCTTTACAGTTCGATTGCGGCAAACGTGGATGTGGCAGAAGGCTACTCCACGGGCGAAGCGCAGCGCGCCATCGCCGAAGTGGCAAAGCAGACGCTCCCGTCGGGCTACTCTTACGAATACGGCGGCATTGCCCGCGAGGAGGCGGAGCAGGGCGGCGCGTCGACAGTTGTGGTCTACGGACTCTGCGTTATGCTCATCTTCCTCATTCTTGTGTGCCTTTACGAGAGTTTCCTTGTGCCGTTTGCGGTGATTCTCAGCGTGCCGTTCGGACTGATGGGAAGTTTCCTCTTCGCACGCATCTTCGGTTTGGAGAACAACATCTATCTTCAGACTGGTGTCATAATGCTCATCGGTCTGCTTTCCAAGACGGCCATTCTTATCACTGAATACGCCTCGGAGCGCCGCCGCAAGGGCATGGGCATTGTTGAGGCTGCCTACAGTGCGGCCGTGGCGCGGTTCCGCCCGATATTGATGACGGTGATGACGATGGTTATAGGAATGCTTCCGCTCGTCTTCGCCTCGGGGGCGGGAGCCAACGGCAACCGTGCTTTGGGCACCGGAGTGGTGGGTGGACTGCTTGTGGGCACGTCGGCATTGGTTTTCGTCGTCCCCTTGTTCTTCATCGTGTTCCAGTATCTTCAGGAGAAATACGTGAGAGGACCGAAGCACGAAGAGGCTGATGTGCAGACGGCGGCGGAGCATGAATCGTTTATGAGCATAAAAAACAATGAAGATGAAAAATAATCGTTATACATTGGTCAGTGGCGCGTTTTGTGGTATTGCGTTGTGCCTTTGCACCTTGTCTGCGCCCGAAGTTTCGGCACAAACGGCAACCGGCGTGGTGGCACCGACCGATGCCGCTGAAGGATATTCGTTCGACGGCGACTCGTGGCGCAAGGTGTTTGCCGACAGTCAGTTGCAGCGGCTGATAGAGTGCGGACTCGCCCACAACACCGACCTGAATGTGGCGCGCCTGCGCATAAGCGAGGCTGAGGCCACGCTCAAGTCGGCACGCCTTGCCAACCTGCCTTCGCTTGCATTCTCGCCAAGTGCCGGAATAAGCAGTTTCGGCGGCGAACGTGCGTCGAAGACCTACTCGCTGCCGTTGCAGGCAAGCTGGCAGATTGACTTGTTCGGCAAACTGAAGAACGCCAAAATGCAGCAGAAAATGCTCGTGGAAAGCAGCAAGGCTTATCGGCAGGCGGTGCAGGTGAACCTTGTGGCGAGCATAGCACGCGAGTATTACAATTGCGCCTTGCTGCATGCGCAGCTGTCGCTTGCGCGCCAGTCGGTTGATGTCTGGAACGAGACGGTGAGGACTATGAAGGCTTTCATGGAAGAAGGACAGTACACCGATGCCGCCGTTTCGCAGGCGGAGGCGAGCCGTGAGCAGGTGAAGGTGACGGCAGTGGACTTGGAACAGCAGATTCGCGAGAGCGAGAATGCCATGAAAAAGCTTTTGGGCGACAGTGCAAATACCGTTGTTATGGCATTCGATGCCGACAGTTCGGGCGGCGGCAGGAGTCTGCTTCAGAGTGCTTCGGAGTCTATGGGTGCCGACATTGCGGAGGGGCAGGGCATCGCCTTGTCGCGCCTGTCGGTGCGCCCGGACGTGCGTCAGGCCGAAATGAACTTGGCGGCGGCAGCTTATGCGGTGAAAGAGGCAAAGGCGGCGTTCTATCCTTCGCTTACCCTTACGGGTACGGCGGGGTGGACTAATTCGGCTGGCGTGATAGTGAATCCTGCCAAGATGCTCTTTGAAGCGATAGCTTCGCTCACGCAACCGATTTTCCAAAACGGACGGTTGAAGGCGGACTTGAAGATAAAGCAGTCGCAGCAGGAAGAGGCGCGCCTGCAATTTCAGCAGGCTCTGCTAAATGCAGGAGTGGAGGTGAACGATGCTTTGACGCAGGTGCAGACTTACAACGGAAAGTCGGCATTGCTCGACAATCAGGTGAAACTGCTTGAGCGCACCGTGAAGTCCACCCGTTTGCTGCAGCAGAATGGCAGCAGCAACTATCTTGAGGTGCTCACGGCGCAGGAGAATCTGCTTTCGGCGAAGATGACCGTGTTGCAAAACTGCTACATGAAGGTGGCTTCCTTGATAGCCCTCTATCAGGCTCTGCCGTAAGCTTCGCGTGGCGGTGGATGCCGCAGTGCGGCAGAAGCTGAATTGAGTGTGAAAACCGGCAGTATTTTGCCGCTTTAAAAACAAGGCTTGTTTGGAACGCAAACAAGCCTTGTTTTGATTGCAAAGAAGTTCGTTTTGCAGAGCAAACAAGGCTTGTTTTTGAATGGGGTGGAATATGGCTTGATTAAAAGTGAAAAAAGATGGTTATTTAATCACCCATTCCGTGAAATTGGCTTCGTTTTCCACGTTGAAGTTTATTCCCACCTTAGTCACAGGTTTGCCTGCGTCTTTGTAAGCGTCGGCATAAGCCTTTTCTTCAATCTGCCGCATGGCTTCTTCTGCCGAGCCGTTTAATTTCGTTTCAATTACATATATGCGGTTCGATGTTTCGAGCACGGCATCGATGCGTCCCTTGTGGGTGCGCACTTCCACCTGCATGCGGTAGTTGGTGAGAAGCGAGAACATTATGTAGAGCAGTTGCTGGTAGTGCCCTTCATATTTCGTGTTGTCGCAATAAGGAACGGTTGACAGAAAATCTTTCATCAGCCGCAGGGCGCCGTCCATGTCGTCGCGGTTGATGAGCGAAGCCATCTTTGCCACGGCCGTACCGCCGCGCCCTCCCTTGTTGCCGAGATATTTTGGCAACAGAGATTGGAACAGTCCCACACGTATTTCCTTGTTGGGTATGCCGAGATGATACACTTCGCCAAAAGCGTCGAAATTCTTTATTGTTAGGTACCCGCTCTGATAAAGCAACGGAGTGAGCGACTCCATGTTCTCTGTAGGAGCGTCAAATTCGGGGCGGATGGCATCAACCCCTTCGCCTATGTCCGACGGAATAACGCCGAATTTCCGCATCATCTCTATCATGTAAGTTGGCGTTCCGCTTGAGAACCAGTACATGTCGAACATCTTGTCGGCGAAACAGTTGAGCAGACTGAACGGGTTGTAGATGTCGGACGACGGCCATGTGAAATGGTAGCCGTCGTAGTTGCTGCGCAATTTCTCAATTGTCTGTTCGCGCGTAAGCTTTTGGCTGGCAGCAAGTTCGTCTATGTCCTCGGACAGTTGGGTCAGCAGTTCCTCTTTGGTTATGCCGCATATTCCTTCATATTCGGGCAGCATGCTGATGTTCTTTATGTTGTTCAGTTCGCTGAATATGCTGAGTTGCGAGAATTTTGTTATGCCTGTGAGGAACACAAAGCGCAGGTATGGGTCGCAATCTTTCAGCGGACTGTAGAAACCAAAGCGTTTATAAGCAATGTGTTGAGTTTGTCTGCAGTATTGAAATCATAGGTCTTGCCTTG
>NZ_JADYTS010000129.1 GCF_021531355.1 Leyella stercorea | reverse complement strand
AGAGCGCTGCCATAATTATAGTCGCCTATCGTCCTACGGTAAGCGTCTGCCAACACTCCGTGTCCTCTTACGGCATCCTGCACAGCTTGGTTGAACTCCTCTGCATGGTCGGGAGATACCGTCGGGAAGTCTCTCGAATAGTCATACGGACTGTCTATGATGCGTCCGCTCATAGTGCCTAACGTATCTTGCAGATAGTCCGAGAACTCAATCTCCTGCTTGGCTACAGCCTCGGGGTTGCTTGTGCTCTGCTCCAGTCTGTTGTAGCGGAACTTGTATGCAGCACCGAAATGGTCAAGATAGAACTGTGTGCGTCCGCTAATTCTTCCGCCTTTTTCCACTTCGGGATACTTGAAGATGTAACCTTCCGCATAGTCAAGGTTCTCACGAGTGTTGAACGGTGTTGCCGATAGGAAGATTGTCTTCGTGTCCTTCCACTCGTTCTTTGCCTGCGCTTTAAGTTTAGGCTCCACTTCGTTTGTGTAATGGCTCAATGCCTTCACAAACTCGGCGTGTATCTTGCCAAGCTTCGGGAAGCTGGCATAATCCCCAGGAGTAAATCCGTTTCTCTCCTTCGGCAACATTCTGCTTGTAGCATAAGCTACGTCACGTGGTGTCGCGCTCGGGTGACTCGCTTTGTATTCGTCCTGTATACGTTTCACTTCCTTGCCGCGCTCAGCGTCAAACCGCTCACCAAGGCTTTTCATCTTCTGATAGTCCTTGTTCGTCTCCTGCAATCTCAAGAAACAGTGGTTCTCGCTTCTGTTCGTCACCATGTAGTGCTGCATACTGCGTGCCGTCTCCGTACCATTCTTGTTCTCCATGATACGGTGGCTCTCGTCGTATATCACAGCATCCCACTTGGTTTCCAGCAGTTTCTTATTCACGCCGAAGTTGGCGAATGTGGTTATCACTACGCCCTCACCGCTCTCTGTAGTAGCAGTAGTGCCACGCTCCTTAGCCCAGTCGTCAAGGTCGCGAATCTCCATATTCAGGTTGCGTCCGCCCTTTATCCAGTCGCTCACCTTCTTCTGACTCGGTGTCACGATAAGGATACGTCCCTTGCCTTGCTTCACAAGTCGCTTCGCAACGCCAAGTCCCGTAAATGTCTTGCCCGTACCAGTTCCATTGGTGAACATATATCCCTTGCCGTAGGCGTGCTCTCTGTCCGCGTGCTCATTGCCGAAGAACTGCGTCTCCGCTCTCAGTACGTCTTCCTGCTGTTGGGGTAGCAGATAAGGCAGAGTCTCCTCGATATTCTTCTTGTCGCCTATCTTCACCTTGATAGGCTCGGCGGCCACCTGACGCTTGTACTTCTCGGCATTTGGCGTAGCTATCTCCTTCTTCATGCGCTCCGTTCCGAGAATGCTTGCCCATTCGCTAAGCTTATGGGTCACACCGTCAACCTCGATGTTGGAGTTCCACATGTTCTTGATGTAGTCATACACCTCCTCATCGCTAAGGCCGAGCTTTGTTAAGTGACCGCCGAAGCTGCCCTTCATGGCATCTATCCAGTCGTTAAGCTTCACAACGCCCTTCTTGATGTGGAGATAGCCCAACTTTGTCAGCGCAGGAATCAACTGCTTGTACACGGCCATCTTCTGCTTGTTGATACCAAGCTTGCCCAACAGATGGTTGCTTGCCAAAGGAATGATAGAAGCGTTTGTACGGTCGCTTATGATACTGCCCTTGGTTCTTCCGTCAAAAAGGCTGTTGAACAAATCGTCAACCAACGACTGAGTGTCGCTGATTTCCTTGTCTATCTGTTCTACTGTTGACAGATTTCGGCTATCAATGCCTCGTCCGCCGGTAGCTTCACCAGCTTTTTCATCACTAAAGTTGCCACTTCCTTCATTTCCTCGCTCACGTACATCACGTCCCGTGCCACGTACTCCACGGCTTCCTCTGGGCTTAGTACCTCCAGTAGATACTGGTTCCACTCTGGATGCTCCTCCGTGAACTTGCTCACCGCCCTGTTCTCCAACAACAGTAGCAGCGTGTACCTTGCCACTCTCTCCGCCAGATACTCGTTCTCCTGACTGTACAGATTCTCCTCTTTCAGGATTTCCGTCACCTTCGCTTCCACCCAGTTGTCCGCTATCCACTCCTTGTGGTCGGCTGTCAGTTCGTCCCAATCCTTCGCCGCCTGCATTATCGGCAGCATCCAACTGTGTTCCGTCTTCTGTTCCGCTACTTGGTACAGAATCTCGTTCTCTATTCCTAACATTGTCGTAAACTGTTAAATAAGATAATGTGTTAATAATATTCTTGTCTCCGTTGAGATAGGCCACGGCGTTTGCCTTGTCTACGCCATCACAATCAGAGTTCTTAATCTCGTCAGCATCAAGAGGTTTCTTCTCGGTTTCGGCTACCTGCTCGTCAAACTCCATGTCAGCCCAAGGTTTGTCTATCTTCTCGGCTTCTGCTTTGCCTGCTTCCTCGCCAAGAATCTTTCCAATCTCACGGCCGATAATCCTACGTCGCTCCACCAAGCCGATGCCGTTTCCTCTCAGCTTAGTTTCCATCGCCTGCTTCATATCGGCGGTAGCACGCTTTATCTCTTCAGCGTCACCACTCTCCTTAGCCTTTACCAGTCCGTCCTTAGCCTTCTGCACCTGCTCGTCTTTGAACATTTCTGCAGTATGCGCCAACCAAGCCAACGGATTTGTCTTCGAAGGTTCTTCACCCACCTGCGCAGAAGCGCCCTTCTCACCCAATGGCTTAGGAAGGCCCAAAGAGGCTTCGGAAGGCTTATTGCCACCCTCGCCATTGGCTTCTTCACTCTCCCTCGGGTCTACTCCCTTTGCCCAGTCTGCCAGCACCTTGTCTGCCACTTCCTCAGCCGTAGTAAAGTGAATGCCAAGCACATCAGCCACGCCCTTCCAATACTTTGTCAGAGCCTCCTTTACCTTTTCCAGGAATCCCTTTGCCTTCGCGCTCTCAGTCACGCTCTTGCCTTCCTCTGCAGCAAGCTTTCTCACCACGTCCTCAAGCTTCTTCGTGCCCTCGCGTCCTGAGTAGGTAGTAATCATTTCCTCATACAAGGCGTCGCCTTCCAGTTCGGGGTACAGCTTCTGCACCTCATCCTTCAGACCATCCACCTTATCAAAGAGCTTCTTCACATTCTCCCATTCCTTGGGATTCACACGGCGCAGCATGTCACACCACAAGTGGGTATACTCATGCAGCGGTGTCTCTGGCTTCATCTTCTTCGTGTCGAGATAAATCTTCTCACCGTCAGTA
>NZ_JADYTS010000128.1 GCF_021531355.1 Leyella stercorea | reverse complement strand
GGGTGGGGCTTTCTGGGGCTTTTGTGGCTTTTGTGGCTTTTATGTTTTTTTCATGCAAATATCGTCTTTGCAGTAAAAAACTGTTACAAAATAAAAATCGATTATAGAGATTCTTACCCTCGTTTTTCATTGTTTTTTTCGGTGTTCCAACCCTCTCCCACCCCAAATGTAGCTTCTTTGATATGCAAAACGAGTACATTTGCGATGCAATTGTACTCGTTTTGGAAGGTAATAGTACTACAGTTGGAGGGTAAATGTAGTCCTTTTTCAAAAAAATGTAGCGTTTTTACGTTGTCCGTCATTGTGATTTTTCGCCTCAAAAATCATAATCCATTGACAATAAGCAAATTATCTTCAGCCGTTCAAAACTCAAGAATTTCGAGCCAAACATTTCGTCGTGCGTTCAGCAAGCAGTTTTGAGCGGTTAAAAATGCAAATATTGTTTGGGGTGGGGCTTTCTGGGGCTTTGTAGCTATTCTACCCATCCACACCCCTCTGCATCTCCTTCGGCGTTACGCCATACGTCTTGCGGAAGGCGTGGTAGAAGCTGGAGGTGTGTTCGAAGCCGCAGCGGAAGGCTATTTCGTCGACGCTCAGTTTGGGGTCGGTTTCGAGCAGATGGCGTGCGCGCTTCATCTTTATTTTCAGGATGAACGAGGCAGGCGAACTGCCTGTGAGCGCAACAATCTTACGGTGGAACTGTCGCGAACTCATGCACAGCTTTTCGGCGAGCGTGTTCACGTCGAGCTGTTGCTTGTCCATGAGCAGATAGATATGGTCTACCGTCTTGGCGAGGAATCGGCGTTCGGCATCCGTCAGCTGTGGCTCCTGCTGCTGTGGCTCCTTGGTATTGGTAGCGTTGTCGCCAAACTTGCTACGCAGCGAGCGCTGGCGATCGAGCAGACGTTCTACGATGGAGCGCAGCTCGTCTACGTTGAACGGCTTTGCCAGATAAGCGTCGGCACCAGCCTCTATGCCCTCGATGCGCTCCTGGTCGGAAATCTTCGCCGTTACGATGACGATAGGAATATGATTCACCACATCGTTCGAGCGAATGCGTCGGCACAGTTCCAGACCGTCCATGCCCGGCATCATCAGGTCGGTTACTATGAGGTCGGGCACAATGTCGATAGCCTTCTTCAGTCCGTCCTCACCATTGGTAGCGTAAGCCACGGCATAGCGGTCGTTCAGCACATCGCCAATATACGCCGCAATGTCGCGGTTGTCCTCAATGACGAGCACCGTGCACTGGTTGTCATCGGCTTCGGTGTCCACGAGTTTCTTCTCCTCAGTGGGCAGTTCGGGGGCGTTGTCCACCGTCTGCTCATTGAGCTTGATGTCGCTCTTGTTGGTTATCGGAATCTGGATGTGGAACGTCGTTCCCTTGCCCACCTCGCTCTTTACACTGATCTCACCATGCACCGCGTCGATTATCTGCTTCACCAGAGCCAGACCTACGCCCGTGCCCAAATTCTTCGAGTCGGTCTCACCCTGATAAAATGACTTGAAGGCGTTTTCGGCAGTCTCCTGGTCCATTCCCTCGCCCGTATCAGTCACATCCGCAAAGAAGCTGTCGCCCTCGCGCCATAAAGCTATGTTTATCTTGCCGTAGTCGGGTGTGAACTTTAAGGCGTTGGATATGAGGTTGTTGAACACCTTATTGACATAGTCGGGCACGAAGTCCATCGTCACGGGTTGCTTGAAATACAGCTGCAGGTCGATGTTCTTGCTGCGTGCATAGTCGCGATAGGTGTCCACGAGCATGGATATGTAGGTGGTTATGTAGCCGTTGCGCCAGTCTAAGTTGCCCATCTGCGACTTTATCTTCGATATGTCGAGCAGCTGGTTGATGAGTTGCAGCAGACCGTAGCCCTGGCGTTCGATGGCTTGCACGCTCTGCTTCAGTTCGTCGGGCGACTTGCCGGGCAGGTCGCGGCTCATGCCGAGAATCACGGTGAGCGGCGTGCGGAACTCGTGGGTGATATTGGTGAAGAAGCTCTCGCGCATCTCTGCGAGGCGTTTCAGAGCCAGGTGGTTGCGGCGGTGAATGCGCTGCACGTAGAAGAACACCACCAGTGCGCTTATCAGTATCACCACAACGATGGTGAATACTACGGAGTAGATGTATCGTGCCGCACGCTCGCTCTTGAGGTTCATGTTGGCTTCGTGCATGACACGAGTCTGATGGTTGCGCTCTATGAGCAGACCCGCGTTCTGTATGCGGTTGAGTTTCTCCATGTCGATGACGCTGTCTCTCATGGCGGCAGCATTCTCGTGTGCCGTCAGCGCCGCGTTGTAGTTGCCCGTGCGCTTGTATAGCTTATAATATAAGGTGTACACCTCAGCCAGATGCTCGTTCGACTTGATTGCGCGTGCCGTGTGCAGAGCCTTGTCGAGATACTCCAGCGCCTTGGCATCATTGCCCTTGGTGGTGTAAACGCCAGCCAGAGCGATGAGCGGACCTATGGCGTGCCACTCGTCTTTCGACGACTGCAACTGTCGGTAAGCCGTATCATACTCCGATATCGCCTTGTCGTAGTCGTGCTCCTTCTCGTACAGCGAACCGAAGGAGATATGGCACAGCGCCACGCCGAGCGTGTTGCCTATCTGCAGGTTGAGTCCCATAGAGCGGCGGTAGTACATCCACGCCGAGTCCAACTGTTCGCGGTGGCGGTATATTGAGCCTATGTTGGCATAGTTGATGGCTTGTCCGAGGGTGCTGTTCAGCTCACGTTCGCCTGCCAGCGCCAGTCGCAGCGCACTGTCGGCACGAGCGTAGTTGCCGAAGGTGAGGTAGATGTTGCCCAGTCCGTTGAGCGATACCACCCGGTTTTTCTTAGCTGTGTACGATGAGTCGGTGCTCTCCTTGCAGATATTGAAAGCGCGATAATGGTAGTCTTGCGCCATGTCGAGCACCCCCATTCGCCTATAATCGGTGCCGATATTGTTCAGTGCCTGCACCACCTCAAGCGTGTCGCCAAGCGTCTCCGCCTGCTTCAGTCCCTCGCTGTGCATGCGCAGCGCATCGTCGAAACGGCTCTCGTTGCGCATCAGTTTTCCCATCTCTCTATAAGCAATGATGCTACCCAGCATATTGCCCTCACGCTCCATGCGCTTCTGTATCATGGAGATAGTGTCAATATTGTGAGAAGAGGACACTATGCTGTCCAATGCCTTGCGTTCGGCAAGGGAAATCCTTACTGGTTTCTCTCCACAAGAAACCAGCATCAAGCACATAATAATGTACCACATAACAGTGGCAGCGTTAAGTCGTAGGTTGTGCATAGGCGTAAAAATAATATTATTTTAAGGTTGTATGTGCAAAGATAGCGAATAATATGGAAAAATCAGACAATTTATATAGAAAAAAAAAGCCCCACCCCCTGCCC
>NZ_JADYTS010000127.1 GCF_021531355.1 Leyella stercorea | reverse complement strand
GGATGAAATACAAGGTGAGATTAGCCTGTCCATCGAGGTCAATGAGCAGGACTTTCTTTCCCATTTGCGCCATGCAAGCCCCGATAGAGGCTGTGGAGGTGGTCTTTGACACCCCTCCTTTGTGGTTGGCGAACGTAATGATTTTCTGTTTCATACTTATTTCCATTATGTATATATGTATAAATGTGTACAACTATACAAGTCCACAAGGCTACGTGGCTACTTGTATTAACGTGTACAAAGTTACTGACGTTACTTTGGTTAGCCTTGTCACTTCTCCTGACAGCCTTTATAGTCAGGAGAAGTGTTAGGTGGTCATAGTATAAACACCTCGTCTCTGAGTACTGTCACCTCTGCACCGCTGCTCACTTGTACAAGCAGTTCCTTTCCATAATCTTCAATGATTGTAGCAAAGCGGCAGCCTTTCCATGGGGTTCCCAGTTCGCAAGACTCTCCCAGTAATTCTGATTCATATTCGTACATATTCTGTGTAGGTTTAATGCGAGAGCACAAGGCTTGCTCATGCTCTCGCTTGTTTCTTATTCAAAAGTGAAGACCCGAATATAGAAGTAGGTTTCTTCATTCTCATACTCATACTCGTTGATGAAGTCAACCATCTGTCCCTCTGTGCGTTCTCCTTGTTCGATTCCGGTCTTTGATACCCATTCGTTGATAGCATCCTTCACCGTATCGTAAACGTCATCATAAGCGTCCTCAAATGGTTTGCCGTTTGAACTGACACAACACTCTTCGGGGAAAAAAGAGCCTTCATCATGGACGTAGTAAACTTCGCATCCACATTCACAAACTCGGTAACTGATAGAGAGTTCATCGTGTAGATGATGGTTTATCTCCTCAAAGAGTTCGGTGCACGCATCCCATGCGCTTTCTGTCTCAAACGAGAGAAGAGTATTCTCGTCATCTTCCTCATACTCTGCCCAATAGATATGCCCTCTGACGCTGATTTGCTTTGCTCCGTAGTCGATGCCATAGAAGTCTGCCAATTCGTTCAGCCATACATTCTTGGTGTTCACATTCATGCCCTGCAGGGTCTTCCAAAGGTCGCTCACAGCCTTGCGAGAACCTGTCACCTTATAGGTGGTAGTTGCTTGATTTGCCATAACTGTCTATTTATTTATTGTGAAATGAGGGCGGTAGTAGCACCGCCACACTATTAGTATTCTGCTATTACTGCAAAGGTGGCATGATGTTCAAGCCATTCTCTTACGCATTCCATATTATACTCGCTTGTGATGACTGCCGTTTGTTCGTCTATTGCGGTGAAACGTGTGCTTTCGTAATCGTCAATCCATTCTTTCAGATTGCCAACTCCCAAATAAGCCACATCGTTAAAGACTTCATCTATTACTGCAATGGGCGAGTTGAACCTGACAATAAGTGTCTTGTAAGAAGTAATCATCTTATTCCCTCCTTCCTTTTCATCCATTCATCACGCTTCTTCCGGCACTCTTCAAGCGTTGCGCATACGCAAGAGAAGAGTTCTCCGTCCGCATGTCGGTAGTCATATTGTACAAGTGTACGTCTCTTTCTGCCTATGCCCGACTGATATTTCTCGTATTTCTCAGCACCTGCGATGGTGCAGGTGCTTACTCCATTGATAGTCATTTTCTGTTCCATATCTGAATTGATAGAATTGTTACCATTCTGTGTAATAACTCTGGTCATTGCTTTCGCATTCTTCTGCCCACTCTTCATCTGTGAAGTCACTATGTAAGCAATCCTCGCTGCAATAGTAGGCTACTCCCATATCCACACAATAGCCTTCACGCATGAGTTTGCCGCACTCAGAGCATCTACGGCAGGCTCTGTCAGTGTCCCACCAATAATCCACAAAGGACTCAGCAATTACGTCTTCGCTTGTGTTCTCGTCCCACTTGTCACGGTAGAAGTCCGCAAACTTGTTCAACTCATCCTTGCTGAAAAGTTCCTGGTCTGTGCCACTAACACCCTTGGTCAGTCGGCTCAAAATCGATTCTCTTGTCGTCATATTGATATTGTTTTTTCTCCCTTTCGTAGATCAACTACTTCGGGAATGGTTAAAAATTATGTTGCTTTCAGAAGGTGTTACGGCTATCTTGGCAAGGTTTTGATGCAAAATACTACCCGAAAGGTGTGGAGATTTTCCATCAAAGCGGGCAGCCTTGACCTTGCAGGAGATGAGACGTAACCATTACCTTCGCAACAGAATTTCTACCGATTCCCAGAAGTCGATGTATGGCAATCATTATAACAGGAACACCCATTCGGCAAAGAAAAGGAGATGCATAAAAAAAAGCGACCCGAAGGCCGCTCTTTGATGACGAGAAGGGTTATTTGCCCTTCTTTGTCTTGCTCTCCTGTGGAGCAGGAGTTTCTTCTTTCTCCACAGCTTCGTAGAACTTGGTTGCGACGAGAACCACACGGTTGTGCTTGACTCCATCGGCATCTTGCCATTCCTCAGGCTTGAAGTAGCCTTCTACCGTAAGGAGAGTTCCCTTTACAAGGCGATTGAAGGAAGAGGTATTCTCGTTTTTGCGCCATGCCTCTACATTCATGAAGGCTGATGTGCGGTTTGTTTCCTCGCCATTCTTCTCAGTACGGCTGATGGCCAGTGAGAAACGTGCAACGCTTGCTGTTGAGAACTGATGGATGCTTGCATCCTTACCTACGAAACCGCTTACTACGAAAGAATTTTCAATCTTTTTCATAACTTTGAAATTTTAGAAGTGAAACATTTATTTTTTACGTTGCTATCAGAGTTAGCAAGGAAAGCAGGCAAGCAAGGAATTACCGAATTATTTCACCTTGGCACAGAAAAGTTTTTTGGATGATGTCAGTCGAAAAAGTTTTTGAAATAATTCAGGTAATAAGGCACTGATACTTGATACAATGCGGCTTGCACTAACTTTGCGACGGAAAAAGTGAGTGTGTCTGCTTCGTCCAAAATAAGAAGTGGAGAAAAGTGCAGAAAATCAAATAGTCGGTGTTAGGTAAAGGAAACAGGTATCTATATCAGATAAACAAGCGATGCACAAACATCGTGCCGATAGCCGTTGAAGTATGGTCGGAAACTGAGCAACAGCATGAAGAGCTTGGGGATGCAAATACGATGAAAAGACGGAGAACGCACAAGGAAGGGAACATGAGGAAGGCACACCTGGGGATTAGGATGTCGAGAGTAAACGCAATACGGTTCTCGCAACGATTCACAGAAGCTAAAGAAAGAAGTAATTCAGCAAGGAGAAAAAAGAAGGACTGACCCTGCCGTCAATGAGCAGACATCGGGCTCAACTTATGGCACGTAAGTTTAAGTTTAGAATTACCCATGTATATATACATGCTTTCAACACAATGAAAAGTCCGCCACAGGCTATTCCTGATGGCGGACGAGAACTCGAACTTTTTAATTCATTCAGAGACGAATGAATAGACCACGTTAAAACAGGATTCCGATACCTTCATGGTGGTAATGACCATAGACCTATCCTCGGTGGTGAAACAGTATTGGTAGGAAGTTTCATCGGATG
>NZ_JADYTS010000126.1 GCF_021531355.1 Leyella stercorea | reverse complement strand
GCAAAGTCCGAGCTTGTGAAAGTTCGGGCTTTGTGATATTTTAAAAGAGGGTGTGAATTTTGACACACCCCCTCGTGACAGACGTTGCCTGATAATCTCTTTTCGTGAGAAGTCATAGTAACGATGTCCTGTGAAGGCTGCTGATTTAGCCCTGTCAAATGAGTTGTTGTTTCTTTTTTTCATTGCTGTACATATTTATATGATGTCTTGCCGAGGAATATGCCATCTGTAACATGCGCCCCGACCTGTTCTAATTGATTACTATAAGCACAAAAGGAAGAGCCGGTTGTCACCACATCGTCCCAAATGCAGACTATCTTATTCTTGAAGAAATCTGCATCCACCTCAATGTTCATACCCTCCTGTAATCTCTTCATGCGTAATTCTTTCTTTATTTTTGTTCCATGAACGGCAGTACGTTCCCCTCTTACTCTTACATGTGAAAAACCATCAATGGCACCCGATAGCCTGCATACAAGTTCGGAGAAATACTTGTTGCGAGCCTCGTTTCGTTCCTGGCTGCTTGCAGGAACACAAGAGAAGACTACCTTGCCTATCTTGCGTCCATACTTCTTCACCAACATCTTTGCAACACATTTGGCTACTTCTGCATGGTTGTGACCATCCTTGAAGTCATAGATGATTTGTCTGTCAAAAACAGCATCAAACCCAATGTTTTTTATTCTTGCAGGATAGTAACGTAAGAAACTGCTTAGGTTCTTGTCTTCTTGTCCTTTGATGTAAACCTTGACCATGTTCATTGTTCTTCTGATTTTTATTTCCCTCTCGTTAAATCCTTTCGGACTGTGATTGGGAAGATTTTCTGCATTCAGAAGTGCGGTCAAGGCAATCAGACAAGTCTGCCGTGAAGAATACTCTTTTTCGGTGAAAAAGGAAGATTGTCCACGAAGCACGACTTGCCATTTGCATTGAACAGTGGTAACTTCGCAGAAAATTCTCCCTAATCACCCGTCCGACAGGAAGTAAAGATCATCTTTACGTGAACCCTACATGATAGGACTTGCCAAGATAGTAAAAGAGGATGTACTGCTTTTCGCTCTTTGTTAGTCATTCGGGGTCGTATAAGTTTAGATACCACTCATTGATGTTCCACACCTCAATGTCATAATTCGTCTCATAGCCTTGGGTTTGGTAGGCAATTTCAAGTTCCTTACGGAGTATGCGCCTTGCTTCTGCTTTCAGCACACGTTTTGAGGTTTGTTCTATCTCGTCCTTGTCGAAGAACTCTTCCAACTCTATGCGATGGTTCTTCACAATGGCATTCACTGCCGCCCATTTGCTTGTGAAAACGCCTGCACACTTTCGATGGTTCATGCTATGCCATGCATCGGTTTCATAAACTACAAATATTTGTCTCATAATACTTTGTGATTATTAGGAATAGGCAGCGTTGTAGCCACCTATCCCTAAAGTGAATTACTATCCAATCTCTGAAATGATGAAGTCAATATGACCAGCAAAGATGTCATCTGCCTTAATCTCATGCTCATTGCCTCGGTCGTTCTTCTCATCACCAATGAAAGTGATGTCTCCGTCTTTATCCATTCTGACAGCAAGGATAACCACGTCACAAGGCTCATCATAGTCGTATGCGGCTACGATGGGACATTCTCCCTCAAAGTGCCACTCATAGCCATCATCCACCTTTTCACCATGAAGTCGAAGTGCGGTTGCAAGTTCTTCCTGCTCTCTGTTTTTCACTTCCTGCACACTGTCATAGATGGTAAAGTCTTTGAGCCTTGCGTGACGTGATGCATGCATAAACTCTCCGTTGGGTTGGCTGATGCTGTAATCATGGAATTGCACCGGCACAAAGTCAATGGGGGCTGCCATCCATGAAATGTTGTTAAGCGAATAATCATGCTCTGTCAAGAACTGCTCGATGTCCTCGTTTATCATGTGGTCGGGAACATTCAAAACTTCGATGCGCACATTTGCGCTGTCCATTACGATAATCTTCATAATCTTATGCGTTTATAGGGTTATATATTAGTCTTTGTCATAGAGCCGTGAGAGAAACGCCTGCAGTTCTGCGTCCTCAATCTCTGCAAGGGTGCAAGGCTTGAAATCCTTGTCCTGCTCAATCCTCAAAGTGCCAAGTCCGTACTCGCTTGCATCATAGGTGATACTTTCCATTTCGGTTACAGACTGGTAGCCGTACTCCGTCTCTTGCAGTCCAGTAACGATGCCATAGAGCGTAAAGTCATTGCCTTCCTGCTGTCCTTCCATGATGTACCAGCGGATATTGCCAAGGTAAAACACAGCAATGCAGAGAGCATCCTTATGCTTGCCATCCTGTGAATAAAGAGGATAGTCTGCCAATCTCTTCTGCAACTCAGATGTTATCAGGCGGTTAGTCTTTGTTGCACACTCCTGGGTTCTTGCAGTGCTCGAACCTTGTTCGGCTCTGCTGTCATTGTTCTTTTGCATGTTCAAATCTGTTTTCATATCTCTAAGATTTTTTCTCCCTTTCGTTAAGTCCTTTCGGACAGGATTGGGAAGATTTTTCTGCTTTCAGAAGTGCGTACAAGACAATCATGCAAGTCTGACGTGAAGAATACTCTTTTTTGTAGAAAAAGGAATATTGTTCACAAGGCACGACTTGCAAACTTGTTGAAGGACGCTATAACTTCGCAGAAAAATATTCCCGAAATCCTACGGACGACATGGAGGAACATTATAACTCAGAAAAGAAACCATAGTATCGCCAGAAAGGAAATCGGTTAAAACTGTATCGGGTGGGCTAATTCCAAATCATCTTGCTGTCAGTGGTGACAAAAGTGAAGTGTCATCAATACAAAGAGCCCACTTCAGAAAGAATGGAGTGTTTAGTTCCATCCTTACGGAAGTGGGCATGGATTGAAGACTTTTCACGTTACCACCTTTTGAGGAGGGTCTTCTGTTCATAGTCGTTAGATCTTGAATGGAAGACTCTCACCAAAATTGCAACATGGTTTGGGATTGGTGTGGGGCGAAGCATTATAACAGCTGGGTGGGAATGTCCTTGCAGACACCAACAGCCAGTGCGACAATAATGAACTCTTCGTCTATCTTTGATGACGGAATGTTCATGTCGTACCTTTGATAGAGAGGCTTCCTGCCCATAGTCGATACGCTCGACCATGGAGCAAAGGAAGTCTCTCCATCAAACTGTTAGTGTTTGCGGACATCGGTGTGGGCGAAGGTTAAGCTAAAGAAAGGATTATACGTTATAGCAGGGAAAGAAGCATGTTGAAACGAGGACAACCATCTTTATATAAGTTGAAAGAAGGGAGGGTCAATGAAGAATGTAGCTGTGAGCAAGAGCACCTTCTCGACGAATGGACATGCAGTATAGGCAAACTGATTAAGTGGGTAACGCTTGCGTCCCACCTACTCAGTTTGTTAGATACCGCATGTCGTTTCGTGATGCTCCTTCCTGCTGAGTGACCTGGCTTTACATCATGCTCAGCTGACATAAACGAAAGGTCTCTCAGGTGGAACTCCAGTTGCATCCTTCATGGTGTGGGGCGAAGCTGTATCTTGGTAAATGAAAATACTCTGGAAAAAGGATAACTCATCGTTTTCGACGAGATAAGGATTATAAAGGTCTTACATAGAAGATTATACAGTTGTGTACATGTATTCACGTCCACATGAATACAACAACACAAAAGAATGATTGCCACCACCAGAACTGGAAAATCTGATAGTGGCAATCTTCATTATTTTAATAAACAAAGGAATAGTTCACGTTGAAACATACATCAGACACCTTCATGGTGGTAATGACCATAGACCTATCCTCGGTGGTGAAACAGTATTGGTAGGAAGTTTCATCGGATG
>NZ_JADYTS010000125.1 GCF_021531355.1 Leyella stercorea | reverse complement strand
TTTTGCTCTCGCTAAACGATATACAAAAGGAGGGTGCACCATAAATGACCATAGTCAATTATGACACACCCTCGTTTTTTCATTATATTCGCTCGCACAATCCAATGTTGTGCTGTCTTAACAGCATAAAAGCCATTTAGTCGCGGCGGAATATATCTCGTGTATAGACTTTATCCTCCACATCCTTCAGGCAGTCGTCAAAGCGGTTGGCAATGATAGCCTTGCTCTGCGCCTTGAAGTCGTCGAGATTGTTGATTACCTTACTGCCGAAGAAGGTGGTTCCGTCTTCAAGCGTAGGCTCATAGATTATCACCTCTGCACCCTTAGCCTTGATGCGCTTCATGATACCCTGTATTGCCGACTGGCGGAAGTTGTCCGAGTTCGACTTCATTGTCAGTCGATATACACCTATCACACAGGCATGCTCCTTGCTTGCATCGAAGCTGTTGTCTTCGGCATAGCTATAATAGCCGGCCTTTTTAAGCACAGCATCAGCAATATAGTCCTTACGTGTGCGGTTGCTCTCTACAATAGCCTCAATAAGATTTTCGGGTACATCCTGATAGTTGGCAAGAAGCTGCTTGGTGTCCTTAGGCAGACAGTAGCCACCATAACCGAACGACGGATTATTATAATGTGTACCGATGCGCGGATCAAGTCCTACACCTTCAATAATAGCCTTGCTGTCCAGACCCTTCATCTCGGCATAAGTGTCAAGCTCATTGAAGTAGCTCACACGCAATGCCAGATAAGTATTGGCAAACAGCTTAACAGCCTCAGCCTCCTTAGTGCCCATGAAAAGAACTGGAATGTTCTTTTCGAGTGAAGAGTTAAGAGTGAAAAGTGAAGAATCCAATTGCTTTGTATCGCCATTATGACCGATAGCGCCTTCCAAGAGTAAAGATGCAAATGTCTTGGCAAACTCTTCCGACTTTGGATTGCTGACAGCAGCTATTGCGACATTCTCCTCTTTCCAATCCTCGTTCTGCTCTGTAGGGAGCAGTTTGGGATAGCCCACTATGATACGTGAGGGATAAAGATTGTCGTACAATGCCTTGCTCTCACGAAGGAATTCAGGCGAGAACAGCAGATTGAAATGCTTGCCCTTGAGCGAAGGGGTTGTCTGGAATTTATGTGCATACTTCACATATAGGCCGCGACAATAACCTACGGGAATGGTCGACTTGATGACCATTACTGCATCAGGATTTGCCTCCAGCACCAGGTCGACAACCTCCTCTACATGTGATGTGTCGAAATAGTTCTTTACTGGGTCGTAGTTGGTAGGAGCCGCAATAACCACATAATCAGCATCAGCATATGCAGCCTTGCCGTCAAGAGTGGCTATCAAAGTTCCCTTACCTTCTTGCTCTGACGCACAGGTCTCATTACCTACACAAGGCAGAATATTCCTGTCTGCCAGATACTTTTCGATATACTCGTCTTGAATAGGCGATATACGATTGTTCAGTTTCTCTACCTTTTCGGGTATCACATCTACAGCCGTAACATGATGATGCTGAGCAAGCAATGTAGCAATACTCAAGCCCACGTAGCCGGTTCCTGCCACAGCCACCTTTATATCTTTGAATTCACGCATACTTATTAAAATCTATATGTTGTTGTTTTTAGCATGTAAAGATATACATTTTCGGTGAGACAGCCACAAGATTTGGATTCTTTTTAGAAAGAACACCAATTTAGGGCACCCTCTCTCCTATTACATATCCTCCATAGACAAACCCTTATACTCTATGTTGTATTTCTTGAATCTTCCTGTAGTCTGGAAGAAGTGTTCGACCTTTTCTTTCACAATACCGATGGCCACATCCTTAGCTTGACGCTTAACCTCATAGAAACAAACCGTTTGCTCTATTTCGTCGGCAGCTATTGCATGCTTATTTGCGAAACCTACATTTCGGAAACAGACATTTCAGAAACATCACTATTTTTTCACCATTCACTGCAATAAGAAATCTTGTATCACTCGATTCCAATAGTCCCACGAATAGCCCACAGAAGGATGGTTTACTGCCATCACCTTCACCTGCCTGCCATTACTTAGGAAATAAGCACCAGTAGCAACATGATAGCCATCCACAACTATGTCTTCTCCTTCCCTCCAGCGTTCTCCAGACATATTGCTCCAAAGCCTTTTGCCCCACGCAATGACATACTCTGGCTGATACTTATCCATAACCTCAAACAGAGCATCACCTGCCTGACGATATTGTGCTGACGTTCCTGCCTCACGTGGTCCACCCATTGCCACTTGCAGATAGTTGAAGAAGACAACGGAATTCCATATCTTCAGCCTCATCGTCTGGTCTGTCTCTTTACCCACAAGTGAACGCTCAAATTTCACGAAAGTCCGCATCCAGTCCTGCCGTTCCTTATTCTCATCAAGATAATCCTTGATAACGCCCTGCGTAAAACTGGCACACTCCCTATGAAGACGACAGTTGCCACAATCGCAGCAACCCTCATCACAATAATGGCTCTCGCCCAATATCATGATTCGCTTGCCGAATATCCCCCCGTTGGCATAATCCTTGCCAACGAAGGGCTGAAAGAAAATGTTGCTATTCATATTTTAAAATAATGAAACAATCCAATTTCCCAAGCGAATAGCCCACGAAATCACCACATAAATCAACCAGCAAAGCACTACTATGAACACAGCCGTCCAGAATGCCTTCTTATTCACCTTGTTGATAATCTCCTTATCATCCTCGATATAGCCAGTAATCAATCTCAGGTTCTCTACATACGAACGCTTGAATACATCCAGCACATCACCTATATAGAAAGGTATGGCACCAATCAGCACATCCATCAGGATATTATAGATGACAGCCAAAGTCAGCGGAATAGACTTAACCACGCAAAGACTGTAATAGATAAATGGGAATGCAAACACGCTCGTCAAAGCATCACCGATACCAACAGGAAGGATGAAGCCAAGAATAGGATCCAGGAACCACTTGTCCATATACTTCGCCGTACCTACCATCAGACGATATGATGGCATGTTCATCATCTTCTCACGCTTAGCAGCTTTTTTATAAGCCCTCGCCTGTTCTTTGGCAAGAGCCGCCTCTCGCTTTTGGTCTTCCTTAGCGAAATCCATACCCAAATCAGCCTGGGCTTGCTGTCTTCTTGAACTTTCCATACGCCTTATAATTCTATTTGTTTCTTACCATTCATAAATTCTGCGAACTCCTGTTCCGAGAGAGAGTAATCGCTCATCAACCCCATAGCCTACTTACGTTCCTCCTCGCTGCCTGCCAGATTGATACGCTTAAACAGTTTTCTCCATAGCGCAAGAATACATTCGCCTTCGGAATTACCACATCATTGAGAGTCTTGCAGATCACCAACAAACGTCCCAAGATGGTGCAAACTCGCTCAAACATATTTGCGTTCCTTCTACGTTTCAATTTACCAGATTTACTCACATCATAATGTGTAGGGGAAGACAAATTCATGATGCGTGCATACTCTGTTGTTATTCATTTTAAGGTTTAATGTACCGGCGATTGGGCGGATCTGTTGTCTAAAAGACAAAGGTAGAGGATTTATTCGAACCATGCAAGTTTAATTATCTGAAAAAGGGCGGAAGAGAGATGCATCTTTTGCAATAAATTTCCATGCAAATAAATGTTGAACAGCGGAGGTCACTATTGAAGTGAACCTCCGCCATTGCTTTAATATATAAACGTTTGTGTGTTGGTTGTTAATGTGTTGTTTAAATTCTACTGCAAAGGTATGAATAGGGTGTGACAAGTATGGGCATAGGCGAAAGGGAATTTCGTTTATGGGTATAAAAAAAGGTCTCCAAAGTCGTTAGACCTTGAAGACCTCAAGTAAAGAAGGCAGCCACCTACTCTCCCGCATT
>NZ_JADYTS010000124.1 GCF_021531355.1 Leyella stercorea | reverse complement strand
TGCTTTCCACCTTCTCCACTCCATAATCAGCAAACGTCACCATTACTGGAGCATAGTTAGCGTGCTTCACCTTGAGCATACGGTTGCCTTGCGGCATATATACCCAGTACTCTCCTGTCTTGTTCTCCACATTTCCCATGATGCTGCCTTCAAACTGAACACCTTGAAGTCCAAGACCAACTTTTATCAAGGCACAGTTTTTGTTATTCAAGTCTTTGCGTGGCTGAGTTTGAGCAGTCAAATCGCTTGAAGCAAGCTTGAAGGACTCGACTGTGAGCTTTTGCGCAATGGCTGATGATATTGCTGCAAAGAGCAAGACAAGGGATAGAAGTATTTTACGCATAAAATTTATATTGTTTGAGGCTTAGGACATTAATAATAAGAGTGGATACTCAAAAACAAGAAGTCATTACTCGGAGAGGACCAAGCGGAGTCCAAAGAAGTAGTAACGGGTGACAGGCGTGTTGTTGCTACGGCATGACGAGCGACAGCTCCTGGCAGCGTCGAACCAGCTACCCCCACGGAACACGCGGTTAGACCCACTATTAGCACCTGTAGGATTTACCTGTGAGGAACTACTATAACCTTTATACCAATCCTGACACCACTCCCATACATTACCACTCATATCATATATACCTAATTCATTAGCTTGCTTAGAACCTACAGCATGAGTTTTGCTGCCGCTATTATCTTCATACCAAGCCACATCAGCAAGATTATTGCTGCCGCTATACTGATAACCTCGGCTCTTTTTTCCACCACGGGCAGCATATTCCCATTCGGCTTCAGTGGGGAGACGGAACGTCTTGCCTGTTATACTGTTCAGCTTGCTGATGAATTCTTGGCACTCATCCCAAGAAACCATTTCTACTGGCAAGTTATCACCCTTAAAGTTAGAAGGATTGTTGCCCATAACAGCTTTCCATAAAGCCTGAGTAACCTCGTATTTGCCTATATAATAATCATTAGTTAGAGTTACTTGATGTGTTGGCTTTTCACCATCCCATGGATTCTCCATCTCTGGTGTCGCTCCCATTGTAAACGTTCCTGCTTCAACACGAACCATATCAATGCTTATGCCATTCTTTACAGGAATAGAGATATTATCACTGTTAGTAACTATAGTTTGCATTACTGGTTGCTGAGCTACTGCTGGTTGAGAAACAACACTTTGTTGTATTGCCGTTGCTTCTTTCGTCAGCGTTATTTGCAGATTGCTCGGCGCAGAAGCTTTAAGTTTTACTGTTCCTTCCTCCGATTCATAACCATCGCAAGCAACAACAAAAGAGTGTTGACCTACGGGTAATGTCGTCCTTGCCACACCATTCATGCCTTTCACCATTTTATTATCCACAAGCACAGTGGCAGAACTTGGAGTATATCTGATTGTAAGAGTTTGCGACTGTTGCGCTTGTTGTTGACTGCTGCCCAAAAGCGTGAGCACATACGTGCGGTTGCTCTCTAACTTTTCAACATCATAGTCGGCGAATGTCACCATCTGAGGCAAATAGTTTTTGGTGATTACTTTCATCTGCCGTGTGTTCTGCGGCATATATACCCACGTCTCGTTGTTGCGCTTTACCAAAGGCATAATGACATTGCCCTCAATGTTGACCAACTCACCCACAAACTGTACCTTAACAACTGCACAGTTGCGATCGTTAAGGTCCTTGCGAGGCTGAGTTTGGGCAGTAAGGTCGCTTGGGGCAAGCTTAAAGGACTCGACCGTGAGCTTTTGCGCAACAGCTGATGATATTGCAGCAAATAGCAAGACGAAAGATAGAAGTATTTTACGCATAAAATTTATTTTTGTTTGATGGCTTAGGACATTAATAATAAGAGTGGAAACTTGAAACAATAAGTCGTTACTCGGAGAGGACTAGGCGGAGCCCAAGGAAGTTGCAGTGGTCGTCAGGCGTGATGAAGTAACGGTATGACGAGCGACAGAATCTGGCACTGATGTTCCAGCCACCTCCACGGAACACGCGGTCAGAACCACTATTAGCACCAGTCGGATTGGTATGAGAAGAACTACTGTATTTGCCATACCAATCCTGACACCATTCCCATACATTCCCACTCATATCATATATACCTAATTCATTAGCTTGCTTAGAACCAACAGCATGAGTTTTGCTCCAGCTGTTGCCTACGTACCAAGCTACATCTGAGAGGTTATTACTTCCGCTATACTGATACCCTCTGCTCTTCTTTCCGCCACGGGCTGCATATTCCCATTCGGCTTCTGTAGGGAGGCGGAACGTCTTGCCAGTTATATTGTTCAGCTTGCTGATAAATTTCTGACAGTCGTTCCAACTTACCTGTTCTACTGGCAAATTGTCACCATTAAATTTTGAAGGATTCTTACCCATGACAGCCTTCCACAAATTCTGAGTAACCTCGTATTTTCCAATATAATAATCATTGGTAAGCGTAACTTGATGTGTAGGTTTTTCCCAATCATATGGGCTCTCCATCTCTGGAGTCGCTCCCATAGTAAACGTTCCTGCTTCAACACGAACCATATCAATGCTTATGCCATCCTTAACTGGAATAGAGATATTATTACTGTTAGTAACCGTAGGTTGCACAATAGGTTGCTGAGCCACTGCTGGTTGAGCAACAGTACTTTGTTGAGTTGCCGTTGCTTCTTTTGTCAGCGTAATTTGCAAATTGCTCGGTGCTGAAGCCTTAAGCTTTACAGTACCTTCTTCAGACTCATATCCATTACAAAAGACAATATACGAATGTTGACCTACTGGCAATGTTGTCTGTGCCACGCCATTTGAGCCATTAATCATTTTATTGTCTACAAGTACAGTAGCTATAGACGGTGAGTATCTTATGGTAAGAGTTTGGGACTGCTGCGCTTGTTGTTGACTGTTCCCAACAAGCGTAAGCACATACGTGCGGTTGCTCTCCAATTTATCCACTCCGTAGTCTTCAAATGTAACCATAAGCGGAAGATAGTCTTTGGTTGTGATTTTCAATTGCCGTGATCTCTGTGGCATATACACCCAAGTCTCATTCGTGTACTTAACAACAGGCTTGACAATATTTCCACCGAAATCAATAATGTCGCCAACAAACAGCACTTTGACAACAGCACAATTGTAATTGTTGGTATCCTTGCGTGGCTGAGTTTGGGCAGTAAGGTCGCTTGAAGCAAGCTTGAAGGATTTTACTGTCAGCTCTTGGGCAAGGGCTGATGATATTGCCGTAAAGAGCAAGAAGAAGGATAAAAGAATATTTCGCATAGTTGTTGTTTATGTTTCTTTATACTTATTTTTATTCGGTGGCACAAAATAAAATACGGTGATTTTATTCGGTAGCAGCGAATAAATGTCGGGGATAACCTTGTCGTTATTATGGTTTGGACATTAAGAATAAGAGTGGATAACTCGAAACAAGAAGTCGTTATTCGGAGAGGACAAGGCGGAGCCCGAGGTCGAAGTCACGGTAGCCAGGCGAGCTGCTGCTACGATCTGACGAGCGACAGTACCTGGCAGAGCTGCTCCAGTAACCACCACGGCGCACGCGGTCAGACCCACTGGCAGCACCTGTAGGATTAACCTGTGAGGAACTACTGTAAGAACCTTTCCTATCCTGACACCATTCATATACGTTACCACTCATATCATATATGCCTAATTCATTAGCTTGCTTAAAACCTACAGCATGAGTTTTGTTGTCACTGTTGTCACTGTACCAAGCCACGTCTGAGATATTATTACTACCGCTATACAGATAGCCTCGGTTCTTCTTTCCACCACGCGCAGCATATTCCCATTCGGCTTCTGTGGGGAGACGGAACGTCTTGCCTGTTGTATTATTCAGCTTGCTCAAGAATTCTTGACAGTCCTTCCAACTAACATTCTCTACTGGCAAGTTATCACCCTTGAATTTTGAAGGATTACTGCCCATAACCGCTTGCCATAAAGCCTGTGTCACCTCATATTTACCTATGTAATAATCATTGGTAAGAGTAACTTGATGGGTAGGCTTTTCATCATAATCATAATCAGGATCTTTCATCTCTGGTGTCGCTCCCATAGTAAACGTTCCTGCCTCAACACGAACCATATCAATGCTTATGCCTTTCTTTACGGGAATGGTTATTGTATTGTCTG
>NZ_JADYTS010000123.1 GCF_021531355.1 Leyella stercorea | reverse complement strand
TGAATTTCTTCAATGACAAAAGAACTAACGCCAGTGCAGAATCGTTCAACTGCAAGCTAAAAACATTCAGGGCTGAATTCAGAGGAGTGAATGATCTGAAGTTCTATCTTTATAGGGTAAAACAGTTGTTTGTATAAGAAATGCAGATTGTTAAAAACACAACAATATTATTAGATCCTATATGAGCCCAATAATCTATTAATATAAAATGCCTAATAACGCAAAAAGGTGCAACATTATTTGTTGCACCTTTTTGTTTGTTGGGATACTCGGACTCGAACCAAGAATGACAGGACCAGAATCTGTAGTGTTACCATTACACCATATCCCAATATCAGCGCAACTCGTTCCCTTATTGCGAGTGCAAAGGTACGAATAAAATTTGAAACACAAACATTTTTCGCGTTTTTTTTTAATAAAATCTAATAAAAATGCGTTTTTAAGGGTTTTCAGCCGTTTTTCAGATTATTCACTGTACCTTTGCATAGCTAAAAAATATACAAACAAAGCTGTATACACACATTATTATTATATAATAAAGAAAACAATAAAGAAATCTGAATGGAAACTAAGAACAAACTTGTAGAAGCCATTGTCAAAGGTATTCAAGAGAAAAAGGGACAGGACATAACAATAGCCGACTTGCGCGAATTGGACGGCTCTATTGCCAACTACTTCGTAATCTGTCAGGGTAATTCGCCGTCGCAGGTAGAAGCCATTGCCGACTCTGTAGAAGAGACAGCACGCATTGAGGCTGGCGACAAACCAATACATGTACAGGGTCTGCCCCAGGCTTACTGGGTAGCCATGGACTACGGCGACGTACTCGTACATATATTCATACCTGAAGCACGCGACTTCTATAATCTCGAAAACCTCTGGCAGGATGCTGCCATCACCAACGTGCCAAACCTCGATTAAGAGTAAATAATTATGGACAACAATAACAAACCTCTGGGCGACAACCAGCCGAAGATGCCACGGTTCAACATGAACTGGATATACACGATTATACTCGTGGTTCTGCTGGTGGGGTTCTTCTCCGACGGAGGCTCTGCCATCATGGGCGGGCCATCGGCAAGCCAGGAAGCTACATACACCAAATTCAAGATTTATGTGCAGAAGGGCTATGCCAAGAGCGTCGTTATAAACAAGGACAAGGGTACACTGCGCATGTACGTGAAGCCCGACAAGATACGCGACGTGTTCGGACAGTCGGGTCAGCAGGTGGGACGCGACCCCTTCGTGAGTGTAACATATGGCTCTGCCGATGCTCTCGACACCTATCTGACGGCAGCTCAGCAGACTGGCAAGATAGCCGACTACAGCTATGAGAAAGACAGCAACTCCGGACTGATGTCGCTGTTCTACACATTCGGTCCGATAGTATTCTTCGTACTGCTTTGGGTGTTTATCATGCGCCGCATGAGTGGCGGAGGCGGAGGTGTCGGAGGCGGCATCTTCAACGTTGGCAAATCGAAAGCACAGATGTACGAGAAGGGCAACGACCTGGGCATCACATTCAAGGATGTGGCTGGCCAGGCAGGTGCCAAGCAGGAGGTGCAGGAGATTGTCGACTTTCTGAAGGAACCTCAGAAATACACCGACCTTGGCGGTAAGATACCTAAGGGCGCATTGCTCGTAGGCCCTCCGGGAACGGGTAAGACCCTGCTCGCAAAGGCTGTGGCTGGCGAGGCTGGCGTACCTTTCTTCTCAATGAGCGGTTCGGACTTCGTCGAGATGTTCGTAGGTGTAGGTGCAAGTCGTGTTCGCGACCTCTTCCGTCAGGCTAAGGAGAAGGCTCCGTGCATCATCTTCATCGACGAGATTGACGCCGTGGGACGTGCACGTAGCAAGAACCCGGCTATGGGAGGCAACGACGAGCGCGAGAACACGCTCAACGCCTTGCTTACCGAGATGGACGGATTCGGCACCAACAGCGGCGTCATCATCCTGGCAGCCACCAACCGTGTAGACATGCTCGACAAGGCTCTGCTGCGTGCCGGACGTTTCGACCGCCAGATAAGCGTCGACCTGCCCGACCTTACAGAGCGCAAGGAGATATTCAACGTTCACCTGCGCAAGGTGAAGATTGACCATACAGTAGACATCGACTTCATTTCGCGCCAGACACCTGGATTCTCGGGTGCCGACATAGCCAACGTCTGCAACGAGGCGGCTCTTATCGCTGCACGCCACAACAAGAAGAGCGTGGGCAAACAGGACTTCCTCGACGCCGTAGACCGTATCATAGGCGGACTGGAGAAGAAGACCAAGGTGATGACCAACGACGAGAAGCGCACCATCGCGCTGCACGAAGCAGGTCACGCCACAGTGTCATGGTTCTGCGAGCATGCCAACCCGCTCGTCAAGGTGAGCATTGTGCCACGCGGACGTGCACTGGGTGCTGCATGGTATCTGCCCGAAGAGCGACAGATTACTACCAAGGAGCAGATGCTCGACGAGATGTGCTCATTACTGGGCGGACGAGCTGCTGAGGAACTCTTCACCGGACACATATCAACCGGTGCGATGAACGACCTTGAGCGTGCCACCAAGTCGGCTTACGGCATGATTGCCTATGCCGGCATGAGCGACCGACTGCCCAATATCTGCTATTACAACCAGCAGGAGTATCAGTTCCAACGTCCCTACTCGGAGACAACGGCAAAGATTATGGACGACGAGGTGCTCAAGATGATCAACGACGAGTATGCACGCGCCAAGCAGATACTCAAGGAGCACAGCGAGGGACACAACCAGCTGGCTGAACTGCTTATGACACGCGAGGTGATTTTCGCCGAAGACGTAGAGCGCATATTCGGCAAGCGTCCATGGGTGAGCCGCTCGGAAGAGATAATCGAGGACAACCTGCCAAAGCTTGAGGACATGCCCGAAGAGGTGCGCAAGGCACAGGAGGAGCATGAGGCAGCCAAGCACAAAGAAGATAAATAACATAAAACATCTTTCAGACTATGAGTGATAAAATGAAAAACCTCATCGTACGCTCGATTACAGGCGTGATATTCGTGGCAGCTGTAGTGACATGCTTCCTGCGCCCCGAGGCTATGATACTATTGTTTGCACTGATTACCGGACTGACCGTGTGGGAATATACGGGCATTGTAAACAACATCGAGAATGTGACTGTAAACCGCTTTCTCGCCACTGTGGCAGGTGTATATCTGTTCTTTGGCATTGCGGGCTTCTGTTCGGGCATAGTGCCTTCGGCAGTGTTCATTCCCTATTTGCTGACAGTGGTGTACATGTTCATATCGGAGCTGTACACAAAAGCGCCCAACCCTATAAACAACTGGGCATACACAATGCTGTCGCAGATGTACATTGCCCTACCCCTCTCGATGCTCAACGTACTGGCATTCAGAGGCACTGCTGACGGTGTGGTTTATACATCGCTGCTGCCGCTGAGCGTGTTTATCTTCCTCTGGACCAACGATACGGGTGCCTACCTGAGCGGTTCGCTCTTCGGCAAGCACAAGCTGTTTCCGCGTGTATCGCCGGGCAAGAGTTGGGAAGGAAGCATTGGTGGCGGTATTCTGGTGATTGTCGTTGCAGCCTTGATAGGCATGTACGAAAACTCAGACATGCACACAGGCAATGCTGAGGTATCGCTCAATATAGCACAGTGGATTGGAATGGGACTCGTAGTTGTGTTCTTCGGAACATGGGGCGACCTTGTAGAGTCGCTCTTCAAGCGCACCATAGGCATTAAGGATTCTGGCAACATTCTGCCCGGACACGGCGGAATGCTCGACCGCTTCGACTCTTCGCTTATGGCAATCCCGGCAGCTGTAATATATCTGTACACGCTCACACTGATGTAATTGCGCAGACTACGGCAAGGACACAATAGTCTACAATAAAAAGTGCTGACATTCTGTCATTAACAACGACAGAATGTCAGCACTTTTTTGTTGGTACACATATTGCAGTATACATAATGTAAGAACATTTGAGAATGAATTGATTATTAGGTTACACATAGTAGGTTTTAGTTAGGTTATAGGTTAATATTGATTGTTTGAAAAACACAGAAATAGGGGATGCATCAAGACGTTGATGTCTTGGTGCATCCCCTTTTTTATTGCAATTACTGGATACGTATCGGATTGTTAGGGCTCAGTGGAAATTTAGTGGGGATAAGCATAAATCTTTGCAAGTCGATACAGAAAGAACTTTTCATCAACGA
>NZ_JADYTS010000122.1 GCF_021531355.1 Leyella stercorea | reverse complement strand
TATCGTTGATGAAAAGTTCTTTCTGTATCGACTTGCAAAGATTTATGCTTATCCCCACTAAATTTCCACTGAGTCTTTTTTATGTTTATCACCCTATTGTTGGCAAAGTACAGCTTGCTGCACCAATAAAAGGTATGGCGGATGGTATCGAGAGCTTGCTCTCGTAACACCATTCGCCATACCTTTTATTGAAACCGAAGGTTTTGCCAACAATAGTTTTTTTTATGTTTTTGTCAAAGCCCAACCATATATTCACAAAAGCCCTCTCAGACAAACAGCAAACGACACCTCTATATGTGAGGTAATCTATTTAGAAGTGTGGGTTGCTGGAGGACGGGGCACGGAGGCCACCGTCCTACTATAGTTTGCGATAGAGTAATTAATCCATCGTTAGCAATGTTGTTATCAATCCATCGTTAGCAAGGCCATTCCCTCCCCTCCATAAGGGGAGGGGAAAGCCGCGCGAGCGCGGCGCGGGGGTGGGGCTTCTATTTCTCTACATCAGCCGAGGGCGGTGCAGCCTGTTTGTCAACGCCCCACTGCTTGTTGGGGTGCTTGCCCATCACGAGCACCAGCTTTCCACCATTCTTAATATCGTCGTGCGAGAACCAAGGCTTGTTCCACTCCTTACCATTAAGGGTGGCACGCTGGATATACTTATTCTCGTCAGAGTTGTTCTGTGCCTCAATCTCAAACACCTTACCGTTGGGCAATGAGATACGGGCCGTGTTGAACAGCGGACTACCAATATTATAAGCCGCAAAGCCAGGCGTTACAGGATAGAAACCCAAGCTTGAGAACACCACAAACGAGGTAAGGCCGCCGCCATCTTCGTCGCCCGGTATGCCCATCACGTCGTTACGGAACCATGTGCGCAGCACCTGGCGCACACGCTTCTGGGTCTTCCACGGCGCACCCGCATAGTTGTACAGGTAAGGTATGTGCAGCGAGGGCTCGTTGGCCATCGTAAACTGTCCTATGTTGCCCGTCTGGTCAGGCAGCTGCTCATAAAATTCGCGCTTGCCACGACCCATAGGCTCGGCAAAGGTAGCGTCGAGGTTCTCAACAAACTTCTTGCGGCCACCCATCAGGTTAATCAGGTCGGCCATGTTATGTTGCACGTCCCAGCGATAGGTCCAGCCGTTGTTCTCGTCGTAGGTATCGCGAGCGCCAATGCCGCCCGAGAAGCGATAGTCGAAGGGCTCAAGGAATTTTCCATCCTTATCTTTGGGGTGGAAGAACGAGGTTTCGCTGTTGAACAGTGTGCGATAGTTGCGACTGAGTTTCAGATAGCGCTCGGCGTTCTTCTTGTCGCCACGGAAGGCGGCAATGCGCGAGAGGCACCACAGGTCGTAGGCCGTGCCCAAGCTTACAGCTACAGGCTGACGTTTCTCAAAGCCCGACACGTTGGGGTCGGTCTCTTTCTCGCCCTCACGCAGGGCAGGTATGTAGCCATTCTTCCAGTAGAACTCGTCAATCCATCCTGCCTTGTTGCCACACCAGGGAGCCAAGGTTTTCTCTTCAATGCCCTTCTGGCAATATTCAAAGGCGCGCTTCATATCAACACGCAAGCCTTTATACAGCGCGTCGGCCACCATCGCCACGCCGTGGTTCGAGTTCATGCGGCGCGAGTCGCCCGTAATTTCAGGGAAGGTAGGCATCCATTTGGTGCCCATCTGCTCGGCCATGCGCAGATACGACTCGATGATAGGCTCTTCTACCTCAGGGGTGATCAGGGCACGCAAGGGGTGTGCAGCGCGATAGGTGTCCCAAATCCAGTCGTCGGTATAGAACGGTGTGCCACCGTCGGCATGTATTTTTCCGTCGTAGGCGCTAAAATATTTGCCATCCTCACTCAAGCATACGGGGCGCTCAAAGGTGCGATAGTAGGCGGTGTACATCACCGTCTTCTGGTCGTCGGTGCCGCCTGTCACAGCAATCTTTGCCAAGGCCTTGTTCCACACATCGCGGCCCTGCTGCTCAACGGCAGTAAGGTTGAAGCCCTGCTGCTCGCGATACAGGTTTTTCTTAGCCTGCTCTTCGCTGATGAACGACACGCCATAGCGCACGCCCACACGGCTGGTGCCATTGGCAAAACGCAAGGCAGCACAAGCGTTACGGCCCTGTGCGGTGGTGGCAGTAGCATCCAGCTTGCCCTCCTTCAGTATGCCTTGTGCCTCGGGTTTTGTGTCAAACTCGGCGTAGATATACACCTGAGTGCCTTGGGTTACCTGCTGATAGCCGCTCACAAAGCCGTCGCCCACGGTGATGGCACCCTGCTGCGAATTGATCATGATGTAACGAGGCTGACCCTTCTCAAGGAAGTTGATGTCGTAGATAGCGCTCTGGTGCGACACAGCATAACGAGCCGACATGGTGTTGTCGGCCAGTTCAATGTCGAACGAATAAGGTGTGATGTGCTCATTGTCCCAGTTTACGGCCACCACAGGTTGGCGCTGCTCACCCATATACGGCGAGATGCTAAAGGCCGAACGCTCGCGGTGGTTGGTAACAATGACAGGAAGGCCGTTTACGCGCTCGGAGGTATAGTCGGCGCGGGCGGGATAGATGCGCAACATGCTGTTAGGCAATTGCACGGTAGCAAACGTGGGCACCAGCAAATGGCTGATGTTGCCAATATAGGGGTTTACATAGTCGACCGGGGCCTTTTGTTGAGCCGTAGCCGAGCCAACCATGAGGGCACATGCCATGAGGGGCATGAGCGATTTGCGTAAGATGTTCATACTGCTGAGTACTTGTTTTTTGGTTTTGTTTACGTTTGAGTGTTTTTCCAGGGCAGGAGATGTGTAACGACTCCTGCATAACCGATGGCACAAAGGTACAAAGAAAACGTGAAACTACAAAGACAACGTTGTCATAATTAAACATAGGCCTGTTAACAAACCTCGTTCAAGACCAATCGTTACGATCAATCACCTTGTTGCCACCTTTTAGAATAGTAGGACGGTGGTCTCCGTGCCACGTCCTCCAGCAACTAAAAAAGTTTCCTCAGGGAGGACGGGGCACGGAGACCCCTGTCCATCGAGTAGGAGGTAAACACTAATCATAGGTGTTTATCTCCTATTTTCGTGTTTACCGACCTCTCACACCACCGTACATGCGGTTCCGCATACGGCGGTTCCTATTTTGGATACCATTCGAGATACGCCTCCATTAAAGTAGCATACCCTGCGGAGCGTAGTTTATTGTTATCTATCGCCCTTTTTAGAATAGGGCTGTCAGCTGTTCGCCAGTAGCCTTTGCGAGTATTACCCCATTCGTATGCTTTGTATTTGTTAATACCACATCTGATGAGGTTCGCCACTTTTGTCTTGACTTTCTTCCAAGCTTTCCATATACACATGCGTATTCTACGTCTTAACCATTCGTCTGTTTCAAGTAAAAGACGTTTCATATTGGCAAGATGATAATAACCTACCCACCCACTTATGTATTCTTTCAGTTTTTGCTTTCTCTTGGCATATCCCCAACCATTGCTGCGACTTGTCAGTTCTTTCAACCTTGACTTCATCTTGGCTTTGGATTTTGAATGCACCGTGAGTTGGCATTTGCCTTTCATCACATAAAAGGAGTAGCCGAGGTATTTCACTCCTCGCACATACGACACTACGGTCTTTTCCTTGTTGACTTTGAGATATAGAGCATTCTCTATAAATCGGGTTATGCTCTCCTTTACTCGCATTGCAGCCCTTTTGGACTTGCAGAATATCATCGAGTCATCAGCATAGCGTACAAAGGGGAGTCCTCTACGTTCGAGTTCTTTATCCAATTCGTTGAGCATTATATTACTCAACAGTGGACTTAGCGGTCCACCCTGGGGAGTTCCTTCCTCGCTCGCTTCAAACAAGCCCTTGTTCATTACACCACTTCGGAGATATTTGTGTATAAGACTGACCACTCTGCCGTCTTTAATGGTACGGCTGAGGATTTCTATGAGTTTGCTATGGCTCACGGTATCGAAGAAGCGTTCAAGGTCAAGGTCTACTACATATATGTAGCCTTCGTTGATTATCCTTCGCGCTCCTCGTAGTGCGTCATGGCATCCTCTTCTCGGACGGAAGCCGTAGCTTGTCTTGGAGAATTGGTTCTCATAGATGGGAGTCAATACTTGGTTTATGGCTTGTTGCACCAAACGGTCTACTACTGTAGGTATTCCCAACAGGCGCATCTTGCCATTGTCTTTGGGTATTTCTACCCTTTTCACTGGGTTCGGACGGTAAGAACCGTCCATCAAGGAACGGATGAGCACATCCTTATTGGTCAAGAGCCATGGGAGTAACTGCTCGCATGACATCTTGTCGATACCACCACAGCCCTTGTTTCTCATCACTGCCTTGTAGGCTCGGTTGAGATTTGCAGGACTAAGGATTTGCTCGAAAAGGTGTTCCTTGTCGAATGGTACTTCCACGATGTTGTCTTCACACATCCACATAAAGGTCTGCACTCCCCCATACCATTCGGTTTCCGACCTATCTCTTTGGGGGCAGCCATTAACTTGGGATAATGTTTTCTGCATTCTTTCCTTCTTTTACCTTTGCACCCAGGAATCAAGTTAGGATATTTGGTTAATGGGTGTTAAGGTGAACTATCTTTCTT
>NZ_JADYTS010000121.1 GCF_021531355.1 Leyella stercorea | reverse complement strand
AAAATCCTGGGCAACTTTTTGTTGCTCAGGAACTTATAAATAAAGTTAAATTATAGTGTTGCGGAATTAAGGAATACATTGCTCAGAAGGCGGAGCGTGAAGGGCTGCCTACCGTAGCCTACTTTTCCGACAAATGCTGCTATTCGCCTAAATATTTCGGTGAATTAGTCAAGACAGAGACTGGCAGAACCGCAAAGAGTCTGATCAACGACCGACTGCTTTCGGCTTCCCGCCAACTACTTGTTGATGAAACCCTCAGCATTACACAAATCAGCCAGCACCTCGGCTTTGAATATCCTCAGCACTTCGTCCGCTTTTTCAAGGCTCAGACAGGGAAGACTCCAAGCGAGTATCGCAAAACTGCGTAGATATAATGATGTATGTATAGAATAACTGTTATTTTTTACATCGAAGATGTTCCTGAAGAAGAATTAAAAAAATGATACAATGAAGAAAATAATCGTAATCTCTACCAGTCTGCGTACTGGTTCAAACAGCGACATGCTCGCTGATCAGTTTATCGAAGGTGCCAGAGCTGCAGGTCATGAAGTGGAAAAGATTTCGCTTGCAGGAAAAGACATCAAGTTTTGCAAAGGCTGTCTGGCATGTCAGAAGTTGGGCAAGTGTGTCATCAAGGATGATGTAAACGATATCATGCAGAAGGTACTGAATGCCGATGTAGTTTGCTGGGCAACACCTATATATTATTATGAGATGAGCGGACAGATGAAGACCCTCATCGACCGCATGAATGCCATGTTCGCACTTGACTACAAGTTCCGTGATGTTTACATGCTCTCTACTGCAGCTGAAAATGAGCCGGAAGTGCCTAAGCGTGCTGAAGCCGGACTGACAGGCTGGATTGACTGCTATCCAGAGAGCCATCTTGCCGGCACTCTGTTCTGCGGAGGCGTTGACGCTCCACGCACCATTCTAGGCAACAAGAAACTGCAGAAAGCTTACGAGTTAGGAAAATCTGTCAAGGGATAGAGACTCAACTATTGATTCTTATGAAAAAAATTTCAACATTCATCATATTAACGACTATTTCACTCAATATTATGGCACAACAGAAAATAGTACAGACAGCAGGGCGCACCCAGCTGGGTGAGTTTGCCCCGGAGTTCGCCCACCTCAACGACGACATCCTCTTCGGAGAAGTATGGAGCCGCAATGACCTGCTTTCATTGCGCGACCGCAGTTTGGTAACAATCACTTCGCTCATCAGCCAAGGAATCACCGACAGCTCGCTGAAATATCACTTGCAGTCGGCAAAGAACAACGGCATTACCCGCACGGAAGCGGCAGAGATTATTACTCACATCGCCTTCTACGCAGGTTGGCCAAAGGCCTGGGCTGCCTTCAATCTGGCAAAGGAGGTATGGAACGAAGATGTGAAAGGAGAAGACGCCAAGGCTGCTTTCCAGCGTGAGATGATATTCCCTATTGGCGAACCCAACACCGCTTACGCCAAATACTTCAAAGGCAACAGTTATCTGGCACAAATATCTGACAGTCAGATACCTTTCTTCAATGTTACCTTTGAGCCTGGTTGTCGTAACAACTGGCACACGCACCACGCTACAAAGGGTGGCGGGCAAATGCTGGTAGGTGTAGCCGGACGTGGCTGGTATCAGGAGGAAGGAAAGTCTGCGCAGGAAATCCTCCCGGGTACAGTCATCCACATTCCTGCCAACGTGAAGCATTGGCATGGTGCCGCAAAAGACAACTGGTTTGCCCACCTCGCCTTTGAAATACCTGGCGAGAACACATCCAACGAGTGGCAGGAGGCTGTGAGCGATGAGGAATATAACAAGATAAAATAACAATAAGAAAAGTACCACACTTAGCGATATTTGTGGTACTTTCATACATTTTTTTAGTCCTTCAAGTATACCGAAAGCCTTATAATAGTTATTCTACAAGTAATCTTTCAACAGTAGAGATACGCATCTGTTTTATTACATAACATTCCTTTTACCCGTATTTCCCGACCCTCTGATTTCTTCGTGATAAAGATAATTCACTATTGATGGATGTCCTTTGGGACTTCGTTCGTAAGGTAATTCATTATCCACATACTTACATTGAGCCTCCTGCGCCATTTTCGCGGCCTCATACTCCAATTGCTTCCAATATGTTCGGTCTTTATGCAAATAGATTTCTTCATAAAGTGGGAACAAATGGGGATAGTATGATTTGATATAACCCATAATGTTGGAGGTTGGACTTGGTCATGATGCCACTAACCTCTTTCGCTTCAATGAGTGTTTCTGTCATATGTTCACCGTGGTGAAGTTCTCACCTTTTTCTACATTTTTAATTTCTTTCATATTTCTATTTGTTTTGATTACGGGTGTAAAGATAGTGTATTTGTATTCAATTCTTTGAGCGACTGGGCTATATCGCCAGCAATGCCCACACTCTTTTCTGCTATCTCCTCAGGAATATAGAGTTCTTGAGGCATGTTGAGCGTGATATATTTAGCATTCGGCTCACGATAAGCCAGCTGCATGATAGGTAGCTTGATGAGTCGGTTGCGCGAACCAATACCCAACTCTAAGATAACAAGTTTTTTGCCCGAATATTTTGCAAGAAAGCGATGAAAAAGTGCTTCCTTCTTGGGGTCTGGCGCTGCAAAAAGGTCGGTCATGACACCTTCTATCTCGAAGATGCGTTTTTCATCAAACCCTGATTTCTCCAGATGCAAGTCGCCATTGCTGGTAAGGATGAAGTAATCCTTCTGACCAATCACTTTCATGAGGTCATGCATCACCTGTGAAGGTTGGTAATCTTCTACCCAAAACTTCACCAATCGTCTGTGGAACTCTAAGCGTGCTTCAGCAGTAGGATACTGAAAGTAAAGACCTTCCACAACATTTCTGAAACCATATTGCTGCTGCATGTCGCCAAACTGCCTTCGAAACATCTCGTTGTTGGCAAAGATATGATAGCCCTCGGCGATAGAGAGTCCGTTGCTGGCTCCTATGAGAATGGCATCTGCCTGGGCAATCCATTCTTGGGCTAGAGTGATATTTGCATTCATATTTAATATATTCTTTCTGGTTTAATATATTCTTCCTGGTTCGAAACTTGTATCTGATACGATATGATCTGCCGGTTTGCCCAACAGTTTCTTTAATGTCACAGCGATATCTTCCTTAATGGCAATACTCTTTTTGGCAATCTCCTTTGGAACATAGGCATCCTTTGGATTGAGGACTGCATAAGTGGCATTGGGCCAGCGATATACCATGTTCATAAATGGCTCCTTGATAAACATTGGAGTCATCATACCCACACCAAGTTCGAGAAAAAGCACTTTCTTGTTCATGTTCTCCTTGAGGAAATCCAGATAGCGTTGCATTTCTTTTCGGTAATAGCTACCCTCCAAAAACTCAGGACTGCGCCACCATGGAACCATCTCCGTACCGCAATGTGGACAACGGGGAATCAGGTCGTCGGGCAGTCTGTCACCTTCTATCTTGTCCAGCAACTCATACACCTTTTCTTTGTTGGGATAAATCTCGTCTGTACAAGTATGTTTACACTGCCAGTAGCGGAAATCTCCCTGAATGCGAGTGATCTTCTCGGCAGGGAAGGTGCGGAAAAACTGCGCATCCTGATTGGTGGTGGCAATATAATAGTTCTTGTTTTTGAGTAGTTCGGCCAGATCCTCGTATGGCTCACCCGTATGACACTCATACAAGTATTTGTACTTGCGGAGCAATGCTGCCCATAGCTCCCCTTTCTTGATTTGCGGATGATAAAACAGTGGGAAAAAACCATCAGCATGATATTTCTCGCCCAACTGTCCGGCTATCTGTTTGAATGTGGCATCGTTCATATAGTAAAAGCGGAAACCTGCTGCTGCCGACAATCCAGAGGCACCACCCACGATGATGGCTTCTGCCTCCTGAATCTTTTTTTTCAGTATTTCTATCTGTGTCATAGTTTCAATACTTGTCCGTCTTCTGGTATCATCAGACGTTTTTTATCCACCTTTTCGTATTCAGCCTGATTACGGAGAATAGCCCTTGTTGTCTGTCCATGATCGATGGCATCCATATGAACCGCAATAAAACGAATCTGAGGATTGCAGTCCTTCAGCATTTGCATAGCTTCCATTTCATTCATCGTGATATCTCCATCTGTCTTTGACTGTGGAAAGAAAATGTTTCCACCAGTATTGATTACTATATAATCTGGCTTATAGGTTGATACTGCTATCTGGGTCTTCTCATCCCAAATGCAATCGCCCATAATGTAAATGGTTGGTTGATTCTTAGCTTTGAGGATGTAGCCAGAACTTGGTCCCATTTGCGCACCAAGTTGTCCACGTCCATGATTACCTCTGATGCGGATAATGGTGATTCCTTCATTTTCAATGCTGTCTGCAATGCCCACTGCACGAAAGAAACCGTCTTTCTCCTTAACCTGCTCTACATCTTCAGTCTGTACGAACCAAGGCATATCCTTGCGAATCAGCTTGACTGCAGTTTCATCATAATGGTCAGGATGGTTGTGAGTCAAGAGTGTGAAATCCAGTCCATCAAGCACTTCTTCCACGGGCATCGTCAAGTTTACTCGGGGATTTGGATTTACGCCAAGAGCCGACACGGAAGAGCCTTTGGCACCAAGCAATGGATCAACAAGAATTTGCTTACCTGCATATTCCATCTTCAACGTTGCGTTGCGAATGAGGCGGATGTAGTTCTTTGCACTCAACTGAGTAAAAGCCGACATTAAAGCCACCATCAAAATCATTTTTTTCATACTTACGCGAATTTTCATTATATAGGGATTGTCGTTTAATTCTTTCAGTCGTGGACGCATAGAGGTCATCTTGGTATTTGATGCTCCGTG
>NZ_JADYTS010000120.1 GCF_021531355.1 Leyella stercorea | reverse complement strand
TTAAGCCTGTAGCTAGCGTTCATCCTGAGCCAGGATCAAACTCTACATTGTAAAATATCTTTTACTAGGCAAGATTCCTTGATGCTAAGCCTTGCTGGGCCGAATAGGCCTTTCTAAGCTTGGCGGAACATTGCTTATTGTTTGTATCTGTTTCAGAACGCTTCCGTATATCTTTTTAATGAATTAACGGTATGTATATTACCCAAATCTACACATTATAAATAATGTAAGACTTGCTTCTTGTACTACTTGTCTGTTTATGTAAATCTTTTCAAAGAACTCTTTCTTTTTACTTCCCGAACACTACTTAATCTCGTTTTGCTTGAGGTTTCGTTCGTTCTCGAAAGCGGATGCAAAGGTATAACAAAAAGTCTTACCATGCAAGAGTTTTGACGAAAAAGTTTCAAAAAAGTTACATTTTTAGCTTATAATTGAGATAAATCAAGTCAAACGGGGCATTTTCGCCCTTTTTCGAGGGTTTTTAGGCTGAATGAGGTAAAAAGCTGTTAGTATATATTATATGGTTCAATCTGTATATATATAGTAGCGGAGGTCACCAGCCTCCGCAGCAAGATAAATGTGGTGTAATGTTGTGATGTTATTGCGGTGTATTTTCATTGCACATTCTTTTTGATTTGTGCAGAAAATGTTGACGAATCAAATAAAATCGCTCTAAAAAGTGCATTTTCTGCACACATTCATTGTAGGATGTGCAAAAAGTTATACCTTTGCACCACATTTGAAGCTAATCTATGTTATGTATAGACGAATTCGATGGAAAAATCGTAGAGTCAGCAACATAGACAAAGCATATATACATTATATAATATAAGAAAGAAAACTATGTCTTTTAATTTATTGAAAGGAAAGCGCGGTATCATCTTCGGCGCATTGAATGACGCATCGATTGCGTGGAAAGTAGCAGAACGTGTCGTAGAAGAGGGCGCACAGATTGTGTTGACCAACACAGCAGTGGCTTGCCGTATGGGCACAATCGACGAGTTGGCAAAGAAGACCAACGCAACCATCATCCCTGCTGATGCGACATCGGTAGAGGATTTGAACAACCTGTTTGTCAAGGCCCAGGAGGCATTGGGCGGCAAGATCGACTTCGTGCTGCACTCATGCGCCATGAGCGTGAACATGCGCAAGAAGCGTACTTACGACGATCTGGACTACGGATTCCTTGACAAGACTCTCGACATCTCAGCAATTTCATTCCACAAGATGCTGCAGGTAGCCAAGAAGCTCGACGCTCTCAACGAGGAGGCTTCGGTACTTGCACTGACATACGTGGCTTCACACCGCACATTCTTCGGCTACAACGATATGGCTGATGCCAAGTCGCTGCTTGAGTCGATTGCACGTAGCTTCGGATATATCTACGGCCGTGAGAAGAAGGTGCGTATCAACACCATCTCTCAGTCGCCGACATTCACCACAGCCGGCAGCGGCATCAAGGGCTTCGACGGTCTGTACGACTTCAGCGACCGCATGTCGCCTCTTGGCAACGCCAGCGCTGACGAGTGCGCCGACTACTGTGTCGTGATGTTCTCTGACCTAACAAAGAAGGTGACAATGCAGACTCTGTTCCACGACGGCGGCTTCTCTAATATGGGTATGTCGCTCCGCGGTATGACTCAGTACAACAAGTCGTTCATCGAAGAGAACCGCGACGAGAACGGCAAGATTATCTACGGATAAATTGTGAGGTCAAAATAGGAGTTAGAGGAAGTTAAGAAGAAGTTAATCCATCTACGATGAATGGAAGTTAACGGACAAATGCCATAACCTCCTATATTTTGCAGTGCATATTACTCCCCTCCCTACGGGGGAGGGGCCGGGGGTGGGGCTTTTGGCCTACGTCCCAACACTATATTTGCATTTTTAACCGCTCAAAACTGCGAACTGAACGAGCAAAGAAATCTTTGGCTCGAAATTCGCGAGTTTTGAGCGGTTTTGCGTAATATGCAGTAGCACAGCATATTACAATGTTTTCGCTCGAAATATACAACGAGCGATTGCGAAAAAGGAGTACATTTCATTGCAAATGTACTCCTTTTGCAATACAACTGTAGTCGTTTTGCAATGCAAAAAGGGCTTCCTTGCATTCCAAAAGTAGTCCTTTTGGAAAGCAAAGAAGCCCTGAATGATCAGAAATGTGATGAATAGCTATGGAAAAACCATCAGAAACGGCTTTTCCATTCTCTAGAATCGATTTTTATTTTGTAACACTTTTTTACTGCCTGTACAATATTTGCATATTAAGTAGCGGGTGTGTAAAATAGGAGTTAAAGGAAGTTTGGGCTTCGCCCGAAGTTAAAGGAAGTTAGCGGACATATGTATAAATTGCTGATAATAAAGCATTTGTCCGTTAACTTCCATTCATCGTAGATGGATTAACTTCTTCTTAACTTCCTCTAACTCCTATTCTGACACGCCCACTACTTTAGATTCTACTATTTCAATCGCAATATATTGAGCGAGTTGGCAGGAATCTCAACCACTGCCCCACCCTTCGACGTAGTGATATAGGTCTCTGTCGGGTGAACACTACATTCTTGTGACCCTTTTATGTTATTATTGCTTTAAGTTCTGAACTTGCAAAAGTTCATTTATGGCTGTTATACCGCTCTGTTACAGCGATTCAAGCATTCGCTTGATGACAACCTCTGCCGAGATCTCACGATTGGCTGCTTCGGGGATGACGAGCGAATTGGCTGACTCTATTACGTCATCGGTGACAATCAGGCCGCGACGTACGGGCAGACAGTGCATGAACTTGCCGTTGTCGGTTACTGCCATATGCTTGTCGTCGATAGTCCACGACATGTCTTTCGACAATATTTTGCCGTAGTCTTCGGGATTGGTAACGCCCGGGCAACTCCAGTTCTTGGCATAAACGAAGTCGGCACCCTCAAGAGCCTTCATCTGATCGTACTCGATGCGGGCACCAGCAGTGAACTTCGGGTCGAGTTCGTAGCCGTGAGGATGAGTAATGACGAAGTCGACATCGGCTGCTGTCATCCACTCGGCAAACGAATTGGGCACAGCCTGCGGCAATGCACGGCAATGAGGAGCCCACGTAAGCACTACCTTAGGACGTGCCTTGGTCTTGTGTTCCTCAATGGTGATGAGGTCGGCAAACGCCTGAAGCGGATGTACCGTGGCTGTCTCCATGGCAAAGACGGGGCGACCGCTGTACTTGACGAATTGCGAGACGATTGTCTCAGCATAGTCATACTCGCGGTCGGTGAGTCCGGCGAAGGAGCGAATACCGATAAGGTCGCAGTAGCTGCCCATTACCGGGATAGCCTCAAGCAGATGTTCCGACTTGTCGCCGTCCATGATGACGCCACGCTCGGTCTCCAGTTTCCATGCACCGGCATTGACATCAAGCACTATGACGTTCATGCCAAGATTCATGGCAGCCTTCTGTGTAGACAGACGTGTGCGCAACGAGTTGTTGAAGAAAATCATCAGCAATGTCTTGTTCTTGCCAAGATGCTGAAACTGGAAGCGATCGCGCTTCACCTCTTTTGCCTCAGCGAGCGCTGCATTGAGGTCGCCAAGGTCTTGTGCGTGGAAGAATGTTTTCATAATTATTACCTTACTTGCCCCTCCCCATCTATCAACCACTTATATGTAGTCAATGCCTGGAGCCCCATCGGACCGCGCGGACCAAGCTTCTGAGTACTGATGCCTATCTCGGCACCGAGTCCGAACTCACCTCCGTCGGTGAAACTTGTGGGAGCGTTCCAATAGACACAAGCTGCATCTACCTGTTGTTGGAAGAGTTGGGCGTTATGTTTTGATTCTGTTATTATGGCTTCGCTGTGTCCAGATCCGTACTGGCGGATATGAGCGAGCGCCTCGTCGATGTTCTCTACCGTCTTGACGGCGAGCGTGTACGACATAAACTCGGTGCCATACACTTCGTCAGCCATATCGGGCGTGACCCGTGTAAGCTTGGCTGCGTAGCCGTTGGCAGCCAGGACATCGTAAGCCTGAGCATCGGCATAGACGTGTACGTGCTTGGCAGCAAGCGGAGCGAGCAACTGCGGCAATGCTCCTATGCGCGAGCGATGGATGATAAGGCAGTCGAGAGCGTTGCACACACTCACACGGCGTGTCTTGCCATTATCTATTATGCGCGCCCCCATTGCTGTGTCGCCCTGTTCGTCGAAGTAGGTATGCACTACGCCGGCACCTGTCTCAATGACCGGAATGCGTGCCGTATCGCGCACAAAGTCAATCAGTCGTCGACCGCCACGCGGTATGCAGAGGTCGATATAACCCACAGCGGTGAGCATCTCGTGTGTCGACTCATGCGTTGCAGGCAACAGGCATACTACGTTTTCGTCGATGCCGTGCGCCCGAAGCACTTCCTTGATGATTGCAACGATGGCACGGTTGGAGGCATCGGCATCCTTTCCACCCTTCAATACGCAGGCATTGCCAGTCTTGAAACAGAGCGCGAAGACATCGAAGCTGACATTGGGACGTGCCTCGTACACCACTCCAACGACACCATACGCCACACGCTGCTTGCGCAGAAGGAGTCCGTTGGGCAGCGTCTTTTGGTCGAACACCTCGCCAAGCGGATTGTCCAAGTGAGCCACATTGCGCAATGCCGCAGCAATGTCGTGCAGTCGTTGTGGCGTGAGTTGCAGACGGTCGTACAGCGGATTGTCCTCCGACATACGACTAAGGTCGTCGGTATTGGCAGCAAGCAGCTGCTCTATGTGCGCCTCGGTAGCGTCAGCAAGGTGCAACAGCACGGCTGTGCGGTCAGCCTCGGTAAGACGCGACAGTGTATAGGAGGCTGTGCGAGTGGAATGGAATAGCTCTATCATATAGGGAAAAGCCCTACCCCCGACCCCTCCCCCGTAGGG
>NZ_JADYTS010000011.1 GCF_021531355.1 Leyella stercorea | reverse complement strand
TGCTTTCCACCTTCTCCACTCCATAATCAGCAAACGTCACCATTACTGGAGCATAGTTAGCGTGCTTCACCTTTAGCATACGATTGCCTTGGGGCATATACACCCAATACTCTCCAGTCTTGTTCTCCACATTACCCATGATGCTGCCCTCAAACTGAACACCTTGCAGTCCGAGACCAACTTTGATTAAGGCACAGTTGCGGTTGTTAAGGTCTTTGCGTGGCTGAGTTTGGGCAGTCAAGTCGCTTGAAGCAAGCTTGAAGGACTCGACGGTTAGTTTTTGCGCAATGGCTGATGATATTGCCGCAAAGAGCAAAACGATGGATAGAAGTGTTTTACGCATAGAATTTATATTTGTTTGAAGCTTAGGACATTAATAATAAGAGTGGATAACTCAAAAACAAGAAGTAGTTACTCGGAGAGGACTAGGCGGAGCCCAAGGCTGCCGCTACGGTTACCAGGCGTTTCGTTGACACGGGATGACGAGTTACAGAGCCCGGCGGAGTTAGCCCAGCCACCTCCCCGGCTCACGCGGTAAGATCCACTATTGGCACCAGTAGGATTTACCTTTGAAGAATTACTGTATTTATCATACCAATCCTGACACCATTCATGTACGTTACCACTCATATCATATATACCTAATTCATTAGCTTGCTTAGAACCTACATTATGAGTTTTGTTGCCGCTATTATCTTCATACCATGCCACATCAGAAAGGTTACTGCTACCACTATACTGATAACCTCTACTCTTGTTTCCACCACGAGCGGCATACTCCCATTCGGCTTCTGTAGGAAGACGGAACGTCTTGCCTGTTATACGATTCAGTTTGCTGATAAATTTTTGACAGTTGTCCCAACTAACCCGTTCCACTGGCAAGTTATTACCTTTAGAGTACGAAGGATTGTTACCCATCACTGCTTTCCATAAAGCCTGTGTCACCTCATATTTACCAATGTAATAATCATTGGTAAGAGTTACTTGATGTGCAGGTTTCTCATCATCCAAAGGATTCTCCATCTCTGGAGTCGCTCCCATAGTAAATGTTCCTGCCTCAACACGAACCATATCAATGCTTATGCCATCCTTTACGGGAATAGTGATATTATCACTGTTAGTAACTGGAGTTTGTACTACTGGTTGTTGAATTACGGGTTGTTGAACAACAGGTTGCTGAGCTACTGCTGGTTGAGAAACAGTACTTTGTTGTGTTGCCGTTGCTTCTTTAGTTAGAGTTATCTGAAGATTGCTTGGTGCTGATGCCTTAAGTTTTACCATGCCTTCTTCAGACTCATATCCATTACAAAAGACAATGTATGAGTGTTGACCTACTGGTAATGTCGTTTGTGCCACGCCATTTGAGCAATTAATCATTTTATTGTCTACAAGAACAGTAGCTATAGACGGTGAGTATTTTATGGTAAGAGTTTGGGATTGCTGCGCTTGTTGTTGAGTGTTCCCAACAAGCGTAAGCACATACGTACGGTTGCTCTCCAATTTATCCACTCCGTAGTCTTCAAATGTAACCATAAGCGGAAGATAGTCTTTGGTTGTGATTTTTAATTGCCGTGATCTTTGTGGCATATACACCCAAGTCTCATTCGTGTACTTAACAACAGGCTTGACAATATTTCCACCGAAATCAATAATGTCGCCAACAAACAGTACTTTGACAACAGCACAGTTGCAGTTGTTTGTATCCTTGCGTGGCTGAGTCTGGGCAGTGAGGTCGCTTGAAGCAAGCTTGAAGGACTCGACTGTAAGCTTTTGAGCTATGGCTGATGATATTGCCGTAAAGAGCAAGAAGAAGGATAAAAGAATATTTCGCATAGTTGTTGTTTATGTTTCCTTACACTTATTTTTATTCGGTGGCACAAAATAAAATATGGTGTTTTTATTCGGTGGCAGCGAATAAAAATCAAGCAAAGACATCTCGTTTTGAGGCTTAGGACATTAATAATAAGAGTGGATGACTCAAAACAAGAAAGTCGTTACTCGGAGAGGACTAAGCGGAGCCCAATGTTGAAGCTACGGCGGCCAGGCGTGTCGCTGCCACGGTCAGACGAGCGACAGCCCCTGGCATCGTAGAACCAGCTACCTCCACGGCGCACGCGGTCAGACCCACTATTAGCACCTGTAGGATTTACCTGTGAGGAACCACTGTAAGAACCATTCCAATCCTGACACCATTCCCATACATTACCAGTCATATCATATATGCCTAATTCATTAGCTTGCTTAGAACCAACAGCATGAGTTTTGCTGCTGCTATTATCTTTATACCATGCCACATCAGAAAGATTATCGCTACCACTATACTGATAGCCTCGACTCTTTTTTCCACCACGGGCGGCATATTCCCATTCGGCTTCTATGGGGAGACGGAATTTCTTGCCAGTTATACTGTTCAGCTTGCTGATAAATTCATGACAGTCATTCCAACTAACCTGTTCTACGGGTAAGTTATCACCCTTAAAATAAGAAGGATTATTGCCCATAACTACTTGCCATAAAGCCTGTGTTACCTCGTATTTACCAATATAATAATCGTTGGTAAGAGTAACTTGATGGGCAGGTTTTTCATCATCCCATGGTTCCTTCATCTCTGGAGTCGCTCCCATTGTAAACGTTCCTGCCTCAACACGAACCATATCAATGCTGATGCCATCCTTTACGGGGATGGAGATTGTATTGCCCGCCAATGAAGTTCCTGAAGCTACAGACGATGAGGCATTGGTTTTCAACACCCCCGACAGAGAAGCTGTCTGACCCTCCAAGATGCTTACCGTCTTGCTGTCCGTACCATAGCCGTCTTTTTTAATTTCAACCTTATGATTGCCCACCAATATCCCATTAAACACACGTGGACTTTGCCCAACCTTATTGCCATCAATATAGACATCTGCCCCAAATGGCTTATAGTTTACAGAGAGGTTGCCCTGTATGGCTACGAGTTCATTAAAAGCCACATCAAGTTTTTGTTGTTGAGACAGATTGATGGTACGCTGTTGACTGCGGTAGCCCTCCTTCTTTGCCTCGACAAGGTGCATACCCTCTTTTAGACTTCCTGTCCAAGGAATCGTGCCAACGGATTTCTTATCGACATATAGCGACACGGCAGGTGTCGGGCAAGTTACAGAGACTGTAGCCATAGCAGAGACAAGGCTGACATTGATGGGAGTCATGTCGCTGCTGCTGATGGTGAACGAGCCACTCTTACTTATATAGCCTCCTGCCTCCACCTTATAAGTATGACTGCCATAAGGAAGCATGGCTGAATACTCACCGTCGGTGGATACCGTCTGCTGATTGCCATCGATGGTGACGACAGCATTCTTGGGATTAACGGTGAGTGCATAGAAGTTGCCTCCAGCATCAGCAGGCTCTGTGCTGCCTGAAGGCTTTGACAAAGTAAGGATGTATGTCATTCCACTCTCCACCTTGCCAACGCCATAGTCGTAGAAATTGACCATAAGGGGAGTGTAGTTCTTATGCAGAACCTGAAGCATAGAGACACCCTTAGGCATATACACCCAATACTCGCCCAATTTCTGAACGGGCTCACCCATGATGCTACCATCAAACTTAACGCCGTCGAGAGCGATGCCCACCTTGACAAGAGCACAATTAAGATTGTTGAGGTCCTTGCGAGGGTGCGATTGGGCAGTGATGTCGTTTGAAGCAAGTTTGAAGGACTCCACCTTGAGCTTTTGGGCAAAGACAGTAGACATTATTGCAAAAAGCATGAAAAAGGATAATAATATCTTTCGCATGATTGTTGTTGTTCTTTTATAATGTTATTATCTGATGACAGTGTCTATCTTCTTTCCATCACGGTAGAGACCACCATTCTGAACCACTCCGTTTTCGCAGTAGCCAATGATATAATCGCCTGCTTGAGGGGTCATAGAACAACCGCTAATGGCATGAGAGCTATGGAACTTCATTGTGCCCTCGCCATGAGGCTTGCCGTTAAGCAGACCACCAGTCCATGTGGCGTAACCAAGATTTACTGTGCCAGACTTGGGAGATGGAGTAGGCTTGGGAGATGGGGTAGGAGTTGGTTTTAGCTCCTCCTTTTTAGGAGTTGGCTTTTGCTCCTCCTTTTTAGAGGGTGTAGCTACAGGAGCTTTAACAATTTCTATAGACGCTTTCTTTTCAGTGTCAGCTGTGGCAGACGTGGAGTCCTTCTTCTGAGACGGCAACGTATCGTTAGCTGCTGGAGTTTGTTCAGTAGCATTGCCCCCGCCACCTTTATAGAATTTATCCCAGGCAAACCATCCACCAATAGCCACTACAGCCACACATGCTATAGCAATGAGTTTTGTACCGATAGGCTTAGGAGAATCAGGAATGATAGGGTCGGTTGGAGTACGTCCGTCGCCTGCATTATTAGAGGATGAGCCGTTGGCAGTTGAAGGTTTGCCATGCTCCAATATATTCTGGAAGGAAGCAATGTCGTTAGGTCGGTCGGCTGCGTCCTTAAGCAATCCGCATATAATGGCATCCATTGTGTTCGACGACACAGATTCAGGCAATGTCTTATAGATTTTGTGAATACTTTGCTCCTCAGCATCACACGGGTCAATACCGCTAAGCATATAGAGCAATGTGGCAGCAAGCGAATAGATGTCGAGCGAGGGAGAGAAGGTGCTGACGTTTTGTTTCAGTTCCAAAGGAGAATAGCCCTTGGAATAGCCACGGATGCCCTTATCCTTTTTAGGCTTGCCATTGACGAAATACATAGCCTGACCGAAGTCTATCAATACAGGTTTTATAGTGTTGCCATGCCTAACCATCATGATATTGTCGGGCTTGATGTCGAGATGCAGGATGTTGCGGTTGTGCAGATAGGCAAGAGCACTCGTAAGCGGCAAGATGATGCCTTTGGCTTGAGACTCCTGCAATGCCCCACAATTCTCAGCCACATACTGATAGAGCGACACATTGCCGAGATAGCTCATGACATAATACACAGTGTTGTTCTGCTCGAACACCTCGTTCACAGGCACTATGTTGTCGTGTTTGAGCGAGTGCAGAATCTCAGCCTCGGTCTTGAAGTCGGCCTTGGCATTCTTAAACGCCTGCTGGTTTTCAGCAGCCACCACAACATTGCCATTGACATCCCTTGAGCAAATCTTGCCAATAAAGAACTCCTTGATGGTGAATGTGGCAGTCTGCGGAATGTTACCCACCATTATTTGGGCTGTGGCACGATAGGTGATGCCAAAGCCACCACTATGCAATGGCTCTGCTATAGTATAAAGAACGGCTCCTTTCAATGAGGAGCCGATAGTTAGAGCGTTATGTATCATGTTGTTTATTTAGAAAGACAAAAACGAGTTCTACCAAGCACAAACTCCTGGTTTGGCTGGATATAAATAGATGTGCCCTCGGCAATAGGTTTGCCAGAGAGATAAACAGGATTTTTGGAACGGTTGACAGAGAACAGATACTTATAGGAGCTGCCCACAGACTCAACCGTTATAGTAACAGAGCGATGGCTGATGGTACGGTCGCCCTCAATCATAATGTCGGAAGGCGACTGCGGGTCGAACATACCAATGGTGTTGGCACCCAGATGCAGCTCATGAAACTTATCCTTGTTGTAGAAATGCTTCTTTTTCTGCAACAGTCGGGCAATAACACCCGAAGGAGTGCCACCAGTGTTCACAATAGGGTCGGTGACAGGATGAGATTCTCCTTGCTGTTGCTGTGTGGCACCATTGCCAAGATGAATTTCCTTCTGTGTGATTTTCACTCCAAAAACATGTCCACATTGCTGTTGCGGACATTTTAGTTTTACCACACATCCCTGTTCAGGCATATAGAACTTCACAACCTGTCCGCATTTGGGACATTTGGCTGCTATTAATTTTCTTTTATTATCTTCTGCCATATTGAAATTCCTTACCAGCTCATTAGAACATTATCGTATAGTGACTTGGAAGTGACCAGTTGCGGATGCTGCTTGTTGTTATGCAGTTGCACATCCTTATGTACATACTTAAACAATTCCATCACAGTAATCTTCTTGTCGTCGTTGCTGTCAGCCTTGCCACGCAATCCCTTGATGACACCATTGGTGAGGAATCCCGAACCAACAAGTGGACTTTCTGCCGAGAGTTCATCAGAGCGTGAGGACAGAAAGACAATATATCGAGGATTGTTCTTCACGATGGTTTTCCAAGCAATGCGGTTCATGTCCTTGGAGTTCATCTCTTTTGTATTCATATTGCTAACAGCAGTTCCTGAGAAGCAAGCGTCAATATAACAAACGATGTCCTTAGCCTGGCATTTGTCCAACTCGCTGAACAGTTCATTATAAGAAAGCATCTTCGTGCCCCCCGACACATAAGTGCATATATAATTCTCCATGCCATGTCCGCTATACGAGAACACGATGTGGTCGTTGGCATTGGCAACAGCCTTCACCTTACGGATGGCAGCAATGACATTGGCACGTGTGGCATTCTTGGAAGTAAGCAAAACCACAGTAGCGTCTTTGGTCTTGTAGAGCGAGGCAAGACGCTTGGCATCTTTGGTAGACTGGGCAAGGTCGTTCTGGTCGCCCTCATAGTTTGACACGCCCGTAATGATGGCATAGGTTTTCTGAGCCTCTGCCGACATACAGAGCAGAAGCATAGCAATGATAGTAGAGAACAGTCGCTTCATATTTATTTTCTTTGTTTTTAATGTTATGCATGAGCTTTACACCTGCTGCACATTTGATTTTTAAATTCTATCTCGGAGAGAAGTTTAGAGCAGCAAGGACATATAAGTTTGTTAGAATATTTGGCGTTGAAATTCTTCAAGTTGGAGTCCTTGCCCAAATAGAAGTTGATGATAGCCTGCAGAAGAGCCGTGAACACAGCTGTTACAGCCACACCATACACCTTCTGGTTGAAGGGAAGAAGCAATGTGAGCAAAAGACCAATGACTGCCGAGACAACACCCGGCAAGAATCTCATCATATTCTTCTTTTGTATCTTGGCATCAATCTCAGCTTTCTCCTTCAAAGCCTTGTCGTGAATGCGAAGAACATATTGAAACTCTGCCTTGTAATTTTTGGGATCATCCTCAACAACATGGTGGGCAAAAAATGAGAACCCCATACTCGTTTGGTCGGCAAGGACGACACGAGTAAACTCAGTGATGTTCACCTTCTTGATTTGAACAAGTTCGTCGTTGTCGTCGATGATATAAGTGCCGTTGGTGGAATTAAGGTCTTCAAGAGTCCATTGTCCACTGTCCGATACAGTAATCTTGGCATGTTGTCGGCTCACTCTCGAATTGTTGATAGGGAACTTCTGTGTTCCCTCCTTACCGATAATAACTTCTTGCATAACTATTTTTTTACAGTTATGTTGCTACTTCCGCTCACCATATCCTTATATTTCTTAAGCAATGGCTTGGGAAGTTTGAGCGTTACCGAATTTTTAAGGCAATCGGACAGCACAAGGTGTTGTTTTAGAACATTGATGTCGTAGAGGAACATCTGGTTGATGATAACGCTACGTCCAAGGCGTATAAATGGACTCGTCGTTCCTTTGGGGTAAGCCTGCGACAACATAGTCTCAATCTTTGAGATACCCAACGATAGTACCGTAGAAAGTCCACCGATATAACATATTTTGGTGTAGTTGCCGTCTGCCATGATATATGCAATATTATCGACAAACAGTAGAATCATCTCGTCGCGATTGTTGATACAAATCTTTTTCATAAGCTTTATGTTTTGAAATGATATTTTAGACCCCTTCTATGTCATTGACATATAAATCATCATTAGGACCACCATACATGACAGGTTCTGGATATATCATATTATCGCACATACCAGGACCTCCGTACATTAAAACATCATCTTGTATAGGGCCTAAAGGGTCGTCTATAAAAATTGGTTCTTCTGGCTCAACCGGTTCTTCTGGCTCAACTGGTTCAACCGGTTCAGCTGGTTCTTCTGGTTCAAGAGGCTCTTCCAGATAAAGAGGTTCTTCTAGCTCAACTGGTTCTCCCAGTTCAACCTGTTCAACCTGTTCTTCCAGTTCAACCAGTTCTTCTGGTTTAAGAGGCTCTTCTGGTTCAAGAGGATCAACCATAATCGTTTGATCTATATCTTCAGTAAAGTCTTGAAGTGCATGCGGACTTAGTTGATCTTGTACATTGTCTTCATTCACAACCTCAACAATAAAATCTTCTTCTGGACTATCGTTATCGGTTGATTTTTTGTCGATTATTACATCCGCCCCAAATGATCCTCCAATACTTCCTACAGCAGCTGCCGCAGAAAGAGCAGCTGCGCGTTTAGCTTTTTCTTTATCCATATCATTTGCTATTAAAAAGTTTGTTATAATTACAGAACATTAGGCTTCCATCATTATTTCTCAAATGCATCCCATTGCCTTGGCAATATTTGAACACCTTGCAGTCGGCACACTCACCACTGCGCATCCACTCACGATTGCGATATTTGTTGAAACGGTTTTGCCATACGTTCCAAAAATCATCCTTATATATATTTCCCTGATGATAGTTGCTTCGGATGCTCAAACAACCAGAAATCGAACCATCGCTCAGCACAGATGCCGTCGTGAGACCAGCACTACATAGGAAATGCGACCTACGCACAAGTCCTTCATAATCTCCCAAATATCCCTCGCATGCATACGACAGTTGTATCTTGCCTTCCATTCGTGTTTTTACAATAAAGTCCATAAGGTAACGGTACTGACTGTTAGACAAAACCAATTCATTATCATCTTTAGCTCTGCCCATTGGTACTATTGAAAAACAACGCCATTTCGTGACACCAGCTTCAATAAGCATGCGTTTTATTTCTTCCAATTGCGATATATTCCTACTGTTTACACATGTGATGACATCCCAAATTAAATGAGGAGCCTTCTTTATATGTCCAATAGCATTATACACAACATCAAAACTATTGTTATCATTACGGAGCCAATTATGTGTGTCGCGCAATCCGTCAACATCAACAGCCAATGAACGCAGACCAGCATCCGAAAGCTCTTTCATCATATAAGAATCGATAAGCTTGCCATTAGAAACCATTCCCCATAAGAATCCCTTCTCTGTTATAGCACGTCCACATTCAATAATGTCTTTTCTGACCAATGGTTCACCACCTACAGTAAAGACCATTGTTTTTATGTGGGGTTGATGGAGTCGCACCTCGTCAAGCACTGGTGTGAAATCTTCAAATGGCATATCTGGGACATTTGAAACAGTCTTGCAATCACTGCCACAATGTCTACAAGCCATATTGCAACGTAGGGTACATTCCCAAAAGAGTTGTCGGAGAGGATGAAGAAGTTTCAGTCGCTCTCGATACCAATAGGTAATTTCTTGGTCTATTTCTTGTAGTTTATTCATCTGTTTTAGATAATTGTTTTCCTATGAGTGGCAAAATATACCAAATCTACTATTCCCCAAAATATAGAACAACTAATGAATGCCAATATTAACTCTATAGTCTCCAAGTCTTCTGCCATGACTCTTGAACTATTTGTAATGTATTCGATTGTTATTAATAGAAATGAAACGGTAAAAAGCACACCCGTTCCAAAATTTAATCCAATTAATAATGACGAGCACCATTTGCCAAATCTACTCTTGGTAGGGAATAATCCAATGAATGATTTTGAAGAATAATTGTTGAAAAATATCCAAGGAATCAATAAAAAGACAAAAGCACATAAGCAATGCCCAAGAACATACCAGTCCATTGATGACAGGTCGAAATAATGATAGTACCTATTGCCATTCTCTGTTAGAGGTCCATAATGGGTATAGAGTATGAATACTGAAATAATATTAATCGCGAAAATTATTGCAGCGTATAATAACCGCCACTTCCTTATAGGTGTTATTTCTTTGAAACCTTTCATAGCTTGAGTTTTATATTTATTGTTGTTTCTCCAAAAACGCACTCGGCACATACGCTGTCACCACAGTTACCAGTTCTTCCATCACAACAGCCACTCTCTGTTGTCCTTGCCATCTTGCCACTCTTCCTACCACTCCCTTGAATGCTCCGTCCGTTACTCTCACCATCTGTCCTTTCTTGAACTTTGGCACTTCGGCTAATGACACTATAGTGTTGTCTGTTTCGGCGGCATAGATGATTCTTAGACTTTCCATCTGATGGTTGGGTACAATCATTGGGGTCTTTTCGATTCGGCTGCCAACATGGGTGTGACGATAATAAAAGCGGAGGAAGGGAAGGTTTACGTTGTCGTAAACGAAGTGTTTTATCTGGTCTAAGGTTCCGTAGGCAAAGAAAATGTTTGGTAATAGTGATTCGGTTACAGCTTTGCGTTTGCCTTTAATTAGTTTTACTGTCGTTTGTGTAGGGTAGAATGCTGTGATGCCTTTTGCCGTCATATATTCGTATGCGGTCTTTTCTCTGCCGTAAGTGCAGCGTAGAGCATACCAATGGGGAGGGTCTCCCGAAAGTGCATAGCTGGTGGACACCCCGGTATGTGAACTCTCTGCTTTTTTACAGCTTTGAGCTTTGGGGAGGGCGTTGGAGGTAAGTCCAGCGCAGGGAGGGATTTCACCACCTCCCGAGGTGTGTATATCTTCCGATATACAGCCATCGATATTCATATCGCTTAACTTAATTCTAGACAGAATTATGTTGGTACAGACAAAAAAAGCGTGAACCGTCCGTTGTCCGATCCTCACTCTGAGGCCGTGAGAAGTGCCTATACTGCTGAACGAACAACAGTATAGCCCACGCCGATATGATATATAGCAATATTCGTACTTTCGGCATGATGCAAATAATTGTACGACAAAATGTCAGAACACAATAAATGCTTCTGCGAAAATACGAAAGGTATATCACACCCCTGGACATTTACCGTTGCCATGTTCAATGCAGTACATGTATCTTGAAATTTCTCACGTTTCAGAGTGTACGTTGAACGTGACGTTTGTAAACGCCTAATATGTCTGGACTGCTTTTCCCACCCAATACCCGCTTTGTGTAGATATGTCATATTGATGACCTTAATACACTCTGCACGGCGTAGGCTGCCGAGTCGGTTGTCATATGTGATAAGAACACGTTCTTTTGCGACAACAGCGGTCTGGCTTTTCAGTCCGAATGCAAAGTTACGAAAGAAAAATGAAAAAATGTGATTTTGTAATAAAAATTGTACAAGATTTTTCATGCAAATATCGTACAGGCAGTAAAAAAGTGTTACAAACGAAAAATTGATTTTAGAGTTTTCAATTGGCGTTTTTTAGTGGTTGGGCAACGTCAATCTTCGTGTTTTTCATCATTCAAGGCTTCGTTACACTGCAAAAGGACTACTTTTGGAGTGCAACGAAGCCCCAATTGCATTGCAAAAGGACTACAGTTGCAATGCAATAGTTGTCCTTTTGAAGTAAAAAGGAGCTTTTTTTTGAAGCATAAACTTGCACCGCAAAGCCACTATCGACATAACTCGCTGTGTATAAACGATATAACTAAAACCGCTCAAAACTCACGAATTTTGAGCTAAAGATTTCCTCGCGCGTTCAGCTCGCAGTTTTGAGCGGTCAAGAATGCAAATATAGGAGCGAAGCGCTGCTCGCTCCGATTGAGATAGTGAGGTGTTGGGGGTGGGTTTTATTTTATTAGCCACTTCATAGCCCATTCCGTTAAAGGGGAGGGACATGCAAGCATTCCACAGTTTTGCTGCAAATTAAGGAAAGAGAAACGTATGCGGTTCCTGGGTTGGTAACGTTCGTTGTACACAACAATACTTCTGCCACTGACACAATTTTCAGCCTTTACTTCTACAGGAATTATCTCGTCTTCTCGCTGTAACAGAAACTCTATCTCAGCCTTTCCTTCCGAAGACCAATAGTAAGGAATAGAACCATATGAAGGCAACAGACTTTGCAGCACTGCATTCTCAGCCATCGCTCCCTTAAATTCGGTGTAGTTGGCAGTCGGGTCAATAACTATGCTTCCTGGCAGCCCAGCCAATCTCCGCAACAGTCCGCAGTCACTGGCATAGACCTTGAATATGTCCGGCTCCTCGTAGGCACTTAAAGGCATTCCAGGTTTCGAGACCGCGTTCACACGATATATCATGCCAGCATCTTCAAGCCACAACAATGCATCCTCGTAGTCACGGCTTCTTGCACCCTTCTTTATAATCTTATAGATAAACTTCCGATTCTCTTTTGCAAGTTGGGATGGAAGCGAGCGCCAGATGGCATGAATGCGCGGTATCTCGCGAGGATCTGCATACTTGGCAAAATCAAGCTCATATAAGTCTAATATACCTTGAAGAATGTCATCCACCGCTTGCATACCCTGATTTTCAAGCATACTTACGGTAGCTTCTGGCATTCCTCCAGACACCATATATCTACGATATTCCGATTTCAACTTGTCAAGTATAATAAGAGGCAGTTTCTCGGGCTGTTCTATCTGCTCAACAAAATTGAAAGTCTGGATATCACTGGCTCGCAGATATTCCTTAAACGTAATCGGATACATACGCATAACCTGAACCTTTCCTACTGGTACGGTCATTCTCCGCCTTTTCACAGCCACACCCAACAGCGAACCAGCTGCAATAATATGCCATTCGGGAGCATCCTCACAAAAATACTTCAACGAGTTGAGCGCTTCCTCGCATTCTTGTATTTCATCGAATATGAGCAGCGTCTTGCCAGGAACAAGCGGAACAGGACTATAAAGGGCGAGTTCCTTAATTATGCGTGCAGGCTCTTTTGACACAGTGAAAGCTGACTGCAACTCTTTCTGGCGGTCAAAGTCAAATTTCGCTGTGTATTTAAAACACTCTCTTCCGAACTCCTCCATAGCCCATGTCTTGCCTATCTGACGGGCACCTTTCAGAAGGATTGGCTTATGCTTTTCTGCTTCTTTCCAATCCTTGAACTTATTTATTATGTCTCTTTCTATCTTCATAATTACATCAACAACTTCCGATTTGTGTCAAAATTGACATTTTTCCGAACTTATCAAGTGCAAAGATACAATATATAGAGGAATGTTACAATTTTTCTGAGAGTTTTTAGCAAACAATTCCAAGAATAACTTGTGATCTGTTTTTTCGTTATAGCACCTCAAGTCTTTGCATGCAAATATCACACAGGAGGTAAAAAAGTTTTGCCCAAAATACACGGAGTCTGCAAACTGAACTATCACCATTATACATAATAAATATGGTTTAAAAGTCAAAAAATCAGGCAAGCGTGTTTTTATGTGCAATAGTTTGTATAACTTTGCAGTCCAAAACGTATATTATGAACCAGGAAATAGAACGCAGGCGAACTTTCGCCATCATTTCACACCCTGACGCAGGTAAGACTACGCTCACCGAGAAGTTCCTTCTCTTTGGCGGCCAGATACAGGTGGCAGGTGCAGTAAAGAACAACAAGATACGCAAGTCGGCTACGTCCGACTGGATGGAAATCGAGAAGCAGCGTGGTATCTCTGTGTCAACGTCGGTTATGGAGTTCGACTACGAGGGCTACAAAATCAATATTCTTGACACTCCGGGCCACCAGGACTTCTGCGAGGACACATACCGCACTCTTACAGCTGTCGACTCAGCCATCATTGTAGTGGATGGAGCCAAGGGTGTGGAGACTCAGACACGTAAGCTGATGGAGGTGTGCCGCATGCGCAACACTCCGGTTATCATATTCATCAACAAGATGGACCGCGAGGGTCGCGACCCGTTCGACTTGCTCGACGAACTGGAGGAGGAACTTCAGATCAGCGTGCGCCCGCTGTCATGGCCTATCAACATCGGTGTCAAGTTCAAGGGTGTGTACAATATCTACGAGAACAAGCTCGACCTCTTCAAGCCCGACAAGCAGCGCGTGACTGAAAAGGTGGAGGTTGACATCAACTCTACAGAACTTGAAGAGCACATCGGTGAGCAGGATGCCAAGCAGCTGCGCGACGACGTAGAACTGATTGACGGCGTATATCCCGAGTTTGACGTTGAGACATACCGCTCAGCCGAGGTGGCTCCTGTATTCTTCGGTTCGGCATTGAACAACTTCGGTGTGCAGGAACTGCTCAACTGCTTCGTAAAGATTGCTCCGTCGCCAAAGCCTACCAAGGCTGAGGAGCGCACCGTAGAGCCTGAGGAGCAAAAGTTTACGGGCTTCATCTTCAAGATTACTGCCAACATCGACCCCAACCACCGCTCATGTATCGCTTTCTGCAAGGTGTGCAGCGGCAAGTTTGAGCGCAACAAGCCCTATCTGCATGTGCGTCAGGGCAAGACTCTGCGTTTCTCTTCGCCCACCCAGTTTATGGCTCAGCGCAAGAGCACCATCGACGAGGCATGGCCAGGCGACATCGTAGGTTTGCCCGACAACGGCATCTTCAAGATTGGCGACACACTGACTGAGGGCGAGAAGCTGCACTTCCGCGGACTACCTTCGTTCTCGCCAGAGATGTTCAAGTATATCGAGAACGACGACCCAATGAAGGCAAAGCAGCTTGAGAAGGGTATCAACCAGCTCATGGACGAGGGTGTGGCACAGCTGTTTGTCAACCAGTTTAACGGTCGTAAGATTATCGGCACCGTAGGTCAGCTGCAGTTTGAGGTAATTCAGTATCGTCTGGAGAACGAGTACAACGCCAAGTGTCGTTGGGAGCCAGTTCATCTGCACAAGGCCTGCTGGATAGAGAGCGACGACGCTGATGAACTCGACCAGTTCAAGAAGCGCAAGTATCAGTATATGGCCAAGGACCGCGACGGACGCGATGTATTCCTTGCCGACTCTGGCTACGTGCTGTCTATGGCTCAGCAGGACTTCAAGCACATCAAGTTCCACTTCACAAGTGAATTCTAAGAAGAGTAAAAAGGTAAAAGAGTAAAAAGGTAAAAAGGCTGAAGAGATTATTGTCTCTAAGACTATACATAAAGCAATGAGGGTGTGTCAATTTGTTTTGACACACCCTCATTTTATTTTCGAGGCTTTCCCATTTTATTTATACAACTGGATTCAATCGTTCAATTTCCTGTTTCTGCAGACCAGTTGCTTTTGCAATGTCGTCAATTGACATTCCCATATTTAATAAATTTCTGGCAATCTCAACACGTCCTTCCGCTCTGCCCTCCGCTCTGCCTTCAGCTCTGCCTTCCTCCATGCTTCTCCTATTAGAATCGACAAAAAGCAAGCGTTCTGCACCGAGTTTGTCCCAAAAGTCGTCGTAGGCAAGAAGCTCATTTTTCGACATTGCTGATTCTTCTACAGCCTTTAGTGCTTTAGAGGTCTCGGGATTGTCCAACAGTTCTTGCGGAACTTCCTTTGTATGCTCATCTATCTCTGTCAGAAATCTAAGCCACAGCACAGCCATTTTCTTTTCTTTGATGGAATGAGCCTGGAATTTTGGCAGCTCCACGAATGTGAAATGAAGTCCGTCGATAATCTCGTCGCTATGCAGTTCGTGCACAACATTGTAGTTATGGATAAACTCATCCGGATATTCCTTCATGAAAGTCTCGTTGACAAGATTGAGCGAATATACAGGCTGTAACATTTCATACTTGCGCTTTTTGTCAAGCTGACGCACAAAAGCCTTGGAAGCATTAAACAGCACACGCTGTTTGAACGCCTCTGTCCACAGCATCTGCATTTCTACAATAAATTGCCTGTTTTTCACATCACGACATCTCACGTCAACAATACTGTTCTTACCTACGTAAGTGTCGGGCACAAGTTCAGGCGACAGATACTCAACGCTCTTTATCTGCTCGTCATCAGCCAATGGCAGCAGGGCGTTAAGCAGACTGATGAGCAAATCCTTATGCTCACCAAATATCTTCTTGAATGTGAGGTCGGCTTTAGGGTCAAGATATCTCATAGTGGAACTATATTTATTGTTTACATATTGTTATATATGGCAAATTTACGAATAAAAATCGACAACGTTGTGGTTTTATAGATTAATTGTTGAGATGAAAATGTATATTTATATATGAATACACGTGATGAATTGAAAATTAATATTTACCTTTACAGCCAAATAAATACAATAACCATAAAAATGAAACCTTTCGTAAAACAAACAATCTACAACAGGTCTTTAATCAAGACACTGGGCGTGGCTTTGCTTACAGCCACACTGGGATTTGGCACACACGCAACGGCAGCTGCCAAATCCGACAACAAGAATACTGCTAAAGAAATTGAGAATTATTTCGGCGAGCGTCTGGCTGGCAAGGATGCCAAGCTCAACTGCAACGCCAAGGTAAAGACGGCTGACGTAGCCTCGTCGAGAACTATGGTTTGGGAGGCATGGAAGCGCGCCAACAACGCACAGGACAAGAACATAATGGTGAACCTGCCAAACCTGTCGGATGCCAAGACCGGCAAATGGCAGTTGCCTGCACAGCTTGAACCGAACGCCACAATGCCGTATTATTATGGCAAGAAAGTGGCAGCCGGCGAGACTGTGCCAGCCAACGGACTGCCCCTGTTTGTATACATGCACGGTTCGGGACCCAAGGCGCAGGAGTGGACAACGGGGCTGAAGCTTGCACAGATGTTCAAGGACTCGCCGTCAGCTTACTTCATACCACAGATACCTAATGAGGGCAATTACTACCGCTGGTGGCAGCAGTCGAAGCAATGGGCATGGGAGAAACTGCTGCGCATGGCTATGCTCTCGAGCGAAATAAATCCCAACCGTATATATATGTTCGGCATCTCGGAAGGCGGATACGGCTCGCAGCGTCTGGCTTCATTCTATGCCGACTATCTGGCGGCTGCCGGACCAATGGCTGGCGGCGAACCGCTGCGCAACGCTCCTGTAGAGAACTGCGCCAACATCGGATTCTCATTCCTCACCGGCGAGTACGACCAGATGTTCTTCCGCAACCGCTTCACCTACGAGACCAAACTGGCGTTTGACAGTCTGCAGGCTCTGCACCCCGACCAGTTCAAGCACCGCATCGAACTGGTGCCCAAATGCGCCCATCAGATTGACTATCGCCCCACGACACCATGGTTGAGCGAGTTTACACGCAACCCCTACCCCAAGCACATGATGTGGGAGGACTTTGCAATGCACGGACGCCACCGCCAAGGATTCTACAATCTGCGTGTTGACAAGCGCCCAGCTCTCGACTCGATGTCGCGCTCCACATACACAATGGACATCGTCGACAATACCGTCAACATAACAGTGAAGACCGTGAGATACGAGATTCTGGAGACCGACCCCTACTGGCACACTATCGACATGAAGATACAGCGCCACTACTCGGAAGCCAACGACCTGCAGTTCACCGTGTTCCTCGACGAGCATCTGGTAGACATGAACCGCAAGGTAACTATTATTGTCAACGGACATAAGGTGTTTGCAGGCAAACTCAAGACAAACATTCAGAACATGGCAGAAAGCGTGGCTACATTCGGTGACCCATGCCGTATATATCCAGCGGCAGTGCAGGTGAAGCTGTAGACTACTTGTCTATCTTGCTAATCTCGCTTGCCTCCCATTCCTGCCACTGCTTCATAGCCTCCTGCCAGTCGGTCTGTTCGCCAGCAGCCACAGCGTCCTGCATTCGGGCAGCCTCGTCGCGCTCACGGTCGCGTGCACGCTTTGCCTTCATGTCGGCTATGGTCTGGTCGTCGAGTATACGTATGGCGCCACGATGTATGGCGTCATACAGTTCCTGCTCGCCAAAGGCACGTCCCGGCACGTTGAAGTCGGAGATGTTGAACTCGTATTCGACGCGCAGTTTATGGCGAATCTCCTTCTGCTTGGCACGGTTGGCACAGTTCTTCAGTCGCAGGAGCTTGGCAATGCCCTGAATCTCGGAATCAGAATATTTGTTTCTTCCCATACAAATTTAATAATAGTCTGAATTAATAATTTTCGTAATCAATTTTACATACATTAAAATAATGGCAATGTCCGCAGCGTTCAATGCAGGCATTGCCATTGTTTTATGCTTAACAACTTGCAAAATTAGCTTATTTTGTTAAATAATCCACTTTTTAACCGCAAATATTTGTTTTGTTCGAATATAAGCTATATATTTGCGTTATCATTTTTTGATGATTTCGATTTTTACGAAATCAACAGTTATGAGGTTGGTAGCTTCCTGCACCAACCTCTTTTGTTTTTATGCCGTTGCATCATCGTGCCAAACGCAACTGAGAACGGTCGATGTCGCCCGAACCTTTCTTTGAGGTGTTGAGCGTGCGCAACGTTCCCTTCAACTCTACGTCGCCACTGCCGCGCAGGTCAATATCGGCATTGCCACAATTGATGAAGTCAAGATCGAGGTCGCCACTGCCTTGCAACGAAGCCTTCACGTCGGCTACACCTTTGAGCGTAGCGTCAAGATCGCCCGAGCCTCTGAGTGCTGCATTTGCATTGCGTGCCTTCAGCATCTTCACCTCAAGGTCGCCGCTGCCAAGCAGTTCGAAGTTTGCCACAGCACAGTCTACAGCCTGCGCTTCAACATCACCGCTGCCACGCAAGCGCAACGATATATTGTCGCACAACACCTTGCGCAGGTCGACATCACCCGAACCAGAGAGTTCTACATTGAGAGCGTCAGTGTCAATATTGCTTTGCGCTTCAAAATTGCCCGATCCTTTCAGATAGACAGAAGTAATGTCGGGCGACGATACATATACGGTGAGGCGCGCCGGACCGACTATCCTCATTCCACGACCTTTAGTTGTAACAACAAGAGTCTCGCCATTCTGCTTTATGTCGAGATTGTCTACCAGACTCTTGGTTCCCTCAATACGCACCGACGATGTCTTGCCTTGAACAAACTTTATATCAGCCGAGGTGTACGACTCAATCTTGCAGAAATAGCCAACCTTAACTACACGTTTCGCGAAAGAACGGTCTGCCTTCAGATCCTTGCTCGAATAGCATGCTATGCATGCAACACTCATCGTCACCAAGACAATGAATGAAAAGATACGTTTTGCTGTCATCATAATACTAAATATTAATTATTAATCGTATATTTGACGCAAAGCTACAAAAAAAAGTTGCAAAAATAAAAAAAAGTTGGCTGTACCATACTTAATTTGTAACTTTGCAGCCAATACATTATTTAAACAATGGGCATAGAATTATTAACCGCGGCGGAAGCCGAATCACTCAAGGCATATATCAACACAGCCGAACACATTATTATTTGTTGTCATAAGTCGCCTGACGGCGATGCTATCGGATCGTCGCTCGCATGGGCCGACTATCTGCGCTCACTCGGCAAGAACCCCGAAATCATTGTGCCTGACGCTTATCCCGACTTTCTTCAGTGGATGCCCGGCACCGAGCGCATCATACGCTACGACAAGCACGCTGCCGACAAGGCCGACCCGATGCTTGCCTCAGCCGACCTCGTATTCTGCCTCGACTTCAACGGCACCGACCGTGTAGACGAGATGAAGGACGCTCTGGAGCAGTCGCCTGCCAAGAAGATAATGATCGACCACCACCTCGACCCACGCATGGACACAGTCTTGACCGTGTCGCACCCGCACATGTCGAGCACCTCCGAACTCGTGTTCCGTATAATATGGCAGTTGGGCGGATTCGAAGAGATGTCGCGCAAGTGTGCTGCATGCATATATTGCGGCATGATGACCGACACGGGCGGATTCACATACAACTCTACACGCCCCGAGATATTCTACATCGTCAGCCAACTGCTGACCAAGGGCATCGACAAGGACAAGATATACCGCAACGTGTTCAACAACTTCAGCCCATGGGCAATACGTCTGCGCGGCTATCTGATGAGCCAGAAGCTGAACGTGTTTGGCGACATTCATGCCTCTTACTTCACCATCTCGCGCCGCGACATGCGCGACTTCCACTTCATCAAGGGTGACGCTGAGGGGCTTGTCAACGAACCACTGAAGATAAAAGGCATGCGCCTGTCGGTTTCGCTGCGCGAGGACGACCGTCGCGACAACACCATCTGGGTGTCGCTACGCTCGGTAGACGACTTCCCCTGCAACAAGATGGCAGCCGACTTCTTCAACGGCGGCGGCCATCTCAACGCCAGCGGCGGCAGACTCTACTGCTCGCTCGACGAGGCTGAACGCATAGTGAGAAATGCGTTTGAGCAATACAAAGACCTGCTCACGAAATAAAAAACGTGAAATATTGTCAACCCAAGGTGACATTACATATAATTTTTGTACTTTTGTACGATAATTAGTGATTTCAATCAAATAAAAAAGAAAAAGCAATTGATGAAGACGTTAAAATTCTTAGCGCTCACACTCTTAGCCATTGTGGCTCTTGCTTCGTGTAGCGACAGCGAAACTTATGCCGACATGAAAAAGAAGGAACGCTCGGCTATAAACCGATACATTGCCAACCAAAAGATAAAGGTCATATCTGAGGATGTATTCAACGCACAAAACCAGACCACAAACGTTGACAAAAACGAATGGGTGCTGTTTGAAGGCACTGGCGTATATATGCAGATTGTGCGCGAGGGATGCGGCAAGAAACTGGAAAGCGGCAAGACCGAAAAGATACTGTGCCGATTCAACGAGTACAACATTCTTGAATCAGACTCGACACTGCAATGCACCAACATCTACTCATACAACTGGTTGGTAGAAAAAATGACAGTGAAGAATACATCAGGTACATTCTCTGGCACATTCGACAAAGAAAGCAGTCTGATGTACAATACATACAGCTCAACAGCTGTTCCTTCGGGATGGCTCGTTCCGCTGACTTATATCAAGCTTGGCCGTCCGGCATCAGCAACCGATGAGATTGCCAAGGTGAAACTGATTGTTCCGCACTCAATGGGACAAAGCAATGCCTCGCAGAATGTCTATCCGTGCATGTACGAGATAACATACCAGCAGGGAGCATAATTGCAGAATCGGCGGTCACTCAACAACAGCCGCCAACATACTAAAGACTAAAGTCAATCATTTAAAACATCATTACTATGACACTAATCAAGTCAATTTCTGGTATCCGCGGTACTATCGGCGGACCTACGGGCGACACACTCAATCCGCTCGACATCGTTAAGTTTACAACTGCCTACGCTACATTCATGAAGCGCAATGCCAAGACCGAAGGACGCGGCAAGATAGTAGTTGGTCGCGACGCACGTATCTCTGGCGACATGGTGCGCAACATCGTGTGCGGTACTCTTATGGGTATGGGACTTGATGTTATCGACATCGACCTCGCTACAACTCCTACTACAGAGCTGGCTGTACGCTGGACTGGCGCTATGGGTGGTATCATCATAACAGCAAGCCACAACCCACGTCAGTGGAACGCTCTGAAGCTGCTCAACAGCGAGGGCGAATTCCTGACAAAGGAGAACGGCAACGAGGTTCTCGAAATTGCCGAGAAGGAAGATTTCGACTATGCCGACGTTGACAATCTGGGCCACTATACACGCGACGACTCTATGGACGCACGTCACATCCAGAGCGTACTCGACCTCAAGTTGGCTGACGTAGAGGCTATCAAGAACGCTAAGTTCAAGGTATGTGTTGACGCTATCAACAGCGTTGGTGGTGTTATCCTGCCCGAACTCCTTAAGGCTCTCGGCGTAGAGTTCACAATACTCAACGGCACACCTAACGGCGACTTCGCTCACAACCCAGAGCCATTGGAGAAGAATCTTCAGGGTATCATGGACGAGATGAAGAGCGGCAAGTACGACCTCGGTATCGTTGTTGACCCCGACGTTGACCGTCTGGCTTTCATCTGCGAGAACGGCGAGATGTTCGGCGAGGAATACACACTCGTAAGCGTAGCCGACTACGTACTCTCACACACACCGGGCAACACCGTAAGCAACCTCTCTTCTACACGCGCTCTGCGCGACGTAACTGAGAAGCACGGTGGCGTATACGCTGCATCGGCTGTAGGCGAGGTTAACGTTACAACTAAGATGAAGGCAGAGCACGCCGTTATCGGCGGCGAGGGCAACGGTGGTGTTATCTATCCGGAGAGCCACTACGGTCGCGACGCATTGGTAGGTATCGCTCTGTTCCTCTCTTCACTGGCTCACAAGAAGTGCACAGCAAGCGAGTTGCGTGCTACATTCCCAAGCTATCAGATTGCCAAGAACCGCATCGACCTCACCCCGTCTACCGACATCGACGCAATCCTCGAGAAGGTGAAGGAAATGTTCAAGGAAGAGAAGATTACTGACATCGACGGCGTTAAGATTGATTTCCCCGACAAGTGGGTTCACCTGCGCAAGTCGAACACCGAGCCTATCATCCGTGTATACAGCGAGGCTGCTACAATGGAAGAGGCTGACGCACTGGGCAAGAAGCTCATGCAGGTAGTTTACGACATGCAGTAATTAATATAATACAAAATGCCGCAACATCCAAAACGAAGAATGGATTGTTGCGGCATTTTCCATATCCGAACAGACATGAGCAAATCATTATTCACAGTCATAGCCGTAGCCACAGCCATGCTGATATGCACCAATGCTACAGCACAACAGACCGATGGATTCCCCTACCCTACAGTGCCCGACACATTGCGCACTGCCGAGACGCGTGCCTTGTATGTAATGGAGCACTACTGGGACCGATTCAACTTTGCCGACACAACACTCATGCACCGTCCCGAAACGACCGAACAAGGATTTGCCAATTTCATCGACCTGCTGCCGCGTGTGGCTCCATCGACTGCCACTCTCGGCATAAAGGCATTTGCCGACCACCTCTACAACATCAAGCCAGCTAATGCTGACGACAGCAATACACCCGAACGCATACGCGAATACTTCGCCACACTGACCGAGAAATATTTGGGCGATTCGGAATCGCCGCTACACAACGACTTGCTCTACGCCCAGTTTCTCGACGTCATGTCGGCAAATAAGTTTGCCTCAATGGCCGAACGCACACGCAACGAATACATGGCACGCAACCTGAAGAAGAATCTTCCAGGCACCACAGCCACCGACTTCGTGTACATCGACCGCAAGAACCAGCTGCACCAGCTGCACAATCTGAAAGCAAAATACACCTTATTATATTTCTACGATCCCGACTGCGACCACTGTCACGAAACCGCCGCACAGATAGCGGCAATGCCCGAAACATCATCGCCAGCCATCAGCGTGCTCGCCATATACCCCTATAGCGACTCCGAAATGTGGAAGACGAAGACATCACGCATGCCCGCCACATGGACCGAAGGCTACAGTCCCGACGGACAAATCACCACCGACGACATATACTACATCAAGTCGGTACCGTCGGTATATCTGCTTGACGAAGAGAAAAGAGTAGTGCTGAAGAATCCAAGTATCACACTACTGCAAAATACATTGAAGAAACTGACGGCAACAGCCGTCAAGTAATATTACAAAAACAAAAAACCGCGAGGCTTAATAAGCTTCGCGGTATTTGTTTTCGTCCTTATCCTCAAGCATCGAGAGATAGCTCTGATAGCGTGATGCAGCTATGTAATGCTCTTCAACGGCTTTCAGCACGGCACAACCCGGTTCGTGAGTGTGCGTACAGTTGTTGAATCGGCAGTCCTTCGAGAAGTGGAATATATCCTTGAAGTAACTTGTCAGCTCTTCGGGTTCGATATCGAACGTTCCGAAACCCTTGATGCCCGGAGTGTCGATGATCCATCCACCCTCGGGAAGCGGCAGCATCTCAGAGAATGTAGTGGTGTGCATACCCGTGTTGTGAGCGTCGGAAATCGACGACGTGCGCAGATTGGCACCGGGAAGGATATGATTGATGAAGGTAGACTTGCCCACACCGCTGTTGCCGCTGAGTAATGTAATCTTGTCCTTCAGCATAGGCAGTATGCTGTCCATACCCAGTCCCGTAGTGGCCGACACAGCCACACACTCGTAGCCAATCGTACGATAGAGCGTCATCATCATCTCCTGATAGTGGCGTTCTTCGTCCGAGAGGATATCGGTCTTGTTGAACACGAGCACCGTCGGAACGCTGTAAGCCTCGGCAGTGGCAAGAAAGCGGTCGATAAAAATGGTGCTTGTCTGCGGATAGTTGACCGTGACGATAAGGAAAGCCTGGTCGACATTGGCAGCAATGATGTGGCTCTGCTTGCTCAGGTTTTGCGACTTGCGTATGATATAGTTGCGACGGTCGCAAATGGCAGTAATGAAAGCCGTGCCCTCCTGATTGCGCACAATCTCCACACGGTCGCCCACAGCAACGGGATTGGTGCTGCGTATGCCTTTAAGGCGGAAGTTGCCCTTTATCTTGCAGTCTACATTCTGCGCGTCGTCAGTGCGCACAGTGTACCAGCTGCCCGTGTTCTTTATTACTAAACCTTGCATTCAATACTATACTGTCATGATTTCCTTCTGCTTTGCAGCGAGCAGGTCATCTACCTTCTTGACAAACTTGTCGTGAATCTTCTGGAGTTCGCCCTCAGCGTCCTTCTCCAAATCCTCAGACAGACCGTCCTTGATAGCCTTCTTCAGCTTGTCCTTTGTCTCCTGACGAGCATTGCGAATCTCCACCTTAGTGCGCTCGCCAATCTTGTTGCACTGCTTGACAAGCTCCTTACGGCGTTCCTCTGTAGGCTGAGGAATGCCAAGGCGGATAATCTCGCCGTTGTTCTCGGGAGTGATGCCTACGTCGCTATCCATGATAGCCTTCTCAATCTCGCGGATCTGCTTCTTGTCGAAAGGACGGATAGCGATAGTGCGTGGATCGGGCACAGTAACGTTGGCTACCTGGTTCAATGGCACCATCGAACCCCATGAACTAACTCGAATGCCGTCAAGAATTGCCACGTTGGCACGTCCGGCACGGATGCGTGCAAGCTGCTCCTCAAGGTACATTGCACCCATTTCCATGCGCTCCTCGGCGCTGTTCAATGTTTCTTTTACGTCTATCATATTAATATTTTATTAGTTTCGTACAGTCGTTTTTCAATATTCGATTTGCAAATTTAATGAAAATACTTGATACTACGCTACAATACAAACCAAAATTATTGCAATAATACGCCCTATATCTCTTTTAATAAGGTTAGCCACAAAAAAACACGATGAATATTTGCTTATATTAAAAATATTGGTAAATTTGCATAACTATGAACGAAAGAGTACTGCGCGAACTGCCGCCGCTGCACGAAAAGGACTTCATGTACGTGGCTGACAGACGTAAGAAAGAATTTACCTATCCAATACACAAGCACGAAGTGTTTGAACTGAACTATGTAGAGAACGGAGAGGGAGTGGTGCGTATCGTCGGCGACAACACCCAGACGATAGGCAACAGCGACCTTGTGCTCATAACAAGCCCCGACCTTGAGCACGTATGGCTGCAAGGCGATTGCCACAGCGAGGAGATACGCGAGGTTACGATACAGTTCTTCTTCGACTTCGACAGCTCTGACAGTCTTTTCGGCCGCACACCATTGCTGCCTATCAAGCACTTGTTTGAGAAGGCACGCAACGGAGTGGCGTTTTCACAGGAAGTGATAGACAAGGTCAGGCCGCTCATCGACACTCTTTCGTCAACCCAGGACAAGTTTTATTCGGTCATAAAGTTTATGACCATACTCTACGAGCTGTCGCTTGCCGGCGATACGCGCGAGCTTGCCACGTCGTCGTTTGCCAAGGTAGATGTCGACAGCGACAGCCGTCGCATACTCAAGGTGAAGGACTACATAAGCAATCATTTCACCGAAGAAATCCGCCTTGCCGACCTTGCCGACCTCGTAGGCATGTCTGCCACATCGTTCAGCCGGTTCTTCAAGCTTCGTACAAGCAAGACTCTCAGCGACTATGTGGTTGAGATGCGCCTTGGTGTGGCTGCCCGCAAGCTCGTCGACACCACCGACAGCATCAGCGAGATATGCTACGACTGCGGCTTCAACACACTCAGCAACTTCAACCGCCTGTTTCGCAAGCACAAGGGATGCAGTCCGAGAGAGTTTCGCGAGAAATACCTCAAGACCAAGATTATAGTTTAGGCTCGCAAGATTGTGTCATACGTTGGCAAGATAATGCCAATGCGATTGACCGTTTTTTGATAATTTTGCAGTCGAACTATAAAACTTAAAACAAAAAACAAATAATCAAACAAAGCTATGGGAAAATATCCTAAACGTATTTTTCTTCCGGCATTGGCGCTGATGATGCTTTCGGGCGCTGCCAATGCCGAGAATATCAGCGTGTCTACACCCAAGACATCGCTCGTAGTGGACGCCACCAAGGGCGGAGCATTCAAATTCGTGTATTATGGCGACAAGCTGGCGGATGCCGACATAGCCACACTCCAGGCTGGCGGAACGGCTGGCAAGGACGCTTATCCGGTGTATGGCATGATAGGCGAATCGGCTGCTGCACTCTCGGTGCGCCATGCCGACGGCAACATGACTCTTGAGATGGATGTTGATAGCTACACCACTACAACCGAAAAGAACGCCAAAGTGCTCAAAGTGAAGCTCAAAGACCGCGTATATCCCTTCTACGTCACCGTGTGCTACCGTGCCTACAACGATGTGGACATTATCGAGATGTGGACCGAGATAAGCAACGGCGAGAAGTCTACCGTCACCCTCTCGCAGTTTGACTCAGCCTATCTGCCCATACGTCGTGGCAACGTATGGATGTCGCACTTCTACGGTGCTTGGGCCAACGAGGCACAGCTGTCGGAAGAGGAGCTGAAGCCCGGCACATTCGTCATTGAAAACCGCGACGGAACACGCAACGCCCACACATCACGCGGCGAAGTAATGTTCTCGCTCGACGGCAAGGGACGGGAGAACACGGGCCGTGTTATCGGTGCCGCCATTTGCTATTCGGGCAACTACAAGCTGCGCACCGTGACCGACGAGTCGGAGTATCACCAGTTCTTTGCAGGCATCGACGAGTACAACTCAGAGTATCATCTCGCCAAGAACGAGACCTTCACCACTCCCGTCACAGCCTTCTCCTACAGCAAAGAGGGAATGAGCGGAGTGAGCCGCAACTTCCACCGTTGGGGACGAGAGTATAAGCTGATGAACGGCAACCGCGAACGCAAGATTCTGCTTAACTCTTGGGAGGGCGTATATCTCAACATCAAGGAGCCGGAGATGGCGCAGATGATGGCAGACATCAAGTCGATGGGCGGCGAACTGTTCGTCATGGACGACGGATGGTTTGGCAATAAGTACAAGCGTAACATCGACAACTGTGCGCTGGGCGACTGGGTTGTAGACAAGCAGAAGCTGCCTCACGGCATTGAGGGACTCCTTGCCGAAGCCAAGAAGCTGGGCATAAAGTTCGGTATTTGGCTCGAGCCGGAGATGTCCAACACCAAGAGCGAACTCTTCGAGAAGCATCCCGAATGGGTTATAAAGGCTCCCCACCGCGACCTTAAGTGCGGACGTGGCGGCACGCAGGTAGTGCTCGACCTCGGCAACCCAAAGGTGCAGGACTTCGTGTTCTCCATCGTCGACGACATGATGACCAAGTATCCTGAGATTGACTACATCAAGTGGGACGCCAACATGAACATCTCTAACCACGGATCGCAGTATCTCACAGCCAACAACCAGAGCCACCTCTTCATCGAATATCACCGCGGCTTTGAGAAGGTGCTGCAGCGCATCCGCACCAAATATCCCAAACTGACCATACAGGATTGCGCATCGGGTGGCGGACGTGTCAACTGGGGCACACTGCCATACTTCGACGAGTTCTGGACCAGTGACAATACAGACGCCCTTCAGCGCGTATATATGCAGTGGGGAACCAGCTACTTCTTCCCTGCCATAGCCATGGCATCCCACATCTCCAACGCTCCCAACCATCAGACAGCCCGCACCGTGCCATTGAAGTATCGCACCGACGTGGCTATGAGCGGACGTCTCGGCATGGAGATACAGCCTAAGGTGCTGAGCGAAGCCGACAAGGACCAGTGTCGCAAGGCTATAGCCGACTATAAGCGCATCCGTCCAATAGTGCAGTTCGGCGACCTTTATCGCCTGCAGTCGCCCTACGAGAAGAAGGGTGTGGCATCGCTCATGTACGTGACAGACGCTAAGGACAAGGCTGTGTTCTTCTGGTGGAAGACCGAGTCGTTCTGCAACCAGCACCTGCCACGTATTCCTATGGCTGGACTCGACCCGCAGAAGCGCTACCGCATCACCGAGCTCAACCGCATCGACAAGACTCCGCTCGCCTTCGAGGGCAAGACTTTCTCAGGCGAATATCTCATGCAGAACGGCCTGGAGATTCCTTACGGTCATAATGCAGACTGGGGCAAGGCCAACGAATGGGCAAGCCGAGTGCTGCTGCTCGAAACAGCTGAGTAACAGAATTCTAACGATTGTAATTCAACATCAAAACAATTACCTTTAAAAAGGGCTCCTTTTGCACTCCAAAAGGGGCCCTTTTTCATTGCAAAACGAATCCTTTTGCCTTCCAAAACGAATCCTTTTGAAGGGCAAAAGGACTACATTTTTTTAAAGATTAATTATTAGTGTTTAATGTATTGTTTTTTTTAGGGTTTTATGATTGGTTTTTTACTCTCTCGGTAGGAATTTATTGCAACTACGCGAGAAAACAAAAACGCCACCCCGTTATTTCAAACAGAGTGGCTCACTATAAATGTTATATTAATATGGCTAAAGTTACATATTACAATATCGTATTTCGTTCATCACAACTTATCAGCGCGCTACGTGCTTCTTGCCGTTCATAATGTAGAGTCCGTGCTGCGGAACGGCGTTAAGCTTGCGTCCGTCAATCGAATAGATTGCATTATCGGCCTTGGCAGATGTAGTGATATGGCTGATGGCTGTTGCCACCTCACGCACAATCTGCACGCTGTTGACAGTGAAGTTCTTGCCCTGGATGTAGAGCTTATCGGCCTCGATGTCGGTAATCATCTGCGCTGTAAGTTTCAGGTCGAATACAGTCTTGCTGGCAGAGAGGTCTGTGCAATCGAGAATGTTGTGCCACTTGGGGCTGTTGGCGCAGAGCTGTATCTGTGCGTCGCCCTCAGTGGTGTAATTGATGCGCACAAAGTCACCTTCCTTTACACCAGCCTCGGCAAAGAGCGAACCTGCAACCTCTACAGTTAGGTCCCAGGTGCCTATTGTAGCAGGTGTATCGAGCAATGTGGCAACAACAGTTTTCTCAGCAGGCTGCGGAGCTTCAGATGTGAGTTCCACCTTGAGCAGATTGACATACTCGCCACCCTGCACACGTATACCGTTCGACTTGATAGCTTCGAGCGTTTCGGTTGTAATGGTATAACTGCCGGTTGGCTCAGAGCTTACGAGCAGCTCGGTCCAAGGATAGTTGGCAACAAGCTTGAATCCGCCGTTCTCTGTTGTTACAACGATGACGTCGCCAACCTAAGCATCCGCCAATTTAGTTCCTGCAATCTGCACGCCGTCGCTCCAGTCGAGCGCCTGCTTGCCTTCGAAGAGTACTGTTGTGGCTGCCGACATAAATACGCAGCACATGAAAAACATGATTGTAGAAGTAAAAAATCTTTTCATACTGTTTTAGTTTATTTAAGTTGAATAATAAGAATTGAAAAATGATAATTGATGATTGAAAGTTGAGAGTTATAATTACCATAGATAATTACAACCCTCAACTTTCAACCGATTATTTCTTAACGATACGTATGTTTCCTATACAGAAGTCGGCATTGTAGGCTGCCGAGGGCTGCATTGTGATTCGCAATGTCTGCCATGATCCGGCAGCGCTGATGCCCTTGGTTGCCATCGGAGCAAGCGGAAGGGTTACGGTCTGCCAGTTGCCGAAGGTATTAATGCCTGCGCCATCGGCAGGATTCCATGCGTAAGAGTCGCCCCAGTTGAAGCAGAACTTCAGGCCTGTAGCCTCTGTAAGCGGATGATCCTTGGTGTTGAGCACCTCAAACTTCAGTACATAGTCGTCGAGATTTGTCATGTCGCCAGCGTCAATCATATTGCAGCTGATGTCGTAGGTGTTCCACGCCCATGCTGCGAAGTTGCCAGTGAAGTGCAGATGCTTGTGTCCGAGAGCCGAAGAAGCTGTCGATGTGGCATCGTCGCCCTCAATTTCTACGTTCAGAGCACCGTCCTTGTTGATTGATACACCGTCGAAGTCGGCATACAGAAGGTTGCTTGTCGGGCGGAACGGCAGACTGACAGTCTGTGCCGAGCCGTCGCTTGCCGACCACTTCAGCGTGATGAGCGAGTTGTCGGGAGTGCCTTCGGGTATCTGTATCGTCATCGACTGCTTTGTTACGTTGCTCACTGTGGTTTCCTTGTCGCCCACAAACACCTTCGACTGCGAGCCGAACTCATAAACATCGAAGTTGGCACCGTTCAGCGTAACTGTTCCGCCAGCATTGGCAAACTCGTTGTCAAGACAGCCAACGGTAAGCGACGGGAACGGCACAACGAAGTCGAATGAAGCCGAACCACGGTCGGTAGTGTATTCAATCTTGTTTACATGTTCGAACGACAGTGTCTCGGGCACACGCACATTGGCGTAAGTGGAAGCCGTATAGATGTCGTCGAGCACCACAGGCACAGTATTGAAAGTTATCGACTTGACGTTATTGAGGTTCTTACCCTCAATGCGCACCATCGTACCAATCTCCGCCTGAGTGATAGGCGTTGTGAGTTCAATGTCACCTATGTTGTAGACAGCCTTTATCTCGGGCGCTCCGGCATTAGCCATCTTGTCGGCAGCGGTATATCCGTCGTTGAAATCGACGATGTCGTCGCACGAAGCAAGCGACACGCAGAGCGTTGCAGCCGCAAATATGGCTGCAATTGCTCTTATGTGAAATCTATTGTATTTCATTTGTCCTAAATAATTCAAAATTCAAAACTCCTAATTCGTAACTCGTAATTCGTAATTCCTAACTCGTAACTCCTTAGTTCCATCCCGGATTGTTCTTCGTGATATACTTGTTGGTATTAATCTCCGAAGCGGGAAGCGGATAGAGCAGACAACGCGACTGGCGCACCTTGCTCACACCCGAGTCGTCAGAACCTTCAAGAGCGTTCATTGCGTCGAGATAGATGCCCCAACGAATGAGATCCCAGCGGCGGTCGCCCTCGCATGCAAACTCCTTGGCACGTTCCTCGATGATAGCCGAACGACGTTTGAGCTGTGTGTCGAGCGCTCCATTGCCTTCGAGCACTGCCTCAGTGGCATTAGAGCGCTCGCGTACCTTATTGAGATACTTCACAGCCTCATCGCTGTTGCCCAATTCGTTCTCAGCCTCAGCATAAACGAGCAGTACGTCGGCATAGCGAAGGAACGACCAGTTACAGTCGGCATCCTTAATGGCATCATTTGTGACATCGTCATACTTAGTGGTGAACGCCAGACACTGCGAGTCCATCGAATAGTAGTAGCTAACGCCGTCGGCATATATACCCGTAGGATCTGCCACTTTCTCACCGTTGAGGTTGTAACCCGTGGCCTTGAGTGTGTATTCCTCGTCCTTAGGATAGTAGAAACCAGAGTTCGACTGCTCCTGAGTGTAGGCACGCCAGCGGTGCTTCACGCCCTTAACGATGCGCAGATCGTCGTGGTCGAAGAGGTCGTACCAGTGGCGTGTACAGCCAATCCATCCACCCTCCTGAATAAAGTCGGAACCTGCAGCCGTCTTATAGCCTGCATACTGTGTATGTATGGCGTTCTTGTAGGTGGCATCGCCGCTTACACTGCCTACAGAGAACATAAACTCACTTGCCGTAGCGTTGACCTTCTTCCACAGATTGTCGTAAGCAAGCAGTTCGTACGAACCGTACTTGCCGTCGATTACGTCCTTAGCCCAGTCGGCAGCCTTTTTGTATAGAGCCTTAGCGTCAAGCTGTTCGTATCCGCTTACAGCCTGTTTCTGCAGCGTTATGCTGCGCAAGGGGGCATAGGTCTGTGTGTCACCCGAACCATTATATGTCTTGCCCGAACGTATTGTAATCTCTGTTCCGGCAGGCATAGCCGATGCAGCCTCTGTGGCATACACCTTGGCAAGCAGTCCGGCAGCCGATCCGGCAGAAGCATGACCTGCCTGCCATGCAGCGTCGGTATTCTTGTACATCATAGTTGCTGCCGACTCCAATGTGGAAGTGATGTATTCGTAAACCTTGTCGACCGACTGGCGTGGCTGGCTTATGTTCTCATACTTCGAGTCGTTGGCCTGAATGGGCACCTCACCGTAGGCACGTACAAGCAGGAAGTAGGCAAGCGCCTTCTGGAAGCGCACCTCACCAATGAAGTTGTTCTTCTGTGCCTCGGTGATGTTGCGCATTTCTTCGATGCGGTTCTCTGCCTTGTTGGCACGGGCAATGAGTCCGTAGCAACCTTTCCACAGAGCGTCGGTAACGTCGTTCTCACCCTGGAAGTTGCCAGTACCAAACTTGTTGAACATCCAGTCGGGACCAGATATATAGTCGGCATCAATCTCCAGTACACGCGGGAAGTAACCCCAGCAGAACATGTCGTAAATCCACTTGCTGTACACACCAGTCACCCACGACTTGGCAGCTTCCTCGCTGTCGCCCACCTTTTCTTCGGTGATTTGTCCGTCGGGATTCTCTTCTATCCAACTCTCGCAGCTTGTGAAGCACAGAGCCGCAGCTGCAAGGGTGAGGACGGATAATATATTCTTTTTCATTTTGTATGAATCTTTAGATTGTTAGAAAACGATGTTCAGTCCGAATGCAAAGCTGCGCGAACTTGGATAAGAGTAGCTGTCGACACCAGGACAAGCTGCATTGTTGCCACCTGCATTCACATCGGGGTCAAACCAGCTGTAGTTGGTTATGGTGAAGAGGTTGTTGGCAGTGAATGTAAGGCCAATCTTCTCGATGAACTTGGTGGGATGAACGAAGTCATAACCCAGTGTGATATACTTCATCTTAAGATAGCTGCCGTTCTCGATGAATCGGTCGCTCATCAGCCATGTACGTGTATAGCCTGCTGTAGCCTTAGGCCACTTGGCTGTTGCTGCAGTTTCGGGTGTCCAACGCGAATTGTAGGCATCGACGGTGATGTTGCCAATATTGGCCATCTGAATGTCGGTGAGGTTATAGTTGAAAATGTCGTTGCCCTGACTGCCCTGCATCATGAACGAAATGTTGAAGTTCTTCCACGACAGATTGGATGTGAAGCCGTAGGTGAAGTCGGGATTGGTATTGCCAATGATGGTGCGGTCTTTCTCTGTGATGTAGCCGTCGCCGTTGAGGTCGCGATACTTTATCTCGCCCACATGCTTCAGAGCCTCTCGGTCGGAGAGGTTGGCATACTCCTTGAACGAGCGCACCTCGGCAATGTTGTCGTAGAATCCGTCCTCTACATATCCGAAGATAGTACCTATCGGACATCCGTTGCGCTGCAAGTACATCTGATCGGCCTTGCTCCAAAGAGCTGTAGCATACTGGTCGCCTTCGAGTCCGCCAATACGGTTGCGGTTCATTGCGAGGTTGGCTGAGATGTTCCACTTCACTGGAGTCTTTGTCAGCACAGCATAGTTGAGTGTAAACTCAAGACCCTCGTTGGTGACATTGCCCGAATTGATAAGCATCTGTCCGAAGCCCGAACTTGCCGGAATGGTTACGTTCTGCAAGAGGTCGCGTGTCTTCTTGTAATAGTAGTCGACAGTAAACTGCAAGCGGTTGTCGAAGAATCCGAAGTCGATACCGGCGTTGAACTGTGCAGTTGTCTCCCACTTAAGGTCGGGATTGGTAGGTCCGCGCCAGTCGATGAGCGAGAAGCCGTTCTGCAATGTTCCGTTGTAAGGATAGTTGGCAGCATTGAGTATGCTCAGTGTGCGATAGGCACCGATGCCCTGATTACCCGTCTCACCATAACTAAGGCGGAACTTAAGGTTGCTGAATATGTTGAGATTCTTGATGAACGCCTCGTCGCTGGCACGCCATGCAAAGGCTCCTGAAAGGAATGTAGCCCACTTATGGTTCTTGGCGAAGCTTGAACTGCCGTCAGTACGCACACTACCCGTAAACATATACTTGCCATTGAGCGTATAGTTGATACGTGCAAGGAACGATTCCAAAGTCTGCTGGGTCTTGCTCGAAGCTATTACAGCACGATCGAGAGCCAACGACATATCAGCATCCTTGGTCATATCAGAAGGGAAATTGGTGGCAGTCATTGATTCTGTCTCGCCTGTTCCCTTCTCGAATGTCATACCAGCCACTGCATTTATGGCGTGCATACCCCATGTCTTGTCGAAGGTGAGGATGCTCTCGGCTGTCATACTCTTCCAAATGTTGGATGCCTTACCGCCCTTGCCGTTGTTGGGAGCCTTACCCTCCTGGGTGTGACGGTCATAGTAGGTGCCACGATGGCTGTCGTTGTAGCCAAGACCGAGGTTCTGGCGGAACTTAAGCCATGATGTAATCTTAGCCTCAAGATACGAACTTGAGAACCATGAAATCTGCTTCAGCTCGTCCTTGGCGCCATGTACGTAATTGTATGGGTTGGCTGCGAGCCAGTTAAGCTCGTCGAGCTGTTCGGTAGAGGTGTGTACTCCGTATGTAGACGGGAAGATAAGGGCCGAACGAATGATGCCCGTATTCTCCGAATTGGTGCGCTGAAAGTTTGTCACGGTGTTAGTAAAGAACGAGCTTGCACCAATCTCCAGATACTTGTTGATGTGTCTGCCAATATTGAGCGACACGCCGTAGCGGTCGAAACCAGTGTTGCGTATTATACCGTCCTGTGTGGTATAGTTGCCCGAGAAGCTGTACCATCCCTGGTCGCTGCCTCCACTTACGCTGAGACTGTAGTCCTGCTGCCATCCGGTGCGATAAATCTCGTCCTGCCAGTCGGCACCTGCCACCTCGTCGATGTTGCCATACTCGTCCTGACGTATGCCGGGATTGAGAAAGTCGTCGGGCGAAGGATTGTACGTACCCTTGCTGTACACGTAGCCATTGCCAACGTAGGGATATTCCCACTCGCCAGTATATGGATTCTTCTGTGTGCCTCCCTCGTAGTAGCGGCTATTCTCGGCAGCCTCATTCTGATAGAGAGCGTATGTGCGAGCGTCGAGCACATTGACACGTTTGGCGATATTAGAAACGCTCCACTTTGCGTTGAACTCCACCTTCGGTTTGCCGTCGCCCTTCTGTCCGCGCTTTGTGGTGATGATGACAACGCCATTGGCACCACGCGAACCATATATGGCTGTAGCCGAAGCGTCCTTCAACACCTCAATCTTCTCGATGTCGTTAGGATTGATCATTGACAGAGGCGAAGTCGATTGGTTGTTGCCATCGTTGGCACCACTCTTCGGAGCACCGTTAGGGTCGGTGCCATAAGGAACGCCATCGACGATGTAGAGCGGCTGCGACGATGTTGTGAACGAGTTGGCTCCACGCACAGTGATGCTCACACCGGCACCCGGCGAACCGTCGTTCTGCGAAATGTTGACACCGGCAATCTTACCCTGCAGACCGTGAGCCACGTCTGTGGTACCGCCCTTCATAAGCTCGTCGCTCTTAATCTGGGTCATTGAGCCTGTGAGGTCGCGCTTCTTCATCGTACCATAGCCGATGACAACCACCTCGTCCATCACCTCGGCATCCTCCTTAAGAGTCACCTCGACGTACGACTTGCCCTTTACGTTAATCACTTGGGTCTTATATCCGACCATCGAAACCTGAATGACAGACTTGCCCTGTGGCAGGGTGAACGAGAAAGCACCGTCCAAATCGGTGACTCCTCCAACACTGGTGCCTGGCACCTGAACACTCGCGCCAATCATCGGCTCGTTGTTCATAGCTCCATCAAACACCTTACCCTTGATGGCGGTCTGAGCGTTGATGCTTATGCTTATCAGCAGAAGCACAACATTTAAGAATAACTTTTTAGACATTGTTTTTAGTTATTTATTTATTTTATTCTACATGCATCAATTCTATTCTGTTCAATACAAATCCACGGCCTGTCACCACCAGTCCGGTAGTCTTTAGCTTGTCGAGCGACACTGCGTCGAAAGTCATCACCACATCGTTGCCGTCAAGCTTCTGCCACTGCGGTTCAACGGCTCCCGAGAGGTCGTGCCACTTGCCGTGATTCTCGCGGAGCGACATCTGCGGGACTACACCCTCCTGACGGGGCAACAACTTATAGCTGATGACGAGCACATCGTTCTCGGTAGAATGCTGAAATGGTTCGGCAGTGATGCGCAGGTTGGCGCTCCAGTCGTTTGGGAATGTCAGCTCGCCATGAAACAGTTCGCCAGGCTTCAGCTTATACTCTTTCGGGGCGCGCTGGGCTGAGGATGTGTCGTCGGAACGTTGTCCTACAAACGATACTATGCCCAACCGGTCGAGCTGATAGTCCTTGCCACCTATGCGCATGGCTACATTTTCGCCACCGCCGGCAAGCTGAAGCTTGATGAGCGGAGCCTCGTCGTCAATATAATAGGTGAATGAATCGCCACCAACGGGTGCACCGTCTACAGTATTGTCGATAGGATTCCACGTCAAGTCCATTATCTTCACAGCCGAACCGGGCTTAGTCTTGCTTACGTGCAGCTTCAAGGCGTCGCCCACCTTGAGCGCAGCCAGGGTCTTGCCCTTAATCTCGGCACATCCGCCCCAATTGCTGTCCATCTTGGCGGCAGGTCCTGTCCACACAATATTCTCCTGATAGTCGGCAGCCTTGGAGAGCGTTGCATAGAGAATGCGGTAGTCTTTGCCACCTATACACACTCCGTGCTGCTTCAGAACGGGAAGCATGTCGGCAGTTATGGTCATGCGGAAGGGGCCTGCTATACCGAAATACTTATATTGTTCGGCTAAGGCTTGCCAATCCTTAGGATTCTGGAATGTGCCCTGCGACGAACGTCTGTAGCCGTCGGTGTACACGGTGAGCACATCGCCTGCCTCGGCTTCGGCAAAGAGACGCGGTTCAAGCACTATACGGTCTTTCCATGCGGGCCCGATAGTCTTCGGACCTACAAGGATGACACGCTCCACTGCATAGCTGCCTAAGGCAGACACAAGGCACAGAAGCACCACAATTATAAATCTAACATGTTTCATTACTTTAGGTTTTTGGTCAGAACATTCAAAGCTTATTACTTCATATTCTCTATTATCGCCTTCATCTCATCGCGGTCGAGCACCGTGCCCGTACTGAAAGCGTTCTGCCACCACTGCTTGTCGGCAAACCGATGGGTGTCGGAGTTGCCATTGTCGTAGTCGTAATCGTACCATGGCATGAACCAACTCCAGCGCGAGCCTTCCTGCCAAATATCGCTCCACTGCGACATGTGCACCTCGTCGCCATTGCCACACTCAGCCAATGCGATGAGCTTTGAGGGATATTCCTTCTGCAATTGCTTGAAATTCTTCATCAGCGGATATTGCAGGGCGTAGTATGAGTCGCGTCCTACAACGTCGACAACGTCGTCGCCGGGATACCAGTCGTGGTCGTTCATCTGCGAGTTCCACACCCAAATGAGGTTGTTGAGCTTATGATGATTGACAAGCCGGTCGTACAGGAACCGCCACAACTTCTTGTAAGCGTCGGCACCCTTGATGCCCCACCAGAACCAAGCCTTGCCTCCATCAAACTCGTAGGTGTTGCCGGCAGCCTCATGAAGCGGTCGCCAAATGACGGGGATGCCACGTTTCTGCATCTGCTTGAGGTATCCAGCCACCTGGTCGATGTCGTGAATGAGCTGCTTGTAGTCGGCTGACGACACATTATTAATACAAGTAGGGTCGAACGAGGTTTCGCCTGATGCAGTGCCAGGAGTGCAGGTGTAGTCGATGCCGTTGTTGGCACGTACCTGCCAGTGCCACATTGCTCCAACAATACCGCCCGCCTTTGCCCAATTGCGCACCACGGTGTCGTCGCTATAGTCAATCCATCCCTTGGAGTTGACATCCTTCGACGCATGGATATTGATGAAATCGAACACATTAATGGCAGGATACCTGCCTGTCCATTGCTTCACGAAGTCGGCCTCTCGGGTGTTCCAGTCGACACTTGCTACTGTACCCGATATGCTCTTCTTGCCAAATTGCGACCAAAGGGCATTGTAGAGCCGCTGTGTCTCTGCTGTAGCATTAGGGTTGGCAAGCCTGTGTTGCTGGGTTGTGGTTTGTTCTGTACCCAGCTGTCCTGCCCCCTGATTTTCACTGCTGCCGTTCTCGCCTGAGCAAGAGAGGCATCCCGTCGATAACAGGACTGCAATCAGCATATAATTTCGTATGTTCATTTTTATTTATAAAGGTTTAGTTAGTAATCACGGTGCAAAGTTAGTCATTTCCAAATATTCCAACTAACACTTTATTTACAACAACTGACACTATTTTGTAATTCTACATTTTTGACACAAAACGCAATGGATGCAATAATGCACAAAAATATCAAAATGGCATTTTTGTGTAATTTATTGGCAAAATAGTATTAATGCGATTTGCAAAATTGATATAACTTTGCAACCGTAATAATTCGAAAACTTAAACCACGGTATTACGAACTTTATCGAAACAAATAAAAATGAAAAGAACATTATTATTAAGAACACTCGTGTCACTGTGCATTCTATTGAACATGTCATTAAGCATGTCGGCACAGAACGGATGGAGCAGCATCAACGTTGCCATCACACCCAATCATAAGGATTGGAACTATCGCACTGGTGAGACAGCGGGATTCAAAGTGGAGGTGCAACGCTCTGGCACTACTATAGATAATGTGAAGATTGACTACGAAGCCGGTCCCGAGATGTATCCTACGGTAAAGAAGAACGGAGTGGTGCTGAAGGACGGCACAATGAAATGGAGTGGCACAATGAAGCAGCCCGGAATGTACCGACTGAAGGTAACGGCTCACGTCAACGGCAAGGAATATGTAGGCATGTGTACTGCAGCTTTCTCACCCGAGAAGATTCAGCCCACAACCGTAAATCCTAAGGACTTCGACGAGTTTTGGCAGAACACTCTTGCTGAAGCACGCAAGACTCCACTTGAAGCAAAGCGTCGTCTGCTTCCGGAGCGTTGCACTGAGAAGGTGAACGTCTACGAAGTTAGCTTCCAAAACATACGCCAAGGCAGTCGCACCTACGGCATTCTCTGTGTGCCTGTGAAGCCTGGCAAATATCCTGCATTGCTTCGTGTGCCTGGTGCTGGCGTACGCCCATACAACGGCGACATCTGGACAGCAGAGCAGGGAGCCATCACTCTTGAGATTGGTATTCATGGTGTTCCCGTCACAATGCCACAATCTACATACGACGATATGTTCAACGGTTGTCTTAACGGCTACTGGGACTATAACATGAACGATCGCGACAACTGCTATTACAAGCGTGTATTCGTTGGAGCCGTGCGCTCTATCGACTATATTGCGTCGCTTCCAGAATGGAACGGTTCGTCATTGGGCGTTACGGGTTCATCGCAGGGTGGTATGCTGTCGCTCGTTTGTGCAGCACTCGACAAGCGCGTAACATTCTACGGTGCTGTTCATGCAGCCATGTGCGACCATACAGCATCGCTGAAAGGCATTGCATGCGGATGGCCTCACTACTTTTATTATAACCCAAAGAACATCGACCAGAAGAAGGTGGAGACATCACGCTACTATGATGGCGTTAACTTTGCTCGTCGCATCACCTGTCCGGGATGGTTCTCGTTCGGATATAACGATGATGTGGTGCCGCCTACAACTGCCTACGCAACATACAACATTGTGACAGCACCTAAGGAGCTTCACCCTTATCAGATAACCCGCCACTTCTGGGTTCAGGAGCAGTGGGACGAGTGGGAAGCCTGGTTGCTGAAACAAATGGGACTGAGATAAAATCACAAATAGGTTTGAAGTAAAATAATTAGATAACCTTACCAAATATGAACAAATTTATGACAACATTGGCTGCCCTTGCCATTGCTACATCATCGGTAGCTGCTTCGCGCCAGCCGGCTATTAAGCTTATCAACCGTTTGGCTGCAATACAGAAGCAAGGCATTATGATTGGACATCAGGACGACCCCATGTATGGATGCTCATGGAAATGGGAGGAGAACCGTTCGGACGTAAAGGAGGTTTGTGGTGATTATCCTGCTGTGATGGGGTTCGACCTGGGCGACTTGGAACTTGGCAAGGACCGAAATCTTGACGGTGTGCCCTTCGACCGTATGCGCCAGGAAATCATAAAGCAGCATGAGCGTGGCGGAATAGTGACCATAAGCTGGCACACAAACAATCCTGCTACCGGCAAGAATGCATGGGACTTTGAGGGAGATGCAGTAAGCAAGATTCTCCCTGGAGGCAAACTCAATGGCAAACTCAACGCATGGCTGGCTATGGTGAGCCGATTTGTCAATTCGCTGAAGACTGCCGACGGACAAAAGGTGCCCGTAATATTCCGCCCTTGGCACGAGATGAGTGGCGGATGGTTTTGGTGGGGCGAAGGACGATGCACAGCCGAACAATACAAAAAGCTCTACCGCTACACATATAATTATATGATGCGTCGCGGATGCAGTAATATCGTTTGGGCTTACTCGCCCAATCTTGCAGACGAAAAAGAAACCGTAGAACACTACGAGAAGTATTATCCAGGCGACGACGTAGTAGACCTCATTGGCATAGACATATATCAGCGCGAACCAAACAACAAGCAATATCAAGAATGGTTGCGCACGGAGCTGGACGTTGTGAAGAAAGTGGGCGAGAAACGCAAAAAACTTATTGCGCTGACTGAGACCGGATACAACAACGTTCCCGACCCAACATGGTTTACCGAGACTCTGCTGCCCGTACTCAAGGAATATCCGCTGTGCTACGTGCTGCTATGGCGCAACGCATGGGATCAACCTACAGAGAACTATATAGCAGCACCGGGCAAACCGTCGGAACAGGATTTCAAAAGATTTTACGAAGATGGCAAAACGCTGTTTGTGAAGGATATAGAACAAAAATAATGAGACAAGAATGATACAATGCACTTGTCTTTTACCTTACATTCATCGCAGATGGATTGACTTCTTCTTAAACTCCGACACCTCCTATTTTGACACCCCCGCAAAAGGACCCCTTTTGCTCAGTAAAAGGACTCCTTTTGTCCAGTAAAAGGACTCCTTTTGATGAATAAAAGGACTCGTTTTGGAGGGCAAAAGGACTCCTTTTGTAAAACAACGAAAAAATCAATTGAAAACGCTCTGACAACAAGAGCAAACAACAAGCAATTAAACATAAATAATAAAGGATAAACAACATGACTGATTTCGCACAAAAAGTAGAGGCGCTACGCGCTCATCACGAAGAGCTTCTGACACGTAAGAATACCCCAAAGCAGTGGGGCAACGGTATATACACTAAGTATGAATACCCTATTCTCACAGCCGAACACACTCCACTGGAATGGCGCTACGACTTCGACGAGAAGAGCAACCCGTATCTGATGCAACGCATCATGATGAATGCCACTCTCAACTCAGGTGCAATAAAGCTCAACGGCAAGTATCTGCTCGTTGTGCGTGTTGAGGGTGCCGACCGCAAAAGCTTCTTCGCAGTAGCTGAAAGCCCTAACGGCATCGACAACTTCCGATTCTGGGAGGAGCCAATCACAATGCCCGAGGATCTTATCCCTGCCACCAACATATACGACATGCGCCTGACACAGCATGAGGATGGATGGATTTACGGCATCTTCTGCGCTGAGCGTCACGACGACTCACAGCCTGGCGACCTCTCAGCTGCTACAGCCACGGCTGCCATTGCACGCACTCACGATCTCAAGACTTGGGAGCGTCTGCCTGACCTCAAGACTAAGAGCCAGCAGCGCAACGTAGTGCTCCACCCTGAGTTCGTGAATGGCAAGTATGCTCTCTACACTCGTCCGCAGGACGGATTCATTGATGCCGGTTCGGGCGGTGGCATTGGTTGGGCTCTCGTAGACGATATGACCAATGCCGAGGTGAAGGAAGAGAAGATTATCAACGCCCGACACTACCACACTATCATGGAGGTAAAGAATGGTGAGGGACCCCACCCTATCAAGACTCCTAAGGGTTGGTTGCATCTTGCTCACGGTGTTCGTGGTTGCGCCTCTGGATTGCGCTATGTTCTTTATATGTACATGACTTCCTTGGAAGACCCCACAAAGGTTATCGCTCAGCCGGGCGGATACTTCCTCGTGCCCGAGGGCGAAGAGTATATTGGTGATGTCATGAATGTGGCTTTTGCCAATGGTTGGATTGAGGATGAGGACGGACGAGTGCTTATCTATTATGCAAGCTCTGACACTCGTATGCACGTAGCTGTATCTACTGTTGACAAACTCGTTGACTACTGCATGAACACTCCAGAGGATGGATACACAACGGCTGCAAGCGTGGAGACTATAAAGAAACTTGTTGCCAAGAACAGAGAAATACTGTAAAAACATTTTAAGCCCTCAACCCAAAGTGGGGATATGCCCTCACGTGGGTGGGGCTTATAATATTTCTCACTCCTTTACGTTATATCAACACCCCTTTAACCTGATTAACTATTTAGCATTCTCAAAATGATCAAACTAAAAGAAAACATCGGATATGGTTTTGGCGACATGTCATCATCGATGTTCTGGAAGATATTCGGTGCTTACCTCATGATTTTCTACACTGACATCTTCGGTCTGTCGGCAGCAGCCGTAGGCGTTATGTTTGCCGTTACACGCGTGTGGGATTCTGTTTTCGACCCTGTAGTAGGCGTCATTGCCGACCGCACAGAGAGCCGTTGGGGCAAGTTCCGTCCTTATTTGCTCTATCTTGCTATCCCGTTTGGACTGATTGGTATGCTTACGTTCTTGACTCCTCCATGTGGCGGAACCATGAAACTTGTCTACGCATACATCACATATACACTCATGATGATGGTCTACAGTGCCATCAATGTGCCTTACGCATCGCTGCTTGGCGTTATGAGTCCTAATCCGGCAGAACGTAATACGCTCGCTACCTACCGCATGATGTTTGCCTACATCGGCTCGTTCATTGCCTTGCTGCTGTTCACTCCTATGGTTAAGTCGTTTGGCGGCGACCGTCCGTCCGATGTGATGGTAGGTTGGATGACGGCTCCACAATTCGGTTGGTTTGCCACTGTAGCTGTAATAGCAATCATGTGTGCTTTGCTGTTCTTCGCTTGTTTTGCTCTCACAAGAGAGCGTGTGCGTCCAGTGAAGGAAGAAAAGACTCCGCTTAAGAACGACATACGCGACCTCATCCACAACCGTCCTTGGTGGATATTGCTTGGAGCAGGCATTGCCTCACTTGTGTTCAATTCCATTCGCGATGGAGCAACAGTCTACTATTTCAAGTATTTCGTCGACGAGACTGCCTTTGGCGACATCAACTTCCTTGGTATTCCGTTCGTACTTAGCGGACTCTACCTTGCTGTAGGTCAGGCAGCCAACATCATTGGTGTTTTGCTTGCAGCTCCAATAAGCAACCGTTTCGGCAAGCGACGCACATTCATGGCTGCAATGTTCATTGCCACCTTGTTGAGCGTGGTGTTCTACTTCTTCGACAAGTCACAACTCGTGGCTATATTCGTGTTCCAGGCTCTCATCTCAATATGTGCTGGAAGCGTGTTCCCATTACTTTGGAGTATGTATGCCGACTGTGCCGACTATAGCGAACTTAAAACTGGCAACCGTGCCACTGGCCTAATCTTCTCGTCATCATCAATGAGTCAGAAGTTTGGCTGGGCTATAGGCACTGCCCTTACTGGCATTCTGCTCTCTGCCTTTGGCTTTGTAGCCAATGGCACACAGAATCCTGAGACTATCAACGGCATTAAGATGTTCCTCAGCCTGCTACCTGCTGCTGGAGCTTTGCTCTCATTCATCTTCATCATGTGCTATCCGCTGTCTGAGGAAAAGATGAAGGCTATAACTAAAGATTTAGAGGAAAAAAGAAAGAAATAATTTTTTATTATGACTACAATTAAACAAGAGATGCACGAGTGTCTCACAAACAATATACTACACTTCTGGCTCGACCGCATGGTTGACAATGAACAAGGCGGTTTTTACGGACGCATTGACGGCAACGACCATGTCGTGGCTGATGCCGAAAAGGGTGCCATCCTCAATTCACGCATCCTTTGGGCGTTCGCTGCTGCCTATCGTGTCTTGGGCGACCATCGCTATCTGGATGCTGCGCTCCGTGCCAAGGAATATATCCTCAACCACTTCATAGACAAAGAATATGGCGGTGTGTACTGGAGTCTTAACGCTGACGGAACTCCGAAAGACACAAAGAAACAATCATACGCTATCGGCTTCACCATATACGGAATGTCCGAGCTGGCACGTGCCACGGGCGACAAGGAAGCGCTCAACTGTGCCCTCTCGCTCTATAACAGCATTGAGGAGCATGCTTTCGACGCAAAGAACAACGGATATATAGAGGCTCTCACACGCGACTGGCAGCCTATTGCCGACATGCGTTTGTCTGATAAGGACGAGAATGGCTCACGCACAATGAACACTCATCTGCACATCATCGAGCCTTACACCAATCTCTATCGTGCATGCCCGTCGGCTGAGCTTAAGGAGCGTCTTGTTAATCTTCTGCATATCTTCACCGACAAACTCCTCAACAAGCAGACTCACCACCTCGACCTCTTCTTCAACGATGAGTGGCTGGGACGCAGAAACATCGAGAGTTTCGGACACGACATCGAGGCTTCATGGCTGCTACACGAGACGGCTCTCGTTCTTGGCGACAAGGATATTCTTAAATGGATAGAACCTGTAGTGAAGGATGTTGCGGTAGCTGCCGACGAGGGGCTGCTGCCAGATGGCTCGATGGTATACGAGCGTTGGAAAGACACCGATCGTACCGACCGTTCACTACAGTGGTGGGTGCAGTGCGAGAATGTAATTGGTCATGTAAATCTGTGGCAGCACTTCGCTACAGAGGAGGATTTCAACATAGCTGCCCGCTGCTGGGACTATATCAAGACACGCCTCATAGACCAGAAGAACGGCGAGTGGTACTGGAGCATCAATGAAGACGGCTCAATCAACCGTAACGATGACAAGGCTGGCTTCTGGAAATGTCCTTATCACAACACTCGTATGTGTTTGGAGATAATGGAAAGAATGTAAGAATAATGTTATTACTTGCAAATAAAGTGGAAGCAATAGTGATATAATTGCTGTAACTTTGCAATCGTAAATAATGAAAAAGAGAAGACAGATAGTTATAGAACTATAAATTATTGTTTTAGGATTATTATTAGTCAATTAAGGTAAATAGGTTAGATTTTGTAGTAGTTGAAAAAAAAGTCCCCGTCACTTGTGCAAGTGGCGGGGACTTTACGTCTAAATCTTACAACCTCAGTCCTACTCCAACGGTGAATGGATGCCATTCGGGAGCATACTTAGTATGCAAAAGCGGAGTGAGCGATGTGCGTGCATAAAGCATCAAGAAGCCATATCCAAGACGTGCCTCAAGATTTATGCCTACAGGATTCATGTTGACATCTCTTGTCAGCGTATGTCTCTTGCCGAGCTTATAGCGTGAACGCTCCTTTGCACGAAACTCTATGGATGGGCCGAAAGCTGCATAGACGTCTTCAGAACCGATGCGGTTGGACCATTCCAGCATTATCGGAATGCGGACGGCCCAATAGCTTAGGTAGCTTTTAGACGGACGCTCGCCATTCTCATCATCTCCAACGGCGAAAGGCTTAAAGCTTGTTATACCGTCAACGGTAGTAAGCATATAGTCGGTCTTAAAGTGATGGCTGACAAAAGCCAACGACATAGCAGCCGTCACTGCCCACGAACTGCTGCTTATAGGACACTCGAACGTACAACCTGTAAATCCCCATTCACCCGACTTGCTGTCGCGCATTTCCTTACCTTCCGACTTGACACCAAATGCCGAGCCTGCGAGCATGTTGCCACCATAGAAGAAAAACGGATAATGGCTATACTCCTGATTGCGACGCTTGTATGTCTTTCTGGGGATAAAGGGCGACGTGATATACACCTGCTCCACCTCCTGTCCGTCGACAAACTCGGTCTCTCTGACCTTCTTCATCTCCGTGCCGCACTTCTTGTACACACTTACATTCGTACGTTCACCATTTTGAGATATGGCAAACTTCTGACTGTTGAATACAAAAGTTGTGTCGTACGTGTTAGACACTGTGGCTGACTGCTGGGTGTATGTTGTGTCTTGCGCTGTGGTTGCCTCCTGTGCTAAAGCTATGGCTGGCATGAAGGTTGCCGCCAATACCAATGTTCTGATATTCATAATATACGTTTTTTAAATTTCCAAATATTTCTATTTATATTTCTTGCTATCTCTTAGTATAGCATATCGACATTATGTCGTCCGGCGACAAATCGCCTTCGATGTATATCACAGCCCCTTTGCCTCGGTCGGTATGGCTAAAGAGAATATATCTATTGTTGCCTGACGGCAGTGGTGCCATCATATAATAGCCACTTGCTATTCGTCCGTCGTCCACTACCTCACGAATCTTCTTAGCAGCCCGGCGATCGGTCTTCAGGATGTTGTTGATGCTTGCTGCATATTTGTTATTATATGTAAGGCTCTTGTATATGGCCAGTTGATAGCCTCGGAGCTTGGTGTTATGCATCACCACCATTTTGCAACCCTTCGAATGACCGTACTGCTGGAATATGCCATTAACGGCAAGTCCATCCTGTGCGTGGCACGGAAGCATAACGCACAACGTCATGACAAACAGAAGACCCATCCTGGCTGCAATCAGCGGAGGTTTGCATATGATATCAAATAGTTTATGCATAATGTAAATGGTTTTAATTGTTGTCAAATGTTATTGCATCAGGTCGAGTGCGCTGAACGGATCGTCGTTCTCTGCCGAGACAGTCTGTAGTGCGTCATCCACCTGCTCGTTTATCACTTCTTGGTTGGTATATACCTTTCCGTCTATGACAGCATAGTTTTGCGGTTCCGGGGCGAAAGCTTTGTTCATCGACGGCACAAGCATCACTATGACAATAGCTACAGCAGCCACAGCTGACGAAATCCATATGCGGGGTCGATGCATGGCTCGCTGCAAAGTGGTGCTGCGCTGTTCATCCACAAAACAAAACAAAGCTCGCAGCGGTCGCCACTCTTCAGGTATGTCGTCTCCGGCAAGCCGAAACCACGTGCGCAGCATAGCCTCTTCCTCGTTAGTGGTATCTCCCGACATATATCTGTCGATAAGCAACCGAATGTCGGTTCCGTGCAATTTTGGCTTTATGTCTTTTATCATGTTCCGATTCCTTTCATCATTATTTTAATGTAAGTCTCGCGTATCTTGATTCGTGCTCTTGAGAGGTTTCGCCTGAGATTATCAGCAGTGCACCCCGTTATCAGCAGTATCTCGTCAGCGGTATAGCCTTCTATCTCCTTCATGCGGAATATCTGCTGTTGCAGAGGTGGCAACTGTGCAACGATGTCGCGGATTAACCTTGTCTCGTCACGGAGTTCCGCCCGCCGGTCATCCACAGCTATGTCCACATTGTCGGGCATCGCTGCTGTATGGCTCTCGTGTCGCTGTTGGTCAAGATACAGATTGTGAATCATTGTCATGGCAAGCGACTTGAGCCGCCCTCCAGAATCGAGCCTTGAACGCTTGTCCCAAAGGCGCAACATCACCTCCTGCACAAGGTCCTCGGCATTGTCCTCTGACTTTGTGACACTCAGCGCATAGCCTAACAGCTCGTCGCGCATGGGCAGGATGATATGGTTAAATTCGCTTGGTTTCATTTCTCTTACATAGATATAACGTATGAAACGAAAAAATCGGACATGCTATTCAAGATTTTTATTAGGATATTTCTCTCCTATTTCCCTATAAACAAAAAAAGGCTTTACATTAGATTGTAGAGAACTTGGTTCTCGTTACATCTAATGTAAAGCCTTTTATCTTAAAACTCGAAATTCTAAATTACAATGTCTTTCCGATTTTTTGTGCTTCTTCTGCCACCATATTAGTAAGCTCCACAAACTGCTGCACTGAGAGTTGTTCGGGACGCTTGGTCATGATGTCTTGAGCATAGAATTCGGGCGATGCAGAGCCACCGAATATCTGGCGCAATGATACACGCAGCATCTTACGGCGCTGATTGAACACAGTCTTCACCACGCGCTTGAACAAACGCTCGTCGCATCCTAAATCCATCACCTCATTGCGTGTCATGCGTATTACGGCACTCTTCACCTTTGGAGGCGGATTGAATACTGTCTCGTCGACGGTGAAGAGATACTCCACGTCGTACCATGCCTGAATCAGTACCGACAATATGCCGTAGGCCTTGTTGCCCGGAGCCGATGCTATACGCAGAGCCACCTCGCGCTGTATCATACCCGTACAGCAAGGTATCAGCTCCTTATAGTCAAGCATCTTGAAGAATATCTGCGACGAAATGTCGTAGGGGTAGTTGCCGGTGAGCACAAACTGTTTGCCGTCGAAAATCTCGTTGAGATCCATGCGCAGGAAGTCCTGGCCAATGATGTTCTCACGAAGTTTCGGAAACTTCTCGTTGAGATAAGCCACCGACTCCTTGTCTATCTCTACCGCCTTTACGGGACGAGGCTTGGTGACAAGAAACTGCGTCATGACACCCATGCCGGGACCTATCTCAAGCACCGGTATGTCGGGACAAGCATCTACCGTGTCGGCAATAGCCTTGGCTATGCCAAGATCAGTAAGGAAGTGCTGTCCGAGATTTTTCTTTGGTCTTACGGATTTTATCATTATTCGGCCTCCTGACGGTCGTCTACATTATCACCTTCTGTAGGAGCGAGTGCTGCCTCGAAATCGGTGATGCCGTTGTTGACGAGGATGTTATACCACTGGATGAGCTTCTTGATGTCTGAATCGTGAACACGGTCGCGATCGTATGCAGGCAAAACCTCAGCAAAGAAAGCGTGCAACTCGTCGGCTGAACACTTCTTGTAGTTGAGCGAGCACTCCTTCGACTGCTCCTTCTCGCCAAGATTCTTGAGCACCTGCCACAATGGGATGTCCTCAGCGTCGGTGTACATTGCGATGTCGGCAAGCGATGTAACACGGTCGGAAGCGAATGCCGGCATGCGACGGTGAGTAGCGTCGATAGCCTCAACGATGAGGTTACGGTTGCCACGATTGACGAGTTTGTAAAGTCCTGGTTTACCTGCTATTGAAAGAATTGTTTCCATTTTCTTTATTTGTTTATTTATTGGTTATTAATTATTATTCGGGCAACTGGAATTGCACCGATATACATTCTTATATTAAATAATTACAATTATTATTCGGCTGGTTGGAATTGCTGGAGCATACGGTCTATCTGATGCTGCAAATCGCTCACCCCGTCATTCGTTATGACGAAGTCGCTGCGCTGCTCTACTTCCTCCTGCGACATCTGTGCGTCAATCCATTCGGCTGCACGCTCGGCCGATATGGAGTCGCGCTGCATGATTCGCTGTATGCGCACATCGCGTGGTGCAGTAACACATACAATATGGTCAAAATGCACACGGCGGTCGAATCCGCTTTCGAAGAGTATGGCACTCTCAAGCCATTCCATTCCCGAAGCATCATAATCGGCTGCTACAGCGGGATGCACCACATTGTTGAGAGCCTGCTTGTTGGCTTCGCTTGTGAGCAGAAACTCTGCCAGCACCCGTTTCTGAAGCACTCCATCAGCAGAATACACATCCTCGCCAACAAGTTCCTTCAGCTGTCGCTGCAAACAATCTGACGTTCGCATAAGGCGTTTGGCGGCTGCATCACAGTCGTATATCTTGATGCCACGCTGCTCAAGCATTCGGCACACATAGCTCTTGCCCGAACCTATGCCTCCTGTTATTGCTATTCTCATTGCTGTTCGATTAGATAATCCACCTGAGATATTGACAGTTTGGCGCTACGCACGCTGTGCGGACTCGCCTTCAGGTATATGTTGCACTTGTCAGACGGATGCTCCATCAGTTCGTTATAGTCAACAACGACCTGGAACTGGTCGGCTGTGATATTGCGGAACATGCTCGCTCCTACAATGAAGTTCACCTTGACGCGCGACGGGAATGTGCGCAGCACCTTGCCCTCAGGCATATTGATTGAGCCTACCGGCACATCAATGCTCTCCTCGGTCATGATGTCGGGATAGAGACCGATACGCACACGGTCTGGCACCATCTTCACGCCCTTTATCTTCTCAAGCGCTACGGTCTGAATGACAGTGTCGCCGAAGTTTACTATATTAATAGGTACTGTCTTGACAAAGCGCAGCGAGTCGAGTACGCGCTTGCTTGCATACACCGTAATCTGGTCGGGCCAAAAGCGTGTACGTGCCAGATAGTACGACTTGCCCGGCACTACATAGCCAGCCATGCGCACCGGCAACTGCTTTGACACGCCATAATTGAAGTAGAAGTCGAGCCGGTCGGGTTTCACCTGTATGATTTTCGATTGTGCCATGAATCGCTGGCTAAGCATCTTTAGCAAGTCGGATGCCGGCACATACCCATAACCCGTCTGACGATTGGCATATACAGAAAAGTTTACAGACACCGGTTGTATCATGTCGCCATACATATATGTGGCAAGAGTGAATCCCTTGTCGCGTACTGTGACACGCACTGTATCCTCCATTTCGGTGGTGAGCACTACATTCTTGGGCACATTCACCAGCCTTACCGGCACTTTTATTTCCTGTTCATATGTTTCGTTCAATGCCATCATGAGCCAGAAAATACTGCTCAAGAACAGAAAGAACAAAAAAATCAGAAACTCCTTGTTCACTGAACTGAACAAGAAGTTCCTGACAACCTTGAATATTTGCGTCAAACGATATTTCATCTGGCAAACCTTCCGTATGTTTTATTACTTCTGTACTGACTGTGCGTTATCAGCGAAAACACCAGTCTTGTCTACTGTGATGACTACACCACGTGCAATCTCCACCTCAACAGTGCCAGCTGCCAAGTCTACACGGCGTACAGTGCCATGTATGCTTCCGCCAAGGAGCACCTTGTCGTTCTCCTTGAGAGCGTTCTGGAACTCACGAATCTTCTTCTGCTGTTTCTGCTGCGGACGGATCATGAAGAAATACATGATAGCAAAGATTGCCACCATCATTATAATCATTCCCATTCCACCACCTTGCGCTGCCTGAGCAGCGAGTACGATTGTATTCATTGTCAATATTATTATGTATTATTAAACTTCAAAAATTAAAACTCCTGCTCGTCGGTATTGGCTTCTTCCTCCAGCTGTGCAGCATAGCGTGTGCGCAATACTTCACCATCCTCAAGGGCCTGCTGAGCACGGTTGAGACGCGGTGTTGACTGGCGACGTGGAGCCGGACGACGCTGCGGGCGGTCCTCGATGGTCTTCATCAGCTTGCCAGTAGCAACGAGGTAGCGTGCTATTGAGTCGAGCATACCATTGATGTATCCTCCCGACTTAGGTGTAGAGTACAACTTTGCGAGGTCTACATACTCGTTGATGGTCACACTGATAGGTATGTTGGGGAACGTGAGCATCTCGGCAATGGCAATCTGCATAATCACCACATCCATGTATGCCAAACGTGAGAAGTCCCAGTTGCGCGATGTTTCACTCATATAGCGCTGATACTGGTCGGCATTGAGAATAGTGGCACGGAACAGCTTCATTGCAAAATCCTTGTCTTCCTGGTCCTTGTATTCGGGCAGAAGGTCCTGCTTCGACTTGTTCTTCGGGTCAAAACGCTTGATGGTCTTAAGCACGAATGTATCAACCACCTCCTTGTCATCGTTCCAGTAAAGGCTCTGCTCCTCAAGCAGCTGGTCGAGAGTCTCGTTCTCCTGTATGAGCTGACGATAAAGCTTGCGCCACAACTCACGGTCGGCCTCATACGAGTCGTCGGTGTCGGCAATATAATCGGCATATGCCTGGCTCTGTTCTATCTGGTTGCAGAGCGAGCGTACAAACTCCAGACTGTCAGCCCACGACTGCTTTTGTGTCTCAGCAAAATCGAGCAACTGACGATTCTCCTCAAGCTGTACTGCAAACTTATTGTATGCGAATTTTTGCGACGGCATTTCTCCACCCTCACGTACTGCACGTTGGGTTGCCACCTCAACACGGCGGCGCTCTTCTTGAGTCACTGCCACGATAAGCTCCAAGAGGTAGTTGTACAGATCGTAAGCCTTCGAAAGACTGAACAACAGTTCCTTCTCTGCGCTGTCCATGAGTTTGTTGCCGTTCTGATAGTAAGCGTAGGTTAACTGGACTATCTTGATTCTTATTAATTCGCGATTAATCATCTCTTTGATATTATATATAATGTATCTCTAATGTTTCTGTTTGTTTTTCGCTTTGCAAAAATAGACAAAATTGGATGAACTACCAAGAAAAACGGTAATAATTATACATTTTAAGGATAAACTTTGCTCATTTCAGATAAAAGATGTACCTTTGCACCGCTTTTTTGAGCACATCTATACAGAAAATAATTAAAAAATTCTCGTGTGATGGCGAATTAAGGCATAAATCACATTATTTATTAAACTTAATTTAGAGTAACACAATTATGAAAGAGATTAACGTTACAGGTCAGAAGCGTGAGGCCCTTGGAAAGAAAGCTTCTAAAACATTGCGCAAGGAAGGTCTTGTACCTTGCAACCTCTATGGTTTGGCAGAGCAGGACGGCAAGCCCGTTGCTAAGTCATTCGCTATCGCTATGACAGAGCTCCGCAAGATCATCTACACTCCGCACATCTATGTTATCAACCTCAACATCGACGGCGAGTCACACACAGCTATCCTCAAGGAGATTCAGTTCCACCCGGTAACAGACGCAGTTCTGCACGTAGACTTCCTCGAGGTTAACGATCAGAAGCCTATCACAATCGGTATTCCTGTTAAGCTCACAGGTCTTGCACAGGGTGTACGTGACGGTGGCCGCATGAACCTCTCTATCCGTAAGATTGAGGTTACAGCTCCCTACCAGCAGATTCCTGAGCACCTTGACATCGACGTTACTGCCCTTAAGATTGGCAAGAGCATCAAGGTTGGTGAGTTGAGCTTCGAGGGTCTGGAGATCGCTACAGGCAAGGATGTCATCGTATGCTCTATCAAGATGACACGTGCCGCTATGTCTGCTGCTGCTAACGCACAGGCTTAATCAATATAGCACATTAGCACATTTAATAGAAAAAAGGAAAGCGCACGCGTCATTACGACGAGTGCGCTTTTTTGTTTCAACATGTCGATTCTATTGAGACATCAGTTAATCATTTATCATTAACAATTAATCATTAAAGAAGTGGACAAATACTTGATAGTGGGTCTTGGCAATCCCGGACGCGAATATGAGATGACTCGTCACAACACCGGATTTATGGTAGTAGACGAGCTGGCCGACAAACTTGGCGCAACGTTCGAAGACAAGCGTTACGGTTTTGTGGCCGAGATATCAATTAAGGGACGCAAGGTGTTCATACTGAAACCTACAACATACATGAACCTCAGCGGCAACGCTGTGCGCTACTGGCTTCAGAAGGAGAATATCGACCAGAGCCGTTTGCTTGTCATCGTCGACGACCTCTCCATTCCGCTTGGCGACTTCCGCCTGAAGGGCAACGGATCTAACGGTGGCCACAACGGACTGGGCAACATACAGCAGCTCATCGGACAGCAATATGCACGTCTGCGTATGGGCATAGGTGCCGACTTCCAGCAAGGACAGCAGGTAGACTGGGTACTCGGCAGATACGATGACGAGGACATGAAGACTCTGCAGCCCTCAATCGACATGGCGGTAGAGATAATAAAGAGTTTCGTGCTTGCCGGACTGAACATCACAATGAACCAGTTCAACAAATTTGGAAAGAAATCAAAGCAAACCAATCAGCAATAATCACATGTCAGAAACAGCACGCATAGACAAATGGCTATGGGCAGCGCGCATATTCAAGACGCGCTCTATCGCTGCCGACGCCTGCAAGAACAGCCGCGTTACGATAGGCGGACAGAACGTTAAGCCAAGTCATACGATAAAGGCAGGCGAAGTGGTGAGTGTAAAAAAATCGCCTATCACCTACTCGTTTCGTGTTCTCAAGACGATAGAACAGCGCGTAGGTGCCAAGCTGATACCCGAAGTGTACGAGAATGTGACCGACCCCAAGCAGTACGAACTGCTTGAGATGAGTCGTATAAGCGGATTTGTAGACCGTGCACGTGGCACTGGCCGCCCCACCAAGAAGGAGCGACGTGCCCTTGATGCATTTGTCGACCCAGCCATGTTCGGCTTCGACGACATCGACGACGATATCGAAGGCGACGAATAAACAATCAGCCAAACCAACTACGACGAACAGACGGCTATTATACGCCGTCCTCGTCGTCAGCCTCATCTACAACATCGCTGGCCGTATCGAGCTGAGTGTCCTTGGCTATGTTCACAGTTCCTCCCCGCGAAATGGTAAGCACAAGCGGCACATACTCATCACTCATCTTATCTGGCGAACCAACACTTGCTGCAAATATCAACGAACCACCGTCGGCGCGGTCGAATACAATGCCAAGCAAAGCACCATCGGCATTGTCACCGTCAACATATTTTGCAAAATCGGTCTTTGAGAATGTACGACTGAAGAAAGCCGTACCGTCAGGCCGGCTTATAGTTAGCGTTATACGATTGTCGTAGTAGCGGTTGCCTTGCTCGTCTACGGCCTGCGGAAGCGATGTGTCGGGCTTGCGCTCTGCCACAACCTTATAAGTTCCGCCGAGCCACTCCACGTCGCGCACTTGGCGATATTCGTCCATCTTCTGCACACCTTTCTTAGGCTTAGGAGTTGGTTTCTTCACAATGATATCTGTTGTGCGAGGTTTTTCCTTGCACGATACAACCACGCCAAGCGACATGGCCGCCCACGCTACTATAAAAAAACTCTTGAATAATGTCCGTGTCTTCATAATGACGACAAAGTTAATGCAAATCGAAGACAATACAAAATGAATTCGGTCATTTTTAAATAATAAGCTATGAGAACAGCAATAACCACACTTACACTTGTCGCCCTCACGCTTCTCGCATCTTGCTCAGGCAAAAACGACAAGCCGACGACCACAGCCGACACTATTGCCACAGCACGTGTCGACACAACACGATTGATGGTGATGCAGATACAACGATGCTCACGTCTGTACACCACCGAGTATCGCATACACAAGGTCATAACCCACGACGACCAAGTGAAGATGAAGGGCCGCGTACTCAGCCACGACTACGACATCAACCTGCCGTTGGGCAAACGCAAGATAGCCATCCCCGTCGATGCTACCGTAAAAGCCTACATCGACTTTGCAGGTTTCTCAGATGCCAATGTACGCCGCGACTCTACACATATTGAGATTGTTCTGCCCGAACCTCGCATCGTGCTGACATCGTCACGTATCGACCACAACGGCATACGCGAATATGTAGCTCTGACCCGACGTAACTTCTCCGACGAGGAACTCTCGGCCTACGAACGACAAGGACGCGATGCCATAATAGCCGATGTAGCCAACACTGACATTATGGAGAATGCCCGCATCGGAGCCGCCAACGTACTCATACCGATGATAGAGCAGATGGGATTCAGCCCTGAGAACATCACCATCTCGTTCAGCCGCGACTACAAGCCACGCGACATAATGAAACTAATAGACCGTTCAACCATTGAAAACAAGCAAAATGCGAAAGTCAGAAAATAGCCCCATACGCCCCAAAGAGACGTTCTTCGGATTTTGGTTGAAGTCAACCGCCGTTAAGATTGCATTTGTTGCAATACTTATTGTGTGCGCCATCGTCGTGGCACGCCACTACATGAAGAAGACGGTCGACACCTCTACCCCACTTCAGATTGTCACCGATCAGAGCATTGACATCACTCCGTCGCAGATACGCTCAATAGAACAGATTGGCAAATGGTCGTTTCTGGAAGTCAGCGACGAGGAAATCGTTGACACGATACGCCGCGGATTCTTCTCCGACGACGAACTGGTGCGCATATATTACGGCACCCTACGCCTTGGCGTTGATACGCGTCAGGCTCACGAAGGCTGGATAGCCATGCGTGGCGACACGCTTTGTGCCACATTGCCACCCGTAAAACTCCTCGACAACGACTTTATCGACGAGACACGTACCCGCTCGTTTATCGAAACCGGCAAGTGGAGCCATCAGGACCGCAAGCTGATGTACAATCGTGCCGACGCTATGATGCGCCGACGCTGCCTCACCCGACAGAATTATCAGACTGCACAGCAGAACGCCAAAACCCAGTTTGAAAACCTGCTACGCTCTATGGGATTTGAATACGTAAAGATTGAATTTGAGAAATAAAACCCTACACAAGGCTATGACATCCTCGCCTTAGCCACAACAGGTGGACAATCATATACGACAATAGAGACAATCATTGACAACAAGCTATACACTTGTCAAGGATTGTCTCTATTGTCGTTTTTTATATCCTTAGAAATCCACCACAGTAATACCCGCACCGCCAAACTGCACATGCTCGTCCTTGCAGCTTGTCACATTAGGCACCGACTGCAAGTACTGACGTATGAGCTGACGCAGAATACCGTTGCCCTTGCCGTGCAGAATACGCACACGCGACATTCCTACAAGTATCGCGTCGTCGATGAAGTGCTGCACAGCGTTCAGAGCTTCGTCTCCACGCATGCCACGCACGTCGAGATCCTGATGGAAGTTAAGCTTGTGCGAATCGATAGTCTGTCGTGTCTCACGACTGATGGCAAATGTTGCCGGCTGTGTCGACTCGGGCTTCTTGACGGTATGCTCAAGTCGCGACGTCTTCACCTTCGTTCTCACGTCGCCAAACACCACTGTAGCCTCCTTGCCCTGCACCGTCTCCACAGTGCCCACAGTGGTAAGACCACGCATACGTACCGTGTCGCCCACAGCAAACGTCTGCTGCTCGGCACTGGCTGTAGGCGTTGGCAGTTTGGTTCCGATAGAAGTTGGTTTGCCGGCGTTCTCCTTCTTCTCCTTCTTGCGCTTCTCGCGACGTTCCTTGCGCTCCATTATCTGGCGCATCTTCTTCTCAATGAGGTCATCGGCCGACTTAGTGTCAATCTCGCTGACATCCTCCTTGAAGGCGTTCAGCTCTTCACGCAGACGCTTCGTCTCCTCCTTCTCAGCCTGACACTCGCGTATCTCGCGTATAGTATTCTCAATATTGCGGTTGCTCTCCTTGAGCAGTTCCTGCGCTTGCTCCTTGGCCTGCCGCAATATATCCTTGCGTTTTTGCGCAAGTTCCTTTATCTCTTCTTCATACTTGGCGATAGTCTTCTCCAGGTCTTTCTCGCGCTGGTGCACATTCTGTCGTTTGTTCTCCCAGTAGCGTTTGTCGCGTACTATGTCCTGCAGATACTTGTCGCTCTGTATGTAGTCCGACCCAACGATGGCGCTCGCCTCGCGTATCACCTCATCGGGAATGCCCGTCTTGCGCGCAATCTCAATGGCAAACGACGAACCTGGCTGACCGATGGCCAGCTGAAACAGCGGTCGCATCTCGTGGCGGTCGTACAGCATGGCACCGTTGGCAATGCCGTCGTGCGAATCGGCATAATGCTTCAGATTCTGATAGTGGGTGGTTATAACGCCCCACGCATGCTTCTTCACAAACTGGTTGAGCACAGCCTCAGCCATGGCACCTCCAATCTGAGGCTCAGTGCCCGTACCAAACTCGTCGATAAGCAGCAGCGTTGCCTCGCCTGCCCTACGCATCATGTTCTTCATATTGAGCAAGTGCGAAGAATAGGTAGAAAGGTCGTTCTCAATACTCTGCTCGTCGCCTATGTCTATCATTATGTCTTCGAACACACCCACCTTCGAACGCTCGCTCACGGGTATCGACAGTCCGCACTGCAACATATACTGCAGCAGTCCTACAGTCTTCAGACACACCGATTTACCTCCGGCATTCGGACCCGAGATGATGAGTATATGGCGGTCGCTCGTAAGCATTATGTCGAGCGGAACGATAGGCTTGTCCTGCTTCTTCAGTGCAAGCCACAGCAGCGGATGGCGTGCCGTTATCCAGTCGATAACCGGACCGGCATTGACATCAGGCTCAATGGCATTGGTGAGACGTGCAAATTCTGCACGAGCACGAATGAAGTCTATCTCCGCCAGAAGTTGATAGGCGTATATAATGTCATCTACATGCGGACGCACAAGCTTCGAGAACTCCGTAAGTATTACGATTATCTCGCGACGCTCGTCGGCCTCCAACTCACGTATACGGTTGTTCGCCTCAACCACTTCGGTTGGCTCAATAAACACAGTCTTACCCGTCGACGACTCATCATGCACAATACCCTTGATTCGGCGTTTCATAGCTGGCGCCACGGGCACAACAAGTCTTCCGTCGCGCAGCGTAGGTGTCACGTCCTTCTCTACAAGGCCCTCACTCTGCGCAGCATGCAGTATACTATATAATGTACGCGAGACGCTGCCCTCAGCCTTACGCAACTGCGAACGTATTTCAGCCAGACGTGGCGATGCCGTATCCTTAATCTTGCCATACTTGTCCAAAATCTGGTCTATACGGCGTATGAGGTCGGGAAAGGTCATCACATCCTCGGTCAGGGCATGAAGCGTAGGATAGTCGTAGTTGCCGTCGTCGTCGCTACGGTTCAGAAACTTCACTATACCCGATATCGTCTCCAGCGAACGGCGCAAGTCGAATATCTCATTCTCCTCAAGATGCGTGCCCTCGATGCGTATTCGCTTTATCGAAGCGCGCATGTCAAAAAAGAACTGAAGCGGGAAGTCGTCGGCTTCTTCCTGCATACGGCGGAACTCGCGGGTCTGCGACAGGGCTGTATTGATGCGTTCGGCATCGCTCGTGAAAGCCATGTCGTCCACCTTGTCCTTACCAAGCTGGCTCAGACAGTAGCCCTTCAGCAACGAACGAATTTCGTTGAACTGTATCTTATTTTCAAAATTATCAGGATAAATCATGGTGCAAAGTTACTTTTTTTTTGTTGTTTGGTAAAAAAAGTGCCAATTAATTTGCAGAACAAAAAAAAAGCGCTACCTTTGCACCCGCAAATGAGCAAGACGACAGAATGAGTCGCAGCATGTAGCAAGACTACATCTACCGGATTCCAGCACCCCATGGAGAGATGGCAGAGTGGTCGAATGCACCGGTCTTGAAAACCGGCGTACTGAGAGGTACCGGGGGTTCGAATCCCTCTCTCTCCGCTATATGTAGTAAAGCTATGAGTTCCGAACATTCCGGAGCCTTGCTTATTTCAACTCGACCAACCATACGCACCCTATGGAGAGATGGCAGAGTGGTCGAATGCACCGGTCTTGAAAACCGGCGTACTGAGAGGTACCGGGGGTTCGAATCCCTCTCTCTCCGCAATAAACGCTGAAAATCAGCAAATTATAAAACAAACACCCAATTTTACACCCAAGAATGTAAAGTTGGGTGTTTTTATTTTATTTAAGACGAATCATATTCGCTCGGAAAATAATTTGATAAAAAACAGAACAAACGAAAAAAACAACCAATTCATTTTCCGTAAGATTTCGTATCTTTGCAGTAAATAATAAATCAGGGTCTGTCATGATAATATATAATGTTTAAAAATCGTAGTATGAAAAAAAGTAGAAGAAAACGCCTTGTAATTTTGTGTATAGCTTTAGTTTGTATCATAGTTTTAGTTTTTTTATTGTTCTCTAAATCAACTTCTAATAATAGTACAAATCCACCTTTGACAGATGTTTTGACTGATAGCATTTCTCGGGGCTCAGTGGAAATTTAGTGGGGATAAGCATAAATCTTTGCAAGTCGATACAGAAAGAACTTTTCATCAACG
>NZ_JADYTS010000119.1 GCF_021531355.1 Leyella stercorea | reverse complement strand
AATGATTTGAAGGCTCGTTGGAATGCCATTTGGCAGGAGCCAGAAATGATAGACGCATGGAGACGAGTGGAAGTACGAAAGAAGGAAGATGCAAAAGAAAAGGCTCGGCAAGAAGCCGAAGCCAAACGTGAAAGCATAGCTCGGCAAAATAGATACATAGGAGTGCTTGACAAGTTCATCCATGAGGGACATGAAGCTTTATCATCCTTTGCAAAAACAGATAGAGTCAACTTCAACGAGAAAGAAGCGACTTCCATATACTATGGCATTATGGCATCTGCTGTAAAGCATAATATTGGATTGGACTCTAAACCCTGTATAGATTCGGCAGCAAAGAGGTTCTTGTCTGATATGCCTTGGCATGGTATTACAGACTTCAAGCAAGAATGTATTACCAGTTGGACAAAACTATTCGCCACGAATGAAGTTCAATTCACAGACAATGCCATTGACAACTTTCTCGCTTTTGTTGACCACACGTCATGTAGTGCAGACACATACGTTTCACTCGGTGGCTCCAATGGGTGTGCTGACCAACTTACAAATTGGGACGGAACACAAAAGGTAGGGCTTGGAAGCGTTCCACAAAAGAAAGAAAAAGGGCTGGGGCGATAAAAGAACAGAGAATAGTGACAAAATAGACTTCATCATCTTTGTTACTTATCCGTAAGAGTTGAGAGGATTATTATAAAAAGAGGAATACCTATAATTGCTTCAAAAGAATATATTGCTGCTTCGCAATACATTTTTGCCGTTTCAAGCGGAGTTTCTCTATCCGTTGCTCCTGCGCCTCGCCCAGTTCGTCCTGTCGTTCATACTCCAACTGCATCACAACCAAAGGCGCAACCTCAAATTACACCAACGGCATTCACAATCAACATTGACGATGAAGTCAAAAAGGTGTGGATTCCGAACTCTGTCAAAGACGTCTTTACTAATGAGGTTCAGATTCCAGAGGATAATAATATAGCGACAACAGAGAATGTCGCTCATGTAGCGATGCTGTTCAGCAGTATCAACGTGCGGAAGCCAAATTAGGCGGTGCTGTGACTACTATCGGCAAAAAGGTTGATACCATCAATCAGCACATAGACAAAGTCTTGGAAAATGCTCCCACGAAATTAAAGGTGTCTGTAAATGTCAATGATGCTGACTGGCAGAAGATTCAAGAACTGTTTGCCAAAGAACGCCAATGGATGACCGCACAGATGCAGATGCATATCCGTGAGGTCAATTCCATGTTTGCTGATGAACGGAAAAAAGTCCGTGAGCGATACAAGGAATATAATGGTTGCTACCTCGGTCACTATGCCCAGTGGTTCTTTTGGCTCTTCTTCATAATTGGCTTCGTTATGACTTTCTTAGTAATCTTTCTTGCATTAAAGGACTTCTTGTAGTTTACAAATCCATACTCCACTTTGCAAGCACTTCTCTTGGACGAAGACGAGTAATGCTATACGACTCAATGGTGTTGCCGAGAGTTCTTCGTTCAAACTCAGAAGTGCCAATAAGGTTGTTTGCTGTGACGGAGAATTCCCAACGCTTAGCCTTGTAGGCAATGGCAAGGTCAAGAAAGTGGTTTACACCGATGCTCTTGTCGTTGGTATGGAAGAGTTCGTTTTTTACGCTCAGCATCCATCCTTTGGCAGGGAACACATATAGTTTAAGGATATGTTCCCAGTCGGTTGTGGGGTCGGAAGAGAGTTCTGGGGCCGTGAGGTTTTTCTGCTTATAAATGTTCACATTCGACTTACCCTCAACAGAAAGAAACCTTGCTGGACGCAATGAGTAGTTGAACGAAACAGAGGTTGTGTTCATACGTGCGTCATTCACAATGCCCGACACAAGCATATTATAATCTGTGATGTTGTGTGAGGCGCCAATACCGACAAGTGTCTTTGCCCATCCAAACGATTTGCTTACACGACCGGAAACACCTATTGTCTGCATGGCATATTCCTTGTCGGTAGCAGTCATGGTGTAGATATTGCCGTTCATCGCACTCTCGTAAAGGATGTTTCCCGACATTCTATTATATGAAGGACGAATATTAAAGAACAGTCCCGACACAGGATTGGTGTATTTATATGCTGCCGTTGCATGAAGAGAGTGAGTAGCATCCGTTTTGCCTCTATTCACTTTCTGCGTGCGATAGCTTGTGAAGATAGGAGTGTCATAGATAGACCTTCCCATCAATGGCGCATTAGCATAACCAACATTAGCCGAAAATTCAGAAACAACAGTTGCCTTCCAATTCCAACCCACCGCAGGGTCTATCCACAGATGATTGCTTCTTGACTCACGGTAAGACTGACGGGCATAACTTATCTTCGACTTTATTCCTATCCTATGCTTTCCGAAAAGGAACGACATTGAAGGAGACCAATACATGCGAAGCAACTGATACACATTCGTCTTCTCCGCTTCCTCGTCCATTGCCACACCAATGCTCTGATAGTCGTAGTTCATTCCCAACTCATTGTTGAGATAGTGTCTGCCGACTTTCAGTTTATATTGCATTTCATTCTGTGTAGAGAAGAAACCGAGATTCAGCCGTTCTGTCATTCCACCAATGGTGAGCAACTGTCCCGGCAGATAGCTGTAGGTCCAATAACTGTCAACGTTATATATGTTGCCCTTTGCCGTGGTGTGCGACACCTGAAAATCCTCAGTAATACTACGCTTGTGCGGCTTCACCATCATGTCGGTGCGCTGTCCGTTGTACATCATCGTGCCGATACTCTTGTTAAATTCAATATAGCCTTTAAGGTTGTTCTTGATGAAACTCTTGCTGCCGTTGTACTGATAGTTAGCCTCACCCTTCCATTCGCTTCGGGTGTTGCTGACATTCTGCTCCTCAACTATGACTGGCATGTCGGCAAGGGTGAGATAGGTGGATGAACTATAGTCCTGCATGTCGGTCTTGTCTATAAATCCATTGCCTTGCACACGTAGTTCCGAATCCTTGCCAGTTTTCCAAAGCCAATTGCCGGCTACAAGATGACTATTGTTGAAAGTATAGCGGTTGTCTGCAAGGTCGGGAGCCGCAACCGACATCATAGAGAGAAAGCCCGATTCAGAGCCAGTTCTTCCCTTCAACAATGCAGCAAGGTCGAGCACCTCATTGTCGAGTTGCTTGCCGATGTTGTTGTTCTTGTACATCATCAGAGTCTGATACTTCTTGTTGAAACGCATACCCATCAGTCGGCAGTCATATAGAAAATCATCACCATAACCCAAACCTATGTCAGCCGCTCCCGTCCATACGGCTTTGGCATCATCCTTCAACACAAGATTGAGAGCAGCCTGTTCGCTGAACGACACGCCACGCAACGACTTCACCGACTGATGATTCTCCAATACCTGCACACTCTTTATCTTATCAGCTGAGATGTTTTGGTTGGCAACACCATATTGCGACCCCATTAAGTCAAGTCCCTCAATATAGAACTTGTTGATAGGTTTTCCTTGGTATTCCACCTTGCCATCCGCTTTTACCTCAAGTCCAGGCATCTTGGCTATCACGTCGGCAATGCTTCGGTCTTGCCCCTGGCGGAAACCAGCAACCGAATATGTGAGCGTGTCTCCTGTGCTTTTTATACGCTCCGCTTTTATCTTTACTTCCTTTAACTTGAAGCCACCTTCTGCCAACGTGATAGTCATGCCATCCTTCAAATCAGCAAACGGCATCGTCTTCTTCTGATAACCAATATAACTTACCGTTATGCTTGCAGGATTTTTCCCTTTAGGAATAGTCAACTTATATTCACCATTATCGCTTGTGAGACAATACGCCACGGTTGACTTGCTCTCAGTCGATGCCACAACCGAGGCACCTACCAAGAGCTCTCCTTTCTTACCCTTCACCTTTCCTGTGAAGGTTTGTGCAGAGAGCGAAAGGTTTGTTAGCAGAAGTAAAATAAAAACGGCAATTCTCATTCTTTATCCAAATGGTTATATTTAGGCACTTCAACCTCGTTATCGACTTTTGCATCAGTCCCAGAAACAGTATAAACTATCACTTTTTCACCCGATGTCCTTTGACTAAGAATTCTATCTACAAGTTGGTCTTTATTGATTCCTTCTGACTCTGAGCGCAGTTGCAAGAAACGTTTTCGGGTACACTTTTGGTGGCTGTCTTCTTTGTAAACCGAAACCAAGACATTCTCAGGAGCATTCTCTACACCAACAGCTTTGAAATCAAACAAGCCCTCCGAATCCCTTGCCGCCATAATCAATCCTGGCAAACCATTAAGAATATAAGGACCGTAATTGAGAGGCAACTCTATAGAATACCATACAGTCCATGTCCGGCCATATACGGAGCCAACCGCCTGCTTGCATTCATATTCACAGATGGTCTTTGTGCTGTCTGTCAACTGCCATTCGATAACGGGAAGCGCATCCACATATTTCAATCCGGAGTTGAGAACCTGCTTGTAATAAATGTATTCCCCTTTATCTGGAGAGCCAACAACAATCTGGAGATCATTCTTTGGGAAATACTTTCCGCTAATTACTGACAGTTGGTCAATCATCGCATTGTCACCTCCTTGTGTCTTCACTTTTGCCAGTTCACTACTGTACAACCTGTAGTTGTTATTATAAAATACGGCGGTAGTCTCGCCTATATCAAGCGTCCATCTGTAAGTATTGGTCTTGCCTGTTACTACCTGCGCATCACAATCGTATGTGATGCGATATTTTGCTTGCTCTTGAGCATAAGCCATTGAGCAGAAAATCAGAAAAAGAAAGGTTATATATATATTTCTCATATCACTTATTCATATTTGTCCATTAAACATGCATTGAAAGTCCGTTGTGCCTTAGGCGGTTCACTATATCCACTGCCTTGCAAGCGGTTGGTGGTATTCCATTGGTCTTTCCAGTAATCCTCAAGCAGATGTTGAAACTTGGCAGGAGTTGAACGCAAATAACGCTTAGGTTGAAAACAGATAGTTGCAGTTTGCCGCATCTGCTCTATACCTGTGGCAACAAACGAGAATTCATGTCGGCTTTCAGAAGCAGCCAGTATGAGTCCTGGCAAACCACCCAACTTCCATGGACCGTTATCAAAAGGCAAGTCCAACGAATACCACGCTGTCCAAGTGCGCCCACGGAACTGACAAACGGCTTTATGGCAGGGATAACCTATAATTATAGTGTCACCATCGGCAAGTTTCCAAGAAAACGTCGGAATGGATTCCTCATAACAGAAGAAAAAGTCATTGTGCAGGACATCCGTATAAGTGAGAGTGCCCTTCTGTGGAATGTGCTTATAAACTTCATACTCGCGTCCCTTCTTAGAGCCAAACGTATTTGCCAGGAACTGCAAATAGCTCATAGGGTCGGTATTCACACTCTTCACAGAATCACGCTGATGCAGAAACTGCTCAAAC
>NZ_JADYTS010000118.1 GCF_021531355.1 Leyella stercorea | reverse complement strand
ATGATAGCCTTTCTCTAATTTGAGGCGATCAACCTCTGATAATTCAAGTACTTTTATTGGTTTCATAATTCTATTTTTTCTATAAAACGGAAAATGAACCATATTAGTACTGATATATATAAATAATTTAGATCATTTACTTACTATAGAGCAAAAAAACAAGCATTCAGAAATGAAAATGACAAAATGACAAGATGACAAGATGACAAGATTGCCATAGACAATCCAACAGAATTGTTCTAATTGATTTCTACCTGTTCAACAGCACTCACCAGCGAGTCTTTGCCATTAAGCAAATAGAACTTTACGCGAACAATACTGTTGAAGTCGGCGCTACCTTTCACCTTGATATGCAGTGTCTTACCATATACAAGCGTGTCGCGTTTGGACGGATAGGAAACAAGTTGCAAGAACTGTCTTGTAGAGCCTGTGCCTACATAGAAGATATCAGTACTATCAACAACATTCTGCGCCACATTATTAATTGTATCCTTCACCTGACGCTTTGAAACAAGCGAAGTATCAGCAGGCTCAAATTCAGACGCTGCTATAGTGTCACCATCCTTATGTGAAGTGGCAAAACGACAACTTGCAAGCATTCCAACCACCAAAGCCAGCACTATGGGTGGCAACAGGAACAATATCTTTCTCATTTTTCAAATTACATTAAATTGAACTTTCACTTTCATATTTTCTACAAAGTTAGTCCGCTTTTGACAAAAGCCCAAAAAATAAGAAGAAAAAATGGCCTTCATTAGCACTTTTATTTGTACCTTCGCATCCAAAATCAATATAATAAGCCTAAATTTAAGAACAAAAAGATGAAGAAGAATTTAAGAACAGCCTCTATCTGCGTACAGGGAGGCTACGAGGCAAAGAATGGTGAACCTATCGAACCGCCAATCATCCAGAGCACCACATTCAAGTATGACAACTCTGAGGAGATGGCTATGCTCTTCGACCTCAAAAAGGAAGGATACTTCTACACACGCTTGCAGAACCCTACCAACGATGCTGTGGCACAGAAGATTGCACAACTTGAGGGTGGCGTAGGAGCCGTGCTTACAAGCAGCGGACAGGCAGCCAATTTCTACGCTGTATTCAACATCTGCGAGGCAGGCGACCATATCGTGACAAGCAACGAGATTTATGGCGGAACATTCAACCTCTTCGGTGTAACACTCAAAAAATTGGGCATCGAATGCACATTTGTCAACCCAAATGACCCAGAAGAAGAGATTCAGAAAGCTTTCCGACCAAATACAAAGGTTGTTTTCGGCGAGACAATAAGCAATCCGGGATGTGCCGTGCTCGACATTGAGAAGTTTGCACGCATTGCCCATAAGAATGGCGTTCCACTCATTGTTGACAATACCTTCGCCACTCCTATCAACTGCCGTCCATTTGAATGGGGAGCCGACATCGTGACTCACAGTACAACAAAATACATGGACGGTACAGCAAGCCAGGTAGGCGGATGCGTAGTGGACAGCGGCAATTTCGACTGGCTCGCTAATGCCGACAAGTTCCCCGGCCTGTGTACTCCCGACGATAGCTACCACGGGCTCACCTACGCCAAGAAGTTCGGCAAGATGGGCTACATCACCAAGCTTGTAGCTCAGCTGATGCGCGACCTTGGCTCAATCCCAGCCCCAATGAATTCATTCATTCTGAATCTCGGACTGCAGTCGCTCCACCTACGCATGAAGCAGCATTGCGCCAACGCACAGCAGGTGGCAGAATTCCTACAGGCCGACCCTCGTGTGGCATGGGTTCACTTCAGCGGACTGCCAGGCGACCAATACCACGAACTCGCTGAGAAATACCTGCCTAACGGATCTTGCGGCGTGATAGCCTTCGGACTGAAAGGCGACCGCGACACAGCTATCCGCTTCATGGACTCGCTCGACATGATAAACATCGTAACCCACGTGGCAGATGCTCGCACCTGTGTGCTTCATCCGGCAAGCCACACCCATCGTCAGTTGTCTGACGAGCAGCTGCGCGAGGCAGGTGTTGCTCCCGACCTCATCCGCCTGTCAGTAGGCATTGAGGACGTTGAGGACATACTCGACGACATCCGCCAAGCTTTGGACAAGATTTAAACATAAAAAAGAATTGCCCTTTCACTCTTCAAACGAATTCGTTTAGAAGAGCGAAAGGGCAACTTTTATTACGCCAAAAGGCAACTTTTATTATGCCAAAGGACAACTTCCTGTCGCACTACAGTCCCCTTGCCTTGTATATTGTCTCCTTGGCAGCATTGATTTCCTGGAACTTCTGTTCGGCAGCCTTACGCACATCCTCTCCAAGCGTAGCTACGCGGTCGGGATGATGTTTCAGAGCCATGCTGCGGTAGGCAGCCTTCACTTCATCATCAGAAGCGTCTGGAGCAATGCCAAGCACCTTGTAGGCTGCATCAAGATTATTGCCGCCCGACGACAGATTGAGCATTGAATTCAAGTCTTCGACAGAAAGACCAAGATTTGCTGCTATAAACTGCAAGGCTTCAATCTCGCTCTGCGGCACACTACCATCGGCCTGTGCTATCATCACGAGGAAGTTGACGAGTTGCAGACGCTGCGAGTATTCCATATGCTGCGCTATCTCAGCACATGAGTCGCGTATCACATCCTTAAACGCCATATTGCCCATCTGCTTCTGACGTTCAAACAGGCGAAGTAATATTTGCTCGCCCTGTTGTACTGCCATCTCGCCGAAATTGCGACGCAGGAAAGAGCGAACGAGCTCCATCTCAGAGTGCATCACCCTTCCGTCTGCCTTCATAATATACGAAGCGAGTACAAGCAGCGAGAACAGAAACGAATTGCGCTGTCCCTCATACTGCTGTTGCTCCGTATAGCCACCATACTGGCGATTGTCATTATACACATTGTCTGCACCGCTGAACCCTTCAGCTCCCTTCTCAAACAACCAGCCTATAGCATAGCCGGCAAGTGCTCCAAGCGGTCCACCCGACATAAAGCCGAAGAAGCCGCCTATCCATCTTCCTACTCCCATTATTTTTCGTTTTTATATTTTAATCACTTTGTATTATTATCAATATTATCAATCCGCATTCCTTATAAGACTCTTCTTCACCACAGCTGGATTGCCGGCAGCCAATGAGTCGGCAGGGATGTCGCGAATCACGACGCTTCCTGCTGCAATAATGCTACGCGGACCGATAGTAACCCCAGGGCACACCGTAACGCCACCACCAAGCCAGCAATTATCGCCTATCCTGATAGGATGACAAGTCTCTACGGGCTGCATACGCTCCTCATAGTCGATAGGATGCTGTGGCGTGAAAAACTGGCAGCGGGGACCAATCTTACAATGCGCTCCTATAGTTATCTCTCCCCCATCAAGCATTATACAGTCGCAATTGATAAACGTGTGCTCACCTACGGTAATTCCATGTCCATGGTCGCAATGAAACGGAGGAATGATGACTGACGACTGCGGTATGCCAGGGATAAGGGCTTCGACTGTCTGTCTGTATTCAGGCGAGGCGAGCGTCATTATTGATAGTTTTGTACACAGTTCGTTTGCACGGACTATACTTGCCATTACCTCAGCATCATCAAAGCAATACAGCTGTTGGCTGCGCATTTTTTCATATTCAGTCGTCATTGCCGACTCGTTCTTATATTCTGCCATATTTATTGATTGTGGTTATTGATCTCACTATAATCAGGAATATCCCTCAAGAACTCATATCTGCGATTCTCGTAGTCCATACGGCAGCAATAATGCTGCAATCCATTGCTCATAACAAGATAATCGACATGCAACAAGAGATTGTAGGCTGCAATCTGATCAAACACCTTCTGTGTTATTTCGATTGACGGTGCCTTGTACTCTATTATCATGCGAGGCTGCAGCTGACGGTCGTACAGCACGCTGTCAGCCCGTAATTTCTTATTACCAATCATCAGCCCCACCTCGTTGGCCATAAGGGCAGCAGGATAGCCCTTGTGTCCTGTAAGGAAGTGGACAAAGTGCTGACGCACCCATTCTTCGGGCGTTAGAGCCACATAGCGGCGGCGCAGTATGTCGAAAATTCGCGGATGTTCCTTGGTCCCCGATAACTTTATTTCGAAAGTTGGTAGATTTAATCGAATCATTTTCGTAATTTTGCTTTGAAATGCTGCATAAGCAGCAAACAGCATACAAAAGTATGCAATTTTAACGAGAATAACGAGCCGTAAGGCTACCCGTTAATTTATTTTTACACCTTATAATATAATTATTATGGCAGAAAGAAAATCCGTGGCTACGTATGAATCAATCATGCGCGACCTGAAAGCCAAGAAATATGCGCCCGTATACATCCTTATGGGCGACGAACCTTACTACATCGACAAGATAGCCGACTATATTGCAGAGAACGTCATTGAACCCGACGACCGCGACTTCAACCAGACCATCGTATTCGGTGCTGACACCTCAGCAGCCCAAATATCCGACCTCTGTAAGGGTTACCCCGTAATGCCATCACCCTATCGTGTAGTGATTGTAAAAGAGGCGCAGGCGTTGAAATCGCTTGATGCATTGGAGCGATACTTCGAGAAACCATTACAGTCTACCATACTTGTAGTATGCTATAAAAACGGCACTATCGACAAGCGAAAGAAGATTGTAGGCAAGGCCGAGGCAGTAGGAGTGGTATTTGAAAGCAAGAAGAAACGTGACTTTGAGCTACCCTCGTTCATTGAGAAATACCTCAAAGACAACCATGTTGCCATCGACCCAAAATCGTGTTCGATGATAGCCGAACACATCGGCGCTGACCTGAGTCGCCTTATATCGGAACTGGAGAAAGTGATGATCTCACTGCCCGACGACAACCGACGCATCACACCCGAAATTGTAGAACGTGAAATAGGAGTAAGCAAGGACTTCAATGTGTTCGAACTGAAGACAGCAATCATCGAAAGGAATGTTTTCAAGGCTAATCAGATAGTAAAATATTTTGACAAAAATCCAAAGGCAGGTTCACTGTTTGCATGTCTGCCTTTACTATACTCTTACTTCCAGAACCTGATGGTAGCATTCTATGCGCCCGATCGCAACAACGACAACAACCTCGCAGCCTTCCTTGATCTGAAGTCGGTGTGGGGTCTGAAGGACTACCGCACTGGAATGAGAAACTTCACAGCAATGAAAACTCTACAGATTTTATCCAAACTAAGGGAAATCGATGCCAAAAGTAAGGGATTGGACAACCAAAACACCTCAACTGGCGACCTTATGAAGGAGCTAATCTTCTTCATTTTGCACTAAAAAAGCATATTTTCCACTAGTTTCTTTTCCAGAATAAGAAACGGTTCAGACCATTTTTTTCGGCCTAACTTCCTAAAGAACATGGGAGTTAGGCCATTTTTTACCCCTTTATTTTTGCAAAAATCAAGCCACATAATCCTTTGTTCAGAATTCTTCAGTATTGCAAAAAATGAAGGATATGGAGTCTTTAAAATTTACGTTTTACATATTT
>NZ_JADYTS010000117.1 GCF_021531355.1 Leyella stercorea | reverse complement strand
ACAAAGCTGTTTTTCTAATGGCGGTCATTAGAAAAAGCTTCTTGTCATTTTCTAATGACCGATTTGGGATAAACAAAATTTTGTATATTTGCGTCACCTAATATTGGGTGACGCAAAAGCTTTTTTAACTATGTTTATCAGAAAGAAAAGACATCGTTCCGGCAATATCGGAGTTATTGTTGTTGAGAAAATCGGTGGCAAGATGAAGGAACTTGCCACAATTGGTGTTGCATATAGTGAAGATGAGGTCGAAAATTTTGTCAATGAAGCAAAAGAATGGATTTCAAAGGAAGAATCCCGCCGTCATCCAAAACTCGATCTGTATGGAGAGGAGCGTGACCGTGAGCGAGAAGAAGTCCGCCGTGTTCTGTCCAACATCAGCAACATCCTTCTCAACGGATGCGACTTGATATTGGACCGCACGTTTGACCGGATTGGTTTCAATCATATTGACGACGATGTATTCCGCAAGCTTGTAAAGGCTCGTTTTGCATATCCAACGAGCAAGGCTGCTACGGTGGAATATCTGAAAAACCACTTTGACGAAGATGTGGATCTCTCAAAAATCTATCGCTATCTTGACAAGATTAGCGACCATCAGCACGAAATCGTACAGGACATAAGCGTGCGCCATACTGCGAAACTGTTCGGTGGAAATATCGGTGTGCTATTCTATGATGTCACCACACTTTACTTTGAAGCGGATTATGAGGACGAATTGCGCAAGACAGGCTTTTCGAAAGAGGAACGTCACAGTAATCCTCAGATTATACTCGGCCTGCTTGCCTATTGCATCCATGAAGGCAACAAATATGAAGGCCACACGATGCTGCCGACAATAAACGAGTTTGTAAGCAAATACGGTTTGGAAAACTTCGTTGTGGTGGCTGACTCCGGTCTGATGAACAATGCAAATATTGCGGAACTCGAGGCGCACGGATACAAGTATATAATAGGTGCGAAGATAAAGAATGAAAGTCAGGAAGTCAAGAACTGGATACTGGAACAGCCCAAGCGTGACTGCCAGATGGTTGAATATGACAAAGGAGGCGGACGTCGGCTCTTGGTCGGCTATACAGATGACCGTGCAAAGAAAGATGCCTATAACCGAGAGAAGGGAATACGCAGGCAGGAAAAGGCTTACAAGCATGGTGCGCTCACGAAAGGCAACATCAACAAAAGAGGTTACAATAAGTTTTTATCCATGGAGGTGAGGTGAAAGTCGCCATCAACTATGACCGTATTGCTGACGACTCCAAATGGGACGGCCTAAAAGGATATCTCACTAATACGGAGATAGCAATACAGGATGTATACACGGCTTACCACAACCTTTGGCATGTAGAACGGGCTTTCCGTATTGCAAAATCAAAGATAGAGATACGCCCCATGTTTCATTTTACGCGCAAACGCATCGCATCTGCTTCGTGGCTTTGAAAGTCTACAAGGAACTGGAGCGTATGCTGAAAATCTCAGAGATTAAGATGAGCGTAGACAAGGTGCTTGCATTGGCAAAGACAATCACAACCATACAAATTAAACTACCTCTGAACAAGGAGGTTTACACTCAAACAATGTTGATGGTAAGCCATCAGAAAATAGCTAAACTCTTTGACGAAGGATTTTGGGTGACGCAATGACGAAGTCAGGAGAGTTTACGCATTTGAAGGCAAATGTCATAAATGACTACTACAAGAACCATCTGAGCGGATTTCACTCATGGAATCAGAAAAACATTCAGATGAATTTACTCTTTATGCCTGCAACCTCGGTGAACATCTTGCCATAGATGAGTCTTCGCTGAGCAATGGGGAATTGTACACAATTGTGACAAACAAGGAGGGGCACGGTAGGAAGGGTACGCTAGTAGCAATGGTAAAGGGAGTGAAATCAGACTTTATAATCAGTATATCACCATTACAGCGTAAAGTATTAACACATTAAGTATTTACCTTTGCATCCGAATTCTTAAAATCAGAATTATGGAAACAAAGGAATACTTCGAAAAGGTGATGCAGGACTTTAACCAGAACCGTAGAGGTCGAAATCTGCGTAAGTATTGTAGTGATGAAGGTATTGACTACAAGTGGTTGTCTGAATACAAAAAGCAGTACTCTTCCAGCAATGGTAAGGTTGAGAAGGAAGAGGAACCTTCGTTGATACCTCTTCAGGTAATAGATGAGCGTTTCTCTGAACAGCCAGTAGTACAATCAGAGGCAAAGTGGTGTGTAAAGCAACTGGTGATAGCAAGTCCTGCTGGAGATGAGTTGGAGATAAGATGTTCAAATTTGGCGGTTGTTGTAGAACTGCTGCGTAAAATGAGTATGTAGTATGTTCAATTTTACATCACGCACCAATTTCTATATCTGTAGCATCCCAACAGATATGAGAAAAGGAAAAGAGGGGTTGGCAACGATGGTCCGTGAGTATTTTCATCGCGACCCTACAACTTGCGGAGAAGCCTTCATCTTCTATAACAAAAATATGATACGGTGAAGATCCTTCACTATGACTTGAATGGCTATGTGATTTATCAGAAATGGTTTGATGATGGCAAAATGCTGAAACCAAAGTTTATGGTAATAAAAAGCTGCCATCTTATAACTAGAGAACAAGTGACTTTGCTTGTATCAAATACCATTCAATCTAAAATGTATATTTATGATGATTAAAACAGATGATCCTGACTTTGTTGCCTCTTGGCAGAAAGTAGAGGAGGCTCTGGAGTGTCTTCGTAAGCATCCAACCCCTATTTAGGCGTTCTGTTTAAAAGAGATTACCTTTGTGACGTAACCCTAAAAATATTAGAATTATGGCAACGAGTTCAAAAGACATTGAGACTTTATGGAATCGCTATTCCAATGAGGTAAACAAGCAAGGTATTTCAGTGGCCCAGTTCTTTGAGTCAAATGGAATTCCTTATCATGTGTTTGAGAAATGGTATAAGAAGCGTATGCAGCCTTCGTCTGTTGTTGATTGTGTGGTATCGGGAGCTCCTGATGATATTTCAGCCACAGCAACCGTACAGACTGCTCAGAATGTAAAGCAGGAGGCAAGACCCTCCATAACAATCTCCTATATAAACATAGGTTTGAGCAATGGGATGAAGATAGAGCATCATCGTATAAACTATGACGAGATGCTAAGTTTCGTACAAAAATTACAACACTTATGTTTAGCTTAACAGGAGCGACCCGATATAAATATGTCCCCAACTATCAGGATATGCGGGGAGGTTATGACAAACTATGCAGTGTTTTACGTTCTTTAGGTGAGAATCCAGAAGATGGAACAGCTTATGTTTTTACTTCCAGGGATCAAAAGCTGGTGAAGATAATACGTCATGAGCATAGTGAATGCCAACTTTACGTTCAGCGTTTTGACGACAACATGAGTTTTGTCCGTATAGAATTCTCAGGAGTGTCTCCTGTATATGTATTGGAATGGAAATATCTTGTGGCAATGCTCTCTTGTCCCGTTGTCAAGAATTTGCATGCTGATGTTATAGATGGTAATACAGTAATGTAATACTGTTAAATAAGTCAAACATGATTTTCTACAAGTTTACAATTAGATTTAAACCTGTTGGAGATATGTATTGAAAAGTTGTGGACATTGCTAAGAGACAATAATTGTTCTTATACCTACAAAGTCCACTTATAGCTGATTGTTAAATAGATTTTATGAGCTTGTGGGTTTCAAAAATTATATACAATTTTGCTAACGTAAACTTAGTATATAATGGAGAATCCACATATCGACATAGAACGCATGATTATGCAATCGCAGTATAAGCAGACGCTGAATTCAGTGTCTGCCAATACTGCCAGTAATATGAGCGATATGGAAAGAAAGGATTACGAAGATAAAATAAGCGAGCTTTTCAAGGCTGTCAAAACCTTGTTGGACCATAACAATTCTATGGGCAGACAACTTGAGGAAGCGAAAACCTCTTTACAGGAAGCGAATGTCACGATCTCCAAGGCAAATGATGAAATAGAAGCCTTAAAGGCAAAGATTTCCAAATTGGAGGGAGAGAATGCCATGCGTCGTCGTAAGACATATGGTAAGAGTGCGGAAAGTTCTTCTTCTGGTAATACAGACAAAGGTAAGACAAAAGATGAGCGTGAATCTGACTTCATTGAGAATGGCTGCAAGGCTTCTCCTGATGATGAGGAGGACGATGAAGAAGATGATGAAACAGGTGAATCTCCTGCACAGTCAATCAACACCAAGCGTGACACGTCCAACCGTCCTGATCATTACAAAAAGATGCATGCAGATGTCTGTATAGTGCATGATTGTGATAAGGAAAAGCTGAAGGAGCTTGGCTATGAGTTTATCAGATATTCACGCCCGGTTGACCAATTCGACCGTATCAGTGTCATACGTCAAGACCGCTATCTATATGCATGGGTGCGTGATAGTGAGGGAAATGAGTTTGAATATTTTGCTCCAAAGAAAGATGAGGAACGCCCTTGTGTTTTCGAGAACGAGTCTAAGAAACTTCTTCTTACTCCAGGAGCTTCAATATATTGCGACGAGACGTGGGTAGATACAAAGGTTAAGGATAAGAATGGTAAAATACACTATCAGAAACGTTACATGTGGGTGATAGTCAATATGACAACCAAAGTCTGCTATTATATGTACGGTCGTCGCAAACGCAAGGTTATAGAGGAATTTCTTAAAGGTTTTACTGGCACCTTGATGACTGACGCCTATGCTGCATATACTTATTTCTGTAAATTGAAAGGCTGTGTTCACGTGTGCTGTTGGGCGCATGTGAGAAGAATCTTTGACTCAGCGCTGCGTGACTACAAGGATGGCAGAGCTAAGGCTTTTATAGATTTAATAAGCTGTCTTTATAAGGTGGAAGTTGAGAATCTGGTGTTTGGACGTACCGAAAAAGATATAGTAAAAGCACGAAAATCGATAGCAATACCAGTTTTGAATAAACTTATCCAAAAGGCAAATTCAATGCTTGAGAGATATGACAAGAAGCTATAGAACATGTCGTCAAAACTACATCAGGCCTTGACTTAAATGTCGGCAACATCCAGATAGACAACAACTGCTGTGAGCGTGCAGTCCGACCTTTCACTAATTTGAGGAAAAGCTTTGGTGGTTTCAGCAGTGAGAATGGCGAGAGTGTAAAATAAACTGTGTCAGGCTATAATAATAATAGTTTAACACAGTTCTTATAATATGGACAATTTGGAAATAGACTACAAGAAAGCAGCCCAGCAGCTGCGTAGCGGTGAAGCACTCTTTGGTAAAGACGGAGCTTTGGCTCCCATGCTGGAACGTATCCTAAACGCAGCCTTAGAAGGTGAGATGGATGCCCACCTTAATAGTGCTGACCGTAGTTCTGGCAATCGTCGTAACGGCAAGATGAGCAAGACCGTACAGACAAAGTATGGAGAGGTGATAGTAGAAACGCCTCGTGACCGTGACGGCTCCTTCAAACCGGAAACGGTCAAGAAGCGTGAGACCATTCTTGCTGAAGGTATGGCAGATCAAATAATCAACATGTATGCCCTTGGTACAAGCACTCGTGATATAAGCAAGTACTTTGAGCGTGAGTTTAACACAACCC
>NZ_JADYTS010000116.1 GCF_021531355.1 Leyella stercorea | reverse complement strand
GGGGTCAGGGGGTGGGGCTTCTTTTTTACTTATGAAAAAACTATTTACCATTCTATTTGCGGCTTTGTCCGCCACAACTTCGCTTCATGCCCAAACCACCACACCGGCATGGCAGAAGTTTGTGAACAATGCAGACGACAATGTTCTGCTTGACTTCTCGTATGCCGGCTATCATCACGGCACCGAACTGCCTGTTGACGAAAGAGACGTGAATGTACTTGCCAAGAAACTTGGCTATAAAGTATATAATGTATGCGACTATGGCGCTATACCTGACGACGGAAAGTCTGACCGTAAAGCATTTGAGGATATTATTAATAAAATAGGCAGAGGCAAGCCTAATGCTAAAGCCATTATCTATTTCCCCGAGGGTGAGTATATTCTGCACTCTAAAGACGACAATACAACAAACGCAGAAACAGGCAAGGTGACATCAAACACCCTAAACCTTGTGATGGGACACGTTATCATCAAGGGTGCCGGACGCGACAAAACCTTCCTCACAATGGAAGACCCTATGCTGCCTACCGACCCAAATGTTATGTACAGCTCGCCTAAAATGATTTCTATCCGTCATAATGGAGGTAAAGGCGACTCACCGCTTACTAAAGTGACAGGTTCTGCCAAGAAGGGCGACATGTCGATTGAGGTAGTAGACGCATCAAAATTGAAAGTTGGCGATTGGGTGAAACTTATCTTACTTAACAATGACAAGGAAGTCATAGAGGAAGAACTTAAACCATATCCAGTTCAAAGTTCTATGACAAACCTTATTAATAAAGGTGTTAACGTAGTAGACCGCCATCAGATAAAGTCAATAGACGGAAATCGCATCGTCTTTGAAGAACCTATCATGCACGCTGTCAATCCTGCCTACGGATGGGAGATAACGACATACTTACACTATGAAGAGGTAGGTGTAGAAGACCTTACTTTCAAAGGAAAAGCCAAGAAAAATTTCCATCACCACGCAGGTTGGGAAGACGACGGAGCCTACAAGCCGCTCGACTTTATGCGACAAGTTAACTCATGGGTGCGTCGTGTAGACTTCATCAGCATCAGCGAATGTATGACATTCTCAGAATGTGCCAACTGCTTCTTGCTCGACTCTGAGATAAGCGGCAACCGTGGACACTCATCGGTACGTATGCAATATTCTGCTCGCGGATTTATCGGCAAGGTATGGGATCATAGCAACGGCTATCTGAATGACGACAAAGAATTCAAAGAGTATAAGGAGAACCTCGGACAGTATCATGCTTGCGGCATCTCAAAGCAGAGCATAGGCAACGTGATATGGCAGTGTCATTGGGGCGACGACTCATGCTTTGAAAGCCACGCCACTCAGCCACGTGCTTCACTCTTCGACCAGTGCTGCGGTGGATTTATGCAGTTCCGTATGGGTGGTGCCCTTGATCAGTTGCCCAATCATTTGGACGACCTGACAATGTGGAACTTCAACTGCCTTGCCACAAATCCTAACGACCCAAAAGAATTCAACTGGTGGATATACGATCAAAAAAACGGCTGGTATAAGACGCTTCCTCCTACATTCGTTGGATTCCACGGCAAAAACGTTTCGTTCAAGGAAGACGAGATGAAACTCAACGAAAACCAGGGTAAGGAAGTTTTGCCAGGTTCGCTTTATGAGGCACAGCTTACACGTCGACTTGGAAGTACACCGCAATGGCTTATCGATGCCAAGAACATAACAACTGGTATTGAGTCGGTTAAAACATTTGAGAATACCGACAACTCAGACAACAAGACATACGATCTGAACGGTATGCCTGTAGGCAAGAACTATAAGGGCGTTGTCGTGAAGAAAGGAAAGAAAATGCTTAACGGTATTATATAAACGTTGCTGGCATTACATATTGATTTTTTTGTAATGCAAAAAGTAGGAGGCTATGGCGGGGACGCCATAGCCTCCTAATATATCCTGACATCAACAATCACCTGACTCCCCACCGCCTCATTGATACGCTTCACGATACGTGAGCGCATCATTGTGAGGTCCTGACGCAATGCAGGATTGAGAATCTTGACAAAAAGAGTCTGGTTCTTGATGAACTTTTCGCCCGTATAGCGGGCAATCGAAGGACCCATAAGCGTGTCCCAAGCATCCACAGCACGCTTCTGCAGCAAGGGAGTTTCGAGTCCCTCGCGGCGCAAATACATATTCAGCAAGTCGCTGATAGATTGAACATCACGTCTGAACATTGTCTTTATCTTATAGCGTGTGTGGTTTGATCTCTCCACCCTCTACATCAAACAATTTGTAGTCGTAGCCTACACTCTGCAGAATGCGGTCGAGATGGTCACGATTAGTATCAGTTATGAATATCTGGCCGAAGCCGTCGCCCGATACGAGCTTGACAATCTGCTCTACCCTATGGGCATCAAGTTTGTCGAAAATATCGTCGAGAAGCAACAGTGGCGTGGTAAGCGAAGACGTGCGACGCAGAAAGTCGAACTGTGCGAGCTTCAACGCAATGACGTAAGTCTTGTTCTGACCCTGCGAACCTTCACGTCGCATCTGGTAGTCGCCGAGCAACATCTCAAGGTCGTCGCGATGAACACCATGCAGCGAATAGCCAACGGCACGATCCTTGAAGCGGTCGCGCTGAATGACATCGAGCAACGGACCACGCTGCGCATGCGACACATATCGCAACGACACCTGCTCGCGTCCGTCCGAAATGTGACTGTATATCTCCTGAAACACAGGAATCATACGCTCAACGAAATTCTCGCGTGCATGGAATATTGTCTCACCATGGCGTGCCATCTCCATCTCCCATATATCAAGCAACGAAGCGTCAGGCTCATCTTCCATCTTTAGCAAGGCATTGCGCTGCTGCAGAGCCTTGTTATAACTGTTCAATGCCTCGATGTAAGTGTTGTCATACTGCGATATGACGACATCCATCAGTCGGCGACGCTCCTCACTTCCGCCCGAAATAAGCGTAGTGTCGTCGGGCGAAACAAAAATCAAGGGTATAAGTCCTAAGTGCATCGACAGCCGCTTATACTCTTTCTTGTCACGCTTGAAGTGTTTCTTCGTGCCGCGCTTCATTCCGCAATAAATATCAACGGGGTCGCCCGACTCATTCACATACCTTCCGTCAAGAACAAAGAAGTCTTCACCATGCGTGATGATCTGCGAATCCACAGGATTGGACGAACTGCGACAGAACGACAGATAATAAACGGCATCGAGAAAGTTGGTCTTTCCCTCGCCGTTGTGTCCGAGAAAGCAGTTCATCTTAGGCGACAAATCGAGTGTCGCCTCACGAATGTTCTTGAAATTGAGTATGGAAATTTTATTTAATATCATGCACTTATACTATTACTGTGCAAAGTTACCCCATTTATTATTGAAAAAAGAAAAAAAGGGACAATAAATTTCAATATTCGGGATAAATTGAGTAATTTTGCGACGCATTTGTGCCTACTATCCAACATAAAAAAATACTAATAAATAAGCATGTTTGGACATAGTTGCACAGCTATGCATTAATACAGAAATCTAAAAAAAAACAATAAATGGCAAACAAAATCGACTTTGGGGCTAACTCACACGTAGAGACCCCCAGTAAATCTGAAGCAATTTTCGTAAAGTTCAAGAAGCAGATTCTCATCGCAGTAGCAGCTATCATCGTTATCATAGCTGGTGTAATTATGTACAACGCTTATGTTGCTGGTCCACGCGAGGACAAGGCAAGCACAGCATTGGCAAAGGGTCAGCAGTACTTCAATCAGGAGCAGTTTGACAAGGCTCTCAACGGTGACGGTGCAAGCTACGCTGGATTCATCAAGATAGCAAGCGACTACAGCGGCACTGACGCTGCCAACCTCGCTAACCTCTATGCTGGTATCTGCTACGCCAACCTTGGCAAGTGGAACGAGGCAGTTACAACTCTTGAGAAATTCTCTTCAAAGAGCGACGCTATGATCAGCCCTGCTGCTATGGCAGCTCTCGGCAACGCTTATGCCAATACAGGCAATGTAGACAAGGCTATCTCAGCACTGAAGAAGGCTGCCGACATGGCTGACAGCAAGGCTGCTGACGACACAAACAACAGCCTCTCACCTACATTTCTCATCCAGGCTGCACAGCTGCTTGAGAGCCAGAACAAGAACGACGAGGCACTCAAGATCTATCAGGACATCAAGAAGAAGTACGTAAACTCACAGATTGTACAGTCTGCAGAGATTGACAAGTACATCGAACGCATCACTGAGAAATAATAAATCATGGCAACAGCACTTCACAACCTTTCCGACTACGACTTCAATGCTATTCCCGACGCCAGCAACATGTGCTTCGGTATCGTTGTAGCCGAATGGAACGAGGACATCACTGGTGCACTGCTCGACGGAGCCGTTAAGACTCTTGAAAAGCACGGTGCACTGCCTGAGAACATCCACGTGAAGACCGTTCCGGGTAGCTTCGAGCTTATCTACGGTGCTCATCAGATGGTATTGCACGGCGGATACGACGCAGTGATTATTCTTGGCAGCGTGATTCGTGGCGAGACTCCTCACTTCGACTATATCTGTCAGGGCGTTACAGCAGGCATAGCACGACTCAACACCACAAGCGAGATACCTATTATATATGGTCTGCTTACCACTAACGACAAGCAGCAGGCTCTCGACCGTTGCGGTGGCAAATATGGCAACAAGGGCGACGAATGCGCAATCGACGCCATTAAGATGGCAAAGTTCTAAGATTTTATCTAACTATAGAATACTTAAAAAGCTCAATATCCATAATGTTTTGGATATTGAGCTTTTTCCGTTTATGTATGTTTAGGCTGCCACTACAGCTATATTATGTCTTTGGTATCAGCCTTGCTCGATACGCTCCTTACACTGCTCCATAAGCCATTTGGGAGTGCTTGTGGCTCCACAGATACCCACGGTATGCACATTGTCGGTAAACCACGCCATATCTATCTCTTCAGCACTTTCTATCTGATAGCTGTTAGGATTGATGCTGTGACATTCCTTGAACAATACCTTGCCGTTGCTGCTCTTTCGTCCCGACACAAACAGTACAAGGTCGTGACGTGAGGCGAACGTAGCGATATTGGGCATACGGTTGGCAACCTGTCGGCAGATGGTGTCAAAACTCTGGAACTTGGCTCCATCGCTCATGTGCTCCTGTATGTATTCTATGACACGATGAAACCCGTCGAGCGACTTAGTGGTCTGCGAATACAGATAGATGTCGCGCGAGAAGTCAAGACTCTTCACGTCTTCCACCTTCTCTACTACAATGGCATGACTTGAGGTCTGCCCTACCAGTCCCAACACCTCAGCATGTCCACGCTTGCCGAAGATTACTATCTGTGCCTCGGGATTGGTGTCATACTGGCGCTTGATGCGGCGTTGTAATGCAAGCACCACCGGACAAGTAGCATCAATTATCTCAATATTGTTCTGTTTTGCCAACTCATATGTCTCTGGCGGTTCGCCATGAGCGCGCAACAGTACCTTTACATCGTGCAGACGACGCATCTCCTCATGATTGATGGTTATCAATCCGTTGGTATGCAGACGCTCCACCTCCATACCATTATGCACAATGTCACCAAGACAATACAGCGTATTGCCCCCAGCGAGTTCCTCCTCCGCCTTCTTTATGGCAGTGGTAACGCCAAAGCAGAAACCACTACCCTCGTCTATTTCTATTTTCATATAAATTTTATAAAAAGCCCCACAAAAGCCCAAGACCCCAGAAA
>NZ_JADYTS010000115.1 GCF_021531355.1 Leyella stercorea | reverse complement strand
ATTGCACGGAGCATCAAATACCAAGATGACCTCTATGCGTCCACGACTGAAAGAATTAAACGACAATCCCTATATAACTGTAAGTTTCATTGACGAAGATGGCAAACCATACGGCTTACCGCTGTCACTCGCATCAGATGATGATGTGAACTGGTATTTTCATGGTGCTTTGGAAGGCAAGAAGTTGGAGGCAATCAAGGCTCATCCTGAGGTTTGCCTTTCAGCCGTAACCCGTTGTGCGCCTACTGTTGGTCCGAAGGACGGCAGTTTCACCCTGCAATTCAAATCAGCCATCGCATTCGGTAAGGCAGAAATCGTGGCAGATGAAGCAGAGAAGATTCATGGTCTCCGACTAATCTGTGAGCGTTTTCTTTCTCACCACATGGATGCTTTCGACCAGAGCATCGCCCGTTCCCTATCACGCACGGCTGTAGTTCGCATCACACTTACTGAGCCACCAACCGGCAAACGCAAGCAGTATGATAAGGAAGGCGTGGAAATGAAATATGGAAGAATGGAATAAATGAACTTTAAAACATATTGATTATGAAGAAGATAAAGTTAAGCAATGGCGTGGAAATGCCGCAACTGGGTTATGGTGTTTATCAGGTGGAACCTGATGAGTGTGAGCGTTGTGTGGTGGATGCTCTCAGCGTGGGCTATAGGATGATAGATACTGCGCAGGCTTATCTCAACGAGGAAGCCGTGGGCAACGCATGGAAGAAAAGCGGCGTGAATCGTGATGAGATTTTCCTCGTTTCCAAGGTCTGGCCTTCCAACTATGGCGATGGACAGACCATGAAGAGCATCGACGAGAGTCTGCGCAAGCTGCAGACCGACTACATCGACCTGATGCTCCTCCACCAGCCTTTCTGCGACCGCTACGGTGCTTATCGCGATTTGGAAAAGGCTTACAAGGCAGGAAAGGTTCGTGCCATCGGAGTGAGCAATTTCTTCCCTGATCATCTTATAGACCTGGCTTCAAACATGGAGATTGCACCGATGGTGAACCAGATGGAGACGCATGTGTTCAACCAACAGCATGAGACCCGAATATTCATGGATGAGATTGGCACCAAGCTCATGGCATGGGCTCCGTTGGCAGAAGGTCAGAACGGAATGTTTACCAACCCTACCCTCACACAGATTGGCGAGAAATACGGCAAGACTGCTGCACAGGTAGCCTTGCGCTGGCTGTTGCAGAGCGATGTGATCATCATCCCGAAGACCGTTCACAAGGAGCGCATGGAAGAAAATCTGAATCTCTTCGACTTCGAACTTGATGCTGAGGACATGCAGGCGATTGCCAAGCTCGACACCGCCCACAGTCTCTTCCTCGACCATCATAGCGGAGAAACAACCAAGCAGTTTATGGAGTGGAGAGCAGTGGTGAAACCTACAGAATAATGTGACAATCACTCCAACTAAGGCTCAATGTAAAACAAAGAATTTATGACTTCACTTCAAGAAAGGCTGTTCGCAATGCAGGATAAGCAGTATGCTGCTTTTCAGGCCAAGCTGACACCGGGAGTGCCTGTGGAGAGTTTCATTGGCATTCGTGTGCCTGTGCTTCGTAAGTTCGCAAAAGAGTTTACAAAGGAGGCAGAATGCGAGGAATTCCTGCATCAGCTTCCTCACGAATACTACGATGAGAACATGCTTCACGGACTCCTCATTTCCGAGGTGAAGGACTACGAGGAATGCATTCGTCTTACAGACAGATTCCTGCCATTCGTGGACAACTGGGCAGTTTGCGACATCATGTCTCCGAAGGTGATTGCCAAATACAAGAAGGAACTGTTGGCAAAGATCAAGACTTGGAGTAAATCGTCACACGTTTATACTTGTCGTTTTGGAATAGAGACACTTATGTCTCATTACCTAGATAAAGACTTTAAGGCAGAATATCTTGAAATTCCTGCATCAGTAAGTAGCGAAGAGTATTACGTAAAGATGATGGTAGCCTGGTTCTTCGCCACCGCCCTTGCCAAGCAATGGGACGCAACGATTCCCTACATCGAGCAACGCCGCCTTGCTCCCTGGACGCACAACAAGACCATCCAGAAGGCCATCGAGAGCTACAGAATCACGCCCGAGCAGAAGGAATATCTGCGGACATTGAAGATAAAACAATTATGACACAAGATACATCTACATATTACGTTTGGATAGGTGGCTCATGTGATTATGGCCATAAAGAGCGAGCTGGTGGTGCTGCCGTTGTGATTGAGCATAACGGCAAAGTCATCAGCCGTGATGTAATCAGCGACCTACACACCACAGAGTTCCGCATGATGCTAACCCTCATGATCAAGGTAATGCAGGAAATACCGGAAGGTTCCGACATTCTCTTCTTGACCAACGCTGCCTATATTCAGAACTTTGACAAGGCTCCAACATCAAAGTCAGCCAATCCAGACTTGATCATTCAATGCATCAAGGAAAAGAAAAGGCACAACTCAGTCGGGGTCAAGATTGTGCAATATCACAAAAGCCCATTGCTGATAGAAACCCACGATAGGGCTACGGAAGCAATGGCTAAGACAAGAAAGCAGTTTCATCAGAAAAATGAACTATCATAAACGGAATATATAATTATGGCATATACAGACAACGATACATACAGACGTATTCACTTCGCCGTTATGGCAATAGAGAGTGGAGCACGTAAATTGGGCATTTCCGGAAAGGAGATGCACGACCGCCTGCTGAAGCAGGGACTGATTCACCGTAGGCTGATTAAAAGGTATGAAGACCTTCATACACAAAGCCTTGACTGGGTGGCAGACGACATTAGTGAAACTTTATTGAACTGGGAGAAAGAAGTATGAGAGATTCTGTATTATGGCGCAAACAAAGCCGAATAATAATGATGCTTGCAGAAGCTCTGCATATTGATGCAGAAAGGGCACTCAACTTGTTTTACAATACTAAAGTATACCAGCAACTTTCTGACCCCAAATATGGTTTACAGCTTATGAGCGATGATTATATTCTTGAAAATCTCATAGAAGAGCTGAGGGAAACTCAATAACACCAAAAGTGAGTGGTTTATGTAAAAAGTTACGGAGAATATGAATTATCTCCGTAACTTTTTACATTTTCATCTTATATGTTTTTGGAGCATTTCACTCCCAAACTATAAAATTTTAGAAATCACATGTATCTGGGTCTGCACCTATTCTGTCAGCCTTCAGCGATGCGATTTCAAGCATTTCCTGCTGAGAGAGTTCAAAATCGAATACATCGATGTTTTCCTTGATTCGGCTTGGAGTAACCGACTTTGCCAGTGGCAGCACGCCTGTCTGCATCACCCAACGGATAACTACCTGAGCCACGCTCTTGCCATGGTTGGCAGCAATTGACTTCAAGAGATGATTATCCAAGACATTACCTCTTCCCAACGGGCTCCATGCTTCCACAAGAATGTTGTTCTTCTGGCAGAACTCAACACACTCCTTCTGGGTGAATCCAGGATGATACTCTATCTGGTCAACCATCGGACAGATGTTTGCCTTCGCCATTACTGGCTCTGCATGATGCTGCATGAAGTTGGAAAGACCGATGCTGCGAATCAAGCCATCTTCATGCAGACGCTCCATCGCTTTCCAAGTATCTACATTCTGCTGATTTGCATCCTTGCCAAACTGCAACTCGTTGGCTGGCCAATGGATGAGGTAGAGGTCGAGATAATCGAGACCTAAATCACTCAAAGTCTTGTCAAACGCCTTCAAGGTCTTGTCGTAGCCACGCTCTGTGTTCCAAACCTTGCTGGTAACAAAGAGATTCTCACGCTTGATTCCACTTTCCTTGATTCCCTCGCCCACGCTCTTCTCATTTTTATAGATAGCAGCGGTGTCGATATGGGTGTAGCCTGCAGCGATGGCAGCTTTCACTGCTTCAACGCAGGTTGCTCCATCTGGAGTAAGAAACGTTCCGAAACCCGGTGTAGGAATCTTCACTCCATTATTCAATAATATTTCCTTTTCCATAATTAAACTAATCTTAAATTTCAACTATTCTTTTGACGGTGCAAAGTTACAGCTTTTTTCGCATAGCAGAGTTCTGTATATTTGCATTATCATAGAGTATCTTTTCAATTTTAGCCATCACTTAGCAGTCCCTTTAATTTCCCTGCGATATTCAGCAGGAGTAAGATGGATGATCTTCTGAAACTGCTCGAAGAAGAGAGTCGGCGTATTGTAGCCGGAACTGAAAGCCACTTCTGTGATAGTCAGATCTGAATTGGCAAGCAGCTTGCAGGCGTATTCGACACGGATTTCTGCCAACACCTGGAAGATGCTCTTGTCGGTGGATTTCTTGAAATAACGGCAAAGCGAAGTCGGATTCTGACCAACAAAATCGGCAACATCCTTCAGCACCACCTTCTCACGGAAGTTATTATATAAATAGGTGTAGATTCTGCCGATAGGCTCCTCCAACTCGGGTTGACGATTAGCATTGCTGTAAGCCGTAGGCGACAGGAGTTGCGTTTTCTTGCAATGATGCAGACGGTCGAGAATCTGGAGCAGGATGATAAGCCGTGAGGTGTAGGTGGATGAATCGAAAGCCTTCATCATCTTTAAGAGTTCATCATACAAACCCTCATCATAGAATCGTATTCCATACTGGCTCTTTGAAAGAAGCTCTGAAATATGGGCGTAATCGGGTAGATTCAAAAGAGACGAAGGAAACAGATCGGGACTGAACTGGATGGCTTCGCCACTACTATAGAGCCTATCTTCAAGTTCTTCTTTCCCAGTATTCTCCCCACTCTTCATCCGGCTTTTACAAAGATGAAGATGCGGAACATTGCTTCCTATCAATGCCACATCGCCTTCTGCATAAGGCGCAACGCCCTCGCCCACGAACTGCTTTCCGCTGCCGTGGGTGAAAATCATGAGTTCATACTCCGCATGCTTATGCAGGGGCAGAACGAACTCCGGATAAGTAATATGGCTGCACAAAGTTGTCATTTTGTGCGCAATCTTTCGTTCTAATATAGGCATAATCTCCATTTATCTGCGTTTGTGCAAATATTCATTATGATAACGCAAATATAATGGATAATATTGTGCGAGATTAGCCGTAATTTTGCACCCACAAAAAAAATAGAAAAGAAACAAATAAAAAGAAGAGAGAAAATATATGGCAGAATGGAATAAATCTCCGATAAAGGTAATATCTTCCGTAAACCAGGTATAAGCTCTTTAGGAGAATGTGCGTACCTTTGCACCCAAGAAATGTTAAAGCATAGGATTATGAAGGAATTATTCTTTAATACCATACAGGAGTTCAACGACTACATAGGGGTGAAAACGCTTCATCCCTTAGTAAGCATTGCGCGTGTAGAGAACACCTCTCCAATACAGGAGGCTGTGCATCACTACGGACTTTATGCCCTCTTTCTGAAGGAAAACAAGGGCTGTAAATTGTCATACGGCAGAACAGAATATGATTTTGACGAGATGACCGTCACCTCGTTTGCTCCAGGTCAGTCGATTAAGGTTGAACCCATTCCTGGAGTTACGTTTGCCAAATATACGGTATTGGCTTTCCATCCCGACCTGCTCAACCGCACGCAGCTTGGCAAGAACATCTCCCGCTATGAGTTTTTCGACTATACAAGCAACGAAGCATTACACTTATCCGCTGCCGAGGTCAATATCTTTCGTGATGTGCTCTCAATGATTGGGCAGGAACTCGAGCATCCTATAGATAGGCATTCACGTGAACTCATCGTTTCTAACATCGAGTTGCTGCTGAACTATTGTCTGCGTTTCTACGACCGGCAGTTTATCACACGCGAGGAAATAAATCATTCGGTGGTCAAGAAATTCTTCTCTCTGCTCGATGAATACCCTCAAATCCGCAACTACGCGCCTATATGATACAGAAGCGAAAATAATCTGCATCGTTAGTAAAAAGGGGGCACAGTGCATCGAATGTCACCATAAAGACATATAAACGCCCCTTACCCCACCATGCGACTTGAGGCAATACGCAAAGTCACGACCATAAGTTGTCGGTGTTATCCAAAGTCATTCTGGAACACATCAGCATAAGCGTTGTTGCATGAATA
>NZ_JADYTS010000114.1 GCF_021531355.1 Leyella stercorea | reverse complement strand
TCCTTTTAAAATCTTCACTGCTTGCCATAATCGTATTTTTATGTTTTGCAGTGCAAAGGTAACTTGGTTCATGTAATATGCCTCGGAAACAATTGAGTGCTTACGGAGCAATTTGACTCCAAGCTCTCATCTGTTATAGACTCAACCCTTGGTATGAGATGCAAGCTGTATGGTTATCAATACAGCGAAATCATCCGTTCGCTTATGAGCGTTTATTTCTGTGGCGGCTCATTCATAGAAGATGTCACCACTCATCTGATGTACCACCTCTCGCTTTATCCGACACTTCGCACATGCAGTGCCGACACTATTCTCAGAGCCATAAAGGAACTGACCCAGGATAACATTTCCTACACATCAGACACGGGCAAGACCTATGACTTCAACACGGCAGACAAGCTGAATACATTGTTCCCCAATTGCCTGTTGTCCACAGGGCAGCTGAAAGAGGGCGAGGGGTATGACGTTGACTTCGACCACCAGTTCATAATATGATGCGCATAGTTGCGGATTTGAGGATTTTGAGAATAACTTCTATTATCAGTATCCGAAATACTTTTTGCAATACACGTTCATGATGCTGTCGTGGCGTGTCGTGCAGTCCTTGTCTTGCAACAGGGCGTGACCGGAATTTGGAAAGACGATGAGGTCGTAGGGTTTGCCGAGGCTGTCATATTTCGCTTGCAGGGCATGGTAGTGGTCAGGCTTAATCAGCCAGTCCTTTCCGCCGTATGCAAAGATGGCAGGTAGAGCCGTAGAATCGTTGATGTAGCTGACGGGTGAAGCCAGTAATTTGATGCTATCCAGCAACTCCCTTGAACATTCGTTTGCACGCATCCGCTTGCCCGTGCAACTGAAGACAAGGTTCTCCACGTCTTCCGCTTTTGCGTTCTCCTCGTAGGAGAACAGGATACGGAAGTCTGACGGCCCGACTTTGATTGCCTCGAAACGGAGCGGCAAAGGATGCGAATGATTGTAGGCAAACATCATGGCCAGATGCCCGCCTGCCGATGTCCCGGCAATAGCCATCTGACGAATGTGGACTCCCTTCTCGGACGCGAAGCCAACGATATGCCTGATGCACGAATCAATCTCGTCGGACATGGTATGCAGTGAAACGCTGTCTTCGCTCAAAAAACTATAGTTCATCGTAGCGGTGGCATAGCCCCTCTGAACCCAGGCGTAGCAGTCACCATAATGCTCATCTTTGTCACCGCCTAACCAGGAACCGCCGTGAACATATAGGATGAGAGCCAGGCTATCGTTTTTCTCTGCATCATTAGGCAGATAGAGGTCGTAAGTGTTGTGCTGTCGGCTTCCGTATGAGATGTCTTGAAACCGCTGGCCATACTCATCGTGCCATTTTGGCTTGAGCACATACATAACGATGGCTCCAATGACAACTGCCAGCACAACTGCGCCAGACAGACATCCACATCCTTTTTTCAGATAATTCTTTGTCTTCATATTGTTTCTCTTTTATTCCTTAATTCCGCAACAGTATTATAAATATAACTTTTTAAGTACCTGAGCAACAAAAAGTTGCTCAGGATTTGTCATGTCAGATTTTTTACCTATCTTAGTGTTGCAAATCAAAATATGTATCAAACCCGACAGACATGGTAAAGGTAGCAATTAAATCTGAGGAACTCACTCCTTTTGGAGGAATATTTTCAATAATGGAGCAATTTGACTCCAAGCTCTCATCTGTTATAGACTCAACCCTTGGTATGAGATGCAAGCTGTATGGTTATCAATACAGCGAAATCATCCGTTCGCTTATGAGCGTTTATTTCTGTGGCGGCTCATGCATAGAGGATGTCACCACTCATCTGATGTACCACCTCTCGCTTTATCCGACACTTCGCACATGCAGTGCCGACACTATTCTCAGAGCCATAAAGGAACTGACCCAGGATAACATTTCCTACACATCCGACACGGGCAAGACCTATGACTTCAACACGGCAGACAAGCTGAATACACTGCTCCTCAATTGCCTGTTGTCCACAGGGCAGCTGAAAGGGGGCGAGGGGTATGACATTGACTTCGACCACCAGTTCATAGAGACTGAAAAGTATGACGCGAAGCCCACATACAAGAAGTTTCTCGGATACCGTCCTGGTGTGGCAGTCATTGGCGATATGATTGTCGGCATAGAGAACAGCGACGGCAACACTAACGTTCGTTTCCACCAGAAGGACACGTTGAGGAGATTCTTTGAGAGGATTGAACAGAAAGGATTGACAGTCAATCGTTTCAGGGCAGATTGCGGATCCTGCTCAGAGGAAATTGTGGAAGAGGTCGGAAAGCATTGCATGACTTTCTATATCCGCGCCAGCCGCTGCGGTTCGCTTTACGATGACATCTTTGCGCTCAGAGGGTGGAAGAGAGAGGAACTGGGCGGCAGTGAGTTTGAACTGAACTCCATTCTTGTTGAGAAATGGAAAGGGAGGGCATACCGTCTTGTAATCCAAAGGCAGAAGCGAATTGACGGTGAGCTTGACCTGTGGGAAGGCGAATACACCTACCGCTGCATCCTTACAAATGACTACGAGTCTTCAGAGAAAGAGATTGTCAAATTCTATAACCTCCGTGGAGGGAAGGAACGCATCTTCGATGAAATGAATAACGGATTCGGCTGGAACAGGCTTCCAAAATCCTTCATGGGAGAAAACACGGTGTTTCTTCTGCTTACGGCACTCATACGCAACTTCTATAAATTCATCATGGCGAGGCTTGACGTGAAGAGGTTCGGACTCAAAGCAACAAGCCGCATCAAGGCGTTTGTCTTCAGGTTCATCTCTGTGCCAGCAAAGTGGATCAGGACATCAAGGCAGTATGTGCTGAATATCTATTCATGCAACAACGCTTATGCTGATGTGTTCCAGAATGACTTTGGATAACACCGACAACTTATGGTCGTGATTCTGCGTATTGCCTCAAGTCGCGTGGTAGGGTAAGGGGAATTTATGCGTCTTTGTGGCGATTTTTGCTGCGTTGCGCCCTCTTTTGCCGCAGTGACGCTACCTTTTTGACCTCTGTGTCATCTTATGAGGGCGGTTGCGGATTTGAGGCTTGTAACGAATAATGTTTCAATATGAAAAAAACATCGACAAAATCTTTTCTTGTGCCACGACCTTCTATTGCATTGATTTTCATCGCTGCAATATCTACTGGTGATGCTAAACGTATACCATCTTGAAATATAGCATCTTCAAGCCATGGATAACAACTATAATGAACAAAGTCGACCTTAATGTTGTCTACTGTATATATACGTATGTTCTTTGTTTCTTTTATAACTGATACTTTACCATATTTAGATAATATCTCTTGTGATATTTCCTGGCCACAAGTTAAATCACCAAAGAAATCCAAATCGACTGACTGCCGATGTCCATATTGCAAAGCTAATGCAGTACCACCAACCAGTCTCATGTCATTGAATGCAGGCTCTTGCATCAAGGATTTTTATAGTTCCAATGTCCTTGGTTCAACTGTTTCATACGATAGCATCTGTATTCCTCCTTTCTTGTGTTTGAAATGGCACATATATATGAAAGGCATTTGGAATCGAGTGAACGCAGATTCTTGCAAATATCCACGATTCTATCTTTGCCATAATAGCATAATAGTAATTTCCAATCACTCCAATTGCCATATTCCAAAACTCTTTGCACAAAAAAAGAAGGATACTTATCCATATCAGCCTGCGACTTGTCCACATCCCAAAACAAGACGGGAGAAAGTTTTTTTATACACTCTGTAGCGTTCATATATATTGTCTTTATTGTTTAAAAACAAAGGTAATATTTATATTTTACGCCACAAAGATTTTTCTCTCTTTTCTGTATTGATGAGGTTTTAAACTCATATCATTGAAGACATGAAACTTTCTAAGCTATCCATACAAACAGTTCCAGCATCCTTACCTTCTTTAGTCTCTTTCATAGCAGCTATGGTTAGTACTCAATTTAGGGCATAGCCCTTTGTATCGGCACTTTTGCAAGTCTTACAATACGCATGGATGTTGTTTAGCAAAATCGTTTTGCTCTTCTATCACCATCTTGCTCAATGCTGGCAGCATACGTTCTATCTTGCGACATTTAACCTTATTATAATAGAAGTCTATGTCGTCGAGCAGTTTGTTGCTAAGAGATTCGGGCATGTCGCCTCCATAACCACAGGCAACAAGAGCTATTGCAGACAATCTGCGGGCATCTTTGTCGTTACGGAATGTGCTACTCATAAGGATATTGGGCAGCATATCGTAAAGGACATTGCAATAGTGAAGCAAGTCGTTGAAGTCGGGGGATAAAGTGAGGTATGCTTCGAGCATCTCTTCCTGATATTGACGGAGCAACAAGAGAAACTTCTGCTTTGCCATCTTGCCTTTTATGTTTTGTGTCATTACCCAGAAAAGGGCATGAGACAACACTATACGGTCCTCGGAAGAGTGATAGTAAAAGGAACTGTCTTCGGGTTTGCTGTCCTTAAACAGTTTCTCTTCCATTTCTGCAAACATCTGCTTGCGCATTTCGTTTTTATCTGTAGGAACCATATTGAATGTTGAGTGTTGAATGTTGAGTGTTGAATTGTCGGCTTTGCCGATGTGGAATTATGAGTGGTGATTAAGGATTCTCAACTCACAATTGAGCAATTCATAATGCGCAAAGCGCAGTAATTCAAAACTCGTAATTCCTAATTCAAAATTTGTTTTGGTTCCCCACCGCAGTATCGCTCTGCGCGTGCCGCCACTCGGATAGGGATTAGAATGTTGTTATCGGCTTTGCCGCTTGCCAGAGCAAGAATTGTCGGCTTTGCCGATTATATAATTAAAACCTTACTAAATAATACCGAATCTCTTCTTTTCCTTACTAGTAAGAGTCTCGGTTGTTTTGAGAATATCAAAAATACCATGAAGGTCAGAGTCAGTAAGCGTACCGAAGTACTCTCCTTTCATTAGTTTCTCCAACGGAATGGAGAAGAGCATACCACAATCTACATAACTGTCATACTTCAAGAATTCAGGATAATCGATCTGATGAAGGAGATACTGGGCAGAGAGGAATGAGGCAGAATAGGCTGACTTAGGACTCATCTTGGTATTTACCAATACGGAACCATAGCAAACCTTCTTTATCTTATCGACACCTATGATTACCAATTTCTTGGGTTTCTGCTTTCTTCCATCCTTAAACACCAACCCCTCATCTATAGAAATGATGGTTCTGATTAATGAACCTATCTCCAACTTCTCTTCTGTAACTTGACGGAGATTGTAAAGATAAGCCTTTTGCAATTCCCTTAAATCCATGACAAAGCCTTTTGAACAGACTGGCGCTCACGAATAACAGCCAACATAGCCTTACTGGCACCAGCAGCATCCGCCATATCATACATTGTGATCTTGGTGTCCTCACCTGTCTTATCAGCTTGACGCTTCGCTCGTTTCCAAGCTTTATCCTCGTGGGATTTATCCGACAAGTCAAAAGAATCTACATCCTTACATTTGTCAATCCATTTATCAAGCATCTTGATGTCTGCAACTGAAAGTTCGTCCATATCGCAAACTGCATTCTTTGAAGCCAAAATAAGTTGATGACCATCCTTAGATAGTTCAACATACAAAGAAGCAGCAAAGTCTTTCAATTCAGAAGAAATCTCGGTCTTTCCTTCTACCCCACGCAAGACCTTATAGGTCAACGTTGGGACCGGTCCGTGCTTTCTTGCCACAAAAGTATCATAGACGATTGGTAAACCATACTCTTTCAACTGATTCTGCTGGGCGAAATACATCACCTTAAAGAGGTGGATATAATCCACTCCTTCAGGAAATGCCTTCAGAATGTAAAGCACCACAGCCTTTATCTTTAATATTTGCTCTATTGTCTTCATTATCGTATTTTTCTTGAATTTAACAAAAATACAACTTTATTACTAAAGCGCCAAGGATTTATCGGATTTTAACGTATCTTATTCCTTAGGTAAATCTCCATATCGAACAAATGCTATCATTCTCAGGTCTTTTGCTGATGGTCCTTTCTTGGATACACTTTATATTTACGAAAATTCACGTGACATTTACGATAATTTACGTTATGCGACAGAAAGTTATGCTTCGTGAACTA
>NZ_JADYTS010000113.1 GCF_021531355.1 Leyella stercorea | reverse complement strand
CCCCCTGCCCCTCCCCCGTAGGGAGGGGAGTGGTATGCAAATTACGCTTTAGAAATATACATTAATAATTGAATATTAATAATTGAACATTTGTAATTAAAAATTAATCGTTAAAACATTAAATATTAAAACAATGAGCAAACTTATCATTTCTGGCAATCCTCTGCCCAACATGCCTTGGGAAGAGCGTCCTGAAGGTCAGCGCACTCCGCTGTGGCGCTGCTCGAAGAACCCGATTATTCCGCGCGACTTGCTGCCTACCAGCAACAGTATATTTAATAGTGCCGTAGTTCCTTTCGGTGAAGGCTTTGCAGGTGTGTTCCGTTGCGACGATACCAACCGCCGTATGGTGCTGCACGTTGGTTTCTCAAAGGACGGTGTAAACTGGAACATCAATGAGGAGCCGCTGCGCTTCGAGTGCGACAATAAGGAGATTGGCGAATGGGTATACGGCTACGACCCACGCGTTTGCTTCATCGAGGACCGCTACTATGTGACATGGTGCAACGGTTATCACGGACCTACAATCGGTGTGGCTTGGACTAAGGACTTCAAGACATTCCACCAGCTCGAGAACGCATTCCTGCCTTACAACCGCAACGGTGTACTCTTCCCTGAGAAAATCAACGGTCGCTTCGCTATGCTGTCACGTCCGAGTGACACTGGCCATACACCGTTCGGCGACATCTTCTACAGCGAGTCGCCCGACATGGAATTCTGGGGACATCATCGCCACGTAATGGCTCCTGCTGCATTTGAGTTGTCAGCATGGCAGTGCATGAAGATTGGTGCAGGTCCGGTGCCAGTTAAGACATCTGAGGGTTGGTTGCTGTTCTATCACGGCGTGCTCCGCTCTTGCAACGGCTACGTTTACGCATTCGGTTCGGCTCTGCTCGACCTTGAGCAGCCTTGGAAGGCTACACACCGTTCGGGTCCGTACCTCATCTCTCCGCAGACTCCGTACGAGTGTATGGGCGATGTGCCTAACGTTTGCTTCCCTTGCGCCGAAGTACACGACCCCGAGACAGGTCGCATAGCTGTATACTATGGCTGCGCCGACACCGTTACAGGTCTCGCATTCGGATACATTCCCGAAATCGTGGAGTGGACAAAGAAGAACAGCATCATCTAATTGATACAAACACTTAGTAGGAGGCTACGGCTGCGATGCCATAGCCTCTTATTTTTGCAACTATATTTTTAAATTCTTAATTCTGCAGTCATAATATGTCATTTCGGGTAGCTGAATATTGTTTTCTGCAAATAAACTTTGATGTAAATGTATTTTTTTTCATCAAATATCATTAACTTTGCAACACAAATCTTTTATAAAACACATCTGAAATTTTATGGGAGGCATATTCGGCACCATTTCCAAGAAAAGCTGTGTGACAGACGTTTTCTATGGAACTGACTACAATTCACATCTCGGAACGCGACGTGGCGGTTTGGCGATGTACAGTAAGGAGAAGGGATTCGTCCGCTCCATCCACAATCTGGAGAACTCGTATTTCCGCTCCAAGTTCGAACCGACGCTCGACCGATTCGAGGGTAGTACTGCGGGTATAGGTGTTATCAGCGACACCGACGCGCAACCACTTGTGATAAACTCGCATCTCGGACGTTTTGCAATCTGCACTGTGGCAAAGATTGTAAATATCGAGGAGCTGACCAAGCAACTGCTTGAGAAGAACATGCACTTTGCCGAATTGTCGCAAAGCGCTACCAACCCAACCGAACTTATAGCCTTGCTGCTTATTCAAGGCAAAACGTTCAAGGAAGGTATAGAGAACGTATACCATAACATCAAGGGCTCTTGCACCATGATGATTCTAACTGAAGATTCGCTTATCTGCGCCCGCGACGCTTGGGGACGCACACCTTTAATAATAGGTAAGAAGGAGGGAGCTTATGCCGCTTCGAGTGAGTCGACTTCTTTCCCGAATCTTGATTACGAAACAGTTTATAATATCGCCCCGGGTGAGATTATTGAGCTTAAGGCCGATAGCATGACACAGATACGCAAGCCTAACAAGAAGATGCAGGTTTGCTCGTTCCTGTGGGTTTACTATGGCTTCCCGACTTCTACTTACGAGGGCAAGAACGTAGAGGAGGCTCGTTTCAGCAACGGTTTCAATCTGGCTAAGACCGACGACGTTGAGGTTGACTGCTGCTCGGGTATTCCCGATTCGGGCACAGGTATGGCTATGGGATATGCAGCCGGCAAGGGCGTGCCTTATCAGCGCTGCATTGCCAAGTACACTCCGACATGGCCGCGCTCGTTCACACCCTCAAACCAGACCATGCGATCGCTTGTTGCCAAGATGAAGCTCATACCTAACAAGGCTATGATCAATGGCAAGCGCGTGCTGTTCTGCGACGACTCTATCGTACGTGGCACACAGTTGCGCGACAATGTGAAGGGACTGTTCGATGCCGGACTCAAGGAGTTCCACATGCGTATAGCCTGTCCGCCGCTGGTATACGGTTGTCCGTTCATCAACTTCACTTCTGCCAAGAGCGACATGGAGCTTATCACACGCCGCATCATCGAGAAGTTTGAGGGCGATGCCAATAAAGATCTTGACAAATATGCCACTACTGACTCGCCGCAGTACACCAAGATGGTGGACGAAATCCGCCGCGAGTTAGGACTGACCACGCTCAAGTTCAACACCATCGAGCAGCTCATCAAGGCCATCGGTCTGCCTAAGTGTCAGGTTTGTACACACTGTTTCGACGGCTCAAGCAAGTATACGCTTGAGGAGCAGGCTGACGAATAATAAGAAAAAGGAGAATAAGTATAAAAAATGATTGTAACGGGTCACATTATTGTAGCCCGTTGCCGTATCAATAAACTGTAATACATAATGAAGAAAAAGGAATTCTGCTATATATTAATTGTAGCAGTAATGGGCGTGTCGCTCTTGTTGGGATTTGCCGTTGAGGTGTTTGGCGTAGACCTGGGACCGGCTGCTTGGGTGGCAGGCTGGGTGTCGTCGCCCGTTGCTTTGGCCATTGGTTTTGTGTTTGCAATGCTGTTTGGCAAGGCGTTTCCCGATTTCAACAAGACCATGTCAAAGAAACTACTGCAATACTCAGTCATCGGACTCGGATTCGGCATGAACGTCAACAAGGCGCTGGCTTCGGGCAGCGAGGGTATGATGTTCACCATAGTCAGTGTGTTCGGTACTCTTGCCTTGGGATGGCTGTTCGGTCGTAAACTGCTGGGTGTCGACTCGCAGACCAGTTATCTGCTTTCGTCGGGAACAGCCATTTGCGGTGGTTCGGCAATAGCCGCTGTCGGTCCAGTCATCAAGGCGCGTGCCGAGAGCATGTCTGTGGCTCTGGGCGTCGTTTTCATCCTGAATGCCATTGCTCTGTTTGTATTCCCCGTCATCGGCGACGCATTGTCAATGACCATGAAGCAGTTTAGCATGTGGGCAGCCATCGCTATACACGACACGTCATCGGTGGTAGGAGCAGGAGCTGCTTACGATCAGATGCATCCCGAACTGGTGGCATCGCAGGGTGTCAGTGCTTTGGAGGTGGCTACAACAATCAAGCTCACGCGTGCATTGTGGATTGTAGTGCTTGCGCTTGTCACACCGTTCTTCTTCCGCAAGTCGCTCACAGCTACTGCCGACGGACAGTCGAAGCCATGGTATAGCAGTGTGCCAAGATTTATCGTTTGGTTTATTGTGGCAATACTGTTCAATACCTATATTCTCAGTAATGCCTCTATTTTGGGTGACAATGCTGCTGCGATGGGCGCACAGTTCAGCGGAGCCGTAAACAAATTGGCAAAGCATCTCATCACTCTCTCACTGTTCTTCATCGGAGCTTCGCTCACTCGAGAGACATTGCGCAGCGTAGGCTTGCGTCCTCTCGTTCAGGGAGTTCTGCTTTGGGTGAGCATAAGCTGTATCAGTCTGGCGTATATATTCTGGGTGGAATAATTCGGTAATATTATTGATGTAAATCAAAATCGTACTAATAAACGTGCTTGTTTATCTGTTTTCGGGGGGGTAAGATTAATATTGTCACGATTTTGTAAAGGAAGAATAGTTTTTTTTGCGTAATTTTATACCCTATTAATAAATATCTCGGTAAGTGAATTGATTTTTCACTACCGAGATAAACGTGTATTATTGTCTATATTTTTAAGTTCTATTAAATTAGAGAATTTTGTTGGTAGAGAATTATGAGAATTTTTTGTAGATTATCCAATTGGTATTTCTCAAAGGGAGCATTGCCATATTGGGGAGTGTTGTTTCTGGATTGTTTAATCGCGTTGTTTTCAGGTTATGTAGGTAGTTATCTTGAACACGGCGGATTAGAGTTTGCTCAACATTTTTGGCAACTTACGGCAGGCAATATTGTTTGTATGCTATTGTTTGCTGTAGCGTTCCGCATGTTCCATACATATTCCGGAATATTGCGCTTTTCGTCGCTCGTAGACCTTGAGCGTGTAGGCTTGGCATCGTTTGTAGGTGTCGTTATGTCGTATATTGTTGGTATTGTCCAAAATGCATTGGGGGGGGTAAATTGCATCATAATGCACTCGCTGTTTGGCAGCGTAGTGATGTTTGTATGCGCTTCGATGCTTCTGTGGGTGGAGCGCATGTTTGTACGTGCCTTGTTTGATATATTCAAGGTTGACAAGGCATTACCGGTTGCAATATACGGAACGATGGAGGGCGGTGTGAGCCTTGCCAACAGTATATTGACGACTAAAGAGAAGAAGTATGTGCTTCAGGCATTCATCAGCGATGGCTATGATATGCGTAAGGCTTATATACTCGGCAAGAAGGTATTCATAAACAAGAAGGGCATTGCTGAGCTGATGAGAAATCAGCATGTCAAGGTGCTGCTCGTGTCGCCTCTGAAGTCGGAGGCTTTCCGCGAAAATCAGGCCATGATTGATGAGTTTGTACAGGCTGGCATCAAGATCATGATGATGCCTACAGCTGAAGAGTGGGACGGCAAATCCGACTTGACATACAATCATCTGCATGAGATAGAAATCGAAGACTTGTTGCCTCGTGAGAAGATTGAGGTGGATATGAATGCCATTGGCGCTATGCTTAGGGGCAAGCGCGTGCTCATAACCGGTGCTGCCGGTTCTATCGGTTCGGAAATGGTGCGTCAGGTGGCTGTATACAAGCCTGCCGAACTCACCCTTATCGACCAGGCTGAGACTCCTATGCACTCTGTACGCTTGACAATGGCTCGCCAGTTTGCTGATGTCAAGAACGAAACTATAGTCGGAAGCATCACCGACAAGGCTTTCATGGAGAAGATATTCGAAGACCATCGTCCGGAATACGTATTCCATGCTGCTGCTTACAAGCATGTGCCAATGATGGAGGACAATCCTGCTATGGCTGTGCGCAACAACGTGAACGGTACACGTGTCATTGCCGACCTTGCTGTGAAGTATGGCACAAAGAAGTTTGTGATGATTTCTACCGATAAGGCTGTAAATCCAACAAACGTAATGGGATGCTCAAAGCGTATCTGCGAGATTTACTGCCAGTCGCTCAATCAGGCCATCGTTGATGGTAGAGTGAAGGGTGTTACGCAGTTTGTTACCACTCGTTTCGGTAATGTGCTCGGTTCGAACGGTTCGGTTATTCCTATTTTTAAGGAACTCATACGCAAGGGGGGGCCGTTGACAGTGACCCATCCGGACATCATACGCTACTTTATGCTTATTCCTGAGGCTTGTAAGCTGGTGCTTGAGGCAGGCACAATGGGCAAGGGAGGCGAGATATTTGTGTTCGATATGGGCAAGCCGGTGAAGATTGTTGACCTGGCAAGACGAATGATTTCGCTCTCTGGAGCCAAGAATATTGAGATTAAGTTCACTGGACTTCGCGACGGCGAAAAGCTCTATGAGGAGCTGCTTTCGACAAAGGAGAACACTATCCCTACGCAGAACCGCAAGATTATGGTTGCCAAAGTGCGTGAGTACGATTATGAAGAAGCCAAGAAGAACGAAGACGAATTGCTCCAGATATCGTACACCCACGACGACATGGCGATAGTAAAGAAGATGAAGGAAATAGTGCCTGAATACAAATCGCAGGTCAGCAAGTATCAGGTGCTGGATAAATAAAATAAAAAAGAGGGTGTGTCATAATTGACTATGGTCATTTATGGTGCACCCTCCTTTTGTATATCGTTTAGCG
>NZ_JADYTS010000112.1 GCF_021531355.1 Leyella stercorea | reverse complement strand
GCTCTCGCTAAACGATATACAAAAGGAGGGTGCACCATAAATGACCATAGTCAATTATGACACACCCTCTTTACGTCGTAAGAATAATTCTCTTAAACCTTTTTGCTGTATTACTTGATAGCGTCAGCAAGCTCAGCGCCAGCCTTGAACTTGGCAACCTTCTTTGCTGCGATAGTAATCTTTTCCTTAGTAGCAGGGTTGATGCCCTCGCGTGCCGGACGCTCCGAAACGCTGAATGTACCGAAGCCGATGAGCTGGATCTTGTCACCCTCAACGAGAGCGTTCTTAATAGCCTCGATTGTAGCCTCAAGAGCCTTCTTGGCATCAGCCTTGCTCAGTTCAGCACCTACTGCTATCTTCTCAATTAATTCTGTCTTATTCATAATTCTTTATGTATTAAATTGTTTGTAAAATTCAAGTGAAAACAATCGGAAATAGGGTGGAAATCATACATTTGCTACCTTTCCAAAAGCAAATTTAGACTATTCCTTTCACAATTCAAACTAAAATCGGAAAAAAGTGCATAATTTATTGAAAAAAACAACGCCAATACCCCTTTTTATGCCTGTTTACGGGGATTTTTAGTAATTTTGCCACTTGTTAATGAACAAATTGAACACATTTATTATGAATAACATTCCAACAGTAACACGCAACCTGCTCATCATAAACGTCGTGGTGTTTCTCGCCACCTACGCCTTGCAGATGATAGGTGCCGACCTCAACAGTATCCTCGGCCTGCACTTCATCATGGCGCCCGACTTCCATGCCTACCAGCTCATCACCTACATGTTCGCACATGGCGGATGGAGCCACATATTCTTCAATATGTTTGCACTGTGGATGTTCGGCTGCATCGTTGAGCGCACGTGGGGAGCACGCAAGTTCCTGTTCTACTACATCGCCTGCGGCATAGGTGCCGGACTGTTTCAAGAGCTGGCACAGATGGTGCAGTTCTATCTGCTTGCCGCCGAACAGATACCCGGATTCTCACTCTCGCAGACCATGCTCGTAGTGAAAGCCAACGCCATGTTCCTCAACGCATGGACCACAGTGGGCGCTTCGGGTGCCATATACGGCATACTGCTCGCTTTCGGCATGCTCTATCCCGAGGAGCGCCTGTTCATCTTCCCCCTGCCTGTGCCCATCAAGGCAAAATGGTTTGTCATCATCTATGCTGGCATAGAGCTGTTCATGGCATTCTCTACCACCGGCGACGGCGTGGCTCACCTTGCACACCTTGGCGGTATGGTTGTAGGATTCTTCCTCATACGCTACTGGCGCCGCCATCCCGACATCAACTACAACCGTCGTGGCGGACAGCAGTTCTTCGACTCGCTGCGCTCGGGCTGGGAGCGACGCACCCACCGCAGCGCCAAGGGTCCTGACACCTCACGCTGGGGCTACAGCCAGCCCAACGGACGCACCACACAGCGCCCTGAGACCGATGCCGAATACAACGAGCGCAAGCGGAGGGAGCAGGAGCGCACCGATGCTATCCTCGACAAGATACGCCGTTCGGGCTACGACAGCCTGACCAACGAAGAGAAGCAATGGCTGTTTGACAAGAGTCGCAAATAAAACAGACATGACAGCCACGAAAACAATGAAAGACTTCACACTCAGGATAATAGCAGGAGCCAACATCGCCACCATCGTGGTGATGCAGCTCATAGGCTACAGCGACCGCGTCAACCCCACCAACCACCCCCTTATAGCCAACTTAGGACTGCTTTTCCCCGTATTACTCGTTGCCAATCTGGCGTTTCTCGTCTTCTGGCTGATGTTCAGAGTGAAATGGGCAGCGATTCCTGTGGCAGGACTGGTGTTGGGATTCCAGCCCATACGCGTCTACACACCGTTCAACCGCAACCCTGCCACCCCACAGGGCAGCATAAAGGTGATGTCGTACAACGTGTTCAACTTCAGCACATGGACCGACACCTCCGAGCCGTCCGAAATACTACAATACATAAAGCGTCAGAACCCCGACATACTGTGCATGCAGGAATACGGCACGTCAGGACGCAAGCACGAGATAGTCGACTCTACCCTCTCGGCTATGTATCCCCACCACTCCACCGCCAACGCACAGGACGGTGGCGACGAGATATGTATATACAGCCGCTTCCCTATAGCCGACAAGGAGAACATCGAATACACATCAAAAGGCAACAACTCGGCTGCCTTCCATGTAGTAACAGCCAAGGGCGACACCACGATAGTTGTAGTGAACCATTTTGAGACTACCGGACTATCGCTCGACGACCGCTCCAAGTTTCACGCCATGATAAAGGGCGACATACGCAACCGCGAAGCCGAACGCGAGTCGCGCCGACTGTGGCACAAGCTGGGCGAGGCTTCAGCCATACGCGCCCCGCAAGCCGATGCTGTGGCACGATATGTGGAGCAGCATGAGGGCAGAAGCATCATACTCGTGGGCGACTTCAACGATTCGCCCATTTCATATGTGCGCCACCGACTGGCATCGGTGCTCAACGACTGCTATGTAGCCTCGGGCAACGGCCCCGGCATAAGCTACCACTACAACGCCTTCTACGTGCGCATCGACAACATCATGTGCTCCGACCATTGGACACCCTATCGCTGCCATGTGGACAACTCCATCAAGGCATCCGACCATTACCCCATCATCTGTTGGCTGAAAAGGGGGTGAGAGGTTGAGATGGTGAGGTGGTGTGGTTTGATTGGAGTTGAGGTGGTGAGATTTGCTAATATTGCACCTTAAATTAAATAAATAAAGCTATAAATTTCGCAAAACGAAAGAAAATCAGTAACTTTGCACGCTATCTATGCTTTAGTATAAAACAATACTAACGAAGAAAACAATAATAACAAAAAATAAAAACAAAAAATGCAGAACAAAGGTATTGTAATTGTAACAGCCGTCCTTCTGACGCTTGCAAGTATCTTTTATCTCTCGTTCTCGGCTGCCACAAAATACTATGACAGCCAGGCTGCGAAGATAAAGGACCCAATAGCACAGCAGGACTACAAGGACTCTGTGAAGTTCCTCGGGCTCTACTCATACCAGAAGTGCCTTGAGACACAGATCGGACTCGGTCTTGACCTTAAGGGCGGTATGAACGTTATCCTCGAAGTGAGCGTTCCCGACGTAGTTGAGAACCTCGCCGACCACAAGACAGACGCAGCCTTCACCAAGTCGATGAAGGAAGCACGTGCCGAGCACGAGGTGTCGCAGAGCGATTTCATCACTCTCTTCATCAACGCTTACAAGAAGAACGCTCCGGGACATCACCTCTCTGAGATCTTCGCCACACAGCAGCTTCAGGGCAAGGTATCGCCCAACTCTTCTGACAAGCAGGTAGAGAAGGTGCTGCGCGATGAGGTTCAGGCAGCTATCGACAACTCGTTCCTCGTGGTACGTACACGTATCGACAAGTTCGGTGTCGTTCAGCCTAACATCCAGAAGCTCGAAGGCCAGCAGGGCCGTATCATGGTAGAAATGCCTGGTATCAACGAGCCTGAGCGCGTTCGTAAGCTTCTCCAGGGTAGCGCAAACCTTGAGTTCTGGGAAACATACAACTCTGAGGAGATTGTTCCTTACCTCCAGCAGCTCGACCAGCGCGCGGCTGCAGCCCTCTCGGGCAAGGCAGAAGTGGCTGACACTACAGCCGCTGATACAGCCGCAGCCGTTAAGGCTACTGCTGAGGCAAAGACAGGTGCCAAGCTCCAGCTCAAGAAGAACGCTGACGAGGCTGCCGACACTAAGGAGACTTCTTCACAGCTTGCACAGGCCAAGAAGGAGCACCCGCTCCTCTCTGTATTCCAGCCCACTGGTAGCGGTGCATTGAGCCTCGTAGGTTATGCTTCGGCACGCGACACAGCTGCTGTCAACAAGATAATCTACTCTGCCATCGCCAAGCAGGTGCTCCCTTCAGACCTTCGTCTGCTTTGGGGCGCTAAGCCAGCCGACGGCATCCAGGCTAAGAACGTATACGAACTCTACGCCATCAAGGTTACTACATCTAACGGACGTGCTCCTATCGAGGGCGACGTTGTGACCGATGCCAAGGACCAGTTCAACAACCTTACAGGTACACCTGAGGTTTCTATGACGATGAACTCTGACGGTGCACGCCGCTGGGCAGCCCTCACCAAGGCCAACGTAGGCAAGGCTATCGCCATTGTTCTTGACGGAACAGTATATTCAGCACCTCGTGTTAACGGTGAAATATCTGGCGGTCAGTCGTCAATCTCGGGTAACTTCACCATCGAAGATACAAAGGACTTGGCCAACACATTGAAGTCTGGCCGTATGCCGGCTCCTGCCCACATCGTTCAGGAGGAAGTAGTAGGTCCTACACTCGGTGCACAGTCAATCCAGCAGGGCTTCATCTCGTTCATCGTAGCCTTCATCATCCTGATGATCTACATGGTTGTAATGTACGACTTCATCCCGGGTATGGTTGCCAACGGTGCTCTCTTGCTCAACCTCTTCTTCACAATGGGTATCATGGCATCGTTCCAGGCTGCACTCACAATGCCTGGTATCGCCGGTATCGTGCTTGCCCTGGGTATGGCTGTGGATGCCAACGTGCTCATCTACGAGCGTACCAAGGAGGAACTCAAGAAGGGTCTCGGCACAAAGCAGGCTCTGGCTCTGGGCTACAGCAACGCTTTCTCAGCCATCTTCGACTCTAACTTGACATCAATCCTCACAGGTATCATTCTGTATGTGTTCGGTACTGGTCCTATCCGCGGCTTCGCTACCACACTTATCATCGGTATCTGCTGCTCGTTCTTCACAGCTGTGTTCCTGACACGTCTCGTTTACGAGAACCGTCTGGCTCACGACAAGTGGACAAAGCAGACCTTCTCTACCAAGGTTTCGCGCAACTTCATGGCGAACAAGAACTATGGCTTCATGTCTGGCTGCAAGAAGTCGTTCGGCATCTTCGCCGCTATCATCGTAGTTATGATTGCCAGCTTCGCCATCCGTGGCTTGAGCAAGGGTATCGACTTCACTGGTGGTCGCAACTATGTTGTAGTGCTTGAGAAGCAGGTACAGCCTGAGGAAGTAAAGGCAGCTCTCGTGCCCCAGTTCAAGGGAGCTACTGTCAACGCCCTGGCACTCGGTACTGACGGCAAGACTATACGTATATCAACCAACTACAAGATTGAGTCGAACAATCCGGCTGTAGACAACGAAGTGGAGAACATCCTATACAAGGGTCTGCACGGTGCAGGTCTCGTAACACAGAGCAGCGTTGAGGCATTCAAGAACCCTGACGTTCGCGCAGGCGGTTCAATCGTATCGTCTACAAAGGTAGGTCCGGCTGTGGCTAAGGACATCACTCACGGTGCCATCATCTCAGTGATCATCGCCCTCGCCGCTATCTTCCTCTACATTTTGATACGTTTCCGCAACGTGGCTTTCTCTATCGGTTCTACCGTAGCACTTGCCATCGACGCAACCATCGTTATAGGTTTCTTCTCACTGCTGTGGGACGTTGTTCCGTTCTCACTTGAGGTTGACCAGACCTTCATCGGTGCTATCCTTACCGTTATCGGTTACTCTATCAACGATAAGGTGGTGGTATTCGACCGTATCCGTGAGAACCTGACACTGCACAAGAAGATGGATCTGCAGGAGCTCTTCAACAAGTCGCTGAACGAGACCCTCGCGCGTACCATTAATACATCACTCTCTACGCTCATCGTATTGCTCTGTATCTTCTGCTTCGGTGGCGAGAGCACACGCAGCTTCTCATTCGCTATGCTGCTCGGTGTAATCTTCGGTACACTCTCTTCTATCTTTATCGCTGCTCCGGTAGCTTACATCACTCTCGGCCGTAAGGTCAAGAAGGAAGAGGCTGCAATGGCAGAGGCAGTTGAAGTGAAGTAATATCGCTAACACACTTATATCAAGGCGTAATTCCAAGTGATTGGGGTTGCGCCTTTTTTCGTGCCCGTCAGTTTCTTAGGCAAATCCTTAATCCATTGTGTTAAAGAGTCTTGTTAGCCATTGTAGTATGCTGGAATTTTTGTAAATTTGTATCCGAATAAATTAAGACGTAAAACGATAATGTTTCTATATAGTTTTAAAAGAGAGTATTTTTTTACTGTTATACGACAAGATTTTAATTAACCCTAAAATCCGCAACTATCATCCAATACACGATTAAGGGTAGATTTATGAGTCGTTAGTAGCAGCTTTCAGTA
>NZ_JADYTS010000111.1 GCF_021531355.1 Leyella stercorea | reverse complement strand
CCCATACAGCCCCACCCCCTTGCCCCTCCCCCGCAGGGAGGGGAGTGAAGTGCTGAACTTGCTCAGAGTTTTACAGCATACTCTTATATATTTATTGCAAAGGCGTAGGAGAGTCGGGGGATTTTTTTGTTGTTAATAATCGATTTTTATTTTAAAATTAAAGAAACCTTCCACCCTTAAATCCCCAACAACTTAGCCTTAAAGTCATTTCACTCCCCTCCCTGCGGGGGAGGGGTTGGGGGTAGGGCTTTCAGTTTATGCACCCTCAAAGTCATTTCACTCCCCTCCCTGCGGGGGAGGGGTTGGGGGTGAGGCTTCTCATACACGCCACAGCGAGCGAGTAGAACTTCGAGTCAGCCGAGTCGGCTCTTGAAGTCACCACAACCGGAGCTGTAGTTCCGTCGAGCATTCCAGCCACGGTAGCATTAGCAAAGAATGTGATGGTTTTGTAGAAAGTGTTGCCGGCTTCGATGTCGGGGAAAATCAAGATGTCGGCATTGCCCACTACGGGCGAGCTGATGCCCTTGATGGCACCGCTCTCAGCGTCGCATGCAGTCTTCACGTCCATTGGTCCGTCAACGCAAACTTCGCCATATCTGCCTTCCTCGGCATACTGCTTGATGGCCTGATAGGCGATGGTGATGGGGAACTTTTCGCTTGTCTTCTCGGTGCAGTGAGTCAGTGCAACGCGCGGACAAGTGCCTCCGGTGAGGCTTCGCCAAGTCTTTGTGATGTATGTCATCACAGCGTCGAGTTGTTCGGTGGTAGGGAAAGGTATAACGGCAGCATCAGAGAAGAGCATGAGTCGGTTCATACCGGGAATCTCAGCCACTGCAATATGTGTCAGCACGCTACCCTTTACGAGTATACCCTGCTCCTTGTTGAGCACGGCGCGCAGCAGATTGTCGGTATTGAGCGAGCCCTTCATGAGCACATTGGCGCGTCCTTCACGCACTTCCAGTACGGCTTTGCGTGCAGCGTCGTCGTCGTCCGATGCATTGATAATCTTGATTTGTTGCGGGTGTTTTGTTGCGAGCTGTTCGGCAATGGTTTGCTTGCCGTCAACAACTGTAAGAATAAAGTCTGCAAAACCCTCGCTGACGCTTCGTTCAATCACCTCTTCGGTGTGTGAGTCGGCAGGTGATGCAACAGCCACAATGACGCGCTCTCCTAACGAGCGCAGTCTTTCTGGTAGGGTTTTTAAGTCAACAATAGGATTCATAAGATATGATTTTTTAGTTTGATATTCTATTCGCAAAGTTATCTGATTTTAGTTGATTGGCAAAGGTTTTTATTCACATTTTTATTCGAGCCTTTCAAAATGTTCGTTAAAAGGTCGATATTGAACATTTTTTTGTATCTTTGTATAATAAATGGGGTTGAAAATCAATGTGTTTATAGCAATTCGATTATACACCTCCAAACATACAATATCATACATATGACAACATCCGAATTTATCATACAGTTTCGTGAGTCCGACCCTCGTCGGCTTGCTCTTCAGGCTTCGCGCTATCCTGATGTAGACATGCCCTTCGCATTGAATCAGATTCAGGGATGGCAGACAGCTCAGCGCAAGTTGCCATCATGGGCGGCGTGCGATGGTGTGGTGTATCCTCCGCATCTCAACATGGAGCAATGCTCGTCGGAGCCTACAGCCCGATACAAGCAGCAAGTGGCACGTCGATGGGTAGAAGCCGTGCAGCCAGATGCCGACACCTGCATGACCGACCTCACGGGAGGATTCGGAGTCGACTTCTCGTTCACCTCGCGCTGTTTCAGTAGCGCCACATACGTAGAGCGCAACGCCTCGCTGTGCGATGTGGTCAGCGCCAATCTGCCGCGCTTAGGCATTCAGAACGCCACGGCGAAATGTGCCGAAGCAGAAGATGTATTGGAACAGCTGAAGCCTCAGACCATGATATTCCTCGACCCGGCGCGTCGCGACGAGCACGGTGCCAAGACGGTGCTGATAGCCGACTGTACCCCCGACGTGTGTCAGCTGTTGCCAAGGCTTATGGCAAAGTCGCAGTTTGTGATGCTGAAGCTTTCGCCCATGCTCGACTGGCACAAGGCGATAGTCGACCTTGACGGTAAGGTTCGCGAGGTGCACATAGTGTCGGTAGACGGCGAGTGCAAGGAGCTGCTGCTCGTATTGGCTGATAATGGTACGAAGAATGTGCAAGTCTTCTGTGTTGACATTCAGTCCCGCCCCGACTCAGAGGGTCAGTATCCGCGCAGCGAATTTGTATACAGCATCGCCACAAATGCCCAAGAAGAAATGGTGGAGAATAATTCCAAATTGGAAAATTCAACATCGGCGCAGCCGACCAATTCAAAACTCAAAATTCAAAATTCAAAATTCTTACACGAGCCCAACGCTTCCGTGATGAAGGCAGGCTGTTTTGACGAGATAGCCCGAGCCTACGGCATCTGTGCAATAAGCCGCAACAGCCATCTGTTTCTCTCCGACCGTGAGATAGACGGCTTCTCCGGCCGTTCGTTTGCCATTGATGCCGTCACCACTATGAACAAGCGACAGCTCCGCCAGACCCTCTCTGGTATGAAGCAAGCCAACATCGCCGTGCGCAACTTCCCCCTATCCGTTGCCGAACTGCGCAAGCGTCTGAAGCTGAACGATGGTGGCGACACCTACATCTTCGCCACCACCACCTCCGACGGCGACCATATACTTATGATAACGCATAAGACAAAAAAATGAAAAAACGTCGTGTTTTCTCAAAAAAATATTACTTTTGCAAACAAAACAACTACGATGAAACGTATAGGAATTTTCGTCGGGTCGTTCGACCCATTCACCATAGGCCATGACTCCGTCGTGCGCCGCGCCCTCGCCTTGTTCGACCATCTTGTGATAGGCGTAGGTGTTAACCAAGGCAAGCGCTATATGCTCAGCGCCGATGAGCGCGTTGAGGCTATACGTTCGCTCTATCGCGACGAGTCACGTATCAGCGTGGAGCAATACAGCGACCTCACCGTCGACTTCGCCAAGCGCCTCGGCGCCCAGTTCATCGTCAAAGGCGTGCGCTCGGTGCGCGACTTTGAGTTCGAGCGCGAGCAGGCCGACATCAACCGTCGACTTACCGGCATTGAAACCATCGTTCTCTTTGCCGAGCCAGGGTTGGACAGCATATCGTCGACCGTAGTGCGCGAGCTCACGCATTTCGGCCATGACTGCCGCTCATTCCTGCCAGCTGGGCAGGAATGAGAATGTGGAATGTTGAATGTGGAGTGTTGAATTAGTCGGCTACGCCGATTTAGAATTATCCAATGTAGAATTGTTGGAACAAAAAGGACGACACTCAACATTCAACACTCAGCATTCAACACTCAATTCAACATTCAACATTCAACACTCAACATTCAAGCAATGATAACATACAACGTAGACGGCGTGAAGATGCCGAAGATAAAGAAGCGTGAGACTACGGCGTGGATACGTGCCGTGGCAGCAACATACGGCTACAAGGTAGGCGAAGTGGGCTATATGTTTGTCAACGACGAGAAGATACTCGAAGTGAACAACGAGTATCTCGGTCACGACTATTACACCGACGTTATAACATTCGACTACGACGAACCCGGCATAGTGAGCGGCGACATCGTCATCTCGCTCGACACCGTACGCACCAATGCCGAGCAGTTCGGCAAGCAGTATGACGACGAACTGCGACGCGTCATCATACACGGCATACTCCATCTGTGCGGTATCAACGACAAAGGTCCGGGCGAACGCGAGATAATGGAGGAGGCAGAGAATCGTGCCCTCGCCATGCACCCGTAATGACAGAAGGACAATCCTCAATAAAACATTCAAGTTTCGCAAGCGAAAGTAGTTAAGAAGTTAAGGAGTTTTCGCGCCCTACGGTCGCTAAGGAGTTAAGCCATTAGTTTTTTTTCTTGATTTATAGCATAAAAGCATTTGGCTTAACTTCTTAACTCCTTTAACTACTGAATTCTCTGAACTTGCGAAAGTTCAGTAAAATACAATTGAAAAATGCGAAAAGTAATAGGTATTGGCGAGACGATGCTCGACATCATCTTCAAGGACGGCAAACCGATTGAGGCCGTGCCGGGAGGCTCAACGTTCAACGGAATAATATCACTGGGACGTGCTGGAGTCAACGCCACATTCATATCCGAAACCGGAAGCGATAGGGTAGGCGAGTACGTGCGCCAGTTTCTCAAGCAGAACAACGTAGACACGGCAAGCGTCAATGTCTATCCCGACTCAAAGTCGCCCGTTTCGCTCGCCTTCCTCGACGACGATAATAACGCCGACTACATCTTCTATCGCGACCAGCGTCACGACCACATGGACTTTACTTATCCCGAAATCAACCGCGATGATATTGTAGTGTTCGGATCGTTCTATGCCGTCAACCCGACTTTGCGTCCGCAGGTGTCGGGACTGCTCGAACTGGCTCGCCAGCATGGCGCTATCATCTACTACGACGTCAACTATCGCCCCGCACACCAAAACGACGTGATGAAGATTACGCCCAATCTGATAGACAACCTCGAATTTGCAGATATCGTCAGAGGCTCGCGCGAAGACTTCACCGTATTATATAAGAAGGACACAGCCGAACGTGTCTATCGTGCTGAAACGTCGTTCTACTGTCCGCGACTGGTATATACCGACGGTCCCCGACCTGTAACTGTGCTGGCAGACGGCGGCTTCCACAAGCAATATCCTATGCCCGACACTGAGACGGTGAGCACCATCGGAGCCGGCGACAACTTCAACGCCGGATTCATCTACGGACTCATCAAGTACGGAGTGACACGCGACGATCTGGAACGCGGACTCGACGAGGCTACATGGGACAAACTCATAGCCTGCGCATCAGCCTTCTCTGCCGACTGCTGCAAGGACATATACAACTATATCTCGACAGACTACGGCAAGAGTCTGCAACAGTAGGCTGCCCGAAAGTTGCCGTACTACATCGTTTTAACAATCAAACTTTACATATAATTATGAATACAGAGATTACATCATCAATACATTATGTCGGCGTGAACGACCGTCATAAAGACATTTTCGAGGGACTTTGGCCGCTGCCCTACGGTGTTTCGTACAACTCGTATATCATCGACGACGAGAAGGTGGCGCTTATAGATACTGTAGAGGTAGACTTCTTCCCGCAGTTTCTCGCCAACATCCGCTCCGTAATCGGCGACCGCCCCATCGACTACATCATCGTCAACCACGTAGAACCTGACCACAGCGGCGCCCTGCCGCTCATCAAGAAGTACTATCCTGAGGCACGCATCGTAGGCAATAAGAAGACCTTTGACATGGTGCGCGGATACTACAACGTTGGTACGGGCGACGATATCCTGGAGGTTTCCAATGGCGACACACTTGAGCTTGGCAAGCACACGCTCTCGTTCACTATGATTCCGATGGTGCATTGGCCCGAAACGATGGTGACACTCGATCAGACAGCCAACGTACTGTTCTCGGGCGACGCCTTCGGATGCTTCGGTGCGCTCTGTGGAGCGTTCGTTGATGCCGACATGAATTGCTACATCTACTGGGATGAGATGCGCCGCTATTATTCAAACATTGTGGGCAAGTATGGCGTTCCGGTTCAGCAGGCACTCAAGAAGCTTGCCGGCGTGAAGATCGACTACATCTGTTCTACTCACGGACCGGTTTGGCATGAGCACATAGCCCGCGTCATAGAGGCTTACGACCGTATGAGTCGCTACGACACCGACCGTGGTGTTGTAATCTGCTACGGCTCGATGTACGGTAATACAGAGCGTGCCGCCGAGGTCATTGCACGTGCAGCTGCCCAGGCAGGAGTACACAATATCGTCATGCACGACGTGTCGCGCTCCAACCATTCCTACATCCTGAGCGACATCTTCAAGTACGACACTCTCGTGCTCGGCGCTCCTACATACAACAACGGTATCTATCCGCAGATGCAGGCACTCATCGACGAGATAGCCGAACGTGGTATCAAGAACCATCGTCTGGCTGTATTCGGCTCGTTCACATGGGCTGGTCAGGCTGTAAAGAAGATACTTGAAGCCAACGAGACTCGCATGAAGTTTGAGCTTATAGGCACTCCCGTAGAGATAAAGCAGAGCCTTAACGCAGAGACTGAAGCCGGTTGCGAAGCTTTGGGACGTGCGTTGGCGTAATAAATATAAAGCCCGAAAAACCAACCCCTGCAAAGCCCCACCCCCGAC
>NZ_JADYTS010000110.1 GCF_021531355.1 Leyella stercorea | reverse complement strand
TACTAAAAATCAGCGATATATACAACCTTTTACTCATATTTGTCAACTTAAATTAATTCCGCCAACGGGTTAATAGAACAATAATAAAGAAATGAGACATCTACTGAAACCCCTGCTGGCACTTGCGCCTATCACAACGATGGCTGCACAGCGCCCCAACATCATCTACATCATGACCGACCAACAGACAGCTACCGCCATGAGCTGCATTGGCAACACCGACCTTCACACTCCTAACATCGACCGACTGGCTGCCGCTGGCGTGACATTCACCAACGCCTACTGCTCGTCGCCGCTCAGCGGACCATCGCGCGCATCAATGTTCACGGGGTACATGGCTCACGAACTGGGAGTGGAGCGCAACGGCACACCCATACCCGACTCCGTACGCACACGAACACTCGGCACACTCGTGGGCGAAGCCGGATACGAATGCGCCTACGCCGGAAAATGGCACGCTCATACAGCCTCAATACCCGACGGCGAATTCGGATTCCGCAACATACACAACCACGACGATGCCGGACTGGCTGAAGTATGCGTCGACTTCCTCAACAAGCACAGCAAACCAGAGCGCCCCTTCTTCCTCGTGGCATCGTTCGACAATCCGCACAATATCTGCGAGTTTGCACGTCAGCAGAACATGCCGTTTGCCGACATCACAGTGCCCGACGTAAGCCAATGCCCGGGTCTGCCTGCCAACTACGCCATAAGCCCATATGACGCCGACATACTACAGCGCGAGAAGTCGCTCAACTATTCGGCTTACCCAACAACATCATACACCGACGACGACTGGCGCCGCTACCGCTACGCCTACTACCGACTGGTGGAGCATGTGGACAAGGAAATAGGCAAAATAGTGGATGCAATAGACAAGAATTCGCTATGGCGCAACACCGTAGTGATATTCACCAGCGACCACGGCGACGGTACAGGAGCACACCACTGGAACCAGAAGTCGGCTCTTTATGACGAAGTGACCAACATTCCGCTGATTGTCGTGCTACCCGGCAAGAAGAACGCCGGCAAACAATTGCCACAACTCATCAACAACGGTCCCGACTTCTTCTCCTCAATATGCGACTGGGTCGGTGCCAGCACACCGCAAGGCACACGTGGCGTTTCGTTCCGTTCTATTGCCGAAAGCGGCAACGCCAACGCATCGCACCAACCCTATGTAGTAACCGAAACGATGTTTGACAAGGGTTCGGGCACACTTGGATGGTCACTGCGCACTCCCGACTTCAAATATGTGATGTACGACAAGGGCCGCTATCGCGAACAGCTCTACGACATGCGCCGCGACCGTGGCGAGACACGCAACCTCGCCGTGGAGAGCGCATACGCAGAAACATTGGCACAGCACCGCCGCATGCTTGAAGAGTGGATGAACAACTACAATGTCAAGTCATCGCGTGCCGACGTGCCGTATGTGCCACGACAGAAGTAAAAACAAGCCCCTTCACAAGATGTAGTCCATTCGTATTTCAAATGCATTTCATATGATGTGCGAATGGACTACATTTGAAATATGGACGGACAACATTTGAAAAACGGAAGTAAAACGGATTAGCTCTGGCTACAACGAGAATTTTATTTGATTACGAGAACGCCATAGGAGGGCTATGGCTATAAGCATAAAAAAAGAGGATTTTACTTTCGTAAAATCCTCTTCAAACGTTTGTGACTCCGGCAGGATTCAAACCTGCAACCTTCTGATCCGTAGTCAGATGCTCTATTCAGTTGAGCTACGGAGCCAAACCTTGTTTGCTTTATGGAAGCGTTGTTCCTTAAAAGCGAGTGCAAAGGTATAGCTTTTTATTTAAACCTCCAAACTTTTCAGAACTTTTTTCAAGAAAAAGTATCTTTTTTTCTTCAAACACTATCACTTTTGACTCATATTTGGACAAAACACCGGAATTTCTACGGGTTTGCAACCATTTTGCGCTGAGATTCGCGTCAATTCGGTGAGACATGACCATTCGGCAGCGTCATATACGTCGATATCAAGCGGCAATCCGTTGTTAAGACAATATATCAGACGTGCGTCCATAGCGTAGTTCATTGCATTGGGCACCTTCATAGCCTCACCCTTGCGCAATAACTGTGCGGCATCGGCTGCGTCAAACTGGCTCATATACCTCTCGGCAGCATCGCCTGTGAAGCATTCCTCGCCATCGTTGACCGTTGGAAGCGGATATTTCTGCACGAACGCCTTAGTTCCGCACACAGTCTGAAGACGATTGTAGGGTCGATGAGTGGTCACGTCGAGCTGAAGCATGATGCTCACGCCACGTTCCGTCTGTATGAGAGTGGTGTTGACCCTACCTAAGGGCAGTCCGGCTTCCTTAGCTCCAGCCGATGTCATGCTGACAAGCCTAAGCATACGGTCGGTGCGGTGAAATCCCAGCAACTGCCCTATCGGCCCAATGCCGTGCGTAGGATAAGGATTGCCGCCATGCGTGAGGCATCCGCGCTCAATCCAGCTTGTGTTGCTCTCGCCACACTCGTTGTCGGTTGAGAGGTCGTGTATATAGGCTCCCTCGCAATGGGTAATCTCGCCGAAGAGTCCGCGACGGTGCATCTCGAGAGTTTCGAGCGCAAAATAGTCGTAGCAGCAGTTCTCCGTCATAAAACAGTGGCGCTGGGTCTGCTCGGCAGTATGCACCAGAAGCCAGCACTCCTCCACCGTAGTGGCAGCTGGAACCTCTACAGCCACATGCTTGCCGCAGCGCATAGCGTGTACAGCCATCTGGGTATGGGTGCGCCATTCCGTACATATATATATAAGGTCTATATCTGGCAGTTGGCAAGCCTCTTTCCATGCATCAGGTCCGCAGAGCGTGAGTGCTTCCTTGCGCCCGCTGTCGCGCAGCAACTTGTTGGCACGTGCCAGCCGCTGGCTGTCCACATCGACAATACAGCTTATCTCGGCATTGTCGATAAAAGCATAGCGCACCAGAGTCTTTGTGCCACGATTGCCCAATCCCACAAGTGCAATGCGCACCTTGGGAATAGCCGGACAACGTAATAGAAATGCTGATTTATAGTTCATAGCGCAAAATTACAAACTTTTTTCCGGTTTTCATAAACACGACATTATTTCATACGTTTTTTTGTACACTACAAGAATAATTATTAATTTTGCACCAAGTTTTGAGTATACTTAAAAATCATTATAATGGAGATTTCATATAAATGGCTTAAGGAGTATGTCGATTTCGACCTCACTCCGCAGGAAACAGCCGACGCGCTGACCTCATGCGGACTCGAAGTTGACGCTCTTGAAGAGGTACAGACCATTAAGGGTGGACTGAAGGGACTGTACGTGGGCAAGGTATTGACTTGCGAATTGCATCCTAATTCAGACCACTTGCACATAACAACCGTTGATCTTGGCAAAGCAGAGCCGCAGCAGATTGTTTGCGGTGCGCCCAACGTGGCTGCCGGACAGAAGGTTATCGTTGCCGACCTGGGCTGCGTGCTCTACGACGGTGACAAGGAATTCGTTATCAAAAAGTCGAAGTTGCGCGGCGTTGAGAGCCTTGGCATGATTTGCGCCGAGGACGAAATAGGCGTTGGCACAAGCCACGACGGCATCATCGTATTGCCCGAGGACGCACCCGTAGGCCAGCCCGCAGCCGAATATTATCACTTGGAGAGCGACTGGATTATCGAGATTGACATCACAGCCAACCGATCTGACGCACTCAGCCACTGGGGTGTGGCACGCGACCTGTACGCTTGGCTCAAGCGCAACGGCCACGCCACATTGCTCCACCGTCCCGACTGCTCTGAGTTTGCAGTAGACAACCACGATCTGCCCATCGATGTTGAGATTGAAAACACCGAGGCTTGCAAGCGCTACGCATGCGTGAGCATCAGCGGATGTGAGGTCAAGGAGAGTCCCGAATGGCTTCAGAACAAGCTGAAGGTAATCGGTCTGCGTCCTATCAACAACATCGTCGACATCACCAACTACGTGATGATGGCATACGGCCAGCCTATGCACTGCTTCGATGCCGACATGGTGAAGGGCTCGAAGATAGTAGTTCGCACACAGCCAGAGGGCACTAAGTTCGTCACACTCGACGGCGAGGAGCACACACTCGGCGAGCACGACCTGAGCATCTGCAACGCCGAGGAGCCCATGTGCATTGCCGGCATCTTCGGAGGCAAGGGTTCGGGCACATACGACACAACAAAGAACGTAGTGCTTGAGAGCGCATATTTCCACCCGACATGGATTCGTAAGAGCGCACGCCGCCACGGATTGAGCACCGACGCAAGCTATCGCTTCGAGCGTGGCATCGACCCCAACGGCACCATCTACGCTCTGAAGCAGGCTGCCATACTGTGCAAGCAGCTGGCAGGCGGCAAGGTGAGCATGGAGATAAAGGATGTTTATCCCAACCCTATCAACGACGCCCGCGTTCAGCTTGACTTCGAGTATGTAGACCGTCTCATCGGAAAGAATATAGGCAACGACATGATCCGCTCTATCGTTGAGAGCCTCGACATGAAGATTGTATCTGAGACTGAGACAGGACTGGAACTCGACGTTCCTGCATACCGTGTCGACGTGCAGCGTCCGTGCGATGTAGTTGAGGACATCCTGCGCATCTACGGATATAATAATGTGGAGATTCCGACACAGCTCAAGAGCTCGCTCACCATACCAAGCGACATTGACAAGGCTTATCACCGCCAGAACGTAATCGGCGAACAGCTCGTAGGCTGCGGCTTCCGCGAGATTCTTAACAACTCGCTCACCAAGACCGCTTACTACACCGAGCTCAACAAATATACCGAGGAGACTACCGTGAAGGTGATGAACCCTCTGAGCAACGACCTCGGCGTAATGCGCCAGTCACTTCTCTTCGGCGGACTGGAGAGCATCAGCCGCAACATTAACCACAAGATGCCTAACCTCCGCTTCTTCGAATTCGGCAACTGCTATCACTATTCGCCCGAAAAGAAGAACGACGAGGACCCGATAAAGGCTTACACCGAGGAGATGCACCTTGGAATGTGGACCACCGGAAAGCGCGTTGAAGGCTCATGGGCTCACGCCGACGAGAAGACTTCGTTCTACGAACTTAAGGCTTACGTCATAAACATATTCACCCGTCTGGGTGTTAATCCTGGTATCGTAGTGACAGAAACATCCGACAACAACATATTCGGCAAGGCTCTGGCACTCAAGGCACGCTCGGGCAAGGTGCTCTGCGAGATGGGTACTGTATGCCACAAGCTTCTGAAGAAGATGAACATCGACCAGGACGTGTTCTACGCCGACATCAACTGGGACAACGTGATGCGCGCCATCAAGAAGAACGAGGTGCTCTATCACGACATCAGCAAGTTCCCATCGGTAAGCCGCGACCTCGCACTGCTCATCGACAAGAGCGTTGAGTTTGAGCAGATTGAGCAGATTGCACGCCAGACAGAGAAGAAGCTCCTCAAGAGCGTCGAACTCTTCGACGTGTACGAAGGCAAGAACCTGCCTGAAGGCAAGAAGAGCTACGCCGTCAACTTCATCCTGCAGGACGAGACCAAGACTCTCAACGACAAGCAGATTGAGGCTATCATGACCAAGCTCATCAACAACCTCAAGCAGAAGCTGAACGCAGAACTGAGATAATAACAATAAAAAAACAATAAATACAAAACAATAAAATGGGAAGAGCATTTGAATACCGCAAGGCTACAAAGCTGAAGCGTTGGGGCCACATGGCCAAGACATTCACCCGTCTGGGCAAGCAGATTGCCATCGCCGTTAAGGCAGGCGGTCCGGAACCGGAAAACAACCCGTCACTTCGTTCAATCATCGCTACATGTAAGCGTGAGAACATGCCGAAGGACAACATCGAGCGTGCTATCAAGAACGCTATGGGCAAGGACCAGAGCGAATACAAGGAAGTAACATACGAGGGATATGGCCCTCACGGTATCGCTATCTTCGTTGACACACTGACCGACAACACCACACGTACTGTAGGCGACGTTCGCTCGGTATTCAACAAGTTTAACGGTACTCTCGGCACAACAGGTTCACTGGCTTACCTCTTCGACCACAAGTGTGTGTTCACATTCAAGAAGAAGGACGGCGTAGACATGGAAGAGCTTATCCTTGAGCTCATCGACTTCAACGTTGAGGACGAATTTGACGAGAACGAGGAAGAAGGCACAATCACCATCTACGGCGACGACGTAAAGGCTTACGCACAGATCCAGAAGTTCCTTGAGGACCAGGGCTTCGAGGACATCGGCGGCGAGTTTACATACGTGCCAAACGACCTGAAGGACATCGACGCTGAGCAACGTGCTACTATCGACAAGATGGTAGAGCGTCTTGAGGACTTCGACGACGTTCAGAACGTTTATACAAACATGAAGCCTGAGGAGGGCGAGTAAACAATATTAAACTAAAAGCCCCACCCCCTTGCCCCTCCCCCGTAGGGA
>NZ_JADYTS010000010.1 GCF_021531355.1 Leyella stercorea | reverse complement strand
TCATAAGGAATTTCCTTCATTGCCTTTGAGTCGTAAACTGATGCTGTAGAGATGTGGAAGAAAGCTGGGACCTAAGATTCGAGGTCATATAGCACATGTGCTTTTACTCCTCCCTTCTTCTTACGGAACTTTGCCCACCAGAAGACAGACTAACACAAAGGAATGGTCGTTGAGTCGAAAGCATACACATTGCCTTGCAACTTGAAGATATCTGTCACACGTTTCTTTCTGGCCTGCTCCATAATATAGAAAGCAAAGTCTTCAAAGATACGGTAGTCACGATTCTGATTGGCAGAAGCAAATGTCGTTTTCGCAATAGGCTTACGCCCTAATCCAAGATGGTATTGCTTTGTTCTATGTGCTTCAAAAGCAACAATCAGATCTCGCACCCTCTCGATTGCTCAGTTGCCCAAACATCATTGCAAGCAATTGATTCCAACAAGTGAAATGCTTCACATAGCGGTTTCCATCATATTTGTCAACCAAATGGCGAAACTTGTTATTGTCGAGAAATTCTATCAATTGGGCGAAAACGTATTTGTCTTTGTTCATCGTGCAGTGTTATAGATAACTGCAAAAGTACAAAATCAAATCATCGCACCCTTGAAATCTCTTGCAAAAGACTGTATTTCAATTAATTCAAAGAGCGATTAGTCCACTTTAACGGGACAGTAGTGAATATGTATAAGAAACTATATTTGAAAAAAGGCAAGGAAGAGAGTCTGAAGCGCTTTCATCCTTGGATATTCTCCGGAGCCGTAGCTAATGTGGATGAAGGTGTGGAGGAAGGCGAGTTGGTACGTGTTATCACTGCGTCGGGTGATTTTATTGCTGTCGGTATGTTCCAAATAGGCAGTATTGCTGTACGAGTGCTCTCATTCCGTGATGTTGAAATTGATGCAGAGTTTTGGGAGTCACGTCTAAGTTCGGCTTGGGAGATGCGAAAGGCTATAGGGCTAATTGGACGTGAGAACAACAACACATTCCGACTGGTACATGGCGAGGGTGACAATTTGCCGGGACTGATTATCGATTGTTATGGTGACACTGCTGTGATGCAGGCCCATTCGGTAGGAATGCATGTCTATCGTAATGAGATTTGTGAGGCGCTTGTTAAAGTTGCTGGTGGCGAAATAGCCAATGTCTACTACAAGAGTGAAACCACACTGCCGTTTAAAGCTGACATCGAGCATGAGAACGGATTTATCTACGGATCTATGGGCAGCGACGTAGCTATGGAGAACGGACTCAACTTCCATATTGACTGGCTTAAGGGGCAGAAGACGGGCTTCTTTGTCGATCAGCGTGAAAACCGTCATCTGCTTGAGACTTACTCACGTGGTCGCTCTGTACTCAATATGTTCTGCTACACAGGAGGTTTCTCAGTGTATGCGATGCGTGGTGGTGCTAAGCTTGTACACTCAGTAGATAGCAGTGCAAAGGCAATAGAACTCACCAATAAGAACATCGCGATGAACTTCCCTGGTGATGAACGTCATGCAGCATTTTGTGAGGATGCTTTCAAATATCTTGATGCCAACGATAAGATGTACGACCTTATTGTACTCGACCCGCCTGCCTTTGCTAAACATCGTGCAGCTTTGCGTAACGCACTTAAGGGTTACACACGTCTTAATGTGAAGGGATTACAGCGCATCAAACCTGGTGGAATACTATTCACATTCAGTTGCTCGCAGATAGTATCAAAGGAGAATTTCCGAAATGCTGTCTTTACAGCTGCTGTACAGGCCAACCGCAAGGTGCGCATCCTTCATCAGATTCACCAGCCTGCCGACCATCCCATAAACATCTACCATCCAGAGGGTGAGTATCTGAAGGGATTGGTACTGTATGTAGAGTAAATCTATTAAAATATCAGTATTTTGAACAACATAGGACAGAATAATTTCATAGGTAGTGTGCGGGCGTTTGCTTCCGCACACTCTTTGTTTGTTGAGGGTGGTAAATATATTGTAGCATTGTCGGGAGGTGCCGACAGCGTTGCACTACTGCTCGTTATGAAGCGACTTGCTGGCGAGTGGAACATGCAACTTGAAGCTGCCCATTGCAATTTCCGTTTGCGTGGCAATGAGTCTGATCGCGACGAAAACTTCTGCAAGAATCTCTGTGTCTCATACGATATTCCTCTCCATCTCATTCATTTTGACACTCGTGAATATGCTTTGCTGCATCATGTGAGCATAGAGATGGCTGCACGTCGTTTGCGCTACGATTATTTTGAACGTCTGCGCCGTGACATTGATGCAGATGGTATTTGTGTGGCCCATCATCGTGACGACAGTGTGGAGACGGTACTGCTCAATCTTGTGCGTGGTACCGGAATACGTGGATTGCGTGGCATTCAGCCTCGTAACGGGTATATTTTGCGTCCACTACTTTCCATAAGCCGTCACGACATTGTCGGCTTTCTTGATTCTCTCAATCAGACCTTCGTCACTGACAGCACCAATCTCGTACCTGATGTGAAGCGCAACAAGATACGACTCGAATTGATGCCATTGCTGCAACAGCTCAATCCAAATGTGTCACAGTCGATATTTGAGACTTCTTTACGTGTAGGCGAAGCAGTTAACATTTACGACAACGCTATTAATAGAGCGATTTTTGATGTGATAGGTCAAAATCCTGAATCCGTTAAGTTGGCTGTTGATATGGCTTGTCCGGTTGTTGCTCCATTGTCAGTGAGCATTTCACGTCTGTTGGCACAAGTATCGGCAGAGAGCGTTTTGTTTCATATTCTCAGTCCTTGCGGTTTCACTTCGTCGCAAGTAGAAATGGTGTATGCTGTTATCAATCAACCGTCTGAACGTACTCGTTTGTTTGCATCGACCACTCATGAGCTCTGCTTCAATCGTGATAGTCTAATAATCCAACCACTTGATTATGGAGTCCATGTTCTCAATAAGAAAATTCCCGAACAAGGACTTTATACTCTTGCCGAGGGTGTAAGATTTGATTTTCACATTATGACGGTTTCTGATGATTTCAAACCAAGTACTAGTCCGAATACTGTTACATTAGATGCTAAGTCGTTAAAGTGGCCTCTTACCGTGCGTAATATTGCTGATGGCGACCGTTTTACGCCTTTTGGCATGAACCACACCAAACTGGTGAGCGACTTCTTGACCGATCGCAAACGTTCTATCTTTGACAAGCGTCGTCAGTTAGTTGTTACTGACGCCAGTGGCAAGATTGTATGGTTGGTAGGCGAACGTACCGACAATCGTTGTCGTACAACAACCACTACTACTCAAGTACTTACTATTTCGATTGAAAAGTAGGGGAAGGAAATTGATTAATAATATTTATTGATAATATAAAAATCCCGAAGGCATTCCGTTTGGAACTTCTTCGGGATTAATATTATATAGTCTATTGTGATTAGTCGAGCCACTTAACGTAGCAGAAGTCCTCACGATAAACGAGGTTCTCATTCTTCGGATACATACGTACGCAGCTCTTGAATGTACCGGCTACGTCAGGCTCGAATGTAGCCTCGAATGTATAGTTGTTGCCTTCGTGGGCTACAACCTCAAACTCACGCTTAGAGAAGATGTGCTCCTCGCCATTCTTGTCGGTCTTGATAGAAATAAGCTCAAGTCCGATAGCGTCGTTCAAGCCCTGCTCGTCAATAACGTAGCGCAGAGTGTACTTCTTGCCAGTCTCAGCTCCATAGAGAACAGAATCGTCCTTGCTTACTACGCGGATAGAATCCCAACGCTGAGCAACAGTCTCCTTCCATGAAGCAAGCTCCTTGGCGAGGCGGTTGTTATTGGCAGAAAGCTTCTTGAAGTTGGCAGCCTCCTTGTTGTAGAACTTATCATAGTAGTCGTCAAGCTGACGCTTCATTGTATAATGAGGAGCGATAGTGGCGATAGAGTTCTTGATGGTCTTGATCCATCCCTCGCTAAAGCCCTGTTCGTTGCGGTTGTAGAAGAGCGGCAGAATCTCGTTCTCAAGGAGAGAGTAGATTGTAGCTGCATCAAGCTGATCCTGGTAACCCTGGTTCGGGTATGTGCGCTCCTGCTTGAGAGCCCAACCTGCACCCTGACGATAACCCTCTACCCACCAGCCGTCGAGTACTGAGAGGTTAACAACACCATTCATCTCTGCCTTCTCGCCTGATGTACCAGAAGCCTCAAGAGGACGTGTCGGAGTATTCATCCAGATATCAACACCTGAAACAAGGCGACGTGCAAGCTCCATGTCGTAATCCTCAAGGAAGATAATCTTGCCGAGGAACTCAGGACGCTGGCTAATCTCGAAGATGCGCTTAATCAAGCCCTGACCTGCACCATCAGCCGGGTGAGCCTTACCAGAGAAGATGAACTTAACCGGACGCTCCGGATTGTTCACGATCTTAGACAGACGCTCAAGGTCGGTAAAGAGAAGGTGAGCACGCTTGTAAGTAGCGAAACGACGGCAGAAGCCGATATAGAGAGCGTTAGGAGTGATGCTCTCGAGCAATGTCACTACGCGTGAAGGATCGCCCTGGTTCTTGAGCCATGTTGCAGCAAACTTCTCACGGATGTAGTCAACGAGCTTCTTCTTAAGAGCCATACGTGTCTCCCAGATCTCAGTATCGGGTACGTTGTAGATAGAGTGCCAGATGCTCTCATTAGACTGGTCGCTGAGGAATGTCTTGTCGAAGTACTTGTCGTAAACCTTGCGCCACTCTGTAGCTGTCCATGTCGGGAAGTGAACACCATTGGTTACATAGCCTACGTGGCTCTCCTCAGGATAGTAGCCCTTCCAGATAGGAGCGAACATGCGCTGGCTTACCCAGCCGTGGAGCTTACTTACGCCGTTAACCTCCTGGCATGTGTTGCAAGCGAAGGTAGACATACAGAAGCGCTCTGAGTGGTCGTCAGGATTTGTACGGCCCATGCCGATGAATTCGTCCCAAGAGATGCCAAGCATCTGAGGATAACCGCCCATGTACTTGCCGAAGAGCGACTCGTCGAAGTAGTCGTGACCAGCAGGTACCGGAGTGTGAACAGTATAGAGTGAAGAAGCGCGAACGAGCTCGAGAGCCTCGTTGAACGACATTCCCTCGTTGATGTAGTCGATAAGACGCTGGAGGTTGCAGAGAGCTGCGTGACCCTCGTTGCAATGGTAGATGTCCTTCTTGATACCGAGCTTCTTGAGAGTGAGCATACCACCGATACCGAGCAGAATCTCCTGCTTCAAGCGGTTCTCGTTGTCGCCACCATAGAGGGCGTGTGTGATAGGCTTGTCAAACTCTGAGTTAAGCTCGTTGTCGGTATCGAGCAAGTAGAGCTTGATACGACCTACGTTCATTACCCATACGTAAGCGTGAACCTGATAGTTCATATATGGAACGTCAACTACCAAAGGCTGGCCGTTCTCATCGAGAACACGCTCTACGGGGAGAGAGTTGAAGTTCTGGGCATCGTACTGGGCAATCTGCTGGCCGTCCATAGACAGAGTCTGCTTGAAGTAGCCATAGCGATAGAGGAAACCAACACCACACATGTTTACGTTAGAGTCAGAAGCCTCTTTCATGTAGTCGCCGGCGAGCATACCAAGACCACCTGAGTAGATCTTGACAACCTGGTTGATACCATACTCCATACAGAAGTAAGCCACAGAAGGACGTGTTGCGTCAGGAGCAACGTCCATATACTCGCGGAACTTCTTGTATACAGCCTTAACGCGCTCCATGATGGCCTTGTCCTTAACAATAGCCTCCTTGCGCTCGTAGCTCAAGCGATCGAGAAGCATTACAGGGTTGTGGCCAACCTCCTCATAGAGGTCTTTGTCAAGGCTTTTCCACATGTCGCGAGCCTCATAGTTCCATGCCCACCACATGTTGTGTGCGAGCTCATCAAGACACTTCAGCTCAGCAGGAAGTGTAGACTTGATTGTAACCTCCTTCCATTGAGGAGCGTTAGCGTAATCTGCTTTAATTTTCATAGATTTTCTTATTTATAATTTGATATTTATTATTTCTCTTTTCTTGCTTCAGCCTTGCGCAAGGCAAAGTCGTAAGCGTTGTAATAATACTCAATGAAATGTGTCCAAAGAGCCTTCTCAGACAAAGAGCGTGCGTTGTTGCGCATGCGTGTCTGCTTGGCCTTGGTCGCATTGGCATACTTAATGACAGTCTGCTTGATGTCGTCTGCCACCTCATTGTAGTTGTAATCGGTACGATGGATTACCTCCACGCCATTGTCTATCGTCGACTTGCCTCCGCATTCAGAGTGTGCCCAAAGTCCGAAACCTGCAAGGTCGGTAGTAATACATGGCACCTTGAATGCCACGGCCTCAAGCGGAGTGTAGCCCCAAGGCTCGTAGTATGACGGGTAGACACAGAGGTCGTTGCCGAGTATTACGTCAAAGTATGATAGGTTGACTATGCCGTCGTCGCCAGTCAGATAGCAAGGTATGAAGATGAGCTTCACCTTCTCGCCCTTCTGATTGTGCATTCCGAGCCAGTTCATCATGCCCAATGCGCGGTCGTTCTGCTGCTCGTTGAGCCAATGTGTGATGACCGGAGTGTCGAGCGGAGTGTCAAACTTTTCGCCCTGAGCCATCTTTTCAAGACGTTCGGCAAGGTCGTCGCGCTTGCAGTTGACCCAAGCCGGCACCTCAATGAATGCTACAATCTCTTTGTTAAGCTCGTCGGCAGAAAGACGCAGACGATTTACAGCTTCGATGAATACATCAATTCCCTTGTTGCGCCACTCGTAGCGTCCGCTTGTAGAGATTATTATAGCGTCGTCGGCTACTTCGTCGCCTGTGAGGGCGCGTGTGATGTCGAGCAGACGCTTGCGTGCAGCCTCGCGCTTGCGGTCGAAAGCCTTGTCCTGCGGTACGAAGTCGTCTTCAAATCCGTTAGGCAGAACCACATCAACAGGCTTGTCGAGCAGTTCGGCACACTCGCGTGCAGTAATCTCACTCACGGTGGTGAAGCAATCTACATGGGCAGCTGTCTGCTTTTCGATTGATTGCTTGCTCTGCATATTGAGCTCGTCAGCCATCTGGTCGCCGTTGTAAGCTTCAAGATATTCATAAAGTGGCTTGTTGTTGCCAGCGATGCTTCGTCCGATGCTTGTAGCATGTGTAGTAAAGATTGTGGCAACTTGCGGCAGACGGTCGTTGATATATAGAGCGCCCAAACCGGTCATCCATTCATTGGCATGGTATATGGTCTTGTTGGCACGCTTCTTCTTGCTTATGTAATAATTGTAATAGCTCTCCACTACGAGTGCTGCTGCATACGAGAACATAGAGGCTTCGTCGTAGTCGCCATAAGCGTGAAGGCTGTCAACGTGGTATTTCTCCCACAATTCGCCATATATTTCGTCCTTTTTGGCGAAATAAGGCTGGAAGTCAACCAAAACGGCTACGGGATTGCCAGGAACAGTCCAGCGACCTATCTTTATGTTAAGACCTTGTTTGGCTGCTGCTGTACGCCAAGGCTTAAGAAGTGTGGGGTCTTCCTCAAAATACGGGCTTTGCTTCTCGCCCCAACAATCGGGACCGATGAAAACCAAATTGTCGCCAAGCTTCTCTTTAAGGGTCTTTGCACGGGTGGAAAGAACTGCATAAATACCACCTACTTTGTTGCAAACTTCCCAACTTGACTCAAAAATATAATCAGGAAATAGTCTCTCTTTTTTCATAAAAAAGTTAAATATTTGCTGCAAAAATAGTATATTAAAAGCAAAAACACGAGGGTTTCTGCCTTTTTTTTCGTTTTTTACATCTATTCTTGATTTGAATTCGTTATATTTGCATTGCTATAGGGCAAAAATTGCCGTTGTGCAGACAAATGTTATATTAACAATTGTATATTTTTCCATAAAAACAGAATAAAAAAACATGAAACGATTTCTTATGCTTTTACTTGCGATGGCCTCCATACTTGTCGGAGCAGCACAAAACGTAAATTCCAACCAAGTATTCCACACTTATATATACAACGACGAGTATAAGGTGTATATGGACGTGAATCTGTATGAGGCTAATATTAGCGTCCCTGGACAGGACGTGTTCGGGACGGTTCCTGGATTCTTCGGGGCGTTGCGCGACTCACGTAAATGGCTTGTGACCGATGCCAAGATTGTGGGCAAGAACAAGGCCGAGTTGGAAATTATCAACGATTACGGGTCGGAAGACCTTACAGCTACGCTCACTTACAATCCTAAGGACAATACGTATGTGCTGAAGCAGACTGGCGGAAGCCGACTAAAGATTGTGGTGAATCGCAAGTGGCTCAAAATTCCTACCGAGATTGTCTTGGTGCCTCACAAGCGAATGGCTGATATGTGGTAATGAAATGCTCTGAATTGAAAGTCCGGAATTGAAAACTTGTAATGATTAGTTCTCAATTCCGGACTATTGTTTGGTTTTTAAAAACTGAAATTAAAGTCGGCGCCAAATGTTATAGGTGCTCCCTTTTGGCCGAAATAGCGCTTGGTGCGCGATGCCGAACTGTCCATGGCAAACGTACAATAACGTGTGTTGGTAAGGTTCTTTGCCCACAGGTTTACTGTAAAATGCTTGAACCCGAACTTGGCGTGAGCGTTAAGGAGGGCATAGAACTTCTGTTTGTAGCTGTTAGCCTCGTCCCAATAGATTTCGCCCTGGGCTGTAGTACCTGCACCTATCACTACGCTCTTCAGAAATGACTGCTGTGGAAGTATTGTATAGTCGGCATTTGCCGAGAGAGTGTGTTCTGGAGCGAACGGCACTCTATTACCTCTATAGTCGTTCTCGCCATCGTTGTAGTTGCGGAATGTGGCATTAGTATAGCCGTATGCCACAGCCCATGCAAGAGCGTTGTTGAACGAACTTCCGCGTAGAGTCATTTCGCCACCAAAACTACGGCTACGACCTGCATTGACCATCATTCTTCCGAATCCGTATGTACCTGCCATTACAGATAGTTGCTGGTTCTTTATCTGCATGTAGTAGGCAGAGAGGTCAAGATGGACAGCCTGATTGAAGAGATTGAGGTGGGCACCCGCTTCATAGTTCCAGCTCTCCTCAGGCTTGTATGATATAGTATTGTTCACCTTTGAGTAGTCGTCGGCAGAGTGGGGGATGTCGTAGCTTCCCTTCATTGCCTTCATGCGGTTTGCCATGAGTTCGGTCTGCAGAATGTCCGAGAACATCTGTATGTTGTAGCCTCCAGCCCTGTAGCCCTTGCTTACCGAAGCGTAAAGGTTGCCGATTTCTCCACCATTTGACTGCGAGACTTTGCCTAAATCATATGTGAATGACAACTTTGGCAGCAACTGATTGAATGTGTTGTGTGTACGGCTGTCAAGGTGGGAAGTGAGAGTGTTCGAAGGCTTCTGTCCCATGATGTTGGCATCCATTGTCATTATGGCACGAGTGTCGTAATGGATTGAAGTGCGCGAGAGGTCGTAGCGCAATCCGAGAGTAGCCCTCAAACGGTTGGACAGCTGTAGAGTCGACTCATGAAACAGGGCCGCATTTAGCTGAGGTGTATGGAACAGACCAGGGACATCTACACCAATGTTCATGCTTATGCCACCTTCTTCTTTTATTTTGTTCTTGGCTTCGCTCTCAGTCATTCCACTTGCTATCAATTTATTAAGTTTGCTATTATAAATCTGTCCGGCTATTGCATTTCCCATCGGTCCGGTCATACTCTCGCCAAATCCTACAGGTCCGTCAGTATGGAGCCATTGGTAGCTGAAGAAGGCACCTGTGACACGACGCCAACGGTTATCGTCATGATTCTTGATGGCAAATTCCTGTGTCACGGCATTCATGAGCTGGCGTTGGTGCAGCTGCATAAAGTCGAGTGCCGTATAGTCCTGGTCCATCTGCATATTGTCGTTCAGATACTGATAGCTCGTGGTAGAATTGATGTCGGCATTACGACCCTTGTAGTTGACGTTAAGTCCTACCGAGAGCAGATGGCGACGATAGTTGTTGGGCAGATTGGTAGAAGGGTCTTGGGCGCGACCTGTGGCCACGTCGTATTCGCCGTATGCAAATCCGTTCTGTCGCACCCATTGATAGTCGGCTGTGAGCGAAATCATAGTGCGGGCTGTCTGCTGGCGGATCAGCTTCAGACGTGCTCCTGCCTCGTTTCCGTTGTCGGCACGCTTGCCCGTAGCTTGGTTGTGTTGAAATCCATTCTGTCCGTTATAGAAAGCAGATACAGAATATGCTCCCAATCCTTCAGCCTTGCCATAATGGCTAAGCTGTGCCATGCGCCAGAAATGGTTTCCAATACTCATCTGTACATCTGTACCTTGATAGTACAACGGACTCTTGGTGTAAATCCTTATTAATCCTCCCTCGGCATTCTGTCCGTAGAGCGTGCCTTGCGGACCGCGAAGCATATCAATACGACTGATGTCGTAGATATGGGTGTTGAAGGCACTCTTGCTTACCAGGGGTATATCGTCTACATACATGCCAACGGCAGGGCTGTTGACTCTGGCTCCGATACCACGCACATATACAGATGATGTGTAGCGCGAGCCATAAGCTGGCATTACAAACGAGGGGACTCTTGAAGAAACGTCCCTTAAGTCGCGTGCTGCAAATGAGCTGAGAGTGCTTGCCGAAAGCGATGTTGAGCTGACGGCTTGGCGGCGCAATCGTTGAATGTCTTTGGGGCGAGAGGCTACTATTACCTCGTCGATGTCGTAGACACGGGAAGTGTCAGATAGGTGTTTTTCGTTAAAGTTGAAGCTGTCGGCTACTGCCATTGATGGCAGAAAGCATAGAGCTGAAAATACACAGAGTTTTGAATCCATCTACAATTCTTTTACATGATTTAATTTGTTTAACGGTTGCAAAATTAGTCATTATCTTCAATCTGCACAATCATAACTTATGATGAAAAGAATGATAACAAACAAGAGCAAAGCTAATTTGCTACAAATAAAAAAATATTTTGATTGCATAAATCAAAAATGTGCTCAAAATTCCGTAACTTTGCACAAGAGAATATCAAAAACACATTTATACATACAGGTAATGAAACAGACAAAGATTGTTGCTTCTATTAGTGACCGCCGTTGTGACGTTGACTTCATCCGCAAACTTTTCTTTGCGGGCATGAATGTAGTGCGTATGAACACGGCACACGCCACTCCAGACGGGATACGTACTATAATACGGAATGTGCGAGCTGTATCGCCACACATCGCACTTATGATTGACACCAAGGGCCCTGAGGTGCGCACGACAGGTGTTGAGTCGCCTATAGAATACAAGACTGGTGACATGGTGAAGATTTTCGGACGCCCGGAGATGGACACTTCACACGACATCGTAAACGTGTCGTATCCAGACTTCGCTAAAGATGTTAAGGAAGGCGACCATGTACTTTTTGATGATGGCGAGCTTGATATGCTTGTTGTCGAAAATGTAGGTCCGATGCTTGTAGCACAGGTGCAGAACGACGGAGTGCTCGGTGCACACAAGAGCGTAAATGTTCCGGGCGAACACATCGCTCTGCCTGCAATTACCGAGAAAGACCGCCAGAATATTCTGCTTGCTATTGAAGAAGACATTGACTTCATTGCCCATTCGTTTGTGCGCTCAGCAGCCGACGTTCTGGCAATTCAGAAGATTCTTGACGAGCACAATAGCGACATCAAAATCATTTCGAAGATTGAGAACCAGGAAGGTGTTGACAATATTGAGGAGATTATTGACGCTTCGTACGGTATAATGATTGCCCGTGGCGACCTTGGCATTGAGGTGCCAATAGAGCGCATTCCAGGCATTCAGCGCCAGATTATTCGCAAGTGTGTGATGATGAAGAAGCCGGTAATAGTGGCTACACAGATGCTTCACACCATGATTAAGAATCCGCGCCCTACACGTGCTGAAGTTACAGATATCGCCAATGCTATCTACTCTTACACAGATGCCCTTATGCTTTCGGGCGAAACTGCCAGCGGTAAGTATCCTCTTGAAGCAGTTAAGACAATGGCTGCCATCGCCGAGCAGGCTGAGAAGGACCGCAACGCTATGGGAGAGTGGGAAGTGCCGATGAACGAAAATTGCTCGCAGCGCGAATTTCTTGCTCATGCTGCTATCGATGCCACTCGTCGTATTGGTGTGGCTGGTATCATAACTGATTCGCTTACAGGTGAGACCGTACGTCATCTTGCTGCATTCCGCGGACCGAATCCGGTACTCGCAATATGCTATAAGGAGAAGACCCAGCGTTGGCTCAATCTTAGCTATGGCGTAATTCCTATCCATCAGAAAGAGCAGGCTTCGGCTGAATATATGTTTATTGCAGCCTTGCGTATGCTTCGTCAGAAGGGTTACATTACGCTCGACGACAAGATTGCGTACCTTAGCGGCAGCTTCGGATTTGGCAATCCTACTGGCACCACTTTCTTGGAAATCAATAAGGTCAGCCAGGTATTCGACAAGTCGTACGAGTTCCACTTGCCGCAGAAGGAACAGTAAGAACAATATATGTTCAATAATAAAGGGGGCGCAGAATATGCGTCCCCTTTTCTTGTTCTTATACATTTTGTTATATTTCTCTGCTGTAAGCTATTCCTTGTTGGCTTTCTCTACAGTCAACTTTTCTTCATCGGATTTCTTGTCAACAACGATAGCATCGCCTGCATTAATCTCGCCAAACAGAATCTTCTCGCAAATTTCATCCTTTACATAAGTTTGAATAGCTCGCTTAAGCGGACGTGCTCCAAACTGAGAATCGTAACCCTTCGTAGCAAGGAATGTTTTTGCTGCATCTGTTACAGTCACAGCATATCCGTTCTTTGAGATGCGCTTGATGAATTTGTCAAGTTCTACATCAACAATTCTTCTTATGGCCTTAGCGTCAAGCTGGTCGAATGTGATTATCTCGTCAAGACGATTCAGAAACTCTGGGGCAAACTGACGCGAGAGAGCCTTCTGAATGATAGAGCGGGCATATTCTTTCGATTGCTCGTTGGCTGCTCCGTTTATAGAAATAGCGTTGAAACCTATTCCATGGCTGAAGTCCTTGAGCTGGCGTGTACCGGCATTTGAAGTCATGATGATTATGGTGTTGCGGAAGTCGACAATTCGTCCGTTACCATCGGTCATACGACCTTCGTCGAGCACTTGCAGCAAGAGGTTGAACACATCGCCATGAGCCTTCTCTATTTCGTCAAGCAATACGATAGAGTAGGGGTGGCGACGTACACGCTCTGTAAGCTGTCCTCCCTCACCATAGCCGACATATCCCGGAGGAGCGCCAACAAGTCGTGAGGTGTTGAACTTCTCAGAATATTCGCTCATGTCAATACGTATCATAGCATCCTTGGTACCGAACATTTCTTCGGCAAGGCGTTGTGCCAGATAGGTCTTGCCTACACCTGTAGGCCCGAGGAACATGAACACACCTATAGGACGGTTGGGACTGCCCAGACCAATACGGTTGCGCTGTATGCTTCTCACAACCTTGTTGATAGCCTTCTCCTGAGCTATGACCGAATTGTTGAGACATTCACCAAGACGGCGCAGACGGTCGCTCTCTTTCTCTGAGATGCGCTGCAAAGGTATTCCTGTCATTGTAGACACGACGTTGGCTACATCAGCAGAATCGATAGTTTCGCGATTTCCGTCATCGTGTGTAGCCCACTCTTCGTTGAGTCTCTTCAATTCGGCTTCAAGCTGGCATTGGCGGTCGCGATAGCTTGCTGCAAGTTCAAAGTCCTGATCGGCTGCTGCAGCATGTTTCAGTTGCTCAGCCTGGCGAATTTCCTTTTCCTTGTCGACTATGGCTGGCGGAATGACAGCATGTTGCAGATGAACACGCGAACCGACCTCATCGAGTGCGTCTATTGCTTTGTCGGGATACTGACGCCCGGTTATGTACCGACCGGTAAGTTCGACACAAGCCTTCAAGGCTTCGTCTGTATAGCGCACGTGATGATGGTCCTCATAGCGCTCCTTGATATTATGGAGGATTTCGAGAGTTTCTTCGGCTGTACTCGGTTCTACCATAATGCGCTGGAAGCGACGCTCCAAGGCCCCGTCCTTCTCAATCGAGTTGCGATATTCGTCGAGAGTAGTTGCTCCAATGCATTGTATGAGTCCGCGCGAAAGTGCAGGCTTCATTATGTTGGCTGCATCCATTGACCCTGGTGTGCTGCCAGCGCCTACAATAGTGTGAATTTCATCGATGAATACAATTATGTCGGGATTGTCCTCCAATTCACGTAGCAGGGCTTGAATGCGTTCCTCAAACTGTCCGCGGTATTTTGTACCGGCTACAATCGAGGTCATGTCGAGTCGAAGTATGCGCTTGTTGAACAGCAATGGTGACGTGTGTCGGCTTGCAATCTGCTGAGCCAACCCTTCGGCTATAGCACTCTTGCCGACTCCAGGTTCGCCTATAAGTATCGGATTGTTCTTCTTGCGGCGACATAGCACCTCTGTAACGCGTCGCATCTCATTAGTACGCCCTACAACGGGGTCCAGTTTTCCGTCCGATGCGGCCTTTGTCAAGTCTGTTGAAAACTTGTCAAGAACAGGAGTTCCGGTCTTACCACTTGTCTTGCTCATATCGGCTGTTCCAGCTGACGAAGTACTGTCGCCACGTCGGCTGTTTCGGCCTGTCATATTTTCGTCCTCTTCCTCTGACAGCCCTATGCCGTCTACAGTTGTCTTAGAGTTTGGTTTCAGCAGATATTTCATTGCCAATTCATAGTTTATTCCGTATTTTCCGAGTACAGCCTTTACGCCGTTTGAGGCGTTGTCGTGCAGAATGGCCAATACAATATGTTCGACATTAACGGTTTGTGAGTGAGCCAATCGGGCTTCAAGAACCGAGAGCTTCAATATATTATTGGTCTTGTCGTCAAGCGAAGTAACATTGTTTGCCTGAATCTGAATGTCATCATGTGCCTTGGATTCTGATGATGACAACGACTCTATACTTTGCTTTAATTCATGTACATTAATATCCAAGTCTGTAAGAATCCCCGTCATCGGATTCTTACGCTCACGCAAAATAGCCAACATCAGATGTTCTGGTCTGACGCTGCTGCATGAGAGTCTTGCTGCCTCTTCGCGGCTATAAGCAATAACTTCGGACACTAATGGCGAAAATTGATTTGTCATTTCTATATTATCCTGTTTGTAAAAGAGGGAGTGTTAAAACCTTTTTGTCTTGACACTCCCTTATTATGTCCAATTATGTTGTATATGCTCCTATTCTGTGTAGAAGTTGATAAGCTCGCGTAGAGCCTTCTGGCAAGCCGGACAGAATTCCTTAACGTCGTTGCTGCGCATACGACAGTCAGGCGTAGCACGATACACTCCCTTAAGACTGTAGCCGGCACCTTCGTAGAGACCTATTTTATTATCAGGAGCCTTTGTCTTCTTGCCTTTCTCAATCATATTCTCCCATTTGCCATGGAAGTCAACGAGAGTTGTTATGTTCTTCTCCCATGGCTCCACATCGTGCGGATACATAGGTATTTGCTCTTGTTCGTAGGCGTACTCGTCGGCAAGTCCGGCAAAGCTGTGTCCGAACTCATGCACAACGACCTGCTTGTACATCGGATGGTGGGTCATAGACAGGTTGTACGAGTTCAAGATGCCGCCTCCGCCGTATTCCTTGGTATTCACAAGCACGATGATGTGCTCATAGGGAGTACCTGCCAGTACGTCGTGCAGACTCTTGAGATTGAGCGTTGTAAGATAACGGTCGGAATAGAATGTGTCAAAATGGCTTCCAAGCGCAGTATTGCGCCAAATGCCCTTTGAAGGCTCGCTCGTTCCGCTGTCTACTGAAGGCGACTCGACAGCAACGATATTGAAACGGTTGCGCATCGACTTGAAAGGCTCATGCTCAAACAACGCTTCGGTTGCAATCTTGGCATCCTCAATAAACACGTTCATCTCGTCCAGCTTGTATCCTTCGGCTACGTAAGCAATATGGATGCATTTTGTAGTGTCAGCTGCCTGCTGTATCGTAGTGAAAGGTGTTCGGTTCTTGAATCCTGTATGTCTGATAAGGATGTCAGCAGGATCTACTGTGTGCGTCATTGTTCCTGTTATCTCATGGCGATTGTTGCGCAGATCGACAGTTACGTCAACCTTCTCGTTCGGCATAGGGATAAGGAATACGTTCTCAAATGCCTTGTCGGATGTCTTGGCTTCGTCATACGACTGCCACTCCTGGAAGAGTGTAGAGAACGAGTTGCGGTAAATCACCTCTGAAGTGCCGTGCTTACGTACTGTTATCTGTCCGTTGCCTTCTACAGGTAGTTGTGCCAGATGCTTGCGCTTGCCATACCAACGTGGTGACATGTTCAACTTGTCGAGCGAGATGCGTTGTGTGGTAGCATTGCCCGAGAAAATGTAGTCGATGCGTAGGGTTGAGTCACGGAAGGTCTCAGCAAAGTTTATCTCCTGAGGCTTGTTCTGTCCCATCGATTCCGTTGCGCCCAGCGCGGCAAGTGCAAGGGCAAATAATATTTTTTTCATATGTTTCAATATTATAGTAGTTTATACATTCGTTAATTGTATTTGTAGCATTTCTTCCATTAGCGTCTTTATGTAATGGCGTTGCCAGTCAGACTGATGAAAAAGTTCATCGTCGTATCTCAGCAAGTCAATGTCCATAATCACTTCGCCTCGGCTTCTTGCCATACGTGTGTCGCCACATTGCCTTTCTATTTGCTTCAGCTTGCTGACGACCTCCTCTGTGTCCAATGTTGAATTGAAGACTACAAGCATATTGGCGAAGCGTACATTCGTATTTCCCATTCCGATTGGAAGCGTCAGCATGACGCGTGAGAACCGGCAGTCGGCGAACGTGCTGTCAAGAATCTCTCTGGCTTTTGCTATGTTCGACTGATGGTTGACGTTCGTGCCGACGCAAGCAATTATTAAATGCTCGTGTGTCTTCTCCATATTACTCTGTCTGTTTTTCTATAACATACCCTTTGTAGAGGGCAATTCAAAGTGGTGGATGTCGCGTCGTACAGCCATGTGCAGAGCGCGTGCAAAGGCCTTGAATATTCCTTCTATCTTATGATGCTCGTTTGTACCGCGTGCCTCAATGTCAAGATTCATGTGTGCAGCGTCGCTCAGACTCTTGAAGAAGTGAAGGAACATTTCGGTAGGCATGTCGCCTATGCGCTCGCGCTTGAATTCGGCATTCCAGTTGAGCCATTGACGTCCGCCGAAGTCGAGTGCTACCTGGCAAAGGCAATCGTCCATGGGCAGACAGAAACCGTAGCGCTCTATGCCTCGTTTAGAGCCAAGACACTTCTCTATACATTGTCCGAGTACTATAGCTGTATCCTCGATTGTGTGGTGTTCGTCCACATTCAGGTCGCCCTTGCACACAATGTCCAAATCTACCTGTCCGTGTTTGGCTATCTGTTCGAGCATGTGGTCGAAGAATCCGAGTCCCGTGTTTATGTTGCATCTGCCGTGTCCGTCGATGTTCATAGCTATACGTATGGAAGTCTCCTTAGTGGCACGTTCTACAGAAGCCGTGCGTTCGCCAGCAAAAAGTATTTCGGCAATCTTAGGCCATGTCATTCCGTCACGACCGAGAACAAGCGACTTGCAGCCGAGGTTTTCGGCAAGCCTGGCATCCGATTCGCGGTCGCCAATCACATACGAATTCTCCAAATCATACTTGTCATTATTCATATATTCGCGCAGCATTCCCGTCCCAGGCTTACGCATGGGCGAGTTGTCCTCGGGGAAGTGGTCGTCGATGTGTTGGGCTTCAAACACGACGTTCTCGGCTGCCAATGTCTTTATTATGAAGTTGTGTACGGGCAGAAAGGTCTCGGTAGGAAAACTATCCGTACCCAGTCCGTCCTGATTGCTTACCATTACAAACATGAAATCCGTGTGCTCATGTATGAATCTAAGGCTGCTTATAGCATCTTCAACAAAATCCAGCTTCTCAAAGCTGTCAACCTGTTCGTCAGCAGGTTCCTTTACAATAGTTCCGTCTCTGTCAATAAAGAGAATCCGGGTCTTTTTCATTTCGTTTTCCATACTATCTTCTTCTAAATTCTGCGCATATTATAGCTGTGGCAACAGCTACGTTAAGACTGTCGGCTGTGTCACGACCTTCTGGATAGTTGGGGATACGCAATCGCTTGGTTATGAATTGCCTGATTTGGGGCGAGATGCCTTTGCCTTCGTTGCCCATTATTATTATGCCGTTATGCGACAGCTGTTCTGAATACATATTATTTCCTTCAAGAAGTGTACCATAAACTGGTAGAGTAGGGGGAATGGCTTCGAAAAGCTGCTTCAAGTCCATATACGACACTCTCACTCGCACAATGCTGCCCATCGTGGCCTGCACAACCTTTGGATTGTACACGTCGACCGTGTCCTTACTGCAGATAATGTCCTCAATGCCAAACCAGTCGGCTATGCGGATGATAGTGCCCAGATTGCCTGGGTCTTGCACTCCATCAAGTACGAGTGTGAGTTTTTCGGCAAGTGAAGGCAACTCCTCAGCAGTCATTTCTGCAAACTTCCTGAATACCGCAATAACCTGTTGTGGATGACACAGGAAACTTACTTTTGTGAGTTCGTCGGACGAAACTACGATTCTCTCGCATTGCAAGCCGGCCATAAGTTCGTGTTCCTGTGCAAACCACTCCTCAGTCGCGGCAATTACCGACAGCTGGTCTTTGTGTCTTGACATTATGTCGTGCACTATTTTCGGACCTTCAGCTACAAAGGATTGCTGCGCATCGCGGTTCTTTTTCATATCCAGGGAGTGTAAAAACTTTATCTTGTTCTTGCTAAGCATTATGGCGTTTTCTATTTGTCAGTTACTATTTGTTCGACAAAGATAAGCATATTAATTAATAAATTAGTATCTTTGCATAAGTTTTTTCAATGTTTTATGTCACGACAATCATCTCTAAACAAAATACTTGCACTGCCGTTTATTGTAGTCCTGTTCATAGCTTCGTGCTCAACTACCAAGTTTGTGCCTGCCGACGACTATCTCCTTAAAGCCGTAAAGATTGAAAGTGAGCAATCCGACGTTAAGGCTTCTACACTTATGCCATATGTACAGCAACGGCCCAATTCCAAGTGGTTTTCGCTGTTCAAGGTTCCCTTGTCGCTGTACAGCATGTCGGGGCGCGATTCCACGCAATGGGGCACCATGTTTCTGCGTGGATTGGGCGAGGCTCCGGTCATTTACGATTCAGTTAAGGCTGCCGCTTCGTGTGATAACATGGTCATGTATTTGCAGTCTGAAGGATATCTCCATGCCAAAGCCAGCTATACAGTAAAGCGCAAAGGTCGTAAGGTTGAAGTTAAGTACAAGGCCATACCTGGCATTTCCTATACCATTGATTCGGTCAACGTGGTAATAGAGGACGACAGCGTACACAACACGTTGCAGAGCCTTGGTGCGCTTGACATGAATCTGAAGCGTGGCATGCGATTCTCTATCCAGACTCTCGACGACGAGCGCAAGCGCATAACCAACATTTTAACCAAAGAGGGATATTACAAGTTCAATAAAGACTTCATTAAATTTGAAGTAGACTCTACTGTTACTCCAGGTATGGTAGATGTCACTATGTACCTACATAAGTATAAGGCTTCAAACAACAGTCCGGAGACAAACCATAGAAAATACTTTATAAACAAAGTAAACTTTATTCCCGTAAATTCCAAGCGTATGGCATTGCGTCCCAACGTATTACAAAACAATACTACAATAAAGGAAGGCAACAAATTCTCGGCTGCCGAGGTACAGAACACATATAACAATTTTTCTCGTCTGAATGCTGTAAGGTTCACCAACATACACTTTGATGAGAACGAGGAAGACGGACTGCTTGATTGTGGTATCAAGGTAAGCACACGTAAGCCCAATACTATATCCTTCCAACCAGAAGGTACCAATACCGAAGGCGACTTCGGCGCTGCTGCCACATTGACTTATTCCAACAACAACATATTTAGGGGAAGCGAGCTCTTCTCCGTACAGTTCCGTGGTGCCTATGAGGCAATTAAGGGGCTTGACGGATACCAGAACCAGAACTATATAGAGTATAATGTAGAGACCCGTCTGGCGTTTCCGCGCATAATTGCTCCATTCCTCTCGCAAAATGTGCGCTATGACAACAGCGCAAAGTCGGAACTTATGTTCAGCTATAACATGCAGAACCGTCCGGAGTTTCATCGTCGCGTACTTACATCGGCATGGCGTTACTACTGGAAGGGACTGCATGGCCTGTCTTACCGTTTCGACCTTATTGACATCAACTTTGTACACATGCCTTGGATTTCATCCACATTCAAGAGCAATTATCTTGACGACACCAATTATCGCAACGCAATCCTCAAGTACAACTATGAGGATCTGTTTATTGTGAAGTCGGGCGTAAACATATCGTACAGCTATAAGAACCAGGCATTTAGAACAAATATTGAAGTAGGAGGCAATGTCCTGAATGCCATATCACATCTTACTAAAGCCAAGAAAAATTCTGATGGGCAATACACGCTCTTCAAGATTGCTTACGCACAATATGTAAAGGGCGATTTCGACTACACACGTCTTCTGCAACTTGATGTGAAAAACCAACTTGCGCTTCATTTCGGACTTGGAATCGCTTTCCCTTATGGCAACAGCAATATTCTGCCATTCGAGAAAAGATACTTCTCGGGTGGAGCCAATTCCGTAAGAGGTTGGAATGTAAGGGAACTCGGTCCTGGAAAGTTCCGCGGTTCAGATGGCAAGATTGACTTCATCAACCAGACTGGTGACATGAAACTGGACATGAACGTTGAATTGCGTACGGCATTATTCTGGAAATTTAACGGCGCCTTCTTTATTGATGCAGGAAATATATGGACACTCAAGAACTATAAGGACCAGCCGGGAGGACAGTTCAAGTTCGATACATTTCTCAAACAACTTGCAGTGGCATATGGATTAGGTTTACGGGTCAACTTTGATTACTTCATTGTAAGACTCGACTGTGGTATGAAAGCTATTAATCCTGCATACACTACATCCAATGGACATTATCCAATCATAAATCCTAAATTAAGACGAGATTTGTCAGTCCATTTTGCTGTGGGAATGCCGTTCTAATAGAATGCCTGAGTTATTTATAACGCCCATTATGATAAACAGGGAAAATCTGTTAAGTAATCGTATATCTTTTCAGATAGACAAAGGTATATTAAAATATTTTTTTTGATATTTATCAAAAAAACACCAGAAAATTTGTTACGTATTCCACTAAGAACGCACAACAAATTTTCTGGTGTTTACATTTTATTATATCATTTAGTTATTCCTCAGCAGCTTTGAGCTGCTCAGCAACCTCGTCGTTAATGCGCTTTGCAAACTCTTCCTTGGTCATGGTAGCCTGCTCGCCACCACCCTGCTTACGCATTGAAACAAGACCCTCGGCAGCTTCCTTCTCGCCGACAACAACCATGTAAGGTACACGCTTGAGCTCGTTATCGCGAATCTTGCGGCCAATCTTCTCGTTGCGGTCATCGACTACAGCGCGAACGCCCTGCTTGTCGAGGAATTTCTGCACCTCCTTGGCGTACTCGTTGTACTTCTCCGAGATAGGCAGCACAGCCACCTGATCAGGTGTAAGCCACAATGGGAAGTGACCAGCAGTATGCTCGATGAGCACAGCTGTGAAGCGCTCCATAGAGCCGAACGGAGCACGGTGGATCATAACCGGAGTCTGCTTAGAGTTGTCCTCGGCTGTGTACTCCAGCTTGAAGCGCTGCGGGAGGTTGTAGTCAACCTGGATTGTACCAAGCTGCCAACGACGACCAATGGCATCCTTAACCATGAAGTCGAGCTTAGGACCATAGAAAGCAGCCTCGCCAACTTCCTCGTGTACCTCAAGACCCTTCTCACGGCAAGCCTCACGGATAGCGTTCTCCGACTCAGCCCAAATCTCCTCGCTTCCGATGTACTTCTCGGTATCCTTAGGATCGTGGAGCGAAATCTGAGCCTCGTAGTTGTTGAAGCCGAAGATGCTGAACACTTTGAGGATGATGTCGATGATGTTCTCAAACTCCTGCTTTACCTGCTCTGGACGTACGAAGAGGTGAGCATCGTCCTGAGTAAAGGTACGTACACGTGTGAGACCGTGGAGCTCACCACTCTTCTCATAGCGGAATACGGTACCGAACTCTGCGATACGCAAAGGCAGATCCTTGTACGAGCGTGGCTTACGTGCGAATACCTCGCAGTGGTGAGGACAGTTCATAGGCTTGAGCATATACTCCTCGTCCTCCTCTGGTGTGTGAATAGGCTGGAAAGCATCCTTGCCATAATGAGCGTAGTGGCCTGATGTAACATAAAGACTCTTGCCACCGATACCCGGAGTGATAACCTCCTGATAGTTGTAAGGCTTAAGGAGCTTGCGCAGCATGTCCTGAAGACGCAGACGGAGGTCGGTGCCCTTAGGCAACCAAATAGGCAGACCCTTACCTACACGCTCAGAGAACATAAAGAGCTCCATCTCCTTACCAATCTTACGGTGGTCGCGCTTCTTGGCTTCCTCAAGCATCTGCAGATACTCGTCGAGCATGCTCTTCTTAGGGAACGAGATGCCATAGATACGTGTCATCTGGTCGCGCTTGGCATCGCCACGCCAGAAAGCACCAGCCACACTTGTAATCTTGACAGCCTTGATAGCACCAGTGTTCATAAGGTGCGGACCACGGCAGAGGTCGGTGAAGTTGCCCTGGGTGTATGTTGAGATTGTGCCGTCCTCAAGATCCTGCTCAATGTGCTCACACTTGTAAGTCTGACCGTCGGCCTGGAATTCAGCCAATGCCTCAGCCTTAGGCACCTCGCGACGAACCACCGGCTCGTTCTTCTTGGCGAGCTCCTTCATCTTAGCCTCAATCCTCGGGAAGTCGTTCTCAGAGATGACGTCGCCTTCCTTAGGCATAACGTCGTAGAAGAAACCATTCTCAACAGCCGGACCGAAACCGAACTGGATGCCAGGATAAAGCTCCTTGAGAGCCTCGGCAAGAAGGTGGGCAGATGTGTGCCAGAAAGTGTGCTTACCCTCTTCGTCCTCAAATTTGTAAAGGGCGATGGTAGCGTCCTCGTTGATAGGACGGTTAAGCTCCACTGTTTCGCCATTGACACCGCAAGATACAACGTTGCGAGCGAGAGCCGGCGAAATGCTCTCGGCGATTTGTAACCCCGTTACGCCCTGTTCGTACTCACGAACCGAACCGTCGGGAAATGTGATTTTAACCATAACAAATTAGTTTTTTAATCAAAGTTGATGCAAAGGTAATGTAAAAAAGCGAACATGCACAATTTTGAATGCTTTATAATTATTAAAAAAGGACTTTTTATTGCTAATACAATATGCGTACTCATTATTTTTAGGTATTTTGCAAAAATGAAGTCGAAAAATAATGCAACGTATCATTATTTATATGTAATTTTGCGTTTCAAGTAAAAAATAAATAACAGAAATGAAACTATCAGATTTAAAAACTGGCGAACGCGGTGTCATCGTAAAAGTCATGGGACACGGAGGTTTCCGTAAGCGCATAGTTGAAATGGGATTCATCAAGGGAAAAGTAGTGGACGTATTGCAGAATGCCCCACTTCAGGACCCTGTAAAATATAAAATCATGGGCTACGAGGTGTCGTTAAGACGCTCAGAGGCCGAAATGATTGAAATAATATCGACCGAAGAGGCGGCTGCCATAGAGAAAAGCACAACTCCACAGGTGGAATTTCCCACCGAAACCGACGACGACAACAGCAACGAAACGGAAAACACGGACACATTGACAGACTCGCAGCTTCGTGATGCTGCCATGAAGAAGCGCCGCACAATAAACGTGGCACTCGTGGGCAATCCGAACTGCGGCAAGACCTCGCTCTTCAACTTTGCAAGCGGTGCACACGAGCGTGTAGGCAACTACTCGGGCGTTACTGTAGACGCGAAGGTGGGACACGCTACGTTCGAGGGCTACGAATTTAACATCGTAGACCTGCCAGGCACCTACTCGCTGTCGGCATACTCGCCCGAAGAGCTGTATGTTAGAAAACAGATTATCGAACATACGCCCGACGTAATAATCAACGTTATCGACACAAGCAATCTGGAGCGCAATCTATACCTCACCACACAGCTCATAGACATGCACCTGCGTATGGTGTGCGCACTCAACATGTTTGACGAGACGGAGAAGCGTGGCGACAATGTAGACTACGCCAAACTCGGCGAACTGTTCGGCGTGCCGATGATTCCTACTACATTCACCACAGGCAGAGGTGTGGAACTGCTTTTCCACATTATTATTAACATGTATGAGGGACTGGACTTTCTGGATGCCAACGGCAATCTCGACCCTGAGGTGGCAGAGGGCATAAAGCAATGGCACGAACAGTATAGCAAGAGCGAGAAGGGACAGCCCGACCATGAGGAAGACTTTGCCTCAGGTGTGAAGCCAAAGCATAATGTGTTCAGACACATACACATCAACCACGGCACCTATATAGAAGAAGGTATAAAAGCCATTCAGGGCGAGATAAAGAAGGAAGAGGGACTGCGCCACAAATACTCGACCCGTTATCTTGCAATAAAACTGCTGGAGAAAGACAAAGACACCGAACAGCTGATAAAGGCCACGACGGCACACCCGGAGGCAATAATCGCAGCCCGCGACAAAGCCATGGCCGACGTGATGAAATACACCCACGAGGACAGCGAGACAGCCATAATGGATGCTAAATACGGATTCATACACGGCGCGCTGCAAGAGACAGGATATAAGACTGGAACCGAACGGGACACATACCAGGTGACGCACCTCATAGACAGCATTATAACCAACAAATACGTAGGATTCCCTATCTTCATACTGATGCTGTGGGTGATGTTTGAAGCAACCTTCTCGTTAGGACAGTATCCTATGGGATGGATTGAGTCGGGAGTGGACTGGATTGGCTCGGTCATCTCAGAGCGCATGATGGACGGTCCGATAAAAGACATGCTTGTAGACGGCGTAATAGGCGGTGTGGGTTCGGTAATCGTATTCCTGCCGCAGATACTCATACTCTACTTCTTCATATCGTTTATGGAAGACAGCGGCTACATGTCGCGCGCAGCCTTCATCATGGATAAACTGATGCACAAAATGGGACTGCACGGCAAGTCGTTCATACCGCTGATTATGGGATTCGGATGTAACGTACCAGCCGTAATGGCAACACGCACCATAGAAAGCCGTCGCTCACGACTCATCACGATGCTCATATTGCCACTCATGAGTTGCTCGGCACGATTCCCTATATATATAATGATTATAGGCACGATGTTCGCCCCGCAGTATCGCTCGTCGATAATGATGTCGCTATATGTAATAGGTATTATCATGGCAGTGATAATGAGCCGCCTGTTCAGCAAGACCCTGTTCAAGGGCGAGGACACTCCGTTTGTAATGGAACTACCACCCTACCGATTCCCCACAGCCAAGGCCATTGCACGCCACACATGGCAGAAGGGCAAGGAATACCTGAAGAAGATGGGCGGTATAATACTCGTGGCAAGTATCGTGGTGTGGGCATTGGGATATTTTCCGCACAACGAGAACCTGACACGCGAGCAGCAACAGGAGCAGAGCTACATCGGAATGATTGGACATGCTATAGAGCCCGTGTTCAAAGCCCAGGGATTTGACTGGAAATTGGACGTAGGACTGATTTCGGGAGTAGGAGCCAAGGAGATTGTAGCATCGACAATGGGAATACTCTACCACAGCGACGACGCAGCCGAAGAAGGCAGCGAGCAAGCCTACTCACATCTGTACAGCCAGATGACAGCCGACGGAATAACACCACTTACCGCCTATTGCTTCCTGCTATTCGTACTGCTCTACTTCCCCTGCATAGCAACAATAGCGGCAATAAAGGGCGAAACGGGTTCATGGCGCTGGGCTGCATTTGCTGCAGCATACACCACGTGCCTTGCCTGGATAGTGTCAGCGCTTGTATATCAAGTCGGTAGCATTTTTATATAACAAAAAAGTGGACCGTTATAAAATAAATGAAAATAACGGACGCAAATCATTAAATAATGTTATATAATCATTAATATGCAACAAAAACACTTGCCAAGTATAGAAAATAAAGCTAACTTTGCAATGTGTTTTTCATGGTATTAGATTATTAAGGTTAAGAAAGCATAGGTTGTCGTGAGACAGTCTATGTTTTTTGTTTATATACACGTTCATTAGTACACTTATTTTTGCCTGTTACATATAATTAAGACAAACTTTTTTCGATTTTAATTTTGTAGTGCGCACAAATTACACTATCTTTGCATTATTATAGAAACAGCCTTTGCACTATTATATTAAGAATAAGTTAAACATCTAATAAATATGAACAACAAGGAATTGATGAATCTTGCAGCTGACAACATACGTCTGCTCGCCGTGTCAATGGTAGAAAAAGCAAAATCTGGACATCCCGGCGGAGCCATGGGCGGCGCCGACTTCATAAATGTCCTTTTCTCAGAGTTTTTAGTATTCGACCCCGACCAGCCCGCTTGGGAGGGCCGCGACCGCTTCTATCTGGATCCAGGTCACATGTCTCCTATGCTCTATTCTGCCCTTGCATTGCAGGGCAAATTCACCATCGACGAGCTGAAGACATTCCGTCAGTGGGGTTCGGTTTGTCCAGGACACCCTGAGCGTGACATCATGCACGGCATCGAGAACACATCAGGTCCGCTCGGACAGGGTCACACATACGCTGTAGGTGCAGCCATTGCCGAAAAATTCCTTGAGGCTCGTCTTGGCAAGACCATGATGCAGCACAAGATTTACGCATACATCTCAGACGGTGGTGTGCAGGAGGAAGTTTCGCAGGGCGCAGGCCGTATTGCCGGCTTGCTGAAGCTCAACAACCTCATCATGTTCTACGACGCCAACGAGATTCAGCTCTCTACTGAATGCAACGTCGTAATGAACGAGAACACACGCATGAAGTATGAGTCGTGGGGATGGAATGTACTGGAAATCAATGGTAACGACCCCGACGAGATTCGCGCAGCATTGATTCTTGCTAACAAGGAGACAGAGCGTCCTACACTCATCATCGGCCACACAATCATGGCTAAGGGAGCACGCAAGGACGACGGTTCAAGCTATGAGCATAACGTTAAGACCCACGGTGCACCACTCGGTGGCGACGCATATACAAATACAGTAAAGAACCTCGGCGGCGACGTTGAGAACCCGTTCGTAGTGTTTGACGACGTGAAGGAACTGTATGCCAACCGTAACGCAGAATTGCGTGAGATTGTAAAGGCACGCCACGCTGAGGAAGCAGAATGGCGCAAGCAGAACCCTGAATTGGCTGCCAAGATGGCCGACTGGTTCTCGGGCAACGCTCCTAAGGTGGACTGGAGCCAGCTGGTACAGAAGCGCGACGCTGCAACACGTGCCGCCTCGGCAGCTTGTCTCGGCGTATTGTCGGAGCAGGTAGACAACATGGTGGTTTCATCGGCCGACCTCTGCAACAGCGACAAGACCGACGGATTCCTCAAGCATACACACAACCTTCAGGCTGACGACTTCACAGGCGCCTTCTTCCAGGCTGGTGTATCGGAGCTCACCATGGCTTGCGTCTGCATCGGTATGTATCTGCACGGCGGTGTGATTCCAGCTTGCGGAACATTCTTCGTGTTCTCTGACTACATGAAGCCAGCTATCCGTATGGCAGCCCTCATGCGCGTACCTATCAAGTTCATCTGGACTCACGACGCATTCCGCGTAGGCGAAGACGGACCTACACACGAGCCAGTAGAGCAGGAGGCACAGATTCGCCTCATGGAGAAGCTCAAGAACCACAAGGGCGAAGACTCAGTACGTGTATTCCGTCCGGCTGACGTTGACGAGGCTACTGTATGCTGGAAGATGGCTATGGAGAACATGTCTACTCCTACTGCACTCATCTTCTCTCGCCAGAACATAACATCTCTGCCAGAGGGCAACGACTACGAGCAGGCACGCAAGGGTGCATACGTAGTTGAAGGCTCTGACGCCGACTTCGACGTTATATTGCTCGCTTCTGGTTCGGAGGTTTCTACACTCGTAGCAGGTGCCGAACTGCTCCGCAAGGACGGCATTAAGATTCGTATCGTGAGTGTTCCTTCAGAGGGACTGTTCCGCACACAGAGCAAGGAGTATCAGGAGAGCATCCTGCCTGCCGGAGCCAAGATTTTCGGTATGACAGCCGGTCTGCCCGTAACACTGCAGAGCCTTGTTGGAGCCAACGGTAAGGTTTACGGCATGGAGTCGTTCGGATTCTCAGCACCTTACAAAGTGCTTGACGAGAAGCTCGGATTCAATGCAGAGAACGTATACAAGGAAGTAAAGAACTTTTTGTCTAACAAATAAAACTAATAACTATGGAAATCAAGACAGTAGGCATTGCATGCGACCACGCAGGATACGCATTGAAGAAGTTTGTTGTAGAATATCTCGAGAGCCACAACATACCGTTTAAGGACTACGGCACATACAGCGATATGAGCTGTGACTATCCCGACTTCGCTCACTCATTGGGCGAGGCAATCACTAAGGGTGACGTATATCCAGGCATCGGCATCTGCGGTAGCGGCGAGGGTATGGCAATGACACTCAACAAGCACAAGGGTGTACGTGCAGCTTTGGTATGGACACCAGAAATAGCAGGCTTGACACGCCAGCACAACGATGCCAACGTGCTCGTAATGCCAGGACGATTTATCGACAATAAAACAGCCGAGAAAATCATGGACGAATTCTTCAAGACACCGTTTGAAGGCGGTCGCCACGAGCGCCGAGTACAGAAGATAGACTTGTAAAGAACCCTGAACAATAGAATACTTAGGAGGGCCGGCTAATGGATGCCGCACCCTCCTATTTTCACATATAACAATAAACCACATGAAAAAAATCCTAATCTCAGCCTCATTACTTGCACTAACACTAACAGCGGGCGCGCAGGGCAACTTCATCACCGACAACAGCTATAAAGCCGGTATGGAGAGCCTGTTCAACCAACGCATAAAGACCGTAGGCAAGAAATTCTACAACACACAGAAGGAGAAACTGACAGCCGACGAGCAGGAAGCTCTGAAATTCCTGTACGCCTACATGCCATTGGCTGACGTTACCGACTACCCCACTTCATTCTTTGCCGACAACGTACGCCTGTCGTTCAAGGCACGCAACGAAATGGCATGGGGCAAGAACGTGCCCGAACTGCTGTTCCGCCACTTCGTGCTGCCAATAAGAGTAAACAATGAACCACTTGACGCATCAAGAGCCTACTTCTACAAAGAACTGAAGGACCGCATCAAGAATCTCTCGATGCACGACGCTATACTTGAGATAAACCACTGGTGTCATGAGAAAGTGACTTATCAGCCAGCCGATGCACGCACTTCGTCGCCATTGCAGACATTGCGCACAGCAACCGGACGCTGCGGCGAACAAAGTACATTTGCCGTAGCTGCACTGAGAGCCATGGGCATTCCAGCACGTCAGGTTTATACACCGCGTTGGGCACACACCGACGACAACCACGCATGGGTAGAAGCTTGGGCTGATGGCAAATGGTATTTCATCGGAGCATGTGAGCCAGAGCCAGTACTAAACCTCGGATGGTTTAACGCCCCTGCCTCACGAGCCATGCTGATGCACACTCGCGCCTTTGGCAACTACAACGGACCGGAGGAAGTATTGTTGCGCACAAACAACTTCACCGAAATAAACCTCACTTCAAACTATGCGCCAACCGCAGAAGTGAAATTCGTAGTGAAAGACACTGAGGGAAAACCGGTAAGCGGTGCAAAGGTGGAGTTTAAGATATACAACTACGCCGAGTTTTACACTGCCGTAGCAAAGCAGACCGACGACCAGGGCCGCACATCACTCTCGGCAGGCAAGGGCGACTTGCTTATTTGGGCTTCGAAGGATGGAAAATACGGATACAGCAAGGCCTCGTTCGGCAAGGACAACACTGTGACAATAACCCTCAACCACAGTATGCTGACAGACAAGGCAAAACAATCGTTCGATGAGGAAACATTCAACATCGTGCCTCCTGCTGAGAACGCGAAGACTCCGTACGTAAGCGACGAAATGCGAAAGGAGAATAACCGCCGATTTGCCCACGAAGACTCAATACGCAAAGCCTACACGGCTACATTCCTCACAAAGGAGCAGGCAGAGAAGATAAATCCACGAGCAGCGGAATACCTCGTCAAAGCGCGTGGCAACAAGCAGACTATCATCGACTTCCTGGCACGCTACAAGGACAATGAGGCACGCGCACTCGGTATACTCGCCACACTGAGCGACAAGGACCTGCGCGACATCCCGACCGAAATACTCGAAGACAACTTCACAGCCAAGACCAACCAGCTGTCGCCACGTGTTGAAGACGAGATGATCTCGATACCGTTCAAGAACTACTTCGAGAAGGCATTTGCTGGCAAGACAGCCGAAATGTTCCGTAAGGACCCAACAACGCTTGTTGCTTGGATAAACAAGAACCTGCGCATAGCACCCGAAGCCAACGCCCTTCACATAGCACAGACACCAGTGGGCGTGATGGAGTCGAAGACCACCGACGAACGCTCACGCGACATATTCTTTGTTGACGTAGCACGTAGCCTTGGCATTGAAGCCCGCAAGGATGCGGTAACTGGCAAAGTACAATATAAGAAAGACGGAAAGTGGATGGACGTGAAGTTTGAGTCGAAGGAGCAGGCAACAGCCCCAACCGGAAAACTCGTACTCACATACGAGCCGTCAGCATTCCTCGACGACCCGAAGTATTACAACCACTTCACCATCAGCCGTATTGTGAACGGCTCGCCACAGCTGATGAATTTTGAAGAAGGCCAGGCAGACATGGGCAACGGCACATGCTGGAGCAACACGTTCAAGAACGGCTACTCGTTTGACACCGGCACATACATCCTGACTACCGGCACTCGACTGGCAAGCGGCAGCGTACTGGCATCGACACGCGTCTTCAACATTGAGAAAGGCAAGACCACTACCCTACCGCTCGACATACGCCAAGATGCCAACGACATCAGCGTAATAGGTCAGTTCAACTCAGAGTCGATAATCAACAAAGACGGTAAGGACGTGAGCATTCTCTCGCAGACCGGTCGCGGATACTATATTCTCGCCGTACTTGGCGTGGGTCAGGAGCCAACCAACCACGCACTGCATGACATAGAGAAAGAACGCGCTGCATTCGAAGCTTGGGGCCGCCCGGTAGTGCTGCTCTTTGAGAGCGAAGCCGACGCCAAGAAGTTCCAAAAGGACGAATTCGGTTCGCTGCCATCGACAGTTCAGTATGCCATCGACAAGGACGGAAGTATACGCGAGCAGATAGCACGCGAAATGAAACTGCAGAGCAAGACACAGATGCCAATGTTCATCATAGCCGACACCTTCAACCGCGTAGTGTTCTCATCACAAGGATACACTATAGGACTGGGTGAGCAGATGAAGAACGTATTCAAGAAGTTGTAAATTTGTTAAACTTTACAAAAAACGATCGGCTGCATTTTTATGGTACACAAAATATTAGTACCTTTGCAGCCGATTTAATCCGCCGAGGCTCGAAAAAGTAACAGCACGACGTTGTTCGCCTCTCGGAAAAACCCGTTTATATTATTTTTTAAATGTACGCAATCGTAGAGATTAACGGTCAGCAGTTTAAGGCAGAGCAGGGCAAGAAGCTCTTCGTTCACCACATCAAGGACGCTCAGGAAGGCCAGACTGTTGAATTCAACAAGGTACTGCTTGTTGACAATGAAGGTTCAGTACAGGTAGGTGCACCTGCCGTAGAAGGTGCAAAAGTTGTATGTGAAGTTGTAAATCCCCTCGTTAAGGGTGACAAGGTTATCGTCTTCAAGATGAAGCGCCGCAAGGACTATCGCAAGAAGAACGGTCACCGTGAGCAGTTCACAGAGATAGCAATCAAAGAGGTAATCGCTTAAATTTTAGGAGGAACAAGAAATGGCACATAAAAAAGGTGTAGGTAGTTCTAAGAACGGACGTGAATCAGCTTCTCAAAGATTAGGCGTTAAGATCTGGGGTGGCCAGAAGTGCATCGCAGGCAACATCATCGTTCGCCAGCGTGGTACAAAGCACAACCCAGGCTTGAATGTAGGTATTGGCAAGGACGACACTCTCTATGCATTGGTTGACGGTATCGTTAACTTCCGCAAGGGTCGCAACGACAAGAGCACTGTTTCCGTAATACCCGAAGCTGAGGCTTAATTAAAATAAAAAACTATTCCAAACAAACATATTAATCCCAATCTTCATGCAACTTGAAGATTGGGATTAATGCTTTTATAAAAAACAAGAGTTAAATATTGCCGTAAAAGATTTTTTTGTGTAATTTTGTATCTCGAATAGAATTATAACATACACAACGCATATTAATATTTAACTATTTAGCATATGCTTACACTTAAACTCATCAGTGAGGAAACTGAACGTGTTATCAAAGGCTTGAACAAGAAGCACTTTGCAGGCGCAGAAGAAGCCGTCAACGAAGTTCTCGCTATTGACAAGCGTCGTCGCGAGACACAGCAGGAACTTGACAGAAACCTTTCAGAAGCCAAGAAGATGGCAGCTCAGATTGGTGCTCTCATGAAGCAGGGCAACAAGCAGGAGGCCGACGAAATAAAGGCTAAGGTTGCAGCAATAAAGGAAGGAAACAAGGCATTGGAAGAGACTAAGGCACAGGCCGAGAAAGACCTTATTGCCAAGCTCTGCACCATTCCAAATATACCTAACGACGACGTGCCTGAAGGCAAGGACGCAAGCGACAACGTAGTGGTAAAGGAAGGCGGCGAAATGCCAAACCTTCCAGAGGACGCACTCTGCCACTGGGACCTTTGCAAGAAGTTCAACCTCATCGACTTCGACCTCGGTGTGAAGATTACAGGTGCCGGATTCCCTATCTATATCGGCAAAATGGCTCGTCTGCAGCGCGCACTTGAGGCATTCTTCCTTGAAGAGGCTCGCAAGAGCGGCTATCTTGAGGTACAGCCACCGTACGTTGTAAATGAGGCTTCAGGCTACGGCACAGGCCAGCTTCCCGACAAGGAGGCTCAGATGTACCAGTGTCAGCTCGACAACCTCTACCTTATCCCTACTGCTGAGGTACCAGTAACAAACATCTTCCGCGACGAGATTCTCGACGAGAAGGATCTGCCTATCAAGCGTTGCGCCTACTCAGCCTGCTTCCGTCGTGAGGCTGGCTCATACGGCAAGGACGTACGCGGACTGAACCGTCTGCACCAGTTTGACAAGGTAGAGATTGTACGCATCGACAAGCCTGAGCACTCATACCAGTCGCTCGACGAGATGCTTGTACACGTAGAGGGTCTGCTCAAAAAGCTTGAGCTTCCGTATCACATTCTCCGTCTGTGCGGTGGCGACATGAGTTTCACATCTGCTATCTGCTACGACTTTGAGGTATGGAGCGCAGCCCAGAAGCGTTGGCTCGAGGTTTCTTCAGTATCTAACTTCGAGAGCTACCAGGCAAACCGCCTGCACTGCCGCTACCGCAACGCAGAGACAAGAAAGATTGAGTTGTGCCACACTCTGAACGGTTCGGCTCTCGCTCTCCCGCGTATAGTAGCTGCCATCATCGAGAACAACCAGACTCCGGAAGGCATCCGTGTACCGAAGGTACTCGTTCCTTACTGCGGATTCGACATGCTCGACGACAAGAATTTCTAATTAGCAGAAACAAATTCTGCAGACAAAAATAAAGAAAGAGAGGAGTCAGACTTATTCTGACTCCTTCACTTCATTAACTTCTATACATTATTACTAATACCCTTTTATCAAACCTAACTTAAAACAATAACATTACTACACATGAACAAAATCGTACTGAAAAAACAGTTCTCAGAGAAGGTTTATCTTTTTGAGATTGAAGCCCCATTGATAGCAAAGAGTCGCAAGGCAGGCAATTTCATCATTGTACGTGTTGGTGAGAATGGCGAGCGTGTGCCTCTGACCATTGCTGATGCAGACATTGAGCGCGGCACGATAACCATTGTTGTGCAGAAGGTAGGTCTTTCGTCGACAAAGTTGTGCAGTCTTAATGAAGGCGACTACATCACTGACGTAGTTGGTCCTCTCGGCAATCCTACCCACATAGAAAACTTCGGCACTGTAGTGTGTGCAGGTGGTGGCGTTGGCGTAGCTCCGATGCTTCCTATTATCCGCGCATTGAAGGCTGCAGGCAACCGTGTATTGTCAGTTATTGCCGGACGTAGCAAGGACCTCGTAATACTTGAGGATGAGGTACGCCAGAGCAGCGACGAACTCATCATCATGACCGATGACGGATCGTACGGCGAAAAGGGCGTAGTAACTGTAGGTATCGAGAAATTCATCAATCAGGAAGAGCACGTTGACAAGGTTTTTGCAATTGGTCCTCCTATCATGATGAAGTTCAGCTGCCTCATGGCACAGAAATATAACATCCCTGTTGAAGTTTCATTGAACACTATTATGGTCGACGGTACCGGTATGTGCGGTGCTTGCCGCCTCTCGATTGGAGGCAAGACCAAGTTTGTGTGCATCGACGGACCTGAGTTTGACGGAGCGCTTGTAGACTGGGACGAAATGTTCAAGCGTATGGGCACATTCCGCGACGCTGAGCGCGAGGAGATGGAGCACTACGAAGAGCATCTGCGTGGCATAGAGAAAAAGGAAGAGACCAAGGGATGCGCCACTTGCATGGACGTAGAACCTACCAATGAGACAATAGAACAACTCACCGACCGCGACGCTGAATGGCGTAAGGAATTGCGCGCAGCCATGAAGCCTGCCGAACGCAAGGCAATAGAGCGTGTGCAGATGCCTGAACTCGACCCCGTATATCGTGCAACAACACGTACCGAGGAAGTGAATAAAGGCCTGACCAAGGAAATGGCTGTACGCGAGGCACATCGCTGCCTCGACTGTGGTAAGCCAGCATGTGTTGAAGGTTGTCCGGTAAACATCAACATCCCATCATTCATCAAGAACATCGAGCGCGGACAATTCCTCGCTGCAGCCAAGGTACTGAAGAGCACCTCTGCCCTACCAGCCGTATGTGGCCGTGTTTGCCCGCAGGAGAAACAGTGCGAAAGCAAGTGTATCCATCTGAAGATGAACGAACCTGCTGTAGCTATCGGTTATCTGGAGCGTTTTGCTGCCGACTTTGAACGTGAGAGTGGCAACATCGCCATACCCGACATGGCACCAAAGAACGGAATTAAGGTGGCTGTAGTAGGTAGCGGTCCTTCGGGATTGAGCTTTGCCGGCGACATGGTGAAGAAGGGCTACGAGGTGCATGTATTCGAGGCACTGCACGAGATTGGCGGTGTGCTGAAATATGGTATTCCAGAGTTCCGTCTGCCAAACCGCATCGTTGACGTAGAGATAGAGAATCTGAAGAAGATGGGCGTAATATTCACCACCGACTGTATCATCGGCAAGACAATCACCACCGACCAGCTTGAGGCAGAAGGCTTCAAGGGAATATTCGTTGGTTCGGGTGCCGGATTGCCTAACTTCATGGGTATTAAGGGCGAGAATGCTCTGAACATCATGTCGTCGAACGAATATCTGACACGTGTGAACCTTATGGATGCAGCCAATCCTCTCGCCGATACGCCTATCAACATTGGCAAACATGTGCTTGTAGTAGGCGGTGGCAATACGGCAATGGACTCTTGCCGTACAGCAAAGCGTCTGGGCGGTGATGTGACACTCGTATACCGTCGCTCAGAGGCAGAGATGCCAGCACGTCTTGAGGAGGTGAAGCACGCAAAGGAGGAGGGAATCAACTTCCTCACACTGCACAACCCGATAGAATATATCGCAGACGAGAAGGGAGCTGTAAAGGCTGCCGTACTTCAGGTAATGGAATTGGGTGAGCCGGACGCAAGCGGACGCTGCAAGCCAGTGCCAGTAGAAGGCAAGACCGTAACTATAGAGGTAGACCAGGTGATCGTAGCTGTAGGCGTTTCGCCCAACCCACTTGTACCAAACTCTATCAAGGGACTTGAACTCGGTAGAAAGAACACTATAGCTGTTAACGAACAGATGCAAAGCTCACGCCCAGAGATATTCGCCGGTGGCGATATCGTACGCGGAGGAGCAACAGTTATCCTCGCTATGGGTGACGGTCGCAGAGCGGCTGCAGCCATGGACGAGAGATTGAAAGGATAATAAATTAATAAAAACGAAGCCCTACCCCGACCCCTCCCCTGCAGGGAGGGGAGTAATATGTACTGATTACAGAAAAATCTCTCCTCCCTGCGTGGATGGGCTGGAAGTGGGGCTTTTATAAAAAAACTAATATGTCAGGATTCTACACCATTATTTTACTTATTCTCTCTAACATATTCATGACTTTAGCATGGTATGGTCATTTGAAGCTTCAGCAGACAGGTGTGTCAAGCCATTGGCCATTGATAGGTGTTATAGCATTTTCATGGGGAATAGCTTTCTTTGAGTATTGTTGTCAGGTACCAGCCAACCGTATAGGTTTTCAAGGCAATGGAGGTCCGTTTTCGCTCGTTCAGTTGAAAGTGGTGCAAGAGTGCATCAGTCTTATTGTATTCGCACTCATTGCCAATATTATGTTCCAAGGCGAAACATTGAAATGGAACCACCTGTTAGCATTTGTATTTATCATTGCAGCCGTCTACCTTGTGTTTAAGTAAACAAGACATGAGAACTCTCGAACAAATTCTTAACCATCAGCTCTATAAGCAGTTTCAAAAAGCTCTCACCGACTATTCTATGCTCGCTGACGGCGACCGTATTCTCATAGGATTGTCGGGAGGTAAGGATTCGTTGTGCTTGCTTGAGATGCTCGCACGTCGTCAACGTATCTTCAAGCCCAAAATAGAAGTAGAAGCTGTACATGTACGCATGAAAAACATACATTACGAGTCGGACACTTCATATTTGGAAAGATTTGCAAGCGAACATGGAGTGAAACTACATATCATCAATACAGAATTTGATGATACAAAAAAATCAGACAAACCTGCCTGCTTCCTATGCTCGTGGCATCGTCGGAAAGCCCTGTTCCACTACGCTCAGGAAGCTGACTTCAACAAGATAGCCCTCGGTCATCACATGGATGACATAATCCACACAGCTATGCTCAACCAATTCTATCAAGGTTCTTTCTCCACAATGCCGGCTGTTATGCAAATGGACAAGATGCCACTCACCATCATACGTCCATTGTGCCTAATAAAAGAGAGTAACATCCAAGAATACGCAGAGTTGTGTAGATATGAAAAGCAAATTAAGACCTGCCCTTACGAGAAACAATCAAACCGTACAGATATGCGAAGAGTGTTTGAAGAGATTGAACATATTAATCCTGAAGCACGCTACTCAATATGGCACGCATTGGAGAAAGAAGGCAAACTTATTAGCATTAACGATGAATGATTCTGATGACAAAAAACATGGATATCGGTAGTGTAAACAGAGCCGTAACACAGTTCAGTTTACACTACCAAGGAATATGCTAATATATAATATATGTGTATATAAAGCAATTGTTACTAATATTTTTTGCGCTCTTATGCTTTTCGTGTAAGAGTACAAAGTCTTCTTCCGAGGAGTCAGAAGTGCTGCGCATAGACATCAACAGCCGCTATTTCGGCAATCTTTCATATTTATTGTGCCACACTAACGATTCTGTATTTTGGTCTTTCGACAGCTGTTCGATATCTTTTTTCAACAATAACAAGCCTTACATTACGCCAGCCGAAAAACCCTCTATAAAGATATTCGGTGCGAAATATTCAAGCGTAAAACATAACATATTGATGCATAAATCAAACACCATAGACAGCTTGTCAACGTTTAGTCAAAACACTTCGGCATCAAAAAGTACCAAACACACGTCCTTCAACAAATCCTTGCTTATTGAAAATCTCTATATTGTTGTTTGTTGTTTTGTTATTGTTCTGTGCATAGTTAGTATATATAAAAGGTCGAAATGACATACCTATAGTTCTACTTCCCGATGCAGTACGAGCTAAATATTGAGTTTAGCGTTTCTTGCGGGGTGATTCGCTCTTCGCCTGTAATTTCTGCAAGGCTATCAATCACCATACGGAGGTCTTCTGCAAGTAAGTCACCACTTAGTCCGAGATTCATGGAGTCGATGACACGTTGCAGGCTTTCGTCGGCATGCAGGAGTGCTGAGTAATGACGTACGGATGTTATGACTATGTCGCTTTCGGAGATCTGGGGGATGTCGGTCGCCTCTACTATAAGCTGTTCAAGCTCAGGGATATTGGTGCCGTACTTGGCGCTAATGTCCACTATGGGGAGTGTTGAATGTTGAGTGTTGAATGTTGAATTGTCGGCTTCGCCGATAAAGAGTTGTTGAATTGTCGGCTTCGCCGATAAGGAATTATCCAACGACGGGTTGGTGAGGTCAATCTTGTTGCGTACGATGATGAGCTTCTTGCCTGCTACACGCTCTTTCATATCCTCGATTTCGGAAGCTTCAGGCTGCTTGTCGATAAGCCAAAGCACAATCTTGGCCTCCTGCATCTTCTGATAAGTGCGCTCTATACCTATATTCTCAACAACATCATCGGTATCGCGGATGCCTGCCGTATCGACAAAACGGAACTGTATGCCATTGATGACGGTTGTGTCCTCGATGAAATCTCTTGTCGTGCCGTGTACATCACTCACAATAGCCTTATCCTCATGCAGCAGATGATTGAGGAGCGTGCTCTTTCCTACGTTGGTGTTGCCGACAATAGCCACAGGAATGCCGTTTTTCAAGGCGTTGCCCACCTCAAAGGAACGTGCAAGCGAGCGGAGACGCTTATGGATGTCGGTAGCAAGGGTGTAGAGTTCGGAACGGTCGGCAAACTCCAGTTCCTCATGGTCGGAGAAGTCGAGTTCCAGTTCCAATAATGATGTCAGCTTAAGCAGATGGGCACGGAGGTCGGCAAGCTCGTTGCTGAAGTGGCCCTTGAGTTGGCTCATAGCCATGTCGTGCGTAGCCTTGTTGGTAGAGCTGATAAGGTCGGCAACGGCTTCAGCCTGCGAGAGGTCCATCTTGCCATTAAGGAAGGCACGTTGGGTGAACTCGCCAGGTCCGGCTGGAGTGCAACCATTCTCTGTGAGCAGGAGCATAACCTGCTGAAGCACATAGGCTGAGCCATGGCACGAAATCTCTACGGAGTCCTCGCCGGTATACGAATGAGGCGCGCGGAATATGGACACAAGCACCTCGTCGACCACGTCGTTATTGGCGTTGACAATATTGCCGAAAGCAAGAGTGTAAGCCTTGTGCTCGGACAAAGAAAGAGTTGAGCCGACAGGACGGAAAATCCTGTCGGCTATACTGATGGCTTCGGAGCCTGAGATACGAATAATGCCAATAGCACCACCAGGGGCGGTAGCGATGGCGCAAATGGTATTGTTGTTGAGCATTTAGATATTTATCTTTATTTGAGTTAGTTCTTGAAACTGTGGATTGGAGCCGGAATGCGTCCACCACGGTCTACGAACGGCTGGCACGAGAAGGTGTTGACAGGCATGATGGGAGCATAACCCAAGAGTCCGCCAAAGTCTACCTTGTCACCAACCTTCTTGCCTATGGCAGGAATGACGCGCACGGCTGTAGTCTTCTGATTGATCATACCGATGGCTGCCTCGTCGGCAATAATACCAGCTATTGTTGTAGAAGGAGTGTCGCCAGGGATGGCTATCATGTCGAGACCTACGGAGCAGACGCATGTCATAGCCTCAAGCTTCTCGATGGTAAGGGCACCTGCCTCTACGGCATCAATCATGCCCTGGTCCTCGCTTACAGGTATGAAGGCGCCACTAAGACCGCCTACGTAAGACGAAGCCATGATGCCACCCTTCTTGACCTGATCGTTAAGCAAGGCAAGGGCAGCCGTTGTGCCTGGTGCTCCCGGGTGCTCAAGACCTATCTCGCGAAGAATGTCGGCAACGGAATCGCCTACAGCCGGAGTTGGAGCAAGCGAGAGGTCGATAATGCCGAAAGGAACGCCAAGACGGCGTGAAGCCTCCTTGGCTACAAGCTGGCCTACACGCGTAATCTTGAAGGCTGTGCGCTTGATGGTCTCGCAAAGCACCTCAAAGTTCTCGCCACGTACCTGTTCGAGAGCATACTTGACAACGCCAGGTCCGCTCACGCCCACGCTTACCACAGCATCAGGCTCGCTCACTCCGAGGAAGGCACCAGCCATAAACGGATTGTCGTCGGGAGCGTTGCACAGGACAACAAGCTTGGCGCAACCTATGGACATGCGCTCCTTGGTCTCCTCGGCAGTCTGGCGCACGATGTCGCCCATAAGACGCACGGCATCCATATTGATGCCTGTCTTGGTAGAACCGATATTTACCGAACTGCAAATAAGGTCGGTCTCGGCAAGAGCCTTAGGGATGGAGCGTATCATAAGCTCGTCGCTATGAGTCATTCCCTTCGAGACGATAGCCGAGTAGCCACCAAGGAAGTTTACGCCTACAGCCTTGGCAGCACGGTCGAGCGTGCGTGCAAGCTCCACGTAGTCGTCGGATGTCTTGCAGGCATTACCGCCCACAAGAGCTATAGGAGTGATGGCAATACGCTTGTTGACGATAGGCACACCCAATTCCTTTGATATCTGCTCGCCTGTGCTGACGAGGTCTTTGGCGAGACGTGTTATCTTGTTGTATATATTGTCGCAGAGAGTCTGGAGATTGTCGCTCACGCAGTCCATAAGGCTTATGCCCATAGTGATGGTGCGCACGTCGAAGTTCTCCTTCTCTATCATCTTGTTGGTTTCGATAACCTCATTGATATTTATCATGACGTATTAGTTTTGTGTATGATTAGATTCTGTGCATTACATCAAATATCTCCTCGCGCTGGCACTTTACCTGGACGCCTATGCCCTCACCAAGCTTTGCGAGTTCATCGGCAGCCTCAACGAAAGGCTTCTGCATTTTGGTCATGTCTACAATCATCATCATGTTGAAATACTCCTGCACAATGGTCTGCGAAATGTCGAGGATGTTGACATTGTTTTCAGCAAGAAAAGTGCACACTTTAGCAATGATACCCTTGGTGTCCTTTCCTATTACTGTAATGATGGTTCTGTTCATAATTAAAGTTTATTTGTTATTATTCCTGAAATTATTATTTAGGGGCTGTGTTTTCTTTTATAATTGCAACTCCATATCTATGACATCGAGAAAGTGGCCGAACTTCTCGCCTACATTGTGGAAGAGTGAAGCCTGCGTGAAGCCCAAGTGCCTGTGAAACTCGATACTATCGCTATTCTCGGCAGTAATGCAGGCTATGAGCACCTTGTAGCCCTGAGTGCGACACTCATTAATGATGTGCTGCATCAAGGCTGTACCTATACCCGAATGGCGTATGTCAGGATTGAGATAGACGGTGGTTTCGAGGGTGTGAGCATAGGCAGCACGCTCCTTCCATCGATGTACATAGGCATAGCCTGCTACCCTACCCTCATCTTCATAGACGAAGTAGGGGAAGGAGGAGGCTATGTCGCTTATACGCTTCCGCATCTCACAGACTGATATTGGCTCTATCTCGAACGTTACAGTCGTTTCGGCTATATAGCGATTGTAGATTGCCACTATATCGGCAGCATCCTGTATCCTGACTCTTCTAATCATTATTGTATCTATTTAAATTGTCCGTGTGTTTTCCTATATCATTTGTTGGACATAGCCTCCTTGATGTATCCATGACGGTAGGCATAGAGCAACTGCTGAAGGTCGTTGATCTGCTTGGACAACTCACGGCCTATGTCGGTATCGGCTACTCGCATACGATGGGCAGACATCTCGACAATCTGTGTCGTAGACTTGATGTCGGTACATTTCTGTATGGCGTCAAGGGTTGACGTGAACGGCTCGTGCTGTACGAGTACAAATCCACGGCTATGATAAACAAGCGTGTATCCGGCTATGCCCGTCTCCTTGTGGTAAGCCTGCGAGAAACCTCCGTCTATGACCATGAGCTTGCCGTTTGCCTTGACAGGATTCTCGCCATTGCACACATGTACGGGCACATGACCGTTGATGATATGACGGTTTTCGCCTTTCACCCCGAAAGCGTCCATTATATTGTCGACTATCTGCTCATCGTCACGCAACTTGAAGTAGTTGCCCTTCTCCTCATTATGTGTCGCCTTGTCGGCTATGAAGTAGCGCTCGAAGGTAGCCATCTTCGACTTGTCGAACAGAGGGCTGTCAGGTCCACACCACAGATAGAGGAAATAGTCTGTAGCGTAGGTTCGCTCCTCTGCGCTTGAGTCGGTCTGGAATGCCGTACGTATCATCATACCGATGTTGTATAGCAATTCCTTGCCCGAGCACTTCATGTCGGGAGCTATCTCCACTTCCTTCAAAGTGCCGTCGGCATTAAGCGGAATGGAGGCATGGAAGAGCAGGTTATTATTGTATATGGCGTACATGCAACCATGCTGAAGGAGCATACGGATGTGCTTGTGCAGCTTCTCCGACACCTGGAACGAGTGGTTTAGCTTGTCCATAAGCTGCTTCTCCTCGGGCGTGAGGCGGTCGGGATGACGAGGGTCGATGGTCGGGAAAGAGTTGCTCTTGAGCTCATACTCCTTGCCATCAAGAAGGATTGTGCCCTTCTGATAGTCTATCTTGTTGAACAACAGACGGTCGGACATATTCCAGGCAGGATTGCGCTTGATGATGGTAGCCTCCTCCTTAAACTGTATGATGGTAATAGCCTTGTGCATAAGAGCAGCCAGGCGGCTTGTCTTCTGGTCGATGCGTGCCGAGTCGGCTGACGCTATTTTTGGAACAAACTCCTCGCAGGGGTCGTCGCCATAGGTCTCCATAGCGAATGTGGCAAGCGGCACAAGATTGATGCCGTAGCCCTCTTCAAGGGTGGCAAGATTGGCGTAGCGCAACGACAGACGGATGACATTACATTGGCAAGCTCGATTGCCTGCCAAGGCTCCCATCCACAGAATGTCGTGATTGCCCCATTGTATGTCCCATGAATGATATGACGATAGGGTGTCCATAATGATGTGGGCACCAGGACCTCGGTCGTAAATGTCGCCAAGTATATGAAGCTGGTCGATAGACAGACGCTGGATGACATTTGAAATGGCAACTATGAAGTCGTCGGCACGACCTGTAGATATTATGGTGTCGATAATCACGTTTACATAATCTGCCTTGTTGGCATCGTCGGTACGCTCATGCAGGAGTTCCTGAATGATATACGAGAAATCGTGGGGCAACGACTTGCGCACCTTGGAATGGGTGTATTTGCTCGCAACAAGACGGCATACCGAGACGAGCTGATGCAGAGTGATACGATACCAGTCGATGATGTTAGGCTCGGCAGCCTTTATCAGTTCGAGTTTCTGGTCGGGGTAATAGATGAGGGTGCAAAGTTCCTTCATGTCCGACTCGCGCATGGTGTTGCCGAACAGTTCGTTCACCTTACGCTGGATATTGCCCGAAGCATTCTTCAGGATGTGCTGGAACGCCTCGTACTCGCCATGAATGTCAGCAAGAAAGTGTTCTGTACCTTTCGGGAGGTGCAGAATGGCCTGAAGATTTATTATCTCCATGCTTGCCTCAGATATATTGGGAAACGACTGAGCCAACAGATGAAGATACTTCATGTCCTGCTGTTTAGGGGGATGTATGTTTGCCATTTTAGTATAACTTGCTTTTATGTTAGTTTATTATTAGCTTTTGCATGCAGCTCACCACTTTGCCGTCAATACTGTCGATTGGCATGAAACCTTCGGTAAGGCTGCTGTTGAATTCGAGCAACGCCATGGTGTATGAGGCAAATTTAGACAGATGCATTTCGTCGAGAGTATGTCGCATGGATTTCTCGTCGTAGTCGCTACCAATCATTACCTGTGATGTCTCGTCAAGTACGGATTGCGGTATGTTGAGCATCTTGAAGCGCTGGCGGATATACATAATACGCGAACATATATCATGTATCGACTTGTCCTGGATGTTGTATTTTGCTATCTGGCGGCTTATACGATTGCGTACGGCCGTGTCGTTAGACTGTATCGCACTACCGTAGAGCGAGTGGAACAACGCTACCATATCGTCAACAGAGACGGTAGAAGTAAATGCAGCATTTGTGATGACATGTATGCAGGAAGACTTGGTTATGCCACTTAAGAAGGTCTGCTCCAACTGTCCACCGGCATGAACAACCGCACCTGAACGGACAATACGACGTACTGCATATGCAATATTAGGGCTTTTGACCCGACATCCATCACGATTCACAATACCAAGCATACCATTTATCGAGGTGAACACAACGGGAATGTCCTTGCTTCGATATTGCTCCACAAGGCGTACATTCCGTAAGTTCCATATGCCAAAAATGTGGACAATGTCGGGTGACATGTCCACAATATCTACCTGATCACAAACTGTAAGTTCGTGAACCAGCATCTGCCACATCTCGATGTTGATGTATGAGGGGCTTGGCTTGGATGGTATGATGTATTTTATTCTCATTATAATTTATGAGTTGTGAAATCGTATTGGTCCGCCCGTGAATAGCGTATGTTGGTTGACAACTGACGCCACACTATGGAAAGTTCGTAGAAGACCGTACGCCATGCGGGTATGTCCTCGCCAAACCTAACGTACACCTTGCGGGCTATGAGCGAGCGCAACACGATTGTCAGCACAAGATACAAAGCTGTTACAGCAAGCAATATCCATCGTTGGGACACGGCTGACAGAACTATCGAAGCAGCCAGGGCTGCATAATTGGCGTACATCATAGTCATGTCGAAGTTGAACAGAATGCGTGGTGCTGTCGAACGGCTCAGGAACTTGCGTATATGAGCATAACAGATGTCACGATCGTGCCATTGCTTGGGAGTAGGACAGTCTTCACGTATCCATGCGTCCTCGTCTGTAACTACACGTGTCTGTCCTGGCTGGGCATACTTGTTGATGATGAAGTCGTACTCGCCATTTACAAGCTGCAGATTGCCTCGATAGCCTTCCTGAGCTATGAATTCCGAACGTCGGAACGCTATGTTGGTGCCATTGGTGCGATAGGCAATAGAGCCAACTGCACGACGTAACAGATAACACATAGTACGCAAGCGTGCAAAGCGGTAATATCCACGCGCCTCTGAATCGTAGTTGCTATAGCCCATAACCAGATTGGCATCGCTGTCCATACGTGAAGCAAGCGTCTTGAGCCACACGTCAGACTGCGGACGACATTCGGCATTGACCATAACTATCCACTCGTTGTGTGCAGCCTTTACGCCGAGAGCCACAGCAAACTTCGATTTGCTCATAAAGAGCAAGCGGTGGGGAATGTACGTAGCATACAGATGACCACGATGAGCATACTGTTCGACAACCTCTTCTGTTGGCAAATCGCCCTTCTCCCCTACCACTATCACTTCGTAGCCCGGAGCGTAGTCCTGTGTAAGGATGATGGACAGATTGGCATCAAGAGCCTGTGCGTTGTTATTGGCAAGCACAAGTACTGTAAGCCGTGGCATGTCGCTGTCATTGACAGAGTTGGAAGTGTCTGAGTCGTCAGCCTCATCCGTCTTGCGGAAGAACGGATTGGCCACGACCGACACCACCAAAAGCACGGTGATAATTATGCATGAAATTATTGATATTGTATCAATTATCATATCTTATCTGAATTCTTCAGAAATGTATCCTACTGGCAAAGGACGGCAGTTGTAACCACTTGCCATTATCTCGCCATAGGCTCCCGCAGAACGTATTGCAAGCAAATCGCCACGATGACACTTGTTGAGGTCGATGGCTTTGGCAAACACGTCGCTCGACTCGCATATCGGACCTACTACATCGTATGTCTCGTTAGGCTTGTCGCTACTTATGTTCTGTATCTTGTGCAGAGCCTGATAGAGGGCAGGACGGATCAGGTCGGTCATTCCTGCGTCAACAATGGCAAACTGCTTGTACGAACCCTGCTTTACGTAGAGCAAACGAGTAATGAGCGAACCACATTGTGCCACTACCGAACGACCGAGTTCGAAGTGCAGATGCTGGTCTTCGCGCAGACGCAAGTGTGTGGCATAAGTGTTGAAGTATTCCTTGAAGTCGGGAATCGGCTCACGGTCGGGATTGTCGTAGCTAACGCCCAATCCGCCACCAACATTTATGTTCTGGACAAATACATTGCGCTTTGCCAACTGGTTCTGCAAGTCGTTGATACGGTTGCACAAAGCCTTGAAGTCACCCATGTCAAGTATCTGAGAACCAATATGAAAGTGGAGTCCGATAACTTCAATATTATCTATCGTCTGAGCCTCATCAATAACCTTATCCATGTCCTGCATGGCTATGCCGAACTTGTTCTCGGCAAGACCGGTAGTAATGTTGGCATGGGTGTGAGCTCCGATGTTAGGATTGATACGGAACGCTACACGGGCCTTCTTGCCGTGCTTTTGTGCAAGTTTGTTAATCACCTCAAGCTCGGCTATCGACTCTACATTGAAGCATGCGATATCGTTCTGAAGTCCGAGTTCTATCTCCCAATCGCTCTTGCCTACTCCAGCATATACTATGCTGTCGGCAGGAAAGCCAGCCTCAAGTGCCGCCTTTATCTCGCCACCACTTACACAATCTGCACCAAGTCCGTATTGGCTTATGATGCGCAGGATTTTCTGGTTGGCATTAGCCTTGACAGCATAATGAACATGATAGTTGGCATGCTTGCCACTCTCTTCCTTTATGGTCTGAAGTGTCTCACGCAGAAGCTGTGTGTCGTAATAGTAGAACGGCGTGCGTGTATCCTGAAATTTATCTACGGGGAACATTTCCTTATGTTTTTCTATTTTTACTTCTTGTTGAACAGTACGTCTGAAAGGTTCTGAAGAGCACGTGCCTTGTCCGACTCTCTTATCAGGAAGGAAATGTTGTAGTTGCTTCCTCCGTATGAAATCATGCGCACGGGAATATTCTTCATAGCATCGAGAACGAGAGTCTCAAAGCCCAGGTTGCTCCAGTCGAGGTCGCCCACAACACATACAATACACATGTCAGAATCAACTGTAACCGTACCGTACTTCTTCAGTTCGTCAACAATCTCGTTGAGGTGTGTAGTGTTGTCAATACTCATCGAAACGCCCACCTCGCTGGTAGTAATCATGTCGATGGGAGTCTGATAGCACTCGAAGATTTCGAACACCTTGCGCAGGAAACCTGTAGCAAAGAGCATGCGCGACGACTTGATCTTGATGGCAGTAATGTTGTCCTTAGCTGCAACAGCCTTGATCTTGCCCTTCAGCAGCACATTGTCGATAATAGTGCCTTCAGCCTTAGGGTCGAGAGTGTTCTTAAGGCGTACTGGGATACCGGCAAACTTGGCTGGCTGCACACATGTTGGGTGCAGAATCTTGGCACCAAAGTAAGCCAACTCGGCAGCCTCCTCAAAGTTGAGCTGACGTATTGCCTCTGTATTGCCTACGACACGCGGATCGTTGTTGTGCATTCCGTCGATGTCGGTCCAAATCTGGATTTCCTCGGCAGGAAGAGCGGCACCAATGAGCGAGGCTGTGAAGTCGCTTCCGCCACGCAGAAGATTGTCCACCTCGCCATAAGCGTTGCGGCAGATGAAGCCCTGTGTGATATAAATCTGGTAACCCTCATTCTCCTTCAAGATGGCGCCGAGCTTCTCCTTGATGTACTGTGAGTCGGGTTCGGCATTCTTGTCAGTTCTCATGAAGTCGAGAGCCGAGAGCAAGCACACCTTAACGCCTTGCTCCTCAAGATAGTTTGCCACCATATTGGTGCTCATTATCTCGCCCTGAGCCACGATGTTCTTCTCCTCAAAGCTTGTAAACAAGTCCTTGGTGAAAGAACGCAGATAGTTGAATTCAGAAGCAAGGAATTCCTTGGTACGCTGCTTGTATTCGTCTGTGGAGTAGAGTTCCTCCACATGTCCCATATATTTTCTTTCGAGATTGTTGATTACATCATTAGCTCCATCCGAATTCTTCTTGTAGAGATAGTTTGAAATCTCGACAAGCGAGTTGGTTGTTCCAGACATTGCCGAGAGGACAATGAAAACCTGTTCGCCCGATTCTGGCACCATTGCCGCTACCGACTTCATGCGTTCTGGTGTTCCTACGGAGGTTCCTCCAAACTTCATTACTTTCATAGTGTGTATATTTTTATTTGTTATTTTCCTTATTTGTTTTGTCTGTCATCTCAATCAGTTTACCCTCCTCACATTTATAAACGCGTCCTGGGAAACGATCTATAAGTCCGTGGTTGTGGGTTGAAATCACCACCGGAGTTCCTGTATGGCTTATCTCATAGAACAACCCTACAATCTTCTCGGCTGTATCGGGGTCGAGATTGCCCGTAGGCTCATCAGCTATGATAACCTTGGGATGATTGAGCAGGGCACGTGCAATAGCGATACGCTGCTGCTCTCCACCGGAGAGTTCGTGCGGGCACTTGAATTTCTTGTCTTCCATACCCACAGCCGCCAGCACATTGTCTATGCGGTCGTCAATCTCCTTCTTGTCCTTCCATCCGGTAGAATGGAGCACAAACTCCAGGTTCTTGTAGATGTTACGGTCGTGAAGCAGTTGGAAGTCCTGGAATATGATGCCCATATCACGGCGCAGAGCCGGAACGTCCTTGCGCTTCAACGTTGTCAGATCTCTATCAAGCACTTTGGCGGTCTCTGCATCGTCCTTGTCGATATCCACCTCACAATAAAGGGTTTTAAGCAGAGTCGACTTTCCCGACCCCACCTTACCTATTATATATACAAACTGGTCGGCATCCACTTGAAAATCGACACCTTCGAGAATCATCTCGTCAGCCTGATAGATGTTGACCTTGTTATATTCTATCAACATAATATGAAAATATGTTTTGAATTCTTATATTTTAATGTTTGTGCCAACTTGGAGCATGGCGCTCCTTGAGTTCCTTGGCAATGTCTTCGATTCGCAGTCCCTTGCTTGTGAGCAGCACAATCAGATGATAGAACATGTCAGAAGCCTCATATATGAGACGGTCGTTGGTACCGTTTGTAGCCTCGATTACAGCCTCAAGAGCCTCCTCGCCCACCTTCTGTGCCATACGGTTAAGTCCGTCTTTGAACAGCGACGTGGTGTACGAGCCTTCGGGCATTTCCTCATGACGCTTGTTGATGAAGTCCTGCAGTTCGGTAAGGAATAGCAGAGGGTTGGCGTCATTGGTTTCGCCCCAGCAGGTGTCGGTTCCAAGATGGCAGGCAGGTCCGGTAGGATTCACTCTAACCAGAAGAGTGTCGTTATCGCAATCCACCTTTATGTCTACAAGATTGAGAAAATTGCCGGATGTCTCGCCCTTTGTCCACAAGCAGTTGCGTGAGCGGCTCCAGAATGTAACCTTGCCTGTAGCCAGAGTCTTCTCGTAGGCTTCGCGGTTCATGTAGCCCAGCATCAGCACGTTACGGGTTGTATTGTCTTGTATAATAGCAGGAACGAGTCCGTTCATCTTTTCAAAATCTATATTCATAACCAATCGTTTTATTTATGAGGTTCTTTTTAAATTCTTGTTTTCACTCCCTTTTCATTCAGAAACCGTTTGAGTTCCGGAATGCTTATCTCGCCAAAATGGAACACGCTTGCAGCAAGAGCTGCGTCAGCCTTACCTATGCTGAAAGCATCATAGAAGTGCTGCATGTTGCCTGCTCCACCACTTGCTATTATTGGTATTGGCAACGTCGACAACTGCGCAAGCGCCTCGTTGGCATAGCCGGTCTTCACTCCGTCGTGATTCATACTGGTGAAGAGTATTTCGCCAGCCCCTCGGTCGGCCACTTCTGCAGCCCAGTCAAACAGGCGATGGTCGGTACGCTCTCGCCCACCCTTTACATAGCAATACCATTCGCCATCGGCCTCCTGGCGTGCGTCAATAGCACATACGCACACCTGAGAACCGAACTTCGACGATATTTCATTTATCAGCTGCGGGTTGCGTATGGCAGCCGAGTTGATGCTCGCCTTGTCGGCTCCTGCATACAGCAGTCGCTCTACATCAGAGAAAGCGTTGATGCCTCCGCCAACGGTAAACGGTATGTTTATCACTTTGGCTACCCTTTCCACCATCTCGGTGAATGTATTGCGTCCTTCTGCGCTTGCTGTGATGTCGAGAAACACCAGTTCGTCAGCTCCATCTTCGCTATATCTTCTTGCAAGCTCCACAGGGTCGCCGGCGTTGCGCAGATTCTCGAAGTTGACGCCCTTAACGGTCTGCCCGTCTTTCACATCAAGGCATGGTATGATTCTTTTGGCAAGTCCCATAATCGTTCATTTTTTTAAATGAGGTGACTTATACGTTCTATGTCTATGCGTCCTTCGTAGTAAGCCTTTCCGAACACTATAGCCGGAATGCATGCCTCGTCAAGAGCTATAATGTCGTCAGCCGACGACACGCCGCCACTTGCTATGAGGTGAAGGTCGGGAAAGCGCTTCATTATATTCCTGTACAACTCGATGGATGTGCCTGAGAGCGCTCCGTCCTTTGAAATGTCGGTACACAACACCTGGCTGATGCCTTTGGCCTTGTAAAAGCCGATAAAATCAAATATGTCACGTTCGGTATGTTCCAGCCATCCGTTTATGGCAATCTTGCCGTCAAGCACGTCTGCACCTAATATTATACGCTCCGGTCCGTATCGCTTGAGCCAATCGGCAAACATCTCGGGATTGGTATACGAGATGCTTCCTATCGTCACCATCGATGCTCCGTTGTCGAAAGCTGTGTCCATGTCATGCTGTGTCTTTATGCCGCCACCGAAGTCTACCTTGAGGTCTGTGCCTTTGCACACTTCGCTTAGTACGTCAGCATTTACAACGTGTTTGGACTTTGCCCCGTCCAAGTCGACCATATGAAGTCGCTTGAAACCAGTCTTTTCCAGTTCGGCAGCCATATCTATCGGCTTGCCATACACTTTCTTCTGCGAGTAGTCGCCCTTGGTGAGCCTTACGCATTCGCCGTTGATTATGTCGATTGCCGGTATCAGTTCAATCATATGCGTTCAATGAAGTTTCTTAATATCTGTTCGCCCACGCTGCCACTCTTTTCGGGATGGAACTGTGTTGCGTAGAAGTTGTCCTTTCTCAGAGCTGCGCTGAATGGCAGAGTGTAGTCTGCCACAGCGATGGTATGTTCGCACACGGGCACATAATAGCTATGTACGAAATACACGAAATCGTCTTCGCCGACGTGCTCAAACAGCCCCGTCTTGAGGTTGTGTATGTTGTTCCATCCCATGGCAGGCACCTTTTCGCTGCTGTCAGTCGGGACGAAACGCTTCACGTCGACAGAGAATATTCCAAGACAGTCGGTATTGTCCTCTTCCGAATGTCGGCACATGAGCTGCTGTCCTATACATATTCCCAGTACGGGCTGGCGCAATGCGCATATCAGCCTGTCGAGGTTGTGTTCTTTCAGATACTTCATTGTCTCGCCGGCAGCCCCCTGTCCGGGGAATATAATCTTGTCGGCCGACATCAACGCTTCTGGCGAATCCGTAATAACGGGATTGCACCCGATACGTTGCAAGGCGTTGACTACCGACCTGATGTTACCAGCATTATACTTGACTATAGCTATCTGCATAAGCTTTGTGTTTTGTTGAGATACATAAGGCTTCATGCCTATCAAGCATGAACATTTGACATGTTAGGGGTGCTATCCTCGGCAAAGTTACAAATTTTTCTGTGTTTAGAATATGATTTTGCCGTTTTTTGCTGTCAAGGAGGCTCATTATAACACGTTTGACTCATATAATGACTTATATATGTCATTTTTATGCAAATACAAGCGCCCTATTTTACGATTTGTCGCGCCAGCTCCTCAAGTTCTTCCGACAGTTGCGTCCAGCGTTCCTCCTCCTCGTCCATACGCATCTTGACGGATGTGTATTCGTTGACGAGCTGCATGTCGGATGCGCCTTCGGGCGTACATAGCTTCTCGTCGAGTTCCTTCAGTCGGTTTTCCATCGATTCTATCTTAGCCTCCGACTCCTTAACGAGTTTCTCTATCTTGCGTATTTTCTTCTGTTTCTCCTTGTGCTCGGCGTAGCTTTCCTTGGCCTGCGACTTCTCTGCGTCGTCAGCCGTCTTTGCCGAACTGGCGTTGTCCGTATTTGCCGCAAACGTGCTTGCCGTGTTCAGGGCTGTCATGTCTTCCACGTTGTGCGCCCGCAGATAATCGTAAATGCCGCCTAAGTGTTCGCGCACCTTGCCGCCACCGAATTCGTACACCTTGCTGACGAGGCCGTCGAGGAATTCGCGGTCGTGGCTTACGATGATGGCTGTGCCGTCAAAGGCGAGTATTGCCTCCTTAAGCACTTCTTTCGAGGGAATGTCAAGATGGTTGGTAGGCTCGTCGAGGATGAGCAGGTTGACGGGTTCGAGCAGCAGCTTGATCATTGCCAGTCGGCTGCGTTCGCCTCCCGAGAGCACCTTCACCTGCTTGTCTACATCCTCGCCACAGAACATGAACGAGCCAAGTATGTTCTTTATCTTCAGTCGGATGTCGCCCTTTGCCACATTGTCAATGGTCTCAAACACGGTCAGTTCGCCGTCGAGCAGCTGCGCCTGGTTCTGGGCAAAGTAGCCTATCTGCACGTTGTGTCCTACCTTAAGGTTGCCGTCGAACGGTATTTCGCCCATAATACACTTCACGAGCGTTGATTTACCCTCGCCGTTCTTGCCTACGAACGCCACCTTCTCGCCTCGCTCAATGGTGAGGTCAACATTCGAGAACACGTTGTGGTCGCCATAGCTTTTGCCCACTCCGTCGCATATTACCGGATAGTCGCCCGAGCGTAGACATGGCGGAAACTTCAAATGCATCGTGGCATTGTCCACCTCGTCCACCTCAATAGGCACAATCTTCTCCAGCTGCTTTATGCGGCTCTGCACCTGCACAGCCTTGGTTGGCTTATAGCGGAACCGCTCAATGAAGTCCTTGATGTCGGCTATTTCCTTCTGCTGGTTCTCGTAGGCGCGCAACTGCTGCTCGTGGCGTTCGTCGCGCAGCTTTATGTATTCGTCGTATTTCACACGATAGTCGTTCACCTGTCCGCAGGTGATTTCTATTGTGCGGTTTGTCACATTATTAATAAAGGCGCGGTCGTGGCTCACCAGCACCACAGCCTTGGCACTCTGCTGCAGAAATCGCTCTAGCCATCCTATACTTTCGATGTCGAGATGGTTGGTAGGCTCGTCGAGCAAGAGTATGTCGGGACGGCGCAACAGAATCTTTGCCAGCTCGATACGCATGCGCCAACCTCCCGAGAACTCGCTCGTGGGACGGTCGAAGTCTGTGCGCAGGAAACCCAGACCTGTAAGCGTGCGTTCTATCTCAGCCTCGTAATTGTCGCCACCGAGCATCATGAAGCGGTCGTGCTCCTGTGTGAACTTCTCCACAAGTGCGGCGTACGATTCGCTCTCGTAATCGGTACGCTCTGTCAACTGGCGGTTAAGGTCGTCAATACGTGCCTTCATCTTTGTCACGTACGAGAAAGCCTTGCGCGCCTCCTCCTTCACGGTGGTGTTGTCCTGCAGAATCATCACCTGTGGCAGGTAGCCTATAGTGGTGTCGTTGGGTATTGCCACCTTGCCGTCTGTAGGTTTCTGCATTCCGCATATTATCTTCAGCATGGTCGACTTGCCTGCTCCGTTCTTGCCCACAAGGGCTATGCGGTCGCGGTCGTTCACTACAAAGCTCACATTTCTGAACAATGGCTTTGCGCTGAACTCAACTGAGAGTCCTTCTATTGATATCATATTTTCGTTTCTTATTCTTCTGTTTTTGTGACGGGGCCGTCGAGGTCTACCTTCCACGTTTCCCCTTCCTTTCTTAGTGTCAGCCGGCACTTGCCTTCCTTGCACATTCTGCCCGGGCATCCTATTGAGTCGCACAACAGGAAGTTGCGGACCGTCATTTTCACCCGTGCGCTGTCGCCGTCGATGTCTATGTCGTCGATGTCACACAATGCGCTGTCGGTCTGCGCGTTCAGCACGTCCACGTCGTTCTGACTGATGTTCGACGCATGAAATTCAATCCACTTGTACGAGCGGTCGGTACACAGCGCCGAAGCCTGCTTCAGGCGTAGATTGAAGTAGTTCTGCCCGAAACTTCTGGCACAGCTTTCCACAGCAGCATCGTCCTTAAGCGAGCATGCGCTTGCCAGGCACAACGCCGTTATAAAGGCGAAGGAGATGAGTATTGTTTGTTTTACTGACATACCCTATAACTTCTTTGGTTGATAACAACTACAAAATTACTTATTTTCTTTGGCATATTCACCTCTTTTGCTTAATTTTGTATGAAAATCCAAACCGACAAAGGTAAATGCATCTATATTCAGCACTTGCTCTTGCCGGTATTTTAATGTTTATAGAAGAAAAAATGCTGAACTTTATATCTTTTGGAAGCGGAAGTAGTGGCAACTGCTACTACATATACACACAGAACTCGGGTCTGCTTATTGATGTAGGCGTAGGAACGAGGTCGCTCAAGAAGGCGTTTCATGATTACGGACTACGGTTTGTGGATGGTTTCGACGGCATTCTCGTCACTCACGACCATGCCGACCACATTAAGTCGGTGGGCAGTCTGAGCAAGAAATTCAATCTGCCTGTCTATGCTACCGAGACGGTTCATGCCGGCATGGACCGCAACTACTGCATGCGCTGCAAGCTCGCCCACTCCAACAGGATGAAGGTTGTGAAGGGAGAGAGCTTCAACGTTGGCGACTTCCGCATCACTCCCTTTGACGTGCCTCACGACAGCTCCGACAATGTGGGCTATCTGATTGAGGCTGACGGAATAGCGTTCTGTCTGCTCACGGATGTAGGCGCCATAACCGACGAGATGAAGCAGCTCATCAGCCGTGCCGACTACCTGGTAATAGAGGCCAACTACGACCCGCAGATGCTCGAGACGGGACCTTACTCGCGCTATCTGAAAGACCGCATCAGGAACGGACACGGCCATCTGAGCAACGTGCAATGTGCCCTTGCCTTGGCTGAGAACCTTACCAGCCGCCTCAAACACATATGGCTGTGCCACCTCAGTCAGGAGAACAACAAGCCTGAGCTGGCTCTCGTCACCGTCTGCCATACGCTCGAAGATGCAGGAATACGTGTAGGCGAAGACGTGAAAGTAGAAGCTCTACGCCGCACGCTGCCCACAGGAATCTTCAGCCTGACATAAAAAAAGAACAACATAGTCAATCTACATAAGAAATCAGCTATGTTGTTCTTTATGATTTATATAGTTCCTTTAGCGTAGCGGTATTGATTTTACTCCGCTAATCCGCCCTCAACTTCTCGCTCAGATAACGTCCTGTAGCACTCTCACGGCATCTTGCCACTTCTTCGGGAGTGCCGCAGCAGACGATGTTGCCACCCTTGTTGCCTCCGTCGGGACCGAGGTCAATCACATAGTCGCCACATTTTATCACGTCCATGTTGTGCTCGATTACGATTATAGAGTGTCCTTTCTCTATGAGCGTATTGAACGCCTTGAGCAGTCGGTGGATGTCGTGGAAATGCAGACCTGTCGTGGGCTCGTCGAATATGAAGAGCGTAGGTTCCTGCCGTTCCTGTCCGATGAAATAGGCGAGCTTGACGCGCTGGTTCTCACCTCCCGAGAGGGTTGACGAGCTTTGTCCCAGCTTGATGTATCCCAGTCCTACTGCATCGAGCGGCCGCAACTTGTCGGCAATCTGCTTTTCGCCATACTTCTCAAAAAACTCGATGGCTTCACGTACAGTCATGTTCAGCACGTCGTAGATGTTCTTGTCGTGGTATCGCACGTCGAGTATTTCCTTCTTGAAGCGTCTGCCGTGGCAGGCGTCACACTCCAGCACGAGATCTGCCATGAACTGCATCTCTACCGTTATCACTCCAGCGCCCTTGCACTCCTCGCAGCGTCCGCCTTCGGCGTTGAACGAGAAGTACTGTGCCGTATATCCCTCCTGTTTTGCCAGGGGCTGGCTTGCGAAGAGCTGGCGTATGGCGTCATAAGCCTTGATGTAAGTGGCAGGATTGGAACGTGTGCTCTTGCCTATAGGGTTCTGGTCGACAAACTCCACGTGCTTCACCATCTGCCAGTCGCCCTCGAGCGACGAGTATTCGCCCGGAGCGTCAGCCACCTCGTTCAGATGGCGCTTCAAGGCGGGATAAAGTATTCCCTTGATGAGCGACGACTTGCCCGAACCGCTCACTCCCGTCACCACGGTCAGCACGTTGAGCGGCAGGGTGACGTCTATTCCGCGCAGATTGTTCATCCGCGCTCCCTTTATCTTTATGGCGTGGTTCCACTGGCGTCTTGACTGCGGCACGGGTATCCTGTCGGCTCCCGAAAGATAGCGCACGGTATGGCTGCGCGTCTTGTCCGGGTCGGCGTGCAGAATGTCGTCGAGCGTTCCTTCAAACACTATCTCGCCTCCGAGTCTGCCAGCGTCAGGTCCTACATCTATTATATAGTCGGCAGCACGCATTATGTCCTCGTCGTGCTCTACTACTATTACCGTGTTGTGGAGCTGCTGCAGCTCGCGCAGCACATGTATCAGTCTGTCGGTGTCGCGGCTGTGCAGTCCGATACTCGGCTCGTCGAGTATGTAGACCGAGCCTACGAGCGAGCTTCCGAGATTGGTGGTGAGATTGATGCGCTGGCTCTCGCCGCCGCTAAGCGAGTCGGAGGGACGGTTGAGCGTAAGGTAGCCCAGCCCTACGTCGAGCAGAAACTGCAGACGGTTGTTTATCTCCGTGAGCAGTCGCTTTGCTATCTTTGCCTCGTGCTCGCTGAGCTGGAGGTTTGCGAACCATTCTTTCAGGTTCACCACGGGCATCTCCACCAGTTCGGTTATGCTCATGCCGCCTATCTTCACCCATGTTGCCTCCTTCTTGAGTCGGGTGCCATAGCACAAGGGGCAGACCGTCTTGCCACGATAGCGGCTTTGCAGCACGCGGTATTGTATCTTGTATTGGTTTTCCTTGACCATCTGGAAGAACGAGTCGATGCACACCCTATCGCGTACGTCGCGGTTGCGGTCGGAAGGCAGTCCGTGCCACAGCATGTCCTTCTGCGCTCTTGTCAGGTTGAAGTAAGGTTCGAATATGGGAAACTTGTCGGTTGCTGCCCTGCGGCAGAATTCTGCCTTCCATGTTCCCAGCTTTTCGCCGTGCCAGCATTGCACGCATCCGTCGTATACGCTCAGCGACGTATTGGGCACAACCAGCTTCTCGTCGATGCCTATCACCTTGCCGAATCCCTCGCACTCGGGACACGCTCCTGCAGGCGAGTTGAATGCGAACATGCTGTCGGTAGGCTTCTCAAACGTGATGCCGTCCTCCTCAAACGAGGTGGAAAAGTCGTAGCAGATATTTGACGGAGGGAACACGAGGCGGCAGGTGCCGTTGCCCTCGTAGAAGGCAGTCTCTACCGATTCAGTCAGTCGAGAACCGTTTGATTCAGAAGAACTTACACTCATTCGATCAATCAAAACATAAAGCTGGTCGGCACTCACATTCTCCTTGTCTTCAGCTATGAAGTCGTCGATGCGCACGAACTCTCCCTTGTACCAGATGCGCGAGTAGCCCTGCTGCAATTCGGCAGTAAGCTGTTCGTGTAGCGTGCGTCCCTGCACCACGTTGAGTGGTGCCAGCACGGCAAACTTCGTACCCTCGGAGTATTGCCGTGTACACTCCAGCACGTCGTCGACGGTATGGGTCTTCACCTCCTTGCCGCTTACGGGCGAGTAGGTGTGGCCTATACGTGCAAAAAGCAGACGTAGATATTCGTAGATTTCGGTGGATGTGCCTATTGTGCTTCGCGGATTTCGCGATATTACCTTCTGTTCTACGGCAATTGCCGGTGGCAGACCCTTGATATAGTCGCATTCGGGTTTGCTCATTCTGCCAAGATACTGTCTGGCGTACGAAGAAAGCGACTCTACATAACGTCGCTGGCCTTCGGCATACAATGTGTCGAAAGCCAGCGATGATTTGCCGGAACCAGAGATTCCGGTTATAACAATAAGTTTGTCGCGCGGTATCTTCAGGCTGATGTCCTTCAGATTGTTGACCCGCGCTCCTTTTACTTCTATGAATTTTTCCATATTAGTCGTTCATGGATAACAGGAACTCCTCGTTGTCGCGCGTGCGGTGCATACGGTCGTGTATGGTGTTCATCGCCTCGATGGGGTTCATGTCCGAAATGTACTTGCGCAGAATCCACATACGGTCGAGTGTGGTCTTGTCCTGCAGCAGATCGTCACGACGCGTACTTGAAGCCACGAGGTTGACTGCCGGGAAGATGCGCTTGTTTGAGAGCGAGCGGTCGAGCTGCAACTCCATGTTGCCGGTTCCCTTGAACTCCTCGAATATCACTTCGTCCATCTTCGAGCCTGTGTCGATGAGGGCTGTTGCCACGATGGTGAGCGAGCCTCCGTTCTCGATGTTGCGTGCTGCTCCGAAGAATCGCTTGGGCTTCTGCAGGGCGTTGGCGTCGACACCACCTGTGAGCACCTTGCCCGATGCTGGCGACACGGTGTTGTATGCGCGTGCCAGACGTGTTATCGAGTCGAGGAATATCACTACGTCGTGTCCGCACTCCACCATTCTCTTGGCTTTCTCGAGTACTATTCCGGCTATCTTGACGTGGCGTTCGGCAGGCTCGTCGAATGTTGACGCTATCACTTCGGCGTTTACGGTACGTGCCATGTCGGTAACCTCCTCGGGGCGCTCGTCGATGAGCAGCATCATGAGGTAGGCTTCGGGGTGGTTGGCTGCTATGGCGTTGGCAATGTCCTTCATGAGGATCGTCTTACCTGTCTTGGGCTGTGCCACGATAAGCGCGCGCTGTCCCTTGCCTATGGGCGAGAAGAGGTCGACGATGCGTGTGCTGAGATTGGTTGTGGCACGGTCGCCGCAGAGGTTGAACTTCTCGTCGGGGAAGAGCGGTGTGAGGTGTTCGAATGCCACACGGTCGCGTATTTCGTTGGGGTTGCGTCCGTTGATCATGTCGATGCTTGTGAGCGGGAAGTATTTCTCGCCGTCGTGCGGCGGACGCACGTGGCAGTCTACTACGTCGCCAGTCTTGAGTCCGTAGCTCTTCACCTGCTGTGTAGACACGTATATATCGTCGGGCGAAGAGAGGTAGTTGTAGTCGCTTGAGCGGAGGAATCCGTATCCGTCGGGCATCACCTCAAGCACTCCGTTGGCCTTAACGAGGTCGGTGAAGTCGTACAGAGGCTCCTCGGGCTGTGGCTGAGGTTGCACATTATACAGCGCATCGTTCTGTAAATTAGAAGTTGGATTGTCAAACATGTCGTATGTAGGAACTGCACCCTGATCTTCAATCGGCAGGTCGACTACTGTGATAAAATCGGTTCCGTCGCCAGGATCGCCAGCCCAAACACAATCAACGTTGGCAGCGTTGCTATCAACTGTCTCATTGTGCGACTTTATTTTTGCCTGAAGTTGTGCAAGCATATCATCGTCCACACTATCCTCATCGGCTATCTTTTCGTCATTGCCCAATGATGCTTCAGGAATATCCGTATCATTTATGTTGTCCGCATTCAAAACCTCAGGTTGAGTTTTTTGCACATCCGGTATTGACGACTCTTCACTTTCAGTTCCTTGCGCTGCTATTTCGTCCATACGTTTACGTTCTTCTATGGCCGAAAGCAGTTCTAGCTCCTTCTTCGACTTACGTCCTCTATGCTTAGGTATTGCCATAAGCATCTCCTCAGGACTCATTGGAACTTGTTCTACATTTACAGTTTCTACAGACTGTGTCTGTTGTTCTGTTTCTTCTACCTTATTTTTCTTAACATCGAAATTCTCACCTTCTTTGCCATTCACAGTATAAACACGGTCTGTGTCTTTCTTGGTTATTCTGGTGCGACGACGCTTGGTCGCACCAAGCGGGTTCTTGCTACCTTCTATTTCGGCTTGCCTGTCAAGTATTGCATACATAAGCCCTTCCGCATTATCATCTGATGCAACGTCAATGCCCATTTCTTGCGCAATATCTTGCAATTCAGCCGTAGTCTTGACTGATAAATCTTCTTTACTATACATGGATTTTTATAAAAATGAAAGATTACGTTTCAGAACTGAAACAAATGTAATCTTGATTTGAAATTATAATGCAAAATTACTAATTATTTCCCAAAGTAGGAAAACTACTAAAAATATTAATTTAGTGATTAACTAATATTAACCAAGAAATGTAAGCGTAGCTGCTATGCTAGCGTTTATCCCTTTTAAGACTTACCGGGACTTGAGCTCATATAATACTGTTTTGTTTTAACAATCTGCATTTCTTATGCAAACAACGGCCTTACCCTATAAAGATATTCAGATCATTTACTCCTCTGAATTCAGCCCTAAATGTTTTTAACTTGCAATTGAATAATTCGGCACTGGCGTTAGTTCTTTTGTCATTGAAGAAATTCAGTACTCTGTCATAATGGCTTTGAAACGTTTTGATGACAGTATTAAACTCTTCACAGTTCCATTGCTCAACCTGATTAAACCATAATGCGAGTTTAGAACGTGCCACGTCCTTACTATCGTAATCCGAATATATCTTACCCAATCTTAAAGCAAGATAATAAAACTCTTTCATGTCCGAAAACCGACAGAACAGAAGGCACGTAAGCATCCAACCCCTATGACAATACTGCTCAAGGGGGTGTGTCAAAATTCACACCCTCTTTTAAAATATCACAAAGCCCGAACTTTCACAAGCTCGGACTTTGCTATTCCATAATTTTTTTGTACCTTTATGGAAAGAAATTTCTAATATGTCAAAGGTACAATTTATTCC
>NZ_JADYTS010000109.1 GCF_021531355.1 Leyella stercorea | reverse complement strand
AGGGAAAGTAGAATCGATTAAAATCAGCTTCAAAAAACAGCAGGAAATTTGAACGAAATTAGAGGAAAAACATATAACTTTGCATAAATCATCCCAGTTTTTTAAAACTATTAAGACCTATGCGAATATTGATATTGACCATTACCTTTTGTCTGTCAATCCTTAGTGTAAATGCAGACAACAACAAACTATACGAACGGTTAGACTCTGTCATAGCCAATAGAGCAGAGTATGAAGCCAACAAAGAAAAAAGACTTCATAACATAAAATTTGGCATTAATTACGTGAGCAATGCAACAGACAAGTTGCGCATATATGAGCGATTGGTCAATGAGTATACACCATACAAATATGATTCGGCAATGGTGTATGTTCAAAAAGCGATAAACTTAGCCAAACAGATTGACAGTTCGGAATATTACACACAATTTCAGATTATAAAAGCAAGACTGCTGGTTTTCCGTGGCTTCTATATTGAGGCTAAGGAAATTCTCGAAAAACTCGAGATTCCGCCAACCAACCGTCATCTAAACTACCTTTACAACTGTAGTTTAAGTGCGCTGTATTTCAATCTGAATATATCCACTAAGAATTCGGAGTACTGCCAACGCTATTCTACACTCTTCCAAGAGTATATCGACAAGGCTATAGAGTATTGTCCAAAGAAGGATGCGCAGTACTATTATATGAAAGGTGTACAACTCTATTCGAAAGGCACCATACGTGACATCAGCACTTGCTTCAATAAGGCAATGTCGCTATTGGAGCCCGACAGCAGACTGTATGCCATGTCTGCTTACGCTCTGTCAAAAGCTTACGACAAGAGCCACCAGAGTGAACTGCAAGAACGCTATCTTCTACTTGCAGCCATAAGCGATGTAATGGCATCGACCAATGAGAGTCTGGCATTGCAGGATGTTGCTCTGTCGCTTTATAAAAACAAAAATGATCTTGACAAAGCCCGGGAATATATCAATCAAACATTGAAAGACGCACAAGAATATAATAGTCGTCTGCAACGTGTGGAGCTATACGCCAACCTTAATGTCATACTGTCTGCTTACAACGAGAAGCTACAGAAACATAGCACTTGGCAAAATGTGGCTATAATAAGCATACTCGGGCTAATGGCGATCATTGTCGCTGCTATTGTGTTTGTCGTCCGGAAAAACCACTTGTTGAAACTAAAGGAGACAGTGCTGAAAACGCTGACTAAACAGCTTAGCGCTGACAACAAACAACGTAAAAAAGACAACAAAGCACTTCAAGACTCTAACGACGAGTTTAAATATACCAATGCGAAGCGAGAGTCGATGGCTAATGCCTTTATCATGCTCTGCTATCAGTATATCGAGCGGTTGGACAATCAGCGCAAACTGGTGATACGTAAGATCAAGGCCAATCAGCAGAACGAACTGCTGAGCATTCTCTCGTCTTCAAAGCGAAGCGCCGAGGAGAGCCAGAACTTCTTCTCGCAGTTCGACAAAATCTTCCTCTCGCTCTATCCCTCGTTTGTAAAGGAGCTGAACACCTTGCTGACACCCGAGGCGCAAATACAGCTTAAGGAAGACAACGAGCTGACCCCAACCCTGCGTGTAGCTGCCTTGATTAGGCTGGACGTAACGGAGAGTGCCAAAATAGCCGGCATCCTCTCCTACTCGCCACAAACAATATACAACTATCGCTCTACACTAAAGAACAGTGCCATCGACAAAGAACACTTCGATGAGAATCTGCAAAAAGTGTGCTCAGTATACTAAGCACACTTTTAAGGATGACTTTTTGCGAATGGCAACACTTTTAAGGACGACTTTTTGCGAATAATAACACTTTTAAGGACGACTTTTTTGTTGTATTTGATATAAAAAATGTATATTTGTAATCGTAAATACCAAATTATCAGAGTCTTATGAAAAGAAGTGCTATCACATACTTATATCAATGGAAGGAGAGCAACTATCGAAAGCCATTGATTATGCTTGGAGCTCGTCAAGTGGGGAAAACATGGCTGATGCAAGAGTTCGCCAAAGAAGCCTATACCAACAGTGCATATGTAAACTTTGAGGACAATGAGATGCTTCGTGAGTTGTTTGCGCATGATTTTGATATAAATCGTATCATCAACAGTCTACAATGGAGTACGGGAGTAACTATAGACGAGAATACGCTTATTATTCTTGACGAGATACAAGAAGCCCCAAGGGGAATAACGGCATTGAAGTATTTTGCCGAAAAGGCTCCTCAATATCACGTCATTGCAGCTGGTTCTTTACTCGAAATTGCCATGCATCAGAATGACTCTTTTCCCGTGGGAAAGGTTGACTTCATGCATTTGTATCCACTTTCATTCTTTGAGTTTCTGGATGCAATTGGCGAGAGTCGTATAAAGGACTTGTTGATGTCGAAAGATTGGTCTATGATAACAATGTTCAGAAACCAATTAGAGGAGCGTTTGCGTCAGTATTATATTATAGGTGGAATGCCCGAAGTGGTTTCTTCGTTTGCCAATGAAGGCAATCTGACAAGAGTAAGAACCATACAGAAAGCTATACTGGAGTCGTACGAACGGGATTTCTCAAAGCATGCGCCTGCTATTGAGGTGCCACGTATCCGTATGGTATGGAAATCAATACCTGCCCAATTGGCAAAAGAGAACAAGAAGTTTGTATACGGAGCGATAAAGGAGGGAGCGAGGGCTAAAGATTTTGAACTTGCCATAGAATGGCTAAAGGATGCAGGCTTGATATACAAGGTAAACAGATGCAAAAAGGCTCAATTACCATTGTCTGCATACGAGGATTTTTCTGCCTTTAAGCTGTTCTTATCCGATATCGGCTTGATGGGCGCAATGAGTAATATTCCGGTTCAAAGCCTCTTGGACGGCAATGTGCTATTTTCGGATTTTAAGGGCGCACTGACCGAACAGTATGTATTGCAGCAATTGAAAGACAATTCATCTTTGTCCATATATTATTGGTCGGCAGAAAACTCACGAGGTGAAATAGATTTCTTGTTGCAAGATGAAGAGATGATCATCCCTATAGAAGTAAAGGCAGAGGAGAATCTGCAGGCAAAGAGTCTTAAGGTGTTTGTGGAACGCAATCCAGGATTGAAAGGTATGCGTCTATCAATGTCGCCTTATCGTGAGCAAGACTGGCTTGTCAACTATCCATTATATTCAATAAATGCACTGCAAATCTCCCCATCCCAACATCACAACTGAGAGCCACGCTCTCGTAAGCCTCCGGGGCTGACACCGAACTCGTCCTTGAAGCACTTGTTGAAGTACGACGGGGCGGTGAATCCTACCTCGTAGGCAATTTCGGATATTGACTTATCGGTTTTTTCTACCAGCAGGCGTGCCCTCTCAAGGCGCGCCTTTTTCAGTAGGTCGACCGGTGTCTGACCCGTCAGCGCCTTCACCTTACGGTATAGTTGCACGCGAGATAACCCAACTTCTTCGCCCAGTCGCTCAACGGTGAAGTCAGAGTCGCCCATATTCTGGCGTATAGAGTCGCGCAGACGGTTGATGAAGGTCTGGTCGCGCGAACCGAGCTGTTCCTCGGCAGCCTCCTCCTTCTTGTCGCCCGAGAAGAGTGAGCGCAGCATGGTGCGGTTGCGCAGCAGGTTGTCGACACGTGCCAGGAGCACCGAACCCGAGAAAGGTTTGGTCAGGTAGGAGTCGGCACCCGTGCCGTAGCCCTCCTCACGCTGTTCGGACAGCGAGCGTGCGGTGAGCAGGATGACGGGGATGTGGCTTGTCGCCATGTTCTGCTTGAGCTGTCGTGTGAACTCCAGTCCGTCCATAACGGGCATCATAACGTCGCAGATTACCAGTTTCGGTATCTCGCGACACGCCTTCTCCAGTCCCTGCTTGCCGTCGGCAGCCTCCGAGACGTTGTATTTATCCTTCAGTATAGAGCGCAGATAGACACGCATTCCGTTGTTGTCGTCGATGATGAGCACCAGCGGACGTTCGCTGTCAAAGTCCTCGGCATTGGTAATGCGGTCAGCGGCAGCGTTTGCGTCAATGTCTACCGACACATAGTTGTCGTCAATGAGGTTCTTGTCCTCCACTCGCGGCGCCGCCTTCTGGTCGTTGGCAGGGTCGTAGCCCGGCTGTGTGTCGGGCAGAGTCACTACAAACGAGGTGCCCTTGCCCGGCTCGCTCTGAGCTTCAATCGTGCCGTGATGCATATCGACATAAGCCTTGACGAGCGACAGTCCGATGCCGGTGCCGCCGATTGAGCCTTGCGCCTGATAGAAACGCTCGAATAGATGGGGCAGTTCCTTGGGATCGATGCCCTTGCCCGTGTCGCTCACGGTGATGGTGAAGTGCTGTGCTGCGTGCTCAACGGTAGTGGTGATGCTACCGCCCTCGGGCGTGTACTTCAGAGCATTTGACATCAGGTTGAAGTAAACGTGCTCTATCTTGTCGCGGTCGGCAATTATCATTGAGCCGTCTGTATTTGCCGTTGATGTATCTGTGGAACCAGATGCTGCCACAACGATTGTTATCTTGCGTCGGGCAGCGGCTGCACGGAAGTCCTCAGCCCACGTAGAGAGTTCGTCTGATAGGGCAAAGCGGTTCAGGCGGAGCGTAGCCTTGTTGTTCTGCACCTTGCGGAAGTCGAGTATCTCGCCCACGAGCTGTATGAGTATGCGCGTGTTGCGCTGTATCATCTGTAGCATTGAGCGGTGGTTGCCACGTATAGAGCCGTCTTCAAGCAGCTGGTCGGCAGGTCCGGCGATGAGTGTGAGCGGTGTGCGCAGTTCGTGACTAACGTTGGTGAAGAACTGCAACTGGGTCTGAGTCATGCGCTCCATCTCCTCGGTCATAGCCTTCTGCTTGCTCATAGAGTCGTGCAGCTGTCGGTTGATGCGCGCCTTGGCAACGTAGGCACGTATGGCAAAGGCGCACGCCACAATGAGTAGCACCACAAACACGAGCAGCACAAGCAGATAGATGCGTTGCGTGTTGAATTCGCTGGCAGCCTGGTCGATACGCGAGCGCAGGGTGGTGAGATGGTCTTGCTGGCGCACGGTCTCGTCGTTCTGCATGAGCAGCACACGTGCGTTGTCGCGTGTCACGAGTGCCGACGAGAGCTGGTTTTCGCGCTTGTAGTCCTTCTTTGTCAGAATGTTCATGGCGAGCTGTATCACCTCGTCGCCACGTGTGGGGTATATGTATGATGCGAATAGAGTGCCGTCGGTGACGAGTCGCATTCCGCCTCCATTTTGTGGCATGGCATCGATGCCGCAGAACTGTATGCTGTTGATGTCGAGTCCGTGCTTGGCGGCAGCGCGTCGTGCTCCCATCGCCATTCGGTCGTTGTGTGCGAAGAGGCAGTCGAACTGCGGATGTGACTTAGACAGCAGCGAGTCCATGACGCGGAAAGCTCCCTGCTCGGTCCAGTCAGCATGGGCTTGAGCCACGATTTCGAGTCCGGGACGTGTAGCCACTACGCTGTCGAATCCCTGTTGACGCTCGATGGCGGGCGAGGAGGTAGAGAGTCCGCAGAGTTCCAGAATGCGTCCGCCACTGGTCAGCGCACCCGCCAGATACTCAGCCATCGAACTGCCTATTTCCTTGTTGTCGGCGCCGATATATGCGGTGTATTTGTCGGAGCGTGTCCTTCGGTCGAATATTATCACTGGTATTCCTTTTTCGTATGCCCGGTCGATGGCAGGTGATATAGTCACCTGGCCAGGAGCGACGATGAGCAGGTCTACTCCCTCGTCGACAAAGCTGTTGATTTGTTCGGTCTGTAGCTTCACGTCGTCGTATGCCGACTTGATGCGCAGGTCTACATTATTATAATATAATGCAGCAATGCGCAATTCCTCGTTAAGTTTCTCGCGCCATACGTCTTCCGAACATTGCGACACGCCTATGACATATTGTTTCTTTGCTGAGCCTCCACACGACAAAAACAACGGAAGCATGAGCAAGAGCATGAGCTTATGGAATATACGAGGTTTTAGGTTCATTGCGTTACTTTTATTGATTTGTTTTTGCAAAGATACAGAAAAATGAATAAAATTGCTGATTTTCAATGCATTTTTGTTACATGCAACAATTCTACAATCCAACGAACGAATTTTTAAAGCCGAAAAAAAGACTTATTGCTACCTTTGCAATGTCAAAAGGAAACAAAGCCAACAAGTAATTAAAGCTTGATTGCAAACAGCAAAGACTTCAAATAACTGATAGTACAAAGGCTTCAAATAATTGATAGGTAAAAGAATTTGATTAGTTTAGTCTGTCATAGGTAATAAAGATATATAGTTCAGGTTTTAGTAGAATTAGGTTGGTAAATAGCATTCCAAGCGAAGGAAAAAGATTAGACATTAAGATTGTTGTTTTAGTATAGTTAGTTCAAAATGGTTAGTTTTTAAAATCGGGAAAAACACACGTGGCGGGAGCAGAAGTGATTTCTGGTTCCGCTATTTTTTTATATGCAATAAAAGCCCCACCCCCTGCCCCACAAAGC
>NZ_JADYTS010000108.1 GCF_021531355.1 Leyella stercorea | reverse complement strand
CTTGGCGTCTGTGGGTACGAACTTATTCGTGAATTATTCATATTTATAAAATTAATTTTGAACAGTTACTTATCTTACCATATTACTATATCTAAAACTGTATAAGTATAATAAAGGCTATAAGGTATGCCCAAAAGAACACTTATCCAATATGGCTTCAATTAAGTTTTCAAATTCCACACCAGTTGTGAAAGCCGTTTTTGAAATGTTTGCCCTATAATCTCCTAGCTTTATTTGTCTGCCTGAAGTGTCACTCTCTGCATTTAGGATTGGAGTCATTATTTCTTTTAATTCATCACCGATGTTCAAATGTACTTTAGTTTGTGCGAAGATTTCAGCCTCATGCTCTTCTATATATTCAATTGAAGAATCTGCAGGAATGTTCACTTTCTCTGAATCAGATAGATCCACGCAACATAGCGCATAGCAACTAGGGTTACTTGCTGCCATTCTCACCTGATTAGTGCTCATATGTGCATAATTGTCATATTCAAAGTTCCACTTTGCTTTCACTTCCACATAATAAATATCTTTACCATCATAGCTGATGATCATGTCCTGACCGTTCTGAATATCATTCACACACATATTATCATCTATATTCTCACGTGTTTGAACCTTCAGTAGTTCATTTCCAAGTTTTTCGCGTATTCTATCCTCAATAGCTTTGCCAATCCTGTAGCAGAAATTGAAGGTACTTTGTCGTTCATCGTCAAGTTCTTTTTGTCTCTCCATCTGAGTGATGAGATTAGGTAAAGCTCCGTTTTCATTGAGTGCAGCAAGGCGTTTAATGTCTTTATCATCCATATCCATGATTGAGAAAATACCTTTCTGTGCTTCACCACTTGCCATGTCAAATGTGTATTTTGCTTTTTTTTCGTCTATAATGGTAAACCATTTATCCCATCCTTCTTCATTGTCGAATTTCAAAATGATTTGTCGTATGATACCCTCAATAGACTTGTCCTTTTGTCGCCCATTGGTGTTTATATCCTTCATATACTTTACTAACTCTGTTTGAATGTCTGGTGCTATGTCATTCGGAGTTTGGGTGTTGAAATCGGTATAAAGATTCTCGAAATCCGTATCAATCCATTTTTCTTGAAGGTCCTTGCCCATGACTGAGTTGTAAATGGCAGCAAGTTCTTGGATAATACCATCATTTCTCACAAGTTCTTTCTTTACGCATAGGTATCCTTTTTGACAAGGAATCACACCATAAGTGTCTAACTTGTCTTTTCGTGCCGTATCTGTACTTTTTGCATATTCAGTCAGAAACCTCAACAAGAAAGATTTATTTTCTTTCACCCAATTCTCATCTTGCGTACTAATCTGATACAAGGTGTAGTCTAGAAGCAAAGAGAAAGCAGAACTATAGAAGTCCTCTTCTTTATCCTCTTGTTTTGGAAGGTAATTTTTGCTGAATTTCTTACCATAATAAGTTGGCAATTCTGTCATTATCTTACCACGAAAGTTTGTAAATTCGTCCTGTGAAGTGGCAGAACAGAAATCTATTAAGGCGGTAACCTGTTTTTCAGTTAAAGGCTGTTTGACGTTTTGGTCGAGTGAACTTCTTCTCCACTTACTCATTGTAACCATAATGGCATTATGTAGGTCACTCACAATATATTCTGTAAAATTGGCAAGCGAAAGGTAGGTAATGTCCAACATCTTGGCTGCATCATCACCCATAAGCGGAGATGTGAGTTTGTATAGTTGATCATTCATAAAATCACCATGTCTTAGGTTTTGTCTCAAACATAACGTACCGGCTCGATTCGGTATCAAGGCGTAAGAATCGTACAACGACTCATTTCCGCTATCCTTCAAGAATTGTAGGAACTCGAACAAATTGTCTGATTTATCCTTAATGGCTCTACAAACATCGTTCAATGTAATAAAGAAACTTTCTGTGTTTTCATAGCCCCACTTTTCAACAAGTTCTGACCATTTGATCAAATCTGTTGTTGGTAAAAGGTATTCCTGGCCATTAGAGTCCTTAACGTATGAAGCAAACTTTGCCAATGTTGTTTCATACTTTTCACGTTTCTCATCATTAAGGTTTGCATAGAAGTCTCGATGCAGAAGACGCACACGACTATCTGTTATACTTTTGCGTCCCTCGGCAGTAGGAATTACTTTCCAGTTTATTACCTGATTGTTCCACATAGTCTGCATCTCATTGTAGAATAGCTTCTGTACTTCATCTTCAGTTTCTTTGATGAAATCTACCTTACAAAAATCACGATTCAAGTCAGCCTCTTTTCCATCTATCTGATAAAAATCAAAAAGAGCTTCCATCATGTTCTTCAGTATTTTTTCATTCTTTTCTCCTAATTCTTTTTTTGAAGAAACATCTTCAGGAAGTTGAATATTGTTACGTTTCTCTACAGGATAGAACTTTTTTGAGTGAAAAATAAAATTCACACCAAACTGTTCTGTTCCAAGCAAAGGAAACCATAAAAATAACGAAGGAATCTTTTCTACATCATCACATATAGATGGAAATGGAGGTATTATCACTATATCTTCTTTATCGTCTGACAACAGATAATGGCAGTTATAAGGTACACTTTTAGATTCTGAAGAGAGTAAATCCACACGGTTAACCACCGCTATTATTTCATGCCACCCTTTTTGTCCAAAAGGTGAATTTTGCGCCTGAATGGGTGATTTTCTAAATACATAATGCTCGTTTCTATGTTTGTCATATATTTCAACTTCCTTGATACGTTCATTTATAATTAATACAAACGGCATTAAACTAGATACGTTTTTTATCTGGTTGGAAACGGTTTCAACTAAATCTTGTGTCAGTTTGTATTTGAAAATGGTTGGAGCATCTCCTTGGCAAACTTTAGAAGATTCGCACATGTTTTCCACCAAGACAAGTTCTCGGTTCATCTCTTTGTATGCTTCTAGAGAGCCTGTTTTACTTCTGTCGAGCACAATATGCATATTTATATACTTATCAACTTCCGTCTTGCTTTTGCGCACTTCGTAAGGAGCAAATACATCCACCACACGATTGAATGCATGTGTTGTCATAAAGCCAGTACCATACTGACCTGCTAAATCCTTGCTAGAATCGTCCTTTGAACTATCTTGTTTTACTAATGCCAAAAGAGAAGAATATGAAAAGGGTTTGCCGTAATGCTGGAATACAATACTATCTTCAGTTAGTTCGATATGAATACGGCAAGACTCACCCATGTCTCGGGCATTTTGAACAAGTTCCCATAAAGCACGTTCACCACTATTGATAGTAAGATTATCTATACCAAGTTTTACTTTTTTGCAGTAACCAAGTATGTCAAGATACTCTTTTTCAATAGTCTGAAACTGTTTAGGAGTTAAGCATCCTAGATCTCTACTATAAAAATAGTCTTCCAATTGTTGATCTGTCATAAATATCTGTTTTTGTTAAATTACCATTATTTCTCAACACTATAAGTTAGTACACAATTTAGGGCATAGCCCTTTGTATGGGCACTTTTGCAAGTGCCTATATATCGAGATGTTAATTTTTTACTCGTTTATTAACTATGGGCATAATGCCAATCTGATTTTATTTGGTCGTAGGCTGAAAAAAACTGTAACTGCTAAATATTTTAACAAAACTTATCAAGGTACTCCAATACAGACCGTCCTTGCATCTTCACCGTACTGATGATGCTATGATAATTCTAGTTTATTCACTAAACTCGTTCACCACCATTATGGTCCACTTTCAAAAACTGATGAGCAGCTACAAACGTCTTTTCAAACAGAGTATATGAACGGTTGTCATAAGTGAATATTTTTACTATACGACGGTCACAAGACATGACGATAAACACATCTCCGCCAGAGGGCTCATGGTGAGGTTGTTCACGTATGATGGATAACTCTTGGTTATGCTTGCATCGCATTTTCGTAAAGTCACGGAGATAATAGAAGCGGTTAATACCGGTAACACTCAGCATAGACCCTCCTGTTTCTCTATCAGTCACATCAGCTCTTGATAGCTTAGGTTCTTCTGGGAGATATGCAGCCCATTGGTCATTCGCAACTCTACGAGAATGTGAACACCAGAAGACTTCGTTACTGTAGAAGATGGTTCTTGGGAAGGGCTTTCCTCCTTCCGCTCTTATTGAGCCGAAGGAGGAAGCCCATACACTTTTACTTCCACGATCTTGTTGAATGTATCCTTGTACCATTTATAGAATATATTATAAGGTACTTTATTACGTGAACAGAACTGTTCTATGGAGATGCCATTAGGCATTGCCTCCGTCTGGTACTGGAAATAGAATCTTTCCAAATCTTCACTGCTGTACATAATTCAATGTTTTAAATTCAGCAGCGAAGATACTTCATTCTAATTTAAGCCCTAATTTGAGTGCTTACTTACTTTCTTGTTTTTTTAATACCAATTATATCTATTGTTAACTTCTTGATAATATCTTTGAATAATATTATTGACATTTTCATTATTCATCATTTCTTTAGCTTCTTGAAGGCAAGTTTCTCTACTGGAATTTGGAAACTGATGACTAAAAAAGTCTTGATAAACATCGCATACCTGATTAACGATGTCTTCTATTGCCATAGGGTGAATTTTTCTGCCAGTTTTATTTTGATATTCTATACACATATCCAAAGAATACATTAATGCGGATTTTTCCAAGTCTGGCAAGAATATATTTCGTTTATAATCGCAAGTAAGTTTCTCTATATTAGAAATTATATCCGACCTAAAATATTCGCGTAAATCAGGAAGGTGTTGCCAATTGTAACCACTCATTGAATTAATGGTATCAACTTGGCTATTTATTCTTTTTTGTTTCTCATCCATGCCTGTGCAAACATTGTTACATTGGCCAGCCACAAAATCATCATATTCGATTTCTTCAATACCTTGCCTTGTCATTGGAACGTAAATACCATTCATGATTTTTACGATGTATGCGGAAGGTGTCCGTTTTACGATTTCACCAACCATTCCATTTTGAGGATAAAAATTATGCTTCTCCCACTCAGTTTTATTTGCATAAACTCCGTCTATGAATTCTGGAGTGGTAGAGAAACATTCTCCTCGATCGATAATTTTTACGTACATAGTTTTATTTTGATTAAGTGATATTTTTATAAAAATATGGTAAAGGCATAGTATTACTATGGCTTATTAATTTAACTGATGGTTTGCCGAATAAATCCACTTGACACATAACATCATTTGTTGGCTTAAAGGTATAGGCTTTGCTTTTAGTATGACTGGCAAAACGCAAGTACATATCCTTACTATTTATATATGGCTCTATAGACTTAGAAGACATATTATTATCTTCAAAATAAATAAAATCATTCAGTATACTATTCTCCAGTAGTTTGGATTTTATGCAAAAACACAAAGTAAGAAGAAAAGAATCCTCGTGCAAAAGGAATTTATCAGTAAGGAGAGCATAAATCAATAGTATTTCCTCTATAGTATATTGTCCAAATATCTTCTCATCTTGAATTTGTGAAAAACCATCTTCAAATTCCTGTAAAGAAGACAAATGATTAATTGGAAAAGCACTAAATAGATCGGTATGATATTTTTCATATACGAATTTTACAAATTCCTTTATTGTTTGCCCTCTATGATTAGCTCTCTCCAACGAATGTCCTGGATAATATTTATTAACGAAATTATCAAGATACATTTTATATATTGGTTCATCCTTGATTAAAACAAAGCACCAACTATGTAAACCAAAGATTCGATAATCAAGCGACAAAGATTTAATATATTTATTACTAGGAAAAAGGTTCTTCAAATCAGAGTCTATACCAAACAACCTGAAAATATTATTGGCAAAAGTACATCTATCATATAGATTATTTAAATCCAAGGAAATATCTTCTTTTGGATGAACAATACCTTCTGGAGTTATTTGTTCATGACATAGCCCCTTTGGAAAAATAATTTCTTTGAATTTATAAGTGCGAAAGAAATAATCAATAAAAACATCATCAAGATATGTATTTATATAATCTGATTTTTCTGTAGTTTGCACATTTCCTCCGTGATAAAAGTCTTTACGCGCATTAAGTTTATTATCTAATCCAATAGCATTTATTACTGATTGCAAATTCTCTATAGTAAGATCTACATTAGTGAAAATATTATCTCCCTCCACAACGTGTAGAAAATTATGGAAATGAAGATCTGCAATCAGTTTGTCTATTAAAGCAGAGTCTCGAATCATTATATTCTTTGGAAAATAATTATGATAAATCTTGAAGGATGGGTTTCAAAGTAACCATCATTGGCATTGTCCATAATAGCACAAACAGGAAATCCAAAAACTTTTTTAGTCGTCCATAAAGAATCGCGAAATTCTTTTATAAAAGTATTTCCAATACTATATACAGAAACTGCGGATGGTTTTCCATTTTGCAAATCTAGTCTAAATAAACCTTTAGATGTGTTAAAACTAACACTATCGGCATCTCGTTCAATAGAGTATTCTACACCTTTATTCATAAAGTATTGTTCTGCATTAAACACGAATAACTCATTGGCGTTTTGGCACGAAAGATTCGGGTCACCAGTAAAACCCTGTGTTGAATAGTTAACAGGATTTGCTTTATTCTCGTTAGAATTAGTTATCT
>NZ_JADYTS010000107.1 GCF_021531355.1 Leyella stercorea | reverse complement strand
CTACTTTTTCTATAAAACGAAAAATGAGCCATGTTAGTACTTATATATAAAAATAATTTAGATCACTTACTTAAAAACTTGGAACTTGCTTGAGAAAATATTTATATTTGCAGTGTCCTATTGAAGTAGTACACTAAAACATTAACGATTATGATACAGATTAAAGACATTGATTTCAGATACCCAGGTAGCAAGCACCTCGTATTTAGAGATTTCTCTTTGGAGCTCAAGGAGAACAACATTTATGGCTTGCTCGGTAAGAACGGTACAGGCAAGAGCACCCTGCTCTACCTCATCAGCGGATTGCTCCGCCAGCAACAAGGCACCGTTCTCGTGGATGGCATTTCGGCACAAGACCGCAGAGCCGAGATGCTGAAGGATATCTTCATGGTGCCCGAAGAGTTTGAACTGCCCAACGTTTCACTCGCCACCTACGTGAAGATGAACCAGGAGTTCTATCCTAACTTCTCGCAGGAAGTGCTGGATCGTTGCCTTAAGGATTTTGATTTACCACTCTCTCTCAAGTTGAACGAACTCTCGATGGGACAGAAGAAGAAGGTATTCATGAGTTTCGCACTCGCCACGGGTACCCGCTTTCTTCTGATGGACGAGCCAACCAATGGTCTCGACATCCCATCGAAGAGCCAGTTCCGTAAGGTCATCGCCAACAACATGACGGAAGACCGCACCCTCATCATCTCAACTCACCAGGTGCACGATGTAGAGTCGTTGCTCGACCACATCATCATCATGAACCAGAGCCAGCTCCTGCTCGATGCATCGGTTTCAGACATCTGCGGGAAATACACCTTCGAGTACCGCAACCCACAGGAGATGGACGACACCGTGCTCTACGCCGAACCAACCCTGCAGGGCAATGCCGCCATCTGCAAGCGACAGGAGGGTGAACAGGAAACACAGATGAACCTGGAGTTGCTCTTCAATGCAGTAATTAATGGAAAATTAAACGATTAAAATTAGACGATTATGAAAAAGAATTTCGATTTACATAGATTAAGCATGGTACTTCGTTGGGATATTCTCACCAACTGGCAGCGTCATCTTGGAGCTACAGCAGGTCTCACCCTCAGCATTTCCATCTATTGTGTATTGCGACTTTTTAGCATGAGATTTTGGCTTAACTCAACCGATGTAGAACAGGCTGGTCATCAATACCAGGTAAGTGTTTGCATGTTCTTTTATATAATAGCATTCATCGCGTTCTACATCTTGGCAAGTTGTATATTCAATAACATGAAGACTAAATTGCAAAGAGAGAGTTTCCTGATGCTTCCTGCTTGTAATCTAGAGAAGTTTGTGGCCCGATTACTCATGATGAGTATCGGTGTTTTGGTTCAACTTTTTGCAGCAGTAATCTTGGCTGATGTTATACTGTTCATCTTTAGTTTCATCATCACTCCAGATTTTCATATCAGCATCACCTGGACTGTGCTTAGCCATATTATTTCCACAATTCACCCTTTCGACAACGACTGGCTGAAATGGATTACCCTCTATTCATTCATACTATTTTCCCATTCTTTCGCAACACTTGGCGGAACATTCTATCGCAAGTTGCCTGTATTGCTAACAGCTTGCACGGGCATTCTTCTTAGTATGATTTTGGGATACATAATCAACAAATTAGGAGAAGCTGGAGTTTTTGATTTCTTCAGTCATATTAACTTCAGCAATGGTTCCACAGCTGACTATTGTATAACAATTACAGCATTCTTTGTTTTCCTTGCTTTGGCTGCCTTCAACTATTGGGCATCCTACAAGCTCTTCACCCGTATGCAGGTTATCTGCAACAAGTGGATCAACATCTAAAAATTAAAATTGAAAGTATTATGATTTTCAGTAATGATAAAGCAATATACGTACAGATAGCCGAGCGATTGAGCGATGAGATTCTGGCGGGCAAGTACAAGGAAGACGAGCGAATACCGAGCGTCAGGGAATACGCCGTGCTGCTGGAGGTAAATGCCAACACAGCCGTGAAGGCATACGATCTGCTTGCCACCGATGAGATCATCTACAACAAGCGAGGCCTGGGCTACTTTGTTTCCGCAGGAGCCAAGAAGCAAATCAAAAAGACCCGCAAGAAGGAGTTTATGAAAGAAAGACTCCCGGAACTCGCCCGACAGATGCAGCTTCTCGACATCTCCATCGACGAAGTGAAGGAAGAGTTGGAGAAGAATCTCAATAATATAAAGCTATCATGATGCTGTTTTCTTCAAAAAACACTACCTTTCCTCTATAAAACAAAAATGGATATCTCCGCAAAAGGTAACTAAACATCTGTATAATAAAAATGAGGAACACAAACTTTCTGGCCCAAGCGCAAACAAGGACCTACTCATATAGTTATACTTTACTCTTCGAGTTTGTACTCAAACTGGCTTTCATAGCCGTCCGTCAATATGGTAAGATTGCGAATGAGGTGTAACCATCACAAAGATTATTTGTGATTTAGAGCACATTGATGCAAGATTTCAGATATGCCGGTCTTGACATTTTAACTCCAGCAGCGAGCACATGGAGATATTCATTTCTGTTTTTTATCACAACTGGCTTATAATTCGGAAATTTTATCTAAATTTGTATTTAAAATATAACCTTTTTAAAACATAACTATGTACTACTGGTTTGTATTCAACAATAAAGGGGAACTTCTCCTTCAGAAATGTGAGGATGGCACTTTCACCATCCCGTATTGCGAGTATGTGCCCGTCACTACCACCCCCAAAACACATATTATGGACATTTCGCCCATGGACAGCGGAGAGGAAGTGAAGGCCCTGCAAGTAGACGACATGCAGATTTGTGCTGACGGCACTTTCGAAGGGTGCGGTCTACGGCAGTCGTACTACAAGCTTTCGCATCCTCTTTATCTCAAGGCGGGCAAATGCCACGAGCTGCTCTACTGGGACCGCAACACGCAATATTGTGGCGTATGCGGGTCGCCAATGGTGATGGATACAGACATTTCCAAGAAATGCCCCAATTGCGGTAAGACCGTCTGGCCACAACTGGCTACAGCCATTATCGTACTCATAAACCGTGGCGACGACCTGCTGCTGGTACATGCCAAGAACTTCAAGACCGACTTCTACGGATGTATTGCCGGATTTGTGGAGACGGGAGAGTCGCTCGAAGAGGCAGTTAGACGTGAGGTGTGGGAGGAGGCTTCCATATCGATTAAGAATCTGAGATACTTCAAGTCGCAGCCTTGGCCCTACCCTTGCGGACTCATGGTCGGATTCTTTGCTGAATATGACGGGGGCGACTTGAAGTTGCAGGAGTCGGAACTGTCGCGAGGCAACTGGTTTAACAAGAACAACCTGCCTACGATTCCCGAGAAACTCAGCCTTGCAAGAATGCTGATTGACAAATGGCTGGAGGAACATTCATGAATTTTGAGTTTTGAATGTTGAGTGTTGAATTGTTCTCGGCTAACACCTGCGATGAAGAATTGTTCTATGTTGAATTGTAGGAGACTATGGCATCCTCGCCGTAGCCTGAGCAGTTGACGATAATGAATTTTTGATTTAGTGATTAAGATATGAAACAAATAGGTTGGGGATTTATCGGATGCGGTGAGGTGACCGAGAAGAAATCCGGACCGGCATTCAATGAGGTGCCTGGTTCAAGCGTAGTGGCTGTTATGAGCCGAAACGAGGCTAAGGCAAAGTCGTACGCCAAGCGTCATAATATAAAGAGGTGGTACACCGACCCTCAGGAGCTTATTGACGACCCTAACGTCAATGCCGTCTACATAGCCACTCCTCCTTCAAGCCATGCAACATTCGCTATAATGGCTATGAAGGCTGGCAAACCCGTGTATATCGAGAAGCCGTTGGCAGCAAGCTACGAGGACTGTGCCCGCATCAACCGCATCAGCGAGATTACGGGCGTGCCGTGCTTCGTGGCTTACTACAGACGCTACCTGCCCTATTTCCAGAAGGTGAAGAGCATCATCAATTCGGGAACTATCGGCACAATCGTAAATGTCCAGATACGTTTCTCGGTTCCGCCGAGAGACCTTGACTATCAGGACGCCCACAACCTGCCGTGGCGCTTGCAGCCGGACATTGCAGGAGGAGGCTACTTCTACGACTTGGCTCCTCATCAGCTCGACCTCCTGCAGGACATTTTCGGAGTCATAACACGTGCTCATGGCTATTGCTCCAACAGGGCACATCTGTATAAGGCTGAGGACTCCATAAGCGCCAGCTTCTTCTTCGAGAACGGTCTGCCGGGTAGTGGCTCATGGTGTTTCGTGGGCCATCAGAGTGCAAAGGAAGACTGCATTGAGGTGATTGGCGACAAGGGAATGCTGTCGTTCTCGGTCTACAATTACGACCCCATACAAGTGGTGACGAGTGCCGGACGAACAAACATTGTTGTGCCTAACCCTTCTTATGTCCAACTGCCTATCATACGCTCTGTAATAGAGCATCTTCAGGGCATAGGAGTGTGCCAATGTACAAGCGTCAGCGCCACACCTGTCAACTGGGTGATGGACCGAATTCTCGGAAAGCTCTAAAATACATGTATTTGAAAAGAACCATAACTATATTGTTGTCCGTATTGATTTCGGGAATGTCTGCCATGGCTCAAACTACGGCAGACACCATCAGTACGCCCCAAAAGTACCGTCACAAGACTTTCTTCCGTGTTGTCGGCAGGACTTTTGGCAGGTTTATGAGGAATTTCAGCGAGGTGGACACCAACTACATCGAACCGCAGAAGTTCAACTACACAGCTATGGTTCAAAACACCAATACTTATGAGATTTACCGCATAGCTACTACTATGGGCAACGACTTCACCTTTGCCCCACTCCCCACCTTCAAGCTCGGACCGTATTTAGGCTGGCGTTGGATTTTCCTTGGCTACACTTTCGACCTGAAGAACATCAACAGCGGAGACAAGCGAACCGAATTTGACCTCTCCATCTACAGTTCACAGCTTGGAGTTGACCTTTTCTACCGCAAGACGGGCAACGACTACAAAATCTCGAAAGCCCAACTCGACACAGACGGCAAGGTGAACACACGCCAGTTAAACGGAATGAACTACGACGGCATTAGCGTGAGCATCAAGGGATTCAACATGTATTACATCTTCAATCACAAGCGGTTCTCCTACCCTGCCGCCTTCAGCCAGTCGACAATACAACGCAAGTCGTGCGGTTCGGCATTGTGCGGCATTGGCTACACACGCCACTCGTTAAGTGTCGATTGGGAGAAGCTGTACAACATCGTTGCCAAAAACCTTGGCGAGGAGACTGCCGAGCGCTACATGGACCCCGAACTGAAATTCAAGAAGATTAACTATACCGACGTCTCGCTTTCGGGAGGCTACGGCTACAACTGGGTGTTCGCCCGCAACTGGCTGGCGGCTGCCTCGTTGTCGTTGGCCCTGGGCTACAAGAGTTCGTCGAGCGACACCAATCACTCTACATTCACGCTCAAGGACTTCTCCTTCCACAACTTCAATATCGACGGAGTGGGACGCTTCGGAATCGTATGGAACAATATGCGATGGTATTATGGTGCCAACGCCATAATCCACACGTACAACTACCATAAGTCGAAGTTCTCTACCAACAACATCTTCGGTAGCCTTAACATTTATGTAGGAGTAAACTTTGGAAGAATGAAATGAAAAACCAGAATATTATGACCACAACGTTTCTATCGCTTGCCGTGGCGTTGCTCGCACAATGCGGCAACCCTTCGGCAAACAACATAAAGCCACAAGCGCAAAATAACGCTAGCAAACAGCAGAACTCGCTACAGCTAAAGTCAAAACCTGCCTATGAGGACTCGTTGTCGTATGGCAAAAGTTCGGTATCCATCACCTATAATAATAAGGTGAAAGACAGGGCAAGAATTGAGCAGATAATGAATAAATACGCCCAGCAAACAGCCGACCCAGCCCTTATAATCGCAATAGCACGCGAATTGCGTGGCATTCCTTACGTGGCAAAGACGCTTGAGGTGAACAAGCAGGAAAAGCTTGTAGTGAATCTTAGCCAGCTCGACTGCACCACTTATGTAGAGAACGTTCTTGCCATTTATCTTTGCATCAAGAACGGCAAGACTTCGGTTGACGATTACGCACACTACCTGCGAATGGTGAGATACCAGAACGGAGAGGTGAGCTATACTGCCCGACAGCATTATTTTACCGACTGGATTTACGAGAACACACAGAAGGGATTCGTCGAAGAGATTCAGTCGCCCAACCCTCCTTTCTCAGCAACCCAGGCCTTGCGTATTGACTTCATGAGCACTCACGCTTCGCTTTATCCTATGCTGAAGGACAATCCGCAAATGATAGAACGGATAGCCAAGACCGAGCAGCTGCTCTCCGGAAAGAAGTTCAGCTACATTCCCAAATCTGCCATCCACGACACCAAGCTGCTGCGCTCTACCATCCACAATGGCGACATTATTGCCATCACAACATCCAAGGCAGGACTCGACACGTCGCACATAGGCATTGCCGTGTGGCACAAAGACGGACTGCATATGCTCAACGCCTCACAAATTCACAAGAAGGTTGTTGAAGAGCCTATGACGCTCTACCAATACATGCAAAAGCATCCGTCGCAGACTGGCATAAGAATTGTGAGAGTCAAGACGAAATAGATTTTATATAGTAGGGATTGTCGTTTAATTCTTTCAGTCGTGGACGCATAGAGGTCATCTTGGTATTTGATGCTCCGTGCAATC
>NZ_JADYTS010000106.1 GCF_021531355.1 Leyella stercorea | reverse complement strand
TTGCACGGAGCATCAAATACCAAGATGACCTCTATGCGTCCACGACTGAAAGAATTAAACGACAATCCCTAATATAATTGCTTCACTAAATTACGATGTTATTGCGAAAGTACAATACTTTGGCAGAAATTATTAACAGACATTAACCCCAAATGCGGCTTGTATTACCTCCAAATGCGGCTTGTAACAGGATTGTAATATGTGTTTAAACCACGTGTAATATTGCAATTATAATTTTGCAGCGTAAAAAAAATACAAAACAAACCCATTCATACTATAAAAAGCAATATGGAAACAATGTATCTTGTGATTGTGGCATTCTTGCTATGTCTGGCTATATTCGACCTTTTTGTCGGAGTCAGCAACGATGCCGTGAATTTCTTGAACAGTGCGATTGGTGCCAAGGTGGCCAAGTTTCGCACAGTATTGATTGTAGCATCGGCAGGTGTGGCGATAGGTGCTGTAATGTCGTCGGGAATGATGGACGTTGCAAGGCATGGAATCATGCAGCCGTCCAACTTCTCGTTCTACGATGTAATGACAATATTTCTCGCCGTGATGGTAACCGATGTCATCATTCTCGACATCTTCAACACCTTGGGAATGCCTACGTCAACTACCGTATCGCTCGTGTTTGAGTTGTTGGGCGGAACGTTTATTCTGGCTGCCATCAAGATTGCAGGCGACCCCTCGCTCTCATTCGGCGACCTTCTCAACACCGACAAGGCGTTAAGCGTTATCGTGGCAATTTTTGTCAGCGTAGCCATTGCTTTCGTATTCGGTATTGTTGTACAGTGGCTCTCACGTATAGTGTTCACATTCAACTACCGCAAGCACTCACGCTGGTCGATAGCCATTTTCGGTGGTATCGCCTTCACAGCCCTTTCTTACTTCATCTTCCTTAAGGGAATGGGCAAGTCGCGCTTCATCGCTGAAGACACAAGAATGTGGATTGAGAACAACATGACTGCTCTTATCATCTACACATTCATCGGTTCTACCATTGTAATGGAGATAATCCATCTGCTCAAGGTAAACGTGTTCAAGTTTATCGTGCTCATGGGTACATTCGCCCTTGCCATGGCTTTCGCCGGCAACGACCTTGTCAACTTCATCGGCGTGCCTCTCGCAGGTCTCGACTCTTATCAGGACTTCATCGCCAACTCCAACTCGGTAGGTGCCACCAACTATATGATGGACTCGCTTAACGGTTCGGCACAGACTCCCCCACTCTTCCTGCTGGCTGCCGGTGTCATAATGATTATTGCTATGGCTACATCCAAAAAGGCCCGAAACGTAATCAAGACTTCTGTAGACCTCAGCCGTCAGGACGAGGGCGACGAGATGTTCGGTTCGTCACGTGTGGCTCGTGGTGTAGTGAGAATCACTCAAGATTCAAGTTCAAGCATCACCCAGATGCTGCCCGTAGGTCTTAGAAGATGGATTGACTCACGCTTCAACAAGCAGGAGGCTGAGCTTAACGACGGCGCCGCATTCGACGTAGTGAGAGCTGCCATAAACCTTGTTCTGGCTTCAATGCTCATCACAATCGGCACCAACTATAAGTTGCCTCTGTCTACCACATACGTAACATTTATGGTTGCAATGGGCTCTTCATTGGCCGACCGCGCCTGGAGCCGCGAGAGTGCAGTATTCCGTGTTACGGGTGTGATAAGCGTTATCGGTGGATGGTTCATCACAGCCGGTGTTGCATTCGCCACCTGTGCTCTCGTCTGCCTAGTTATTTTCTACGGAGGAGCTTTGGCAAAGGTTCTGCTGATGGCACTGGTTATCTTCCTGCTTATCCGCAGCAACAGAAACTACAAACGCAAGGAGCAGGAGGCTGGCAAGGAGGATGTGTTCCAGCTTATGATGCGCACCCGCGACCCCGAAATCGTTTGGGACTTGCTCAAGAAGCACGTATCGCGTACACAGAGCTTCATGACCCGCTTCACATTGACACAGTTCAACGAAATCATCAACGGACTGGAGAGTGAGAGTCCGAAGATACTCAGACACGTACTGTCCAACCTCGACAAGGAAATGGAAATCCTAAAGAAGTACAGACGCCAGGAGCTGCTCGCCTTGAAGCGTGTACCTGCCGAGATTGCCATCGAGCGCAACACATGGTTCCATCTGGGCATCAACTCTTCCGAACAGTATCTCTACTGCTTGCGCCGCATGCTCGACCCCATCAAGGAGCACGTCGACAATAACTTCAATCCGCTGCCCCAGGTCTACATAGACGAGTTCATAGCCGTACGCAACAGCATCAACGACCTCATGCAGCAGACCGAGGCTCAGATTTCAACATCACGCTTCGAGCACTATCGCGACACTCTTGCCATGGCCGACCAATGCAAGGACAACCTCTCAGTAGTGAGAAAGCACCACATCGACCGCATACAGCAGGCCAAGGACAACAGCAACCTCAAGGTGTCGCTCGTATATCTCAACGTGCTTCAGGAGAGCCAGCAGCTGCTCAGCAACATGCGCCATCAGCTGCGCGCCGCCAAGAAGTTTATGGAGAACTAATCGAATAATATCCCATTGAAGGGTATGGCCAATGAAGGTCATACCCTTTTTTCTTTTTGTCAAGAACATCTGACTAACCGATTTTTTGTTGTATCTTTGCACAAAAATTCAAAAAGAGTAAATTATGTCTTCTAATTTTGGTTATTACGTATTCATTATAGTAGCAATAATCTTTGGTTTTCTGATATTCAAGAAGATTACCGGTTGCATTATCAAACTTGTTTTAACAGCAATAGTAGTAATTGCTCTAGCTGCGATTTACTATCTCTACTTGAAATAAAAAAATATGATACTTATTGTAGACAGTGGAAGCACCAAGACCGACTGGTGCTTCGTCAGCCACAAGCACACTACACATACAATACACACCAAGGGCATCAACCCAGTGGTGCAGTCGCAGGAAGAAGTAAGGCAGACAATTGAAGTCGATATGGAAGTCGAGGCCCGACAGAAAGCCATAAATCTCAACGACGTCGACCAGATACATTACTATGGAGCTGGCTGCGTGGCCGACAAGACCCACATTATCGGCCAAATGCTGAGAAACGTATTCCACAAAAATGCGGCAATAACAATAGAAAGCGACATAATGGCGGCATGCCACGCCTTATGCGGAAACAAAGAAGGATTGGTGTGTATACTTGGCACCGGCTCCAACTCATGTCTATACGACGGACAGAAGATGACGCTACACACCCCACCACTCGGATTCATTCTTGGCGACGAAGGCAGCGGAGCAGCTCTAGGCAAACTAATAGTCAATGCAGTTTTCAAAGGATTGTTATCCCAACAACTGTGCAATAGTTTTAAAGAAGAAACCCAACTGGAATTGTCTGATATAATAAATAATGTATATAGACAGCCAGCCCCCAACCGATTTCTAGCATCTTTATCGCAGTTTGCAGCCCGACACATAGACAATCCCGACATTGAGCAACTCGTTATAATGAACTTCGAGCAATTCATCAACAAGAATTTGAGACAATATATCAGCAGCGGCGCTACACCCGTGATAAATGCCATAGGCAGCATAGCCCATTACTACAGCATTCAATTGCATAAAGCAGCAGAAATCAACGGCTATACTGTCGGAAAGATATTAAAAAGTCCAATCAACGGATTGTTAGAATATTACAAAATGACATTATGATATTTACAAATATCAACGATAACCAATGAAAATGTTTGCGATAACAGATAAACTATATAGAAATGCAATATAGACATTGCATTTTTGGCTAAATTTATTTGGTATATTCCGAAATTGGAATTATCTTTGCAAATAGAAAAAACATATAATAAAGAAATATAAAAAACAAACCTAATTAACTTATGAACGAAAAAAGAGTTTATACTTTCGGTAATGGACAGGCCGAAGGTAACGCTTCAATGCGTGAGGTACTTGGTGGCAAGGGTGCCAACCTTGCTGAGATGAACCATATCGGTGTTCCGGTGCCTCCTGGTTTTACAATAACAACCGACACTTGCAATGAGTATTATAAGGTAGGTCAGCAGAAGATTGTAGAGCTGCTAACCGACGAAGTAAACGCTGCAGTTGCTCACACAGAGGAACTGATGAACTGCAAGTTCGGCGACCCGAAGAATCCTCTCTTGGTTTCAGTACGTTCAGGTGCCCGCGCTTCAATGCCGGGTATGATGGATACCATCCTCAACCTTGGTCTGAACGACGAGGTTGCTGCAGGCATGGTAGAGAAGACAGGCAACCCACACTTCGTTTACGACAGCTACCGTCGTTTCGTACAGATGTACGGTGACGTTGTCCTTGGCATGAAGCCAGAGAACAAGGAAGATATCGATCCGTTCGAAGCTATCATCGAGAAGGTGAAAGAGGAGCAGGGCGTTGTTCTTGATAAGGACCTCTCTGTAGAGTCTCTTAAGAAACTTGTTGAGCTTTTCAAGAAGGCTATCAAGGAGCAGACAGGCAGCGATTTCCCAACCGATCCTAAGGAGCAGCTTTGGGGTGCTATCTGCGCTGTATTCCGCAGCTGGATGAACGAGCGCGCTATCCTCTATCGTAAGATGGAAGGAATTCCTGACGAGTGGGGAACAGCTGTTTCTGTTATGGCTATGGTATTCGGCAATATGGGTGAGACATCTGCAACTGGTGTTTGCTTCAGCCGCGATGCTGGTAATGGCGAGAACCTCTTCAACGGCGAGTACCTTATCAACGCTCAAGGCGAGGACGTAGTTGCTGGTATCCGTACACCGCAGCAGATTACAAAGATTGGCTCACAGCGTTGGGCTGAGCGTGCCGGCATCTCTGAAGAAGATCGTGCTGCTAACTATCCTTCAATGGAAGAGGCAATGCCTGAACTATACAAGGAGCTTGACGCTCTTCAGGACAAGCTTGAGAAGCACTACCGCGACATGCAGGATATGGAGTTCACCGTTCAGGAAGGCAAGCTTTGGTTCCTCCAGACACGTAACGGCAAGCGTACTGGTACCGCTATGGTTAAGATTGCTATGGACCTCCTTCACGAGGGTATGATTGACGAGAAGACAGCCATTCTTCGCTGCGAACCGCAGAAGCTCGACGAGCTCTTGCACCCAGTATTCGACAAATTGGCTCTCTCTAAGGCTAAGGTTATCACACAGGGTCTTCCTGCTTCTCCAGGTGCAGCTTGCGGTCAGATTGTATTCCACGCTGACGATGCTGAGGAATGGCACGATGATGGAAAGAAGGTAATCATGGTTCGTATCGAAACTTCACCTGAGGACCTCGCTGGTATGTCAGCTGCTGAAGGTATCCTTACAGCCCGTGGCGGTATGACTTCTCACGCTGCCGTTGTAGCTCGTGGTATGGGTAAGTGCTGCGTTTCTGGTGCAGGCTCTATCAATGTAGACTACAAGACCAAGACTGTCGAGATTGAAGGCGTTGTTTACAAAGAGGGCGACTACATCTCATTGAACGGTACTACAGGTCAGGTTTACGCTGGCCAGATTGAGACTAAGGCTGCTGAGCTTTCAGGCGACTTCAAGGAGCTCATGGACCTCTGCGACAAGTATACCAAGATGGAGATTCGCACCAATGCTGATACTCCTCACGATGCTAAGGTTGCACGTCAGTTCGGTGCTAAGGGTATCGGTCTGACACGTACAGAGCACATGTTCTTCGACGACCAGAAGATTGTTGCTATGCGTGAGATGATTTTGGCTGACTCTGTAGAGGGTCGTGAGAAGGCTCTTGCCAAGCTCCTCCCCTATCAGAAGGCCGACTTCTACGGCATCCTCAAGGCTATGGACGGTTGCCATGTGAACATCCGTTTGCTCGACCCACCTCTCCACGAGTTCGTTCCCCACGATAAGGCTGGTCAGGAGACTATGGCTAATGAAATGGGTGTTAGCGTTTCAGAAATCAAGAAACGTGTTAACTCATTAGCAGAAAACAACCCAATGCTCGGTCACCGTGGTTGCCGTCTTGGCATCACATTCCCCGAAATCACAGCTATGCAGACACGTGCCATCCTCGGTGCTGCTTGCCAGCTGAAGAAGGAAGGCTTCAACCCACGTCCTGAAATTATGGTTCCGCTCATCGGTACTGTACAGGAGCTCAAGCAGCAGAAGTCTATCATCCTCGCTACCGCTAAGGAAGTATTCGCAGAGTACGGCGTAGAGGTTGAGTTTGAGGTTGGTACAATGATTGAGATTCCTCGTGCTGCCCTTACAGCTGCTAAGATTGCAGAGGAGGCTCAGTACTTCTCATTCGGTACCAACGACTTGACACAGATGACCTTCGGCTACTCTCGTGACGACATCGCTTCATTCCTCCCAGCATATATGGAGAAGAAAATTTTGAAGGTTGACCCGTTCCAGGTTCTTGACCAGGAGGGTGTTGGCCAGCTCATCAAGATGGCTGTTGAGAACGGTCGCGCTACACGTCCTAACCTCCGCACCGGTATCTGCGGTGAGCACGGTGGTGAACCTTCATCAGTTAAGTTCTGCGCTAAGGTAGGTATGAACTACGCTTCATGCTCTCCGTTTAGAGTACCTATTGCCAGACTTGCGGCCGCCCAAGGTGCGATTGAGCAAGACTAAGCGATTTATAAAATAATCAGATAAAAAAATGCAAACGCCTATAAATCGGCGTTTGCATTTTTATTTTATAGAAACATGTAAAACAAAAAATATATGCCAAAGAAAGAATGGCTCATCCGATAAATCAGGGGGATTAAGCATATAGTTTTGTAAGTCTGAAAAGAAAGAATTTTATATCCGTTACTCCTCTTAAAGCAG
>NZ_JADYTS010000105.1 GCF_021531355.1 Leyella stercorea | reverse complement strand
ACCGATGAGAATGGAAATCTGAAACCATTCTACGGCATGGTGGTTTATCAGCGCATGACGGACAACGAACTTGTGGAGACAAAGAAAGCGTACGATTATGACGCAAACATAGATTTTACAGATGCTGTTCCTAACGACTGCAAGTTCCGTGTAAGTGCAAGCTATAATAATCCCGACGATTTTGAAGAGAATACGAACGGAAGTGTTATTGTAGCTTTTGGAAATGTAAAGTTCTCGCTGACGGATCATCTTGGCACATCAATGCTTCCAAATCCTGCGTTGGAGTATTTCGACTCCATAGTTTGGAGGTCTGATGCCAGTTCACTTCCTGACAGATATGTCGTACATCGTCATAAGCCGGGGCAGACTCAAACAGCACTGACGTGGACAACTCGCTTCTTCGATACAAACCCAGACTTGACTTCCTACTTTGAAGGCTACAAGAAAGGTCGTGTTGTCTATATATATACAATGCGCCACAATGTCTATAATGACAAATTCTTGTGCTTCGATTGGGGAAAGTTTTCGATGAGCAAGCCAAGAGAGTTTACTGCTACATGTTTGCTTGATAAAAGCCGAAGCTTCACCGTTTACGAACCAAGGACATACAACAATGATATGAACAAGGTATATGCTGAACTGCGCTACAATTCCTGGGGTAAGGGAGACGACGTTGCTATTCTGCAAAAGGAGGCTCGTGAATTGACGGAACTTATGATTAACCATTATGGCAAGGGAACCGTAGTGGGTAAGCAGTTAGATCATTACCGCACCTTATTCAAGGCTCTTCCTGAAAAAGCGCATATTATTACATATTGGGCAACTGCTGATACAAGAATTGCACTTGTTTTCAATCGCGACGATGCTGACTCCAAGAATAATTACTTTTACGTTCATGCAGAACCAGTTCAACAATAACAAAGCAATCCATTCACAACTGGAGGTTTTATCCGCAAAATAGTTGATGGAACGAATCGCTATAGTATAGTGGTGAATTACATTATTATAATAAAAAATGATGATAAAAAGAATAAGTATAACATTTGTGGCATTATTATTTGCTACAATTTCATTTGGACAAGTAAAAAGCATTGACGAGAGAATAGGCGAGGCTATGAATAGCAGTAATTGGGCTGAACTTAGATCTTTGTATATGTCTGATGGTGAAAACTTGCAGACACCATTTCTAAAACCGCTCTCCAGATTCTTTATAAGTCAATTCTATAATGAACCGGACAGCGCTATCAAGTATGGCAAAGAAATTTTGGAGATGTATCAAGATGAACTAAATTCATCTGTACCTTCAATTATGTATTTCATGGCAGAAGATTATGCAACATTGGGACACTACGATAAGGCTTCCGCATTATTACACAGTCTGAACGAGGCATACCGCAAGGGTGGACAAACTGTAAATCCTGTATTTGAAGCCTATGAGGACATTTATTCTAAGCTTTCGAAATGCGGCACGTTTTCTGTGGAGAGGCCAGACTATAACGTGAGTGTGCCCTTGTTAACACATACAGGTAACCGCAAAAATCCTGAGATGATGAATGTTATGGCTAATATCAATGGAAAAGAAGTGAAATGCAATTACGATTCAGGGGCAGGTATAAATATAATGACTACTAAGTTTGCCGAGCATATAAAGGCAACTGTTATACAGACCAAGAACATACAGATGTTGGGTATGTCTTATGTTGATAGCAAAGGCTTAGTAGTGGTGGACTCCCTAAAACTTGGTGATTTAGTTTATCGAAATGTCCCATTTTTTGTCGTCGACATGAGAACTGACAATCCGTTAGCAAACAAAAAGTTGGAGGAACTTGGATACGAATGCGTTATAGGCAACCAGACAATGATGCCATTGGGTGAGATTTGTTTCGATTTTGACAAAATGCAGCTTGTAATTCCAGCCTCGTACACACCAACACCTACATATGCTCCCAATTTCTATCGTTCACCTCAGCGCCTTTTCCACTTGTCATTAACAGATGGTCGTTCAGGGAAAAAGATTGATGCAATAGTTGACACTGGCGCAGCGGGAACCCTCCTGACAAATCGCTATTATAAAAAGAACGAAAACTGTTTTACTGGTAGAACGGCAACTGATTCATTGCGCATGGCAGGTGTCGGTGGTGTCAATGTTGTAAAAACTATACCTGTGTCATGGACATTTACCTTTGCTGGCGAACAATATACCGAGACAAACATTCCAGTAGTAACATCTTCAGAACATAATGAGGAATATGATTGCAGAATCGGTTTACCAACGTTAATGGCGCACAGGAAATTTATTATCAACTTCAAGAATATGTGGATGAGATTTGAGGATTAGCAGAAATATTAAACAATAGATTTGGCTATAGGTCCTTACAAATTCAATTGGCGAATTTCCACAAGTAAAATGCTCTACTATCTTGCTGGATGAGTTTTATAATTTAAAATACACTATCTTCATGAATAAGTTATTAAGAATATTTTGTTTTTGTGGGTTGTTTTGCCTATGGAATTGTTGTAAAAATAGCATACATCCTAATCTTATAAACAAAAAAGTTTGTAAGCAAATATTGGTAAAAAATTATTTTGATGATAATGAATACATTATTAATAATGATATTTCAATCCAAGAACTGTATGAACTCTTACAGAATGCAACTCTCTGTGACATAACTAAATTGCCTCCAAGATTAGTATTAACTATAAAAGGCACAAATTATCATCAAACTTTTTTCATATGTGATAATTATATAAAAGATGACAAAAGAAAGATATATAGATGTAAAAAAAATATAGAAAAGGAGTTAAAGAAAATCATTAAAAAACAGGTCAAAAACCAATTGAGTGCCGTAAAAAAGTAACAAATAAAGGTAATACATATGGGAATTTTTAAAAAAAGAACTCTTTTTTATACTAAAGATTGTTTATTTATAGGTGTATCAATCTTCGTTATAGATATTGTCACTTTTGTTATTTTAATTTTTTTGTCTATGAGTGATAGTGAATCACCCATACTTGCTGATTATGTACACATTTTTTTAAAAGAAGTTTTATCTTTACCATTATCATTGATTAACAATGATTACCCTTTCTTTTTAGATGACCACCAAGTTCCAAAATTAATACTGTTCACAATGCCTGCAAACATTCTAATACAATCAGTTTTTTTCTGCTTTATAAAGGAATGCATAACTAAAATCTTAGTTACATTTTCGAACAAAAAGAATATTGAATAATAAAAAACAATGGCTCAGGGGGGGTGTCTATCCACGGACAATTTCTCCTGAGCCAAATTTTTTCTTGGAACATTTGTGGGTAGACAACCACCTGAGACCTATTGTTTATATCTATATTATCCCATATTATCAGTCTACTTGTCTATGTAAGATGCTACAAAATAGACAATCGAAATGACCATATAAAGGAAACACGGCAAGAATATCCAAAGCAAAGTCTTTACCCAACCATTCGACAACCAAACTCCTTCATTTCTTGACATCATATTAGACATATCATAGAAATGGCGAGTGAGGATTTCCTTATTCGCCTTTCGGTGGTCTTCAAGAAGTTTGGACTCATCCTCAATGAGTTTCTTCCTATTGTTGATTGCCTGTTCCATATCGGCATCATCAACCTTAGCCTTGAATTTTATATCTCTCACTTTGGCAATAAAGCTATCAATGGCTTTTGTAACAGCGTCTGCTTTATCGGTGGCTTTATTCAAGCTGTCCTTTGCTTCCTTTAAAGAAGATGCTGCCGTTTCAAGTTCTGATTTTGCCGAAGCCAACGTATTGCCAGCATCCTTGTAGGCTTGAAGTTGTTGGTCAAACTTCTCCGAAGCCTTGTCCGTTTCGATATTCTTGTCTATCGTGTTCTCGAAAGATCCGAAATCCATATCTGAGATTTTACTTTTACCTATTGGCATAATATCAGTGCTGTTGGTTGAACATTCGGTTATCTGCCATATCCTTGCTTCTTGCGAGGTCTGCACAGGCGATTAGCCATCATAGCGCAACGATGCGCCCATGACAGTTCATCCTCGTCCTTTTCTCGTCCCCAACCAGAGGTTGCACCACCTCCGCCACCGCCAGACTGGGCGGCAATGGTTGTGGCAGCATCAATGTACTCAGCAAAGAGAAGAATGGCGGTCTTCTGCACATCACCAATCTTGGCAAATACATTGTCGGCATCCAAAGCTATATTCTTGTAGATGATATCCAGACAATTCTGAGGAATATCAACAGGGTAATGATGAAACTCGTCCGTATAAAAGTCGAAGTGACGTATCTTTGGAGTGTTGTCCGCAGTAGGCATGGGGTTGGGCACAGTCATAATCTTAGGCTGTTGGGTATTCTTTGTTGGAGTTGAAACTGGTTCCTCCAATTCTTGATGATGCAGCTTTGCCCAAGTACCTTCAATCTTTGAGGGCATCAGACAACGACCTTTGCCAAGTTCCGAGGACTTATAAATGGAGTTACCACGCTTGATGGCATAGCCACGCACTTGTCCTTTGTTGTCGGATTGCAGTTTGACATCATATCCCATTTGCGTGAGGCATTTTGTGTATAGTCCCCAATCAAAGTACGACATCTTAGTCAAAACGGAAAGACAATCATTGTTTATCGCTTCCTTATTTTGGCGGCTCACTTCTTGTGCATCTTTCCAACCACGCTGTTGCCCAACCTTGGCGGCAGCAGCCATCGCACGCTCATATATATAATGGGCATCATTCACGTTGCCCCTCATGTCTATGCGGTTCGCATCAATGTGAAGGTGCATAATGCCACTCTTGCTGTCACGATGAAGCGCAACAACATACTGGCTGTCTTTGAGGTTGGTTGCCTTTGCACTCTTGCGCTTCGACTTGGCTGAAAGGTCAACCGCATCAAACTCACGGATAAAGTCATCCGCCAACCTCTGCCATTCCTCCATCGTCCAACCTTGCGTTTCCTCCGAGGTTGGGGAAACCTCAATACGTATCATGTTCCTTTTGAGCGGATGATAACGGTTCAACTTGTCTTCAAACTTCTTCTGCAAGGCAAGCATTCTTGCCCACATTGCCGTTGGGGAAATATCATCGGGCAAGAGATTGGTCTTTACAATCTCTGCCTTGTCCTTATCCACTGAGTAACGTATGGCATTTGCGCCATGACTTATCACCTTTGCTTTTGCTATCATATATGTCGTATGTTCTATTGTGTTAAGTATTTCTCTATCTCAATCATGCGGTTCAAGATCACCTCTGCGCTTGTTCTCCATCGTTTCATAAATATTTCGCTACGGAGAATGTTCTCACGTTCCGTAAGCGGACGACCTTTGAGGAAGCCGAACAATTTTTGTATATCGCCCCTGGCATCCGAAAGGCTGTTCAAAGCCTCCATTTCTTTGTCAGTCAAGCGTTGTTTGGGATATTTGCCCTCCAACCGCTTGCGTGCGTATGCGCTTGTGGTCAGTCCGCAAAGAGCAGCATATTCCGCTATCTCCTTATGGAGTTGCGGTGTCAGCCTTACTATCAGGCGGCTCGTGTATTTCTGTGCCTCCTTTTCTATATTTTTCTTATTCATACCAAGTATTGCTTCTATAAAAGTATGCAACCCAATGCAAGCTTGCGAGCGTTCAAGAAGTCAATTGGCATACGGACAAACGAAGTGCGTTTGTATGACATTGGTATTTCTTGCATAGCACCGCTATCAGAGTTTACGCACAAGCACGCTACGCACTACGGTTGCACCAGTTCACAGACTTGTTGTATAACGGTTCTCAAATTACCCAAGCAATAGCAATTGTGGGGCATCCTCCGCTTCCATCTGTTCTTTGAAAAATTGCCTTCTGGCTTCTGCCTCCAGTTCCATGTCAGAGACGCTTGGCGGTGGAACATCTAACGGCACGCAGTATGTTGCTTTGCATTGAAGTCCGTCATTCCTATCAAGCAAGTCCTAACTAACTCATTCCATCAGTCTGTATCTCATCCATTCGATAAGTAGGATTACGATAGACTATCTTCTCCATCATCTCATTGAGGCGGTCTGCAATTCTGTCGCCATAGCGTTTGCGAATGTCCTTCGGGTCAAGATTAGTTGTCACAATGGTGAAAAGCTGGGCTTCGTATCTCTTTGTCAGTAGGTCAATGACTGGAGTAATGATGTTGCCATAATCCATTACTTCAACCGGCTCTGTCCCCAAATCATCAATAGCGAGCATTTCATTTTGCACCAGTTCAAGATACTTCGTATGATTGCTCTTACATAATTGAGCGATATGCAAGGCATCTACAATAGTCAATCCATAGCAAGCGCCATAGCTACTACCTGGGTCTGCCGTTGGCCTGCGAATTTGCAAATGCCTTATGAGGTTCTGCAATGCTTTGAGCATTGTTGTCTTGCCGTTACCGCATCCACCGCAAAGCACCATTCCGAATTTGGAAGAACCAGCGGTGAGCCATTTGGCTATCTGTCTAAGCTGATCATCAATGAACTCGTTATAAACAAATTTTCGATGACGGAACTGCACCTCTGCAATTACCGCCGCCAACAGAAGTTCATACGCTTTATCTTCGTTCACGGGCAATCTAAAACGTGCTATCATAGTCCGCCCCTTCTGTAGTAACTGGACATATTCTGCGATTCTCTTTTTGCTTGCTGAATCCATTTTTACTTTCTTTTTTACTGTTGAAATTTTCACTCGACTTCCTTATAAAAAGTTCTTTGTCTTTATCTTTTATAAGTGTCAAGTCATGCGTCAAGCCATCTGCTAAGTTATTTGTCAAATCATCCGTCCATTCAAGCATTGTGTATTTGGACGGTACATGGCGTGATTTCCCCTCAATAAAAGAGATAAGCTTACGCTCGGCAAGGTGTTTCCGTGCTGTAATGACTGTTTGTCTTGAAAGGCGCAAATCATCGCATATCCTTGTAGTGGAACATACAAACGGCATATTCCAATACCGCTTGTTGCTCTCGTTCACAAGGTACGCAAACAGAGCTATTTCACTGGCTGGCATTGGCGACATCATAGCGGAACGCCACAATTGGTTCATACATCCTATATAAGTCATGACATCACCAGTTTAAGGGTTTCGGCTTGCGCTTGTTTCCTGCAAGAATGGCTGCATTCTCCTCCTCAGCTGTAAGAGGTACAGGATTCTTGCGGTTTGTCTCCAGCCACTTGTCAAGTTCATCCTGATATAGGCAATAACGCTTGCCAGGTTTGGTGGCAGGAATGCTGCCGTTGCCAAGTTTCATGTAGAGAGTTGCCATCGGCATTTTCAGGTATGCCGATGCTTCCTCCACACTCATAGGTATGTGCGTGTTCGCCTTGTGTGGCTTGTTCTGTGATTGCAGACCGATGATCATCT
>NZ_JADYTS010000104.1 GCF_021531355.1 Leyella stercorea | reverse complement strand
CCTTGGCGTCTGTGGGTACGAACTTATTCGTGAATTATTCATATTTATAAAATTAATTTTGAACAGTTACTTAAAGGAAATCTGCGAACCTTACAAGTATAATAAGTGAAAAAAGGAGGTGCGAACTCCTACTTTCTTCACTTCCTTGTAAGTTAGGCTCTGGTAAAACCCGTAGAAAAGAAAATGCGAAAGAGGAATCCACACCTATGACGGTGTAGACTCGCTCAAACAGATTCGCGTTCTTTCTACGTTTCAATTTACCAGATTTCAACCTACAGAACTGAATAGCTTGCTCGTGTCCACAAGATTATCTTGTTTCTCTGCATCATAGCAACTTCAAGCGAGGACTTTCACCTGCCCTGTCGCTAATACATTGACAAATGTAGTAAAAATCTGATGAGCCACCAAACTTTTAACAAGAAATCTTATGGATTCCTCTTATATATCTTATACAGTTTCTTCTATGCTTTTCCATATACGTCGGTAGATACGCTTGTTCAAGCCAAACAATCCACCAAGTGGTAGACATACATGAAATCCTGATGGATATGTATGCCACCCGCCACACTTTGGACATTTCACAGGAGCCGGATATACAGTACACATCCACTCCATATCTGGACCAGTAAACTTGTGTCCGCAATCGTTGCAAACGAATTGTGTAAAACCTCTGAACATAAGCGGTTCCTTTCCTTTGTATTATAGTTAATGTTTTGTTTTCGATTGCAAAGTAAATATACAGATGCGACAAAAAGTGTCATAACTAAGAAAAAAAAGTATTTGTAGCAGATTTTCTTAATAATCGTAAGAAAAACCAATATTAGAATCAAATTTAAGAATTATAGGTATAACAACTAAGTAAGTAGCTTTCATTCAACAAGTTAACTATCTTAGTTCGTTTTCGAAGTTATACTTCGAGCAATCTATGCTTTCTATCAAACGTATCTATGCTTTCTGGCAAACGTATTTTTGCTTGCTTTCAAATGTCAATATGATTGCAAGCAAATATAATTTAAATGTATTATACATGATATAAGCTTATTATTTTTGTTAACCCATAACAACATCAAGCACCATCATCAGCACGAAACCTATGGCGAAGCCGATGGTGCTGAGATTGCTGTGCTGGCCGCTTGAGGCTTCAGGGATTAGCTCTTCCACCACTACGTAGAACATGGCTCCTGCTGCAAAGGCGAGCATGTAGGGTAGGGCAGGCATAATGAGAGAGGCAAGCAACAGTACGGCAATGGCTCCTATAGGCTCTACCACTCCGCTCAGCGAGCCTAACATAAAGGATTTCCATTGGCTGTTGCCTGCTGCCCGCATAGGCATAGAGATAATAGCGCCTTCGGGGATGTTCTGAATGGCTATGCCCAACGAAACGGAAATGGCTCCGGCTAACGAGATATGCGAAGCAGCGTTTTCGGCTCCTGCAAACACCACGCCTACTGCCATTCCTTCGGGCAGGTTGTGGATGGTTACGGCAAGGGCAAGCATAGCTGTCTTTGACAGGTGCGACTTGATGCCCTCGGGCTTGTCTGTGCCGATATGAAGGTGGGGCGTAAGCTCGTCGATCAACAGTAGGAAACCGATGCCTAACAGAAAGCCTATGGCTGCCGGTACTACCGACCATACGCCGCTATCTGCCTTCATCTCCATAGCAGGAATTAGCAAAGACCATACGGACGCTGCTACCATCACTCCAGAGGCAAAGCCCAATAATGTCTTTTGCAATCGCGCAGACATCTCGTCTTTCATCATGAATACGAAAGCCGAACCAAGCATCGTTCCCAATAGCGGAATCAGAAGTCCAATGATTATAGTTGCTGTCATTTCTGTCATAGTCTTTTATCTGTTAGTTACGATGCAAAGATACAATTTAGTTGTGAGTCGGGCAATACCTATAAGTGATGCTTTTTAACTCTCGTACAGTTCTATCGGCAGTCCGCCTTCCATGAGTGGCGTTCCTCACGATAATGTTCGCTCACGATCTTCAAGCCCAACACTTCTGTATAGAAATATACTTAGATTGCTCATAGTCAGAGCAAATCACGGCTACATGATGTATTTTGTTAAGTTTCATATATTTTATTTGATAAATTCTCTTACGAAATGCGGATTGTTCGAGTCGCCTAATAGCGGAGCGTATTCAAAGCCTTCGTAGTTGAAAGCAGAAAGTTCTTCGGGAGTGACGAGGCGGTTGTTAAGAATGAAGCGTACCATAGCTCCACGACACGACTTTGCCCACACAGCTTGCATCTTCAGTCTGCTGTCTTTCTGGCGCACATAGAAGAGAGGCTGAATGACCGTCACCTCCTTACAAACCCTTTTCCAGTCGAACAGATGCTCATATTCCTCGGTTGAGAGATGCAGAAGTGTGCCGTCGTCAGCTTTCACGCTTCCTATGAGCACATCTGTCAGCCTGTCCTTCCAAAACTGATTTATGGGCTTGTTGCTTGTGGCTTCGAGCGTGACGCAATGCTCCATGCGATAGGGCACGATGCCGTCCATGGGGCGAAGCAGACCATAGAGAAAACATGTTATCCAAAGATGCTTCTGGGCATATTCCAACGCCCCGTCGCTCAAGCTGTCGGCATGCAGATGCTTATATGCCTGCCCGTTGTAGGCAAGCAAGGCAGGCATCTTCTCGGCTGCCATGAAGTTGTGGTATCGTTGCCAGTTCTCTGCCGCTATCTTCTTGCAGCAATCCAGCTGCCGAGCCAAATCCTCCACGTCCATCCTTGCCATTTCCGCAGCCAGAGTGTCTGCCACGGTCTGGAAGAGTGGGGTGGAGATGGGCTTTCTGTCCGCCTTGCCGAACATTATCTTGGCGTTTGCTAATAATATCTGCATGTTGTGTTTTGCTTGTAAATGTTTTTGTGCAAAAATACACCATTTATCCCAAATCGGGATAAAGTTTCTAACATTTTCTCTCTTCTTATTTGTTTCTATTCTATTTTTTTATTTGTGGGTGCAAAATTACGGCTAATCTCGAACAATATTATCCATTATATTTGCGTTATCATAGTGGATATTTGCACAAACGCAGATAAATGGAGATTATGCCTATATTAGAACGAAAGATTGCGCACAAAATGACAACTTTGTGCAGCCATATTACTTACCCGGAGTTCGTTCTGCCCCTGCATAAGTATGCGGAGTATGAACTCATGCTTTTCACCCACGGCAGCAGAAAGCAGTTCGTGGGCGAGGGCGTTGCGCCTTATACAGAAGGTGATGTTGCACTGATAGGAAGCAATGGAAGGATGTTGCCGATTTTGTAGGTCAGAACTCGACTTCGCTTTGCCGCTATTTCAAGAAATCCACCGACAAGAGCATCTTCCAGGTGTTGGCAGAAATCCGCATTGAGTACGCCTGTAAGTTGCTATCGCTGCAGGCTACACCCACATTGACACCGCTGCTGTCTATAAAAATGAGAAGAGCGTGGGCGAGGGAATCAAGGAAAGTGGAATCAAGCGTAAGAATCTCTTTGTTACCAGCAAGGTTTGGAACACGGAGCGTGGCTACGACAAAACCTTGAAGGCGTTTGACAAGACTTTGAGCGATTTAGGTCTCGATTATCTCGACCTCTACCTCATTCACTGGCCAGCCAACGAGTTGCAGTTTGGCAAGGATGCTAATCAGCTGAATGTAGATACTTGGAAAGCGATGGAGCGTCTCCACGAAGAGGGCTTGATTCGCAGCATCGGTCTTTCCAACTTCATGCAGCATCATGCTGAGCCTGTAATGTCGAAGGCAAACATCTGTCCGATGGTTGATCAGATAGAGTATCATCCGGGATTCACACAAGAGGATTGTGTGGAGTTCTGCCAGAAGAACAACATTCTTGTGGAAGCATGGAGCCCATTGGGAAGAGGCAATGTCTTGGACAATCCTCTCTTGAAGTCGATAGCTACCAACCATGGTAAGAGCGTGGTTCAGGTAGTCATCCGCTGGGTGATGCAGACTGGCGTGCTGCCACTGGTGAAGTCGGTTACTCCAAGCCGAATCAAGGAAAACGTCGATGTCTTCGACTTTGAACTCTCTCAGCAGGAAATGCTTGAAATCGCATCGATGAAGGCTGACAGAATAGGTGCAGATCCAGATACATGTGATTTCTAAATAAGTAACCGACTGACTTTATATAAGAATTAGGCTGTGTCTAAAGTCAGTCGGTTTTTTGTTTTTATTCTTCTACAATTTGCGTGATGCGCCTGATGCTTCCGCTACGTTGGTTGATGATGAGCGGAACACGTTCCACCACCACCATAGAAGTGTCGAGGCCCAATGCCTTTGGCTCGTCGATGCCTATCTTGCTGATAAGAGCGTAGAAAGTCATCAACAAGTTCTGCTGACGGTTGGCGGAACTCTCTGGATAATATACACGATGAATGATGATGAACCGGAAATCGCCAGGTATTCCGTTCTTGCGAAGCGAAGGATAGGTGCTTCTTAAATCTACCTTCTTGTTTGCCACAAGGTCTTCCACCACTTGTCGCAGATAAAGACTCACACGTGGTTCTATGCGGAAACCTATGTGCATGGTTATGCTGTAGAGGGTGTCGGGAATTAGGGTCTTGCAGCTGTATTCGAGCGTGTCTGGAGTATCAACAAACTCCATATTTATAAACCAGTAATGATCGGCACGCTTAGGCTGCTTGTTGATGATGGAATAGAGCAGCTTGTCGTCTACGGCACCTTCCTTGTCGGCATGGTTTACATAGACAAGGTTGGAGGCGTACTTGGGGATGCTCTCGTCGGCCTTGATGTCGGAGATAATCCGGTAATAGTCGTCCAGCGGCTTGGTGCTGACATAATGGCGACGTATCTTCATGGCTCTAACCCACACATACATCATCAGGAACAGGATTCCGCCAATAAGCATCGTACACCATCCTCCTGCAAGAAACTTCGACAGGTTGGCTGCCAGGAAAATGGCTTCGATGGCGCAGTAGGCGCCCATAAACAAGAACGTGAGGACTCGCGACACGCCCTTGCTGTGCAGATAGAAGCCGAGCAGAAGGGTGGTCATAAGCATGGTGATGGTGATGGCGAGTCCGTAGGCTGCCTCCATGTGTGAGGAGTCGCGAAAGAGCAGGATGATGAGAACCACGCCGATGTACATGGCAAGGTTGATCATCGGGATATAGAGCTGTCCCTTTACATGGGTAGGATGCTTGATTCGCATACGCGGCCAGAAGTGCAGGTTCATGGCTTCGCTCAATATGGAGAATGTTCCGCTGATGAGTGCCTGACTGGCAACGATAGCCGCACCCGTGGCCATGATGATGGCGAAGAACAGCATGCTCTGCGGCATGATGGCGAAGAACGGATTTACGGACAAGGCTGTCGGCACATGGTTAAGCACCCATGCTCCCTGGCCAAGATAGTTTAGAATGAGCATGGTCTTAACAAAGGCCCAGCTGATGGTGATATTCTTCCTTCCACAATGTCCCAAGTCGGAGTATAGAGCCTCAGCACCCGTAGTACAGAGAAACACGGCGCCCAGGATCAAGAACCATTCGGGCGATTGTGACAGCAGAGCAATAGCGTAATAGGGATTGAAAGCCTTGAGTATCAGAGGGTAAGACGTGATGCTGACGGCCCCCACCACGCCCAGCAGCAGAAACCATAGCAGCATAAATACTCCAAACGACTTGCCTATGCTTTCTGTGCCAAACCGTTGCACGAAGAAGATTATTGTGATGATGGCAAGCGTAATGGGAATGACCGGCAGATCAGGACTGATGCTTTCGAGTCCTTCGATGGCTGTAGTAACCGTAATGGCTGGGGTGATGATTCCGTCTGCAAGCAAAGTACTTGCGCCAATAATAGCCAATATGTAAATCCACTTGCTCTTGAGTCGGCGCAGTAGAGCGTAGAGTGCAAGTATGCCTCCTTCGCCATTATTATCGGCTCGCAGAGCCACGCATACGTATTTGATGGTGGTCTGTAGGGTGAGTGTCCAGATGATGCATGACAATGCGCCCAGGATGGTGCTCTCGTTGATGGTTTCGCCTGTATGGAGTATGGCCTTCATCACATAGAGGGGTGATGTTCCGATGTCGCCAAACACGATGCCTAATGTGACGAGCAGTCCAAGCAATCCTACTTTATTACAATTGCGTGCTACAGTTTTTTCTGTATCTTCTCTCATGTATCTTCTCTTTTTAATTAAAAATGTTATCCTTTAGATTATTAAATTTGCGTGCAAAGGTATAAACATGAGAGGTAAGGCAGGATTTGTTTAACAAGAATTATTGGATTCAACATATGATAAAGGTCACTTCTGTTAATCATATCAATTTGATACGTCGGCAAAAAACAGTATCTTTGCATAAAAATAACTGATTAAGATTATGGCAAAGCAAAGACAGCGTCTGGTAGAAGTGCCGTTCAACAAGACGGATTGCGGCGTAGATTTCTACATCAACACAGCTTATGGCGGCGAGTGCCCTTGGGTGCTTACGGAGCATGAAGTGTTCAAGACCGACTTCTTCGAAATATTTTTCATCAAGAAAGCTAATGGCTACGTTCTGATAGACTACAGGAAGATAAACCTGAAAGACGGCATGGTGCTCTTTGTGAAGCCACACCAGCAGCAGGAGTGGCACATTGATGAGGCGGCTCTCGACTACGAATTTCTGATATTCCGTGAAGATTTTATGCGAACCTTCATTGCCGACAAATTCTTTGTCTATCGTCTGCAATACTGCCAGCAGACCGAAACGCCTCCCTATTTGATGTGTTCAGGAAATGAATGCGAAGAATATCAGCGGCTGCTTAAGAAAATACGGACAGAGCTTCGGCAGCCTCAGGCCGACAGCTACTACATCATTGTCAGCGTGCTCTACTATCTGCTGGCAATCATGAATCGCCATTACACCCTTGAGCATCAATTGCCTCTGGCTGCTCCTAAGAATTATTATGCCTTTCAGTTTGTGGAATTGATGGAAACCCACATCCGGAAGTTGCAGCGTGTACAGGACTACGCCTCGCTACTCAAGGTTAGCCGCATCACCCTGAACCATAGCGTGATGGCGCTGTATGGAGTATCGGCTACCTATCTGCTGAAACAGAGACTGTTGGCAGAAATCAAAAACGAACTTCTGTTTACCAGCAAGTCTATAAGTGAGATATCCTATGCTTTCAGTTTCCCCGAACCACCCCACCTGATGCGTTTTTTCAAGCAGCAGACGGGCAAGACATGCAGAGAATTCCAGGAGGACTATAAGAATGGGGTGTATGAATGAGAATGATTTATCATTTTGGTAGTTTTTGGCGGTTTTCTGGTATCTGATACATCAGCATTTTCTCATATTTTTGCAGTCGAAATAATGAAGACATATTATATAGGGAGTGTCGTTAAATATTAAGATTATTTACAACTATCTAATCCTCAATGTGATAGAAATTTTGTAC
>NZ_JADYTS010000103.1 GCF_021531355.1 Leyella stercorea | reverse complement strand
TAGATGGGCTAATTGTTCAAGCATGTTCATAATGCAAAGATACAAAATACTATGAAACTAAAAAACCTCCCCAATATTTTTCCACTGAGCCTTTCTCGGATAGTATCAGCTTGTCCTGGTGAAATTGGAGTGGCAATTATTATTAATAACACAGATACAGTTAAAGTTAATGATAAGAGTGTATATCCTATGATGAGTGTATTTAAGGTTCATCAGGCATTAGCTCTTTGCAATGATTTTGATAACAAAGGGATTTCACTTGATACCTTAGTAAAGATAGATAGGAATAGACTTGATTCAAAGACTTGGAGTCCTATGATGAAAGATTATTCCGAGTTGGTTATATCATTAACCGTGAGAGATTTACTTCGTTATACTATTGCTCAAAGTGATAATAATGCAAGCAATCTGATGTTTAAAGATATGGTCAATGTTGCTCAAACTGACAGTTTTATAGCCACACTTATTCCTCGTTCAAGTTTTCAGATAGCTTATACAGAAGAGGAAATGTCGGCTGACCACGATAGGGCTTACTTTAATTATACATCTCCTCTTGGTGCCGCAATGTTGATGAACCGTTTGTTTACCGAAAGTATTGTCAGTGGTGAGAAGCAAAGTTTCATTAAGAATACATTAAAAGAATGTGTGACAGGTACAGATAGAATAGTCGCTCCGCTTCTTGATAAAGAAAGGGTTTCTATTGCACATAAGACGGGTTCTGGTTATGTCAATGAAAATGGTATTCTTGCAGCTCACAATGATGTTGCCTATATATGCCTGCCTAATAATGTCTGCTATACTTTAGCGATATTTGTTAAGGATTTCAAGGGTAATGAATCACAAGCATCACAATATGTTGCGCATATATCAGAGGTCGTATATTCTTTATTAATACAAAATTCGGCAATTCCTTAAGTTGCGTTTACTTTGAAGCTTCAATGGTAAACATTATATAATTTATACAATATAAAAGCACTTCGTAACTATCAGAGTGCTTTTATATTGTCTTTTTTTTCTATTATAACTTGAATCCTCTACTTTTTCTTGGTTCTTCCGTTGGTTGTCGCAAACCTTGCCGAAGTTTCTCCCATTGCTCTTTGAACCATTCGCTTATCGGTTGCCTGTTTATGGTCAGTACAAGTTTGCTATCATCGGTCGGATTCTTCTCCACCTTGAAGATGTTGTTTTTGATTTCAAACTTTCTTCTATGTTCCTCGGAATAAATCTTGCCATTACATTGGATAGCTTCTTTCCTTGTCAAAAGACAATCTATCATATCTTTGGTAAATCCAATGACAGCGCAGAGTTTTTCCATTCTCAACATTTCTCTAAGCATCGGAAACCACTTGAATGCCTTTTCAAGCAGAGTGTTCAATCGTGATATTTCCCTGTCTTTGGCTTCAAGTTCTTGGTTGTGTATGCTCTGAAGATTGCGTATCTGTTTGCCATGTCGCTCTTGCATTTCCTGCATTTGGATTTTGAGGGTGTCAATACCTTTGTCTCGTTTGGCAATCTCTTGGTGCAAATCTTCATTAGTTCGCTCCAGCTCTTTCATCTTTCCACTTCCGAAAAGAGAACCAACTCCGCTTGCTATGGCGGTGGCTGCATTGGTGGCTGTTTTCTTTAGCTTGTCAGTGCGTATTTCTGATTTCACCTGTTTCAGTTCCTGTTCAGCAAGACCTATCTGTTCTTCTTTGTGCCGTTTTGCAGCATCCATGCGTTGCAGTTCGGCTCTCTGCTTTTCAATGATGAAATCATTTCGTTCCAAATGTTCCTTTCCGGTCTCGGATTTAGATTGCCCACGTTGCATGGAGAGGATGTCAGATGCCAAAGTCTGCATTTCCATCATATCGTCATCATTGAGCTTTTGGCTCTTGCCCGTGTCGTGGTTCATCCAGTCGAATACGATATGGGCATGATAATTCGGCTTAAACCACTTTTCACCGACTTGGAAACTCTCCCTATCCCCGGTTTTGGGTTGTCCACTAAGCCAGTGTCCCTCGTCCTTATGCAGGAAGATTTGGAGCGGTGTAATACCCCAGCGTCTCTGGCACTCCTCACCAAACTTTCGTACATCTGCCAGTGTTGTATCTGGTCTGATGAGCAATACTCCCTCACGGATTGGAGAACATCCAGCCACTTTTATAATCTTTCCATTCTTTCCCTTGCGCTCACGCTCCTTTTCCTGCATCGCTCGTCCGGTCTTTTCCTTGACCATCCGTTTGATGCTGTCATAGTGCGCCTGCAGGTCAGGACTGCCGAAGCCCGGGTTTATCCACTGCTCGTTATTGGAAGTCAGTTCGGGTACAATGTAGATTCTGGACTCGCCGATATTGCGCATGTACTCGGCAGTTCTCCGGTTATGAGCCCCGCTTGATGTCACTCTGCAGGGTTTGATATGTATGCTTGATTTTGTTGCCATATTCTTAAAATTTGATTTGGATTGTTGATGAAATCTTCTGTTGTCCGCTCATAACCGCACAGGGTTCTTAGGGGTGCAACCCATAAGCGGAGATTGCAAAGAGAGGGGCACTCTTTGCTCGGGGTTCTTAGGGGAGAAACGCCCTGAGTGGGTCATTAGGGCAAAGCCCTAATCCCCTCGGGAGAGCCCACAACTACGAAAGCGAAGCGTGTAGTTATAGTGGGCTATAACCGAAAGCCGTTTTTCTTTTTCGGTGGTTGGCTGCGCACCCCTTTTGCAGATTGAACTTGCCTGTTTCTTTCAGTCTGTTTCTGTAAGTATTCGTTCAAGTCCTTGCATCCGCTGTATGTCTGCGAAGCGTCACGGATGTATAAGTCCCTGCCGTATTCCTTATAGATTTGCTGCATGGCTTCCATTCCTGCACGGTCATTGTCAAAGAAACAGTGGATGCGCTCATAGCTTCCCAACGGATAGATTGCTTTGGAAACATTGGCTACTGAGTTCAACACCATATAATCTTGCCTGTCCAGTTCGGGATATTTCGGGCAATTCTCCAATCTCAAAGTAAGAAATGAAAGATAGTCCATAAATCCCTCAAACACATAACATGTTTCCCTCGCTGTTCCCGGCTGTTTGATATGAGAAATCTCTTTCGGTGCGATGCATCCCTTGAAATACTGGTTGCGGATTTCATACCCACCCGACACATTGGGAAAGGCGATGGCGAAATACCGTTTGCCATTATGGGTGAAGTGCGCTTCACTGCATTCTCTTTTCGCCATTGCAATGTTTATTCCCCTTTCCTGCAAATAAGCAAGCAGGGCAGGAGAAGAAAGCGGTACAATCTCCAGTTGTTGAAAACTTGGCTCGGAAGATGATTGCTTGCCAAAAGAAAAAGACACGGGGCGAATACGGGGTGTCTGTTCTTCGATTTTTTGCAAGAGGTAAGGCACATGGTCGGAACAATAAAGTTCCTGTGCCAGTGCGATGATATTCCCACCTTTGCCGAGTGCAAAATCATACCATTGGTTACGTTCTGTATTTACCTTGAACGATGCTTCCGTTTCTTCCCTTAGTGGTGACTTATACCACAGGTTTATGCCCTGTTGTTTGACGGGTGAAAATCCTAAACTGTGCAGATAATCCGCTATTTTGATTTGTTTCGCTGTCTGTATATCCATAAGACGATAGGTTTAATGATAGTTGAATTGGTTTATTTTCTCTTTTCGCCCGTACCTCTTTATGAAGTACGGTCTGTATAATCACTTCACTTTATTTTCGTATATATAGAGTACGGTAATAAAGTGAAGCGGTTTTGCCACATTTCGCAACCACTTCGCTTTATCCCTAATATATAGACCCCCGGAATAAAGTGAAGCGATTGCAAGGTGTGGGCTAATAGTGGAAGTCGGGCATGAACGTGTACTTTCTGCCGTTCTCCTGCACTATCATTCGTTTGTTCCGAAGCATGGTGATGAGCGATACCGCCTTTTTGTGGTTCAACTTTACCCCCACAGACACATAAGTCTTAATTAAGGTGTCCTCCAGTTCCTTGTAGCCATATTCCTCTTTCAGCCCGAAAACTGCTTCCAATGCGATGCGGTGCTGCTGTTCGGTGATATGCCTGTAAGGGTCGAACTTTTCCTCTTCCGGTCTTCCCGGTTTCTTGGTTTCGGGCTTGTAACCCTCCAACAGTTCAGGTATGGCATTGTCATTGATGCGAAATGAAAAAGGCTCGAAGTCCATTGCCCGTATGTGCATGGCTGAAACATTGCTTATATCTCCATTGCTCTTGTCCTTTTCCACAAGAAGGACAGTTTCAGCCTTGTTGTTCAGTTCCGTACCGATATGCCCCCTTGCGTTCTCATCGCCCTTGTTTTGGTGGAGTATCGTGTGGATATGTATCTGCCTGTCGTCCGTCCACTGCATCAGCTTTGATATGATGCGTGTCGATTCACCGGGGCTGTTGATGTCATATACCATGTCACGGATGCCGTCTATGATTACAAGCCCTATGTCAGGCGTATTGTAAATAGCCTGCTCTACAATCCTGATACGCTGTTCGGGCGTGTATTTCCTCAAAGCAAGAAATTCCAGATGCTCATTGTCCCTGTCATCTGGAAGCCCAGCCATCCGTAAAATACGTTTCATGACTTTCAGACAATGATAAGGACTTTGTTCCGTGTCCACATACAGGATTTTCCGTTTCTCTTCGGGTAGTTCCGCCACATATCTTAGCACTGTACCATTCTTCAATGCTGCCGCCACGATAGCCGACACATTGAAAGTCTTTTTGCTTTTGGCTTTGCCGATTGATGCACTGAAATTACCCAGTGTACCAATGACCGAACCTTGCACTTTTAGAATCTCAGGTGCTTTCTCATAGATTTTCGACAGGCTCAGGCGTGAGGCTTGCCAAAGGATTACGGCTTCTTCCGCCGATATTTCTTTTATATCTTTCATATAATCCATAAGTACACCTCCCGTTATTTTCGTCCTCCGGTTTTCTTTCCAGCCAGTTCAAGGGCAAGTTCCGCATCCACGATAATCTTGCGCCCTATTTGCGTAATGGCTTTGTCTATCTTTCCGCTTTTCTTTATACGGTTGGCGGTAGGCAGACTGCACCCGAACAATTTGGCAATGCCAAGTATTCCGTACACATACTTTCTTTCTGTGTCCGTAACGGGCTGTGGCTGCGCTTCCGTTTGGTTGGAAGCGTACTTGCTTAGAAATATGAACTCTTCGCCTGTCATCTGCCAGACGGGTTTTAATAATAACTCTTGAAGATTTGTCATCGTCCAATCTATTTAGTCGTTAAACAATCAGCCCTGCGCACTGGCTGTTATTTCTGTTCTCGAACGATGCAAAATTAGGTATGGCTGTAAGTGGTAAGGATGTGGATAATACAAATGGGATACTGCGCTATCTCATTAAATATCAGACAATAAAAATACCACTCAAAAATTAATTTGAGTGGTAAAAGTGGTAATTTCGTAGAATGTCAGGTTATATCACGAATTATCCGAATATGCTTTCCATTTCCTTTGCGAATTTCTGGTTGCTGTCACTCGGAAAATCGGAAACAGGTTCTTTGTATTTCGACCTGTAATAGCTCTCGTCAATATCCAACAATTTTAATATTTGGCTTCTCCATTCATCCCTGTATTGCTTGGATAGTTTCTCGCTCATCAGGAATATCAGGTAACACACCCGTATCTTTTCCCTTGCCTTGATTTTTAGTTTATTCTTGCAGGGGTACAGGTTTATATTGGCATAGAAATCCGCTATGGTAATGGCTTCGAACTGTTCCCCGACACAGGTTTCATGAATGGGCGAAAGCTGCTTCATGTCAAAATATTCATGTTGTCCCTCCGGGCTATTCTGTACTTCTTCTTGTTCGTTTTGCTTGACTGGTTCATCCTGCTGTTTTTCTTCCCTATCATTAGGAAGGTACTTTTTTAGGACTTCCATAAAAAGAAGACTTAGGCGGTAAACATTGCCGGAAAGGTTTTCTATATATTGAAAAGCCTCTTTCCTGTCTTGCTTTTGCAGTTCATAAAGTTTATCCAATTCTTTCTTTTCCTTGTCGTATTCAGCCTTGCAGCGTTCATATTCCTTTTCTGCCTGTATTTCTTCTTCGTCCGTATGCTCCCGAAAACCAATGAAATCATATCTGTGGTATGCGTCATTCAAAGGCTCGTGCAACTTGGTGGTAATCTCCAACTGGTCTTTAATTGCAGAATTATGCCTGTCTGCGTAGTGAAAACACACACGCTTTATGACGTCATCATTCAGCGGTTTTGTTTCATAAGCCCGTATATTTTTTTCTATTTCGATTTTCAGACTATTGAGAATCAATGTGTATTGTTCTTTCTGCTTGTCAAGTACCAGTTCAAGGATAGCGGCTTCAAAAGCCTTTGTATCATTGTGCTGCCTGTAAAAGTCGGTGATGAATTTCTGCTTGTCAAAAGAAAAAGCATAATTGGTTACCCAATCATTATATATTCTATTGAGTTCTCCATATTGGGGAATCAGTTTGTTTATTTCTCCTGCCATAGACTTCAATTTTGGGGATTATTGTCCTTGTCAAGGAAAGATGCCAGTTCTTCTTCCACCTCTTCCACACTTGGCAAAGCTGATTTCAAGTTTTCGGGTATAGCCTTGCTCAGTTGATAATCGCTGATGCCTATCGGTTGGTCGTAGCCTGTCAATGCGTATTGTGCTACCACCTCATCTTTTCCTTTGCACAGCAACAGCCCGATAGTCTTGTTGTCATTTTTTCCCCTCAGTTTGTCATCCACCACATTGATGTAGAAATTCAGTTGCCCTGCATACTCCGGTTTGAATGGAGTAGCTTTCAGTTCTACAACAATGTATGCGTGTAGCGGAATAGAATATAGAATCAAGTCGGCAAAGAAATCACTGTTACCTATTTGAAAATGCTTCTGCCGGGCGACAAAGGCAAAACCATTGCCCATTTCCAACAAATAACGGGTAACGTGCTTTACCAGCTGCTCTTCTATGTCCCTTTCGTCTGCCTTTTCTTTCGCTCCAGCCAAATCGAAGATGTACGGGTCTTTCAATAGGTAATTGGCAAGGTCGCTTTGTGGTGCTGGAAGTGTGGCTGTGAAATTGTTTACCTTGTTGTTGTTGATTTGTCTGTTATATAGGTTGTTTTCAATTTGCATTTTCAGCACATTGCTACTCCAGCCCATTTCTACAGCCTGTTTCATATACCAATATCCTATGCCTAACGGTAACGAACCGTTAAGTATGACCATTTGGCTTGCCCAGTTTATTTTGGCAACAGGGGATTTCAGGAAAACTTTTTCTATTTCCCTAATCTCCATCCTGTAAATGGCAGAAACTGTTTTCTCCACATCCTGAATTTGCGCAGGAACTTCCTGCGTAATTTCTAAAGATTGACAATCAGCGGATTGTATTTGCGCAGTAAGTTCCTGCGTAAATTGTCCGTTGTTCAGTTTCAATACTTCATCTGTAACATTCTGTATGCTTGGAACAGACAGCCTTGTGTCTGTATCAATGAAACTTCGTAGCACGTTCAACGGATATGACCGTGCAAATTGGCACATATAAGTAAGGTTAACCCGTTGGCGGAATTAATTTAAGTTGACAAATATGAGTAAAAGGTTGTATATATCGCTGATTTTTAGTAAC
>NZ_JADYTS010000102.1 GCF_021531355.1 Leyella stercorea | reverse complement strand
CAAAGCCCGAGCTTGTGAAAGTTCGGGCTTTGTGATATTTTAAAAGAGGGTGTGAATTTTGACACACCCCCATTTCATTTATTTACGTATGATAAAATCAGTGTCAGTGTTTTTGTTGTAGTTTTTATCCTTACTTCAACTGCATTTTCAGTGTTTTTCCTTCCATCAGCTGACGGTGTGTGAGGCGGAAACCGTTGAGCTTCTTCCCACCGATAGTTACCGATTTGATGTACTGTTGCGACGGCGATGTGCGGTCGGTCTCGATTGTAATGTCACCGTTGGGGTAGAACTTGGGGTCGAGATGCAGTGTCACCTTGTCGAATGCGGGTGTGGTGAGCGTGTACGACGGGTCGCCGGGGTTGTCGGGATAAATGCCTATCATAGAAAAGATTGCCCAAGCTGACATTGTTCCGGTGTCTTCATTGCCGGGAATGCCGTCGGGACGTGCTGTATAATACTTCTTCAGCAGTTCGCTCACAGTCTTCTGCGTGCGCCATTCGTCGCCCTTGAAGTAAGAGAACAGGTACGGATAGGCAATGTCAGGCTCGTTGGCGGGGTCGTACAGACCCTTGTCGAACAACATCTGCAGCTTGTCGACAAACTTGCGTTGTCCGCCCATCATCTTAGCCATACCCGTTACATCGTGCGGAGCATAGAAAGTGTAGTTCCATGCCGATCCCTCGTGGAATCCGGGGCAGTTCTCGAAGTTGGCTCCTGCTTCAGGGTTGAACGGTGTCAGGAACGAACCGTCCTTCTGAATCGGTCGCAGAGTGCCGCTCTCCTTTGAGTAGTAGCGCTTGTAGCCGAGTGAGCGCTGGCGGAAAAGCTTGGCGTCGTTGTTGTGGCCGAGTTCCTTGGCGAGTATCGACAGAGCGTTGTCGGCAAGATAATATTCCAGCGCGTGCGATACAGAGTTGTCGCCCGACATGTCGGCAGCGTAGAATCCGAGTGGAACATAGCCCTTCTCTATATACGGGTCGATGTCGGGGCGCATCTTGTTGTCCTTGCCCGGTAGGGTGGCTGATGTGCGGAACGCCTTGTAGGCAGTTTCGATGTCAAATCCACGCAGACCGCGCATGTATGCGTCGGCAATGTACGGTATGGATGGGTCGCCCTCCATTGTCCATGTCTCGCGGCCGAACAGCTCCCACTTGGGCATCCATCCCCACTCGCGATACATGTCGATCATCGAGTTGATCATGTCCACCTGCTTGTCAGGATAGAGCAAAGTCTCGAGCTGCGAGAGGTTGCGGTAGGTGTCCCACAGTGAATATATGGTGTAGCGGTTGCTGTTAGTGTGGCCGTTCTCGTTGCTCTCCATCTTCGGATATTTTCCGTCAACGTCTTGAAGCACCGTAGGATGAATCTGCGAGTGATACAGAGCTGTGTACAGTACGCGGCGCTGCTCGTCGGTTCCGCCCTCAACGCTGATGCGGTTGAGTGTGTTAGCCCATTCTGCGCGTGTGTCTGCCACGGTCTTGTCGAAGTTGAAGCCCTGCTGTTCGGCATTAAGATTGGCGCGTGCGCCCTCAATCGACACGAAGCTTACGCCCACCTGCACTTCCACTTGTTCGCCCTTGGCGAGGTCGTAGGTCATGTAGTAGCCTATGTCGTTGCCCGCCATGTCGCGGCCGTAGCCCGGATAGAGCTTGTACTTGCCCTGATAGGTGTCCCACTGGGCCTGGGCGTTGCGCAGGTCGGGCTGTTTCTTCCACATGCCGAATGCTGCCGGCTTCTTGTTGACGCGCACTACGAAGTACATGGGGAATACGGCTTGCGGATTGTAGCAGAACGTGCCGAGCAGACGGGTGCCCTCAAACTCTGTATCGCTAACTCGTCGCAGCGACGCACCTATCTCGTTTGTGAGTCCGTTGCCCAAGTTGAACAGCAGGTTCGACTTGCCTCCGGGGAAAGTATAGCGTTCGATAGACGAGCGCATTGTGGCAGCCACCTCACACTTGATGCCGTATTTGGTCAGCACGTTGCTGTAGTAGCCAGGTCGTGCTGTCTCGTTCTTGTATTCCGAGCCATAGCTGTGGTAGTCGACGTTCAGCTCGCCTGTGGTAGGCATTGTCAGCAGTGTGCCCATTTCGGGACATCCCACACCGCTCAGCGTTACGTGTGCAAATCCGGTGAAATATTTATTGTTGTATTCGTATACCGCTGACCACCATCGTGAATCCTTGTCTTCCTGATTGAGGTCAGACCCCATCACGTTGAACGGCACCACCGACATCAATCCATGGGGGCGAATGGCGCCAGGGTTGCAGATGCTGAAGTTGGTAGTTCCGATGAACGGATCCACGTAGTCAACGTTGTCTTTGGCTGTAACACTGCCGGCTGAAAGCACCAGCAATGCCGCAATGGCTAAATGCTTGAAATGATTCATATGTAAAAGTTGATTTAGATTTACGATTTGTTTCTGCAAAAATACTCAATCTGCACGAAATGAGCAAATAATAGCCTTGCAAGTTAAATTAAATTAAAGACATTCAACATTTTAGTTATTATAACGTCAAATAGACAGGTTTGATGAAGTTTCAGTTTAACTTTGCAACCGAGTATCGGCTTAAAGCATCAGCCCGAAGCCCGAATTAATAATAATATTGTTTAACAACGCTAATAAAACAACAAAGAAGAATATGAAGAAAGTTAACGTATTTGCAATTGCAATGATGGCAGGCTTGCTCACAATGGCAAGCTGTGCAAGCAAGAAGGATTTGGACAACTGTCGTCTGGAGAATAAGGAACTCACCAGCAACTATCAGGATGCCAAGGAGGCTCTCGCAGCTTCTAAGGCTCGTGTGTCTTCGCTTGAGGAGCAGTTGGCACAGCAGAAGGAACAGCTCAAGCAGGCCAAGCAGGCTTATCAGTCGCTGCAGCAGTCGCTCGACAAGAGTTTGACCAATGCCAATGCCAACAACATTAATATCTCGAAGCTCGTCGACCAGATTAACGAGTCAAACCAGTATATCCGCCACTTGGTTGAGGTGAAGTCTAAGAGCGACTCGCTCAACATGGTGCTCACCAACAACCTGACACGCTCACTCAGCAAGGAGGAGATGAAGGAGGTTGACGTGCAGGTGCTCAAGGGTGTAGTATACATCTCGCTTGCCGACAACATGCTCTACAAGAGCGGTTCGTACGAAATCAACGACCGTGCTGCCGAGACTCTCAGCAAGATTGCCAAGATTATTACTGACTACAAGGATTATGAGGTGCTGATTGAGGGTAACACCGACAACGTACCCGTTAACACCAACGCTGCTTCGATGAAGAACATCCGCAACAACTGGGACCTCTCTGCTTTGCGTGCATCAAGCGTAGTTCAGGCTTTGCAGAATCAGTATGGTGTCGATCCGAAGCGTCTTACAGCAGGTGGCCGTGGCGAGTACAACCCCGTTACAAGCAACTCTACCGAGCTTGGCAAGCAGCGCAACCGCCGCACCCAGATCATCATCACTCCGAAGCTCGACCAGTTCATGGACCTCATCGACAAGGCTCCAGAGGGCAGCAACTAATCTTCGGATAAATAACGAAATTTATAGTATATAAAAATAAAACGGTGTGTCTCTTACTTGAGGCACACCGTTTTGTTTTTGTCAGTATTATTCGATTGTTTATACTGGTTTGAGCTGCATTGTAGCTCGAAATCCCTCAAAATAAGCATTTTTCGGCCATATAGACAAGACGTTCGGAAATAATAGTGTACCTTTGTATTGATTTTCTGAACAGAAACAAGATATTTTCTGAACCGAAACAATAAAAACATCAATATATGGGAAAAGTAATTCTTACAGGCGACCGTCCTACCGGTAAATTACATTTGGGCCACTATGTTGGCTCATTGCGCCGCCGTGTCGAGCTGCAGAACGCAGGCGACTTCGACCGCATGTTTGTGTTCATGGCCGACGTTCAGGCTCTGACCGACAACGCCGACAATCCTGAAAAGATACGTCAGAACATCATTGAGGTGGCTCTCGACTATCTTTCGGCTGGTCTCGACCCAACAAAATGCACACTGTTCATACAGAGCCAGATTCCGGAACTCGCCGAACTGACTACATATCTTATGAATCTCATCACCGTGTCACGCGTACAGCGCAACCCGACAGTGAAGACCGAGATCAAGATGCGCAACTTTGAGGCCAACATTCCGCTTGGTTTCTTCTGCTATCCCGTAAGCCAGGCTGCCGACATCACGCTGTTCAAGGCCACTACAGTGCCTGCCGGCGAAGACCAGGAGCCTATGATTGAGGTGACACGCGAGCTTGTTCGCCGCTTCAACCAGACATACAGCGAGGTGCTTGTTGAGCCGGAAATCATGCTTCCGGAGAATGCTACAGCACGTCGTCTGCCCGGAACCGACGGCAAGGAGAAGATGTCGAAGTCGCTCGGCAACTGTATCTACCTCAGCGATTCGGCTGCCGATGTATGGAAGAAGGTGAAGAAGATGTCGAACGGAGCACCGCGTATGAGTATGGACGAGCCCGGCAATCTTGAGGGCAACGCCGTATTCACATACCTTGAGGCATTCAGCACACCCGACGACTTTGCCGAGTTCTGGCCCGAATACAAGACTCTCGACGAACTGAAGGAGCACTATGTGCGTGGTGGTATTGGCGACGGCACATGCAAGAAGTTCCTCAACAATGTGCTCAACAAGACTCTTGAGCCGATGCGTGTGCGTCGTCACGAGTTGGAACAGGACATTCCCGAAATTTTCAACATCCTGCGTAAGGGCACCGAGGCTGCTCGCGAGACAGCCGCACAGACAATGGACGAGGTGCGCAAGGCAATGCAGATTGACTACTTCAACGATATGGCACTGATACAGCAGCAGGCTGAGAAGTTCCGCTCAAAGTAATAGTCTTATTATAGTTGAGAGTTGAGAGTTGAAAGTTGAGACTAAAAAAATTGAGAGTTGAGAATTTAGAATTGAGAGTTATGATATGTATAGCTCCGACAATGTATAGATATAAAATATTAGATTGTTCTAATAATAAAAAATATCAATCGTCGGTAATCATAACTCTCAACTCTAAACTTTCAACTCTCAATTTTATTGTCCTCCCAAACGGTCGAAGAACACGATAATTTCTTCCCACGTCTTGAATTCATCGCTTCCCCATTCTATCACTGTGCCCATAAATTCGGGTTGTGGAGCGGGTGCAATGAGATAGTCGCCATATTGCAGTTGGCGTTCGTTTGAGAATATGACGCGTCCCCAAGCCGGAGCGCTCAGATACTGTTCCACCCACGCTATATCGTCGGTCATAGCCGACGGGTTGTTTGTGCACGACGGGGCCAGTACATACACATTATAATTTTCAATAAGACGTTCGTAAGCCTTGTGCATCGAAGCTGTCGCCTTGCCGTAGCCGTCGCGCAGCGTCTCTATGTCGATATACACTACCGGGCGCTCACGTCCTTCCTGACGGTCGTCTATGTATCTTATTGTTGGTATCAGGTAGTGCATAGCCACCTTGTCGGTCAGACGGTGCTCGCCATGGAAATGTATGGCGGTGGGGTAGTGTTCGCTGAATATTCCGAATGTGTGCACAATTGGGTCTTCGTCGCCGAAGAGTCCTATCACACGTCCGCGCTCCTCATCGGTTATGTCGGCAAAGCAGTGTGTTGTCATCTCCTGATATTCCTTTATCAGTCCCTTTGTCACCATAAATTCCTGAACACCGTCTTGGCGCGGATTTTGAAACACCTGCTTACCCGTGAATTTCGACATTGTTTCGCCCATTTCGAACGCAGGGTTTACTATTATTCGGTCGTATCCCTTAAGCATCTCGGTGTACATTCCGCCCATCGAAGTGCCGATAATAAGGTCGGGCTGTTCCTCTTCACACATCTGTCGCAGCATCTGTATGCCCTCTTCGGGATGCAGTGGAATGTCACGTGCTACAACAGTTGCCTCAGGCATCAGCGTGCGCAGCATAGTCACCGTGCCCGATTGTGCCGATGAGGCGAATCCGTGTACATACATTATCTTCTTACCCGCCATAAGGTCGGGGTATTGCTTTACGTAAGTTTCGTTCTGAGCCATATTCTGAAAGTTTCATTTAGAAGGATTGTTTTATAGAATCCTCTATTTGTTTTTTATAGCTTTACGGCAAAGATACGCCAATAAATCAAAATAATCAAACTTTTAAAACAAAAAAACGACTGACACTCGAAAGTGTCAGTCGTTCTAAGTACCCAGACCCGGGCTCGAACCGGGATGGGTTGCCCCACTGGTGTTTGAGACCAGCGCGTCTACCGATTCCGCCATCTGGGCATTGGCGTTTTTGCGAGTGCAAAGGTAGTATATTTTTTTTATTCTGCAAAATTTTTTCCTAATAATTGTTCATTTAGGATAAATTCGTTTTAAAAACATGTGTCCAACTTGGTGCTCTCGTTTTATATTCGTAACTTCGTGAACACTAAATAATCTCTTTCGGGATAAAAATGACGAATTACCTAAATTAAAAAAATAATGACATGAAAGAAACAGGAAATAACTATTGTGTCATACTAGCCGGAGGCAAAGGCCGCCGTTTGTGGCCATGCTCACGCGAAGAACGTCCCAAGCAGTTTGTCGACTTCTTCGGCACAGGACGCACAGCGCTACAGCAGACCTACGACCGGTTTGCGCGCATATTGCCACCGGATAATATTTTTGTTAGCACTAATGATGACTATGCGCATCTGGTGCGCGAGCAACTGCCGCAACTTGACAGCAGCCGACTGCTTGCCGAGCCTATCCATCGTGGCACAGCCCCGAGTGTGGCATGGGCTACTCACCGTATCATTCACATCAATCCAAATGCTAATATAATCGTAACGCCAAGCGACCTCACCATCATTGGCGAAGAACAGTTTAAGCAGTGTGTCGACCGCGCTTTCTGTTTTGTGGCTGAGCACAAACGTGTGCTGGCTATGGGAGTGAAGCCTACGCGCCCCGAACCGGGCTATGGATATATTCAGATGGGCGATACCGAGTGCGATGGAGTGTTCAGCGTACAGTCGTTCACAGAAAAACCGGAGCGCGACTTTGCCAAAATATTCATGGACAGCGGCGAATTCTTGTGGAACACAGGCATGTTTATAGCCAATGCAAGCCGCCTGGCTAAGTGTTTCAGTAAATTGTTGCCCGTAGTGTTGCGCAATTACGACGAAACCCATCCCGTGTTCGACTTCGAAGAGGAGAACCGCTTTATCCACGACAATTTCCCTTCATATCCTAATGTGTCGCTCGATTCGGGCATTCTTGAGAAGACTGACGGCGTATGTGTGATGCGTTGCAACTTCGGATGGGCCGACCTCGGCACATGGCACGGCATATACGAGGCCATGCACAAGGGCGAAGGCGACAACGTTGTGATAAATACTGATGCTGTGCTCGACAATGCCCGCGGCAACGTGATAAAGCTTTCTGACGGTCGATTGGCTGTGGTAAGTGGCATTGACAACTGCATCATTGCCGAAGAGGGCAACGTGCTCCTCGTATGTCGCAAGGAAGACTCGTCGTCAAACGTACGACGACTCACCAACGAGATACAAATGAAGAAAGGGGAGGAGTATATTTAGAATATAAAGAAAAAGCCCCAAGCAGAAGCCCCACCCCCAAACAGAAG
>NZ_JADYTS010000101.1 GCF_021531355.1 Leyella stercorea | reverse complement strand
TTGGTGGTCAAGCGCATCAATACTATAGGTAAAAAATGCGCAGGATTTTAAAGCGATTTTGAACACCCTACCTTTTGGGGGTTTTATTCATATTCATAATTTATTATATTTATTTTTTGTCCAATATATTAATTTAATTACCATGACAACTTGGACATACTCCAGTTTTATGACAAACTAAGCATTCATACCAACGCGATATTCCGTATGCGTTAGAAAAATACTTCTTTTTTCCATCACATCGAGAACAGATTCCAGTACCTCCACAATGTGCATAATCATAAATTCCAAGTCGAATACATTTATTATTACCTTTTGTATTTGTATTCTTTTCTATGGATGGTTTTCTTTCCGTGGAACTATATTTATGTCCTGTTTCGCTCCAAGCACTTGGATACATAGGAGTACTCCAAAACTGTTGCGATAGGGATGACATCCAGTTATTTGTATGTGCCATAACCTGTAATGATTGTGCTTTTGCCATATGGTAAGAATCACCCGTTGCCATTAAATTAGATGAAGTATTGGAAATTGTTTGTTGAAGAGCAGCATTCATCTCATATTCAGCTTGAGCAAATCCAGGAAATGACATCATCATGTTTCCATTTGAGTCAAATGAGTATGTAGGAACAGACATTCGTGCAACACGATTTGGATTAAATGCTACAGGAAGGTCTGGATATAGATTATTTCCACTTGAAACAGATACGATTCCACCTGAGTATGGGTTGGAATTTTGTGAATTTACATCTGCATATGCCTGCAATGTCATTTGTCCGACTTGTAAAAAAGCTTCGCCCAAATTTTGCCAAAACAAGTTTCTATTTGCTTTGCGTTGCTCTATTTGCGCCAACGCTTCTTCTTTATAGTTTTCGCTAACTTTGCGAACTTTTTCACTACACCCACTAGACTTTATAACTTGATTAAATTCTTGTACTGTATCTTTCCATTTCTTGGCATGATAACTACATACTGCCATACCATACAAGGCAGCATTACAGTTAAGATTTACAGAGTAACGGTTGATAATATCTTCGTAGTACTTATGCGCTGCTTGAAACTTACTTTTCGCAAAAAGCCTGTCAGCCTTATCGCATTCACTCCAATATTCCTCCACTTCTTTTAGTAACACATCATATTCATCTATGGATAATTCTGATGTGTTGCGTAACTCATTCGGTCGCGGAAGAAAAACATTCATCCCTGTGTAAAACTCATCAAAATCATTGTTTAGCATCTTTAATGTTTCTACTGATGTTTTAAAACGACGTGCAAGGATATTGATGGTTTCTCCACGTTGTACAATATGCGGAACAATGGTTTCATCCTGCCCGTATACCATAACGGACAGGATGATATTAATAAATAGAGAGCAGAATCTTTTCATAAATGGATTACTACTTTTTTATTAATAGTTTATACTTTTAATACGCTTTTTGCTCAGCTTGAAGATTGCAGCTTTGGGAGAATCTGTTTTTTTGTACGAAACAGTCATTCCGTCATCTTCACATATCCAGACCTTCATACGTACTCCCTTTTGAGTGATTATCGTAGCCTTCTTTGGATTCTTGGCATTTGCCATGTTTTCCTCTTCAGCCTTTTTCCGAGCAGCCTCAGCTTCTTCTGCCTCTTGCTGCGCTCTTAATCTCTCTTCTTCTGCTTTACGCTCACGTTCAAGTTGTTCTTCAGCCATGAGGTCAGTCAGAATATCACGTGTTCCATCTGGGTAACGAATCATAAATACTTCAGCCTTTGGCGAGAATATCGGTCTGTCCTTGCCTTTCTTGCTTGTTTTGAACGACACGGTATTTGCGTCCATCGTAAGATTATAGGCAGGAACTTCTCTTCCGTCCTTGTAATAGACAACAATAGCATCTTTCGGTATTTCCGTATGTTCAGAAGTAGTGAGTATGCGTTCGCCATTGGCATTGAACACTACATTTCCACGTGTCTTGAACTTTAACATGAATACTTTCGTATTCTCCACAAATTCCTCAGAGGCATTCTTGTTGCCAGACTCTTTGAAAAGAATTCTGTCATTATTAGTCTGAATGATTTTGACAGACTTCACACGACCATCACGATAAATGATGGCATCTTGGGCATACAAGCCAAGGTTGAATCCCAACAAATATATAACAACATATATACTTTTCATGTTAGAACCCCCAAGCTAAAGTTATTTCTGGGAAGGCATCTTTTCCAAACCATCCTTTTTGCTTATCATTCAATGGTATTTGGTATGAGCCTGTTATATCAAATCCCCAAAGGCATACGCGTACACCAACTCTTGCTCCAATACCCACTTTTCCTCCTATCTTAACCTTTTGTGGTTCTTCTTTTCCTCCTGTTCCAAGTATCCTTTGTTTGTACTTGCCAGACAATCCTATATTTGTATTGAAACCAACAAAGGGGATTAATCCCAAGGTCTCACTTTCATTCTTTAGCGAATACCCGAATTCTATTGGGATTTCAAGAAGATGATAATTTTGTTTTGCATTAATGTTCTGACCTTCAATCTTTATCAAGCCTGTATAATTTGCACTATTATATCCTATACGTGCTCCAATATATAGATTATATGGAAGGCGATAGTTGGCTCCAACTGTAGCTTCATACATAAAATTGTCCGCACCTTTTATAAAGCCAAAACCTAATTCACCGGCAAATTCAAATTTTCCGACTTTCTCATCTTCATTTTTTGCAGCTTTGTACTTATGTTCTTGGTAAACTTTATTATTAGAATGATGTTTAATGTTATTTTCTTGGGTGTACGTACTTCCACCTTGATTATCGTTATTTGATACAATTTGTGGCTTTGAACTTGTCGGTATATTCAACTTCATTCCAACATATACGATACCATCCGCATTAGGATTAGCCTTGTTGATGTCCTCGACACTCACCTTGTAATACTCAGCAATGCTCTCGATAGTTTCGCCACGCTGAACAACATGGGTAACAGTTTGGCTTTGTGCCATTGTAAACACACATACTGTACAAAGAAGTACAGAAAGAATCATTTTTTTTATCATAGTTTTAAAGTTTTAGAGTTGTATAATAAGGAAATTGCTCACGCTCCAAAATTGAGTAGGATTGGTTATGACAAGCGTACAAGTACCATCTCCATTCTCTTCAAAATGGAAAGAGTTATTGCTTGGTTGTGGTGTCAGAATCTTAGGATTGTTTGATTTCAAGGTAACCTCACGGAACTTACGGATGTCAACAGCATTGAACTTGCTCTTGTCCACATCCTCATAATTGACTTTCTTTTTCTGCAAGAAACCACCTTTCAACAATCCAGAAGCGACAAGTTGTTTTTTGGTACCAATCTTTATATAACACTCGTTAATGATTTCATCCTGCTTGGCTAAAGCCTGTGTTACAACTTGAGTGCGGTTTTCAGCTTTCTCGGCTCTATTTCGCATATCCGACAACGATGTACGAAGCTGGTTAATGTCTTTGTTTTTAGAATTAACATCACGACGAAGTGACTGAATTTCATTATCTTTTTCCGCAAGTTGCTTGTTAAGGAAGGCTATAACATTTTGTAATTTCTCAATGCTTTGTGACGACTTGTTAGAATTAGCTGAGCGCATTGCAAGCGAATCCTGCAGAGATTGAATCTTCTCGCGTTGACGCTTTAATATCTCCGCCATACTATTAATGTTGGCAATAATTTGATTACGATTAAGAGCCACACCGTCACGTGTCTTTCCTGAATACAAGATACCTTCTTGTATTGCGATGCTGTCAAGTCCTGCCGACACAGTAGAAATGATACTGTTCAGTTCTGCCAGTTCTTCTTTGTTTGCCTGATTCTCTATAATCAACGAGTCGCGTTCTTTCATGTATCCCGCCATGTCAACTCGTTCATTCTTGCAAGCAAGAATAGAGACAAAAGCCAATAACACTAGAATAAATTTTAATTTTGTCATATTTATAAAGTTAGTTTTAAACAGTTACTTATTATTTCATTTACTTACAACAGAAGTCATAGGCAAAGAGCCTGGAATGCAGTTCCTAAAACTTATTTTATATTCATCCATTATTTTTTCTTATTTCGTTATTATTATCACTGATCATCCCAATTTTTCAGTTTCTCATCCAAGGTTCTTGCTCCATGAATTAAATTTTCGATGCCCTCATTGCTATTTAGAAATTTCAACAAACTATCTTTTTCCCCATAAAGGACATTTGTGGATGCGTCACACATACAATGAGGATGTAACAAATGCAAGAGAAGATAGCCATAACATTCATTATGTGTATTTTTTCGTATTTCCAAAGCAACTGCTCTCGCAAACCAGTCATTGGAAGACAATACAAAACTTTCGCTGATGTTATGTTCTATATTTTGCATGGAAACAAGCTTTTGAGATAGAGCTGATGTTATTTGACGTAATTGCTTATAAACAAATTCATCCTCACTATTTATGGGTGTCGGCTTTTCACGACAAACTAAATTCTTGAAATATTCAAAAAGTCTCATATCTCAATACCCTTATCCGTGTCGGGCGCAACTTCTAAGTTTCTGTTATAAATATTCTCTTACTCTCTTCCCCAAGTACTCCACCGCAAAGTCCAATGCCTTGATGATATGCGGCACGATCTCCTTGGCTGATTCTTTATCTGTAATCTTGTGGTCATAGTCCAAAGACACTTTCGCCTCTTTTTTTTCAGCCAGCAGAGCCTTGATGAACTTCACATTTCTGTTCGTATCATTCACTGCCTTCTTTAGCAATTCCTTATCCTGCGAGGGTAGACCAGCGACAAAAGGAACACAAAAGCGTATCATGCTTTCATCTTTGCCTACCACATAGAAATACACTTGGTCATTGTACTTGAAATGCCAACCTAAAGAAGACATCGGCAGCACATTACCACATATTCTACGAATCTCATTTACTATTTCGTCCTGCTTCATATTCATAATAGTTTTGTTTGACTATTTATGATAGAAGAGGGAGAAAAGTAACCATTCATATCAGTCCAACAACACTTTATTCATGGTGCAATGTTATGGTGTCTGTTGAGGTTGAGTCATTTGCAACACTATCTGCAGGCGCTTCCATTTCAAATACGTCATCTTCTTCACCACGCACATTACTATTTGTGGATTCATAAACAAACAAAGGATTTATAACAAAGAAGCCTATAACCAATACGGCAGCAATACCAGAGAACCATACCAGTTTCTTTCTGAAGTTAGACTTATCATCCCGAGTCTCATATTCCTTTTGAAACTCAGTCATGGCTTTCAGTTTATCGCCACGACTTTCAAAAGCCTTCTTTACATTCTTCGTAAACTCATATTGCTCCCTTTTCTCCTCATCTTCCTCTATTTCTTTCAGAAACTGCGCCTTGTCTTCCTCAGACATCTTGTTGCCATGAAGCAGAAATTCATCTATTCTGTCTTGAAAATCCTTATCCATAATTCTTTTCGTTTTTATGAGTTCAAATAATTGCGATAAATATCATTTGCCGAATTGCGCAACGACTCCATACATTTGTACTTCTTTGTCTTGAGCGCATTCTTCGACGTTATTGAAGTTATCTCCATCAGAATAGTGTCCAAGTCCTTCCCTTCATAATAGAACTTGCTCAATATCTTGCTACACTGTTCCGACATACGAGATATTATGTCTGCGATGATGTCGAGCATCTTGTTCTCATCCGAATCGTAAAGCATATCGGCATATTGCTTCTTGGAAGTATCTATATCAACATAAGAAGGATTCTTTCTTGCCCATTCCTTATACTTATTTTTGGCTATACTAATGAAATAAGTAAGAATGCTGCTTGTCAAAGGCTCGCCATTATTTCCCATCACTCTGCCTTCACTCACATAAATCTTCCTTTGCTCTATCTTCTCCCAAAACGTGACGAATGTACTTTGGAATATCTCCATAGCTGTATCGTCGTCAGCGAAGAACAGACCATGGCAGTTTGCCCAGAAATATTCAGAGCAGTAAGCATAGAGTTCTGACTGTATCTTCCTGTCCTTATCATACATGCCAGCAACAAGACGGGCTTCCTTCTCCTGCTGCGGTGTGCGCATTTGTATTGTTTTAGCCATTATTTTCTAAGTATATCAGTTATGTTATATTTGTCTTTATCGTTACCTGTCAGTACAGGTTGCTGTGGTCGGCTACTGGTATTACGATTCACGAATTTTCTGATTCGTTTTATAAACTCCTCATTGTTTATCTTGTCGCCATTCTTCAACTCCATCCACAAGGCATATGTCAGCTTTCCGACAGCCGGATTCTTCATTTCAATATTTACCTGATCGCTCTTGCAAGCGCTGAGCGTAATCCAACGTTCTGCCAATGGTTTCGCCTTTTGGTTAATGACCTTTTCCTTATCATTGTCACCAATTATTAATGACTTTACAGCCTCAAAAACTTCTTCTACACCTCTCACCACTTCGTCTTCATCACCACGAGTGCCGTCTCCGCTATGGCAAGCGTCTATCACCACAAGCAGTTTTCCTTTAGCTCCTATTTTATCACGAATGGCATTGAGGTAAACGTTCAGTTCATCATCTGTCAGATGTTTCTCACCATGATATGTCTTGCAAGCCTTTCTGTAGGCATCATACGGAATCCAGCACTCGTCCAGTCCGTCCGTCTCATCATTATGCACATCCGTCATCTGCTGACCATGTCCAGAGTAGTGGATATACACCACATCGCCTTGCTTACACGAAGCTGCCATCCGCTTGAATGCTCCGATAATGCCAGCCTTAGTGGCTTGTTGGTTCACCAACGTAGTGACAGACTTGAATCCTGCGCTTTTCAACATTCCTTGCACAATAGGCACATCCTTGTCGCCATTTATCTTATTCCAAGCCTTGTCCTGCTGTTGTCCTAAACCAACGACAAGTGCTCTCTTTGTCTGTGAAGTGACAGACAAAGAGAGCAATAAGAAAAGGTATATGATTAATCTTGCTTTCATCTTATGGTAATAACAAGACAAAAAAACTTATTTTATATTCATCCATATATTATTTAAACTTTGTTGTCCTGCCCCTCCAAAGGTCGTCTGCAACATGGAGGATAACATCATGTAGTTCGAGGTCCGTCTTGAAGAACTCAGGGATTGCATCATAGCCAACAACAGCTCCAAGGATGTTGCCTGTCACGGCTCCAGTGGAGTCGCTGTCACCCTTATGGTTGACAGAAGCTACTATCGCTTTCTCAAAGTTGTCGAAATACTTAACCGCACAGTAAACGGCAATAGCAAGAGTCTCTTCCGCAACCCAACCTTCACCAATTGCTTCGATGTTGTCCACATCCGATGCAGGCGAATCAACAAGACCGAGAGCCTTGTCGGTCAAAGCTCTAAGTTGACTGATGCTCGCACCTTCATTTGGATAAAGAGAGAGCAACGTATCGTAGCCTTCGGACAAATAAGCCTTGAAGTCATCCACTATGGGACTGTCCTTCTGCAATATTCTGTAAATAACGTGTGCTTCCAATGCTGATGATAGCCAACCGAGAGGATGCTGGTGGGTTATCTCAGCAGCATCAGCCGCCAACATATCAACATCCTTTATGCTGGAGATACGTCCTTCAAGAGGCTCACCTTCGGGCGTGTCTCTCCACACAGCACCATAGAGTGCCACAGGAGCAGTACGCATGATGCCGCCACAACCTTTACTATTGTTGTATGTGTCTTTACCTCTAAGAATATCCTGCAAGGCAGTAATACATGTTTGGCCTGGAGCACGACGATTGTTGAGTTCAGGCACATCGCCAATCCAGCAATCCTTATGACGACCAGATCTCTTACCTATTTGTGTGTAATACCATTCAAAATAAGCCTCGCAAATAGCATACTTGGGAGCTGTGCCCTGCGCTTTTGCATTCAGCAAGCCACAAGCCGTGAACAGCGTCATCTGAGTATCGTCAGAAATCCATGCCTTGCCACTCTTTTCTTCATCCGGCAACCACCACTGGGTGGTGTCCAGCCGTGTGATTCCATTCTCGCCATACCTTTTCTGTATACCCATGTACGAGTTGATGAACTCCACAGGATAGCCGAGCGCATCGCCAACGGCACCTCCTATAATAGAACCGCGTATCTTATCTAATTGTTTGTTTCTATCCATATTTATAAAGCTTGTTCTGTTTATGAAAAGTATTGAAACAAAAGTAACCTATTTTCGGGTCACCAGTAAAACCCTGTGTTGAATAGTTAACAGGATTTGCTTTATTCTCGTTAGAATTAGTTATC
>NZ_JADYTS010000100.1 GCF_021531355.1 Leyella stercorea | reverse complement strand
ACCGATGAGAATGGAAATCTGAAACCATTCTACGGCATGGTGGTTTATCAGCGCATGACGGACAACGAACTTGAGGCAACCAAGAAAGCTTATGGTTACGATGCAAACGTAAACTATACGATAGACTCTGAACATAACAATAATAATATTGTCTCGCCGTTATATAAGAAAAACAATAGTAATGAAAAAGATATCAATGGTCATTGTGGCTATTTCAGCCATGATTAGTTTAAGCGGATGCCATGAGGATCCTACTTATGTAGATTCTTACTTCCAGCGTCAAAGTGTAATTGAGGAGCTGAGTAATGAGCTTAAAGGACAATACAGCAGTATATTCATTCCTGTAATCTATAATGCATCGCAAAAACAGATGGATTATAAAAGTTTATGGAAGGGTGAGGTCACAGAAAATGGTCAACCTATCATCCACTACACTTTTGGAGGATACGAAAATCGGACTGTCACCTTACAGCAAGTCCCAATCAGCTGGATAAGTTTTGTCATAAAAGATACTAAATTGGCAGAAGCAGTCAAGCTGTTGCCCGATTATGATATTTCGATACCTTATTCTTTTGCAAGCTCAGACGAAGAAACAGGAGAAGCGAGCAAAATGGGGAAAATCATATATAGCGATAGCAAAGTACCTGTGACACTGAACTATGGCGGAAAGCAGCATCTTGTGCTTTTCAACTTTAAATGTCCTTCGCAATTTGTTTTTGATGCAGACAAGCGTCCTATCTCTCCGGGAAGGATCCAACTGGAACTCAAATCTATTATTGTTGACAATGTAATTGTCCAAGAAATTGATGGCTATTCAGGAGAAGAGTTCTTTCTTAGTATTATGGGCAAAACAGATCCAATCTCGAAATGAATGAGACGAACGTTGTCTGTTACGTTATTTTCATGCAAAAGTTTTGGTAATAGTAGTCTAAGAGTTAAAGGTATTGTCTTTAAAGTACAGAAGAAGGCATATTGATTATAAGTATAAAAACAATAAAAAAATCAATAGATGAAAGCATTGTTAGTCATCATAATGAATTTGTGCCTACACGTAACTTATGCACAAAAACCAGATACAACTAAAACTTTTATTCAAGGCAAAGAACTTGGTGAAGTTGTTGTAAAGTCATCTTATCTTACAAGAGAAGGTGATCATATCCTTGCTATTCCTACAAAAGAGCAACGTAAACATGCTGTAACTGGTTATGATCTGTTGAGCAATCTCATGATTCCGGGAGTGTCTGTCGAGCGTTCGACTGGAAGTGTGACAACTCCCAATGGGGCTGCGACTCTCTATATAGATGGGCGTGAAGTTGATTTTCGAGAGGTACAGTCTTTAAGACCGAAGGACGTTTCTCGAGTGGAATATTTTGATGTGCCGACTGGCAAATATGCAAAAGATGCATATGCTATAAACATAATAATGAAACCACTCAACAATGGTGGCTACACGCAACTTGATGCGTCTCAGAATGTAGGCTATCTCTATGGTGATTACAATCTTATTTCGAAATTTGTTACAGGAACCAAAAGTTTGAACCTTTGGGCTGGATATTCTTTGGAAAATCCAAAATCGTCTATGGATGAGAATGAGACTTTTATTTTCCCTGATTATCAACTGAATAGACTGCAGCATTACAATAATGCTGACAATAGGCAAACGGAAGAATATGTACAGGCATCAATCAGCAACCGAGGAAGAAAATATATTTGGATGCTTAGAGGTGGTATGGCATGGAATGCCTCAAAAAACGGTGTCAATAATGGAATGACGGAGTATTGGAAAACTGCTGCTGCAATCAAGAACGGTAGTATTTTGGACATTAACACTAGAAACAAATCTTATCGTCCAAGTGTTTATTTCTATGGATTACATACATTTTCTAACACAAAATCGTTGGATTATATTTTTGATGGATATTATTCTCGAAATGACTATAACCGTTTCTATAAAGAGGATGATATGTCCTTTCATTCACTCGTCAAAGAAGATTACTATTATGTCAAAGCAAATGCAAACTATTCAATGACGTTCAGTCATAAAAATAGATTAGCCTTCAGCTTGTTTGAGTTTATGAGAATAAGCGATTCTGAATATACAGGAGCTTCAGCATATAATCAAAATTTACATTCCTCAGAAACAATCCTCTTTACTGACTATTCTCAACGTTTAGGGAGGTTCTTCTTTGACATCAACCCAGGACTTTCATTTCTTACATATCGTTTAAAGGGGATGAGGTCAATCAATCATCTTACGCCGAGACTTCAGGCAAGAGCTACATATAAGATTGATAAAGTACAACAACTTCAATTTATGTTCGCTTTGGGAAATACCTATCCGAGGATAAATACAATCAACAATGTCGAGCAGCAGATTGATCCTATTATCATTCTCAAAGGTAACCCGAATATGGATAATTCCATTCTTTTGAATCCACGATTAAGCCACACATTGAATTTTAACAAATTTGCTTTGCAAACAGGTGTGTCCTACTTCTACCAAAATCACTCGATTATCTCGGATTATTATATTCGAGACGGCTATCTTATTAGCACTTTTAGGGATGACTGTATCTATCATCGTCCCAGTGTAGATATATCTATGACCTATAAACCTTCAGGTTCGCTTAACATGAAAGTTTCTGGTCAATGGATTGAACATTTAGTTCGAGGAGGAGCTGAGCATCGTAATTTGTCTGCATTCTCTGGGACTGCTATGATAAACTACTATGTTCGGGATTTTTCTTTTGGTGCATCCATAGCGTCACCGGCAAGAGATTTGATAGACAGCCAGATTAGTAGAAAGACATTTTGGCGGTATCAACTATCGGCAATGTGGAATCATGGGAATTGGGCTATCGAAGCTAATGCAAACAATTTATTCATGATGAAGAATAACATTGTAGATGAATTATCTGCATCATATTATTCTTTCAAACAAATAGATCAAAGTCGTAGTTATAATCAGTATGCAAATCTGAAAATTGTTTATAGTTTTGACTATGGCAAGAAGACATCAAAGTCACCAGATTACAAACATCAAAATAGTGAAAGTGCAATCTTAAAATAAGAAGGCAAAGACATAATCAAGTCATTGGTAACATGTTCATGCGAAATGACCGCTTCCTTTGTATAGACGATGATGTGTATCATAAAGGTGCATCCATAAAGGACTTGGGCAAGAAGTGGTTTGGCTTCTCAAAGATGGAGATACTTACACCAGATGAATTGGTGGAAAGGATCAATAGGGAATAAGAAAAAATCAGAGTTTCTATTGAGTATGGAAGAACTTTTCAGATATTATTTGGAGAATATTATTATTCTTCGTATCGGTACAGGCTTACGCTATCTATGGCTACGCTTTGTAAGGCATCGCAAGATTTCTTACCGAACCCTTTATGAAGGTAGTAAATCGTAAAAAACATCAGAATTATCTAATTTTGATAATGAAATGTCAAATCGGGTATGGGGATGTGGCTTTATTCTTTTTGTGATATTCTTAATTATATTTTTACGCAGATTTTTATAATAGACATACAAAAAAAATGATTATGCAACAGACATTATTTATCGTAATACTTGCCGTTGTTATTGCTTTCGTTTTGGCGTACAGGTGGAAGAAAAAGGCTGAGAACAAAATGGGCAATATGAGCCTTAAATATAAAAGCAAGCAGCAAATATTCTTTCTGACGAAAGCTGATATAGTCAAGATGATGACTGTTGTTGAAAGAAAAATTCCTATAAAATATACCCTAATTGGAGCATTTAAACAGGAGACGATAAAAAGTGAAAACACCATATCAAATTTTTCTAAACTTGGTCATACAGGCTATGCCAATTGGATTTCTTTGGATAATAGATACATGGTGCTCCCCTTAAATAATGAGGTGAAGTATAGAATTGTGAAACAAAGAAATGGCTCTTTTCATTACATCATAGATCTTGCATCTAATCCCACAGGTGTTGAGTTAAGTACTGGAGGAATATACGACAATGCAGAACATGTTTTAATAGCAGGTCGTGCTGCTGTCTTTACTGATAGCTCAATCGAAGCCATGCAAATCTATAAAGAAATATTGAGAGCTATGAATAAATGTTTTACTAAGAAACATAACATCTTTGTATCTCAAGAGGTGTTATCTTTATTGGAAGATGGATGGCGATTAACATGTAATTATAATGCGCCTTGTGAAAATGATTTCAAATAGTATATGTTGCAAATTTCAACTTTGCTATAAATAAACTTCGGAAGGAGAAATATGAATTCACTATGTTTATGTGTAAAAGAATAAAATTTTGGCTTTGCAAACTTCTCTATTCCCATAGAAAAAAGTCTTGCTGCATTTCCTTTTCATCAAAAGGTTTCAAGGTGATAACTCTCTATCGGATTTTTGAGGGATGCCAAGTAGAAGACAAACCAATTATCTTTCTTCCTGCTACAGCATCCGAGGAAGAATTGGCCAATGCGATATTTTTCTGTTTGGATAAAAGTAGTATGGTCATACGAACTTCAATAAATTCCACATCCGCTTATCTGAAGTTTATTAAAGAACGTTCGTTGAAAAGTTACTATCAACAATCCGTGGCTTGCATAGTAAAGTTGAATGTTCAAACAGGCAAAATTCATTTAGAACTTTGGCAACAAGCTGATGATGGTAGAGGAATGACTCCTTGTCATGAACAGAGCCTTATGGCATTTGATGTAAAAGGCAATAGTCAACTTCTCGCCAAGTATGTCATGGAAATCTTAAGTGAAAGATTAGCTTTGAAAAAGGATAAGGTAACTATGGAATAAATAATAAGAATTGTAGAATGAGAATAAACAAATGAAACAGATTAAATTAGCTTTTGTACTTTTAACAATAATGATAGTTCTTGGTAATTGTACCTTTGAAAACCGTACAACTACCACTAAGATGTGTCTCGAAGATTTGGACATGAATGTTCAAGACACACTAAGAAATCTGCCTGTTGATTCTTTTGGCTGTCATCCTGATTTGATAGACTTAACAGGACATTATAAATTGATAATAAAAGAATTTGGTCCGTGGTGTTATGCGCAAAAATTGGAAAATTTAGAAACAGGAAAATATTATTGGTTCGATTATAGTACTCCACGACCTATTATTGTTACAGCCGAAGAAATCATATTCCCTATGGAATATAATATAGTAAATAGAGGGGTAGAATCAACAGACACGTTTAACATCATAGATAATCAATTAGAGCCATAACCGTAATGCACCTGCTTGGAATTTAGCTCTTTTAGTTACCTTGTTTCTTGTTACTATTAATTCAAGTAATTATGAACATAGGTACACATTTTAGCGGACAACCGATGTATGGGCAGCTAATAGATTTGCTCAGCAAGAGATACTCCATTCGGGATGTGGCGAAGCTGAGTGGTAAGAGTGTGAGTACGGTGCAACGAGTTAAGCAATTACTAACAGTGCAATCACCGCAATAATACTATTGATTTTACGTTCTTTTCAAAGAAAGGAGTTGTGCAATAGTGGCTTAAAGGCTAAAAGCACTACCTTTGTACGCAATATAACAACAATACGTTTAAGGTCACAATTTGTGATTTTGAAAATGAATACAAATATGACAGACATAACGGAAAAGACAGAAAACGGCGAACTGGTCACAAATCGTGACCAGTTGGTTGTCGTAGATAATATAGAGTCTCTAATAAAAGTAATTAGAGGACAACAGAGGTATGAGAGGGAATATAGCAACATCGTGGAAAAGCCAAATACCCTCTACCACCCCCAATGGTACTAATTTTTATAAAATAAACGAATTTCAGGTATTTAATGAAAACGGCACTAAAAAATAACAGTTGGATAACGACTATAGCGTTTGCTTTGATTGAATTTCCAATAATAATCTTTCTATCTTATTTTTCAATAGGAAGTAAAGACGATGTTATGGAAATATATCATAGCGATCCTTCTCGTATCATTTTCATTAAAGGATGTATTTCGTTTGTTATAACTTCATTCGTAATGTCTTTAATAATATTGCTTTATGTAATTATAAAAAGAATACTATTGAATGTTAGGGTTACCAGTAAGAAGATTTTTATTTCTTTGGGGCTTAATTTTGTTATTATAAGTGTTGAGATTATTGGAATATTGACATACAAATTGATGACAAGAGGATATATCTGATAGACAACATTTAAACTTTACATAAAGAATCCAAAATGAAGAGGTTTGTAATTATATTTATATCTTTAATAGTTAACGCTTCGGTATTTTTTTACCGAGGTGTTATGATAATATTGCTGTTACTGATATTAGGGTGTTCTGATTCTAATAAGGTAGCCAAAGAAACAAATGTAAGCATTGATGTCATTAATAAGGTAGGATTTAAGAGTGTATTTGCAAAAAATGGCATATTTGTTAAACTTGTACCTGCAGAAGATAACTCCTATTCACTTCAGGTAAGTATTACAAATTATATTGATACTCTTGATTACTATTTAAATAGCAAGACAAAGCAACAGTCTGTACCAAAAATTTTATTTGGCACTGATTATGTATTTTTCCTTACGGGTTCTTCAAGCTACAGGTATATAACATTGTCATATTTAGATAAGCGATTTAATAAAATTATAACTCATAAATATACAACAAGCAGAGATGTGTCATCGGATATCGATGGAGCTATTTTTTTCAAAGAAGGATACTACTATTGGTATGATTTAAAAAAACACGTGCTTCATTGTATGCGTTCTAATTTAAATATGAGCTCATTTAATGAAGCTATTTTGTTTAGTGGTGATAGTATTTTAATAAAAGAAGGATGTGAAATAAAAAAATACAGAGAGAGAGATTTTTCCGAAAAAAGCAGTTTATTGACTCCCACTATTATTAGATAGTTGAGATTAGCTGTGTTCAAATTTTTACTTCCTACTAATAGAAATCCGTGGATAAGAAATTAACCTATCCACGGATTTTTATTTGTAACGTTGTTTTTTACTTTCTCTTTTTCAACACATAGAACCTGGCGGTTTCACCTTCTGGTTCATTGCCAACCGAGTCTATCAGAATAATACAGTTGCCATCCCTCACCTTATAAAAGATGTTGTCACCGCTTGAAGGACGAACAAGCATCAGGACATTGTTATCAAGTACTTGGAAGGTACCTCTTAACTTTTCCCGCTCGTTCTGCTTTTCTTTGTATGCCTGTATCAACAAGTAGGTACCATCAGCATTTAATGTGAGTGTTGTTTCAACATTAGGTGGTAACACTCCGTTATATGTTCCAGCTATGGAATCCAAGCTGGCTCTATTTCCCAAAACTGCCGTATATTCTTCAAGCTTATCAGCACACCTGCCTCCAGCGTAATGAGGCAGGCGAACGAGTGTTGTCCCGAATGGTAGGAATAGGTAAATCCGTTCTCTTTTCCACAAGCACATCGAAAGCCTTTCGGATGGAAAGCAACAACTGCTCGATGTCCTTGTTGGTCTCCACGGCTTCCTTGCTCTTGTCCTCCTTTGGCTACTTTAGAGCTTTATGTTAATAAAACTACAATCATCGCAATAATACTATTGGTTTTACGTTCTTTTCAAAGAAAGGGGTTGTGCAATAGTGGCTTAAAGGCTAAAAGCACTACCTTTGTACGCAATATAACAACAATACGTTTAAGGTCACAATTTGTGACCTTAAAAAATAGAAATATGGCAAACAACATAGATAAAAAAGAACCAGTCGCAATTTACGACCAGTCCAAAATAGATGTTACAAAATGCGATAACCATGAACTCGCAGGTAATATCGAACCTCTAATAAAAGTAATTAGAGGGCAACAAGTTATGCTTGATAAAGATTTAGCAATGCTATATGGGGTAGAAGCTAAAGTTCTGAATCAGGCTGTTAAACGCAATATTGAACGCTTCCCTAATGACTTTCGGTTTCAATTGACAAAGGAAGAATGTTTAAGGTCACAAATTGTGACCTTAAACGAAAAACAAGGTCAACACCTCAAATATATGCCGTATGCTTTTACTGAGCAAGGCGTGGCAATGCTTAGTAGTGTTCTCCGTTCAAAAACAGCCATTGTGGTCAATATACAGATCATGCGAGCCTTTGTTTCTATGCGCCACTTCATGGTGAATAATGCTTCTATGTTCAGCCGCTTAGAAACAATAGAATATCACCAGTTGGAAATTTTACAGCACCAACAAGATACAGATAAACACTTGCAAGAATCCGACAAGCGCATAGACGAGGTGTTCCGTAGATTGGACGAGGGTAATGCAAAGCCGAAGCAGGGTGTGTTCTACAATGGGCAAGTTTATGATGCCTATACTTTCGTGTCCGACTTGATTAAGAGTGCGAAGAAGCGTATTGTCCTTATCGACAACTATGTTGACGAGACTGTACTGACATTGCTCGACAAAAGAGATAATAACGTGTCTGCAATCATCTACACTCAGCAGATAAGCCGTCAGTTCCAACTTGACATAGATCGTCATAATGCTCAATATGCACCGATTGACGTTGAAACATTCCGTTTATCACATGACCGCTTCCTTTGTATAGACGATGATGTATATCACATAGGTGCATCCA